>JAUVYV010000068.1 GCA_030602885.1 Phycisphaerales bacterium
CAGGAATGCCTTAATATGGCGGCGTAGGTGGGTTGGGGGTCAATCTGCTCAGATGTTTCTTCGTTATCAAGTAAAGACGGATGAGATATTGGCATTTCGGCTACTCTGCGAAGTTTTACGCTTTCAGATCAGGACAGCAGCAGAGAGCCGACTTGACCAGCTCCTGGTTGGCTTACCGGTCAAGCCGGCTGCCGTGTCCTGTCAGCCACGAACGCTCGGGGTGCTCTCCAGCAGAGCCCTATCCTTTCGTAGCTATGGGCAGTATCGGCTATATGTTGTGTTGGTCAAGAGAAAAATACAATATTTAGTGGATTTTATCAAACAGCTCACCAAAGGGGCCTACAAGGCAGCCAGCACCCTCGTGAGAGCATTTGTAGGGTCTGGCTGGCTGTCCGCTATTTAGAATTGACTACGTGAGTTGTGGTCGAATGCAGGCCTATTCAAACACAACTGGTATCCGCCCGCGACAATAGCGACCGGCATGACAGGTCACGTTTTTGGGCCTGGCGTGACGGATGCGGAGCGGGCGGTGCGGCCGTAGGCCGCGTTTTGAGGCGAAAACAAAAACAGGCAATAGCAAAAATAATTTGGCCTGCAAGGCCATCTAATGGCGAGCACGCCTGTTTTTGAGCAGCGATGGCAGGGATGCAGAGACTGCGTTTTTCGCCGAAGAAAATAGGCATGAGCGAAGCGAATATCCAATGCCGCGGGTGCATCGTGTGAGGGCGCGAGCCGATGTGCCCGCGGCTGTTTTGCCCGCGTGGGCTTTGCGAAACAGGAGGGCGGGAAGCCCGACAGCAAAGCCAAGGGCTGACGAATGCATAGAAGCTAGACTTAGGAGCGAGGGCCACTGCACCGAGACGACCCTGGTCGAGCAAGCGAGGGCAGAGGAAACGGAAACCATACAAGATAACTGTAGGAAACCGATAGCCCCCGCCGACCGGGGGGAGGGAAGGCGGGGGCGAAGCCGGAGAAGCGGAGAAACGCTCCGACGAGCGCAGCGAGCCCGCTGCCGCGACAACCGAACGGGCGGAGCGGCAGCGAGCACCCGGAGCCCGGAGCGAGCCAAGGAGGGCGAGCGGAGGGCGGCGGGGTCAAAGAAAAAAAGAAAAAAAGCAAATGCCAACGTACGCAAAGTCCCGGGATAATATTTTATGTTCACGCTGTTTGTATAATTCATGGAAGTAAGTTTATCGCTTTTCCGACAGAACACCATCATGCTGCTGCGATTCGTGTCATTCATTTTGCGTTTTCGATTCTCCCCCTACTCTATCGGCTTTTTCAACGGGAATTCAGCAAAAATTCAAGCTGGCAGGGGTGGGGGGATTCGGACGGGACCCGTTTTCAGGGCAAAAAGGGTGTCACGGGTACAAGAGGAGTTGTACGCAAGGGTATCATGGTACCTAAAAACTTTTTTGACGGCTTAGAAGCAGGGTGTGTTCTTGCGAATCATACCTGCACGCCTGGGCGGCAAGTCTCCAGAATAAATATTTTGTGAAGATTCAGAATCTTCAAGCTTTATTGACATGCCTACTGTACCAGATTTGGCCTTTGGCTTAGACTTCGATGTGGTTGTTTTTGGCAGCTTCTTGCTCATCGTCATCTCCAAACAGTTCGATTAGCAGACGAATCACACGGATTGCGAAAGCTAACCACTTGAAAAAGTCACCGTTGATTTTCATGGGTTTACCTCATGGCCTTCAGGGTTCTCTGGAGAGTACCCTACAAGTTTTGTTACGATTTGGCCGTTGATGTGGATGTCGGGGTGCTGACGCAGCTCCCCAGTGATTTCATGGTAAAACTCTTCGCAGGAACGGACGTTATCGAATTCCTGCGTTACGTGGATAATCATTTTGTACATGGGTACATACCTCACAATTTCATGATATAGCATAAGGCAATATAAGGAGGCCAGGCGGCGGTCCCGATACTATTATCCGTATCGCCAGATGCAGGTGAGACGTTTGTGCTGTGAGCATGGTCACCTACTGGCGTTGAGTCGATAATTTCTTCACCGGATTGCAAATCATGTGCATGGCCGTCGCCGGTAAAAGCGTGTTTGTGGGCGGTAGATCCACCGGTGACACCAGGGGCTTTATTTCCGGTTGCACAGTAAACGAATCTGTCAACAAGGTTCGGTGTACCCACAGTGCCATCGCAGAGGTGCCAGCCGGTTGGTATCGTGGCTTCACTACCATGCCACAGCATTATCATTCCTGGGACCATGTTCTTAATCCTGTATGGCGGGTCAACAGCCATGACCTTAAAGCTTCATGATATAACAAAGAGAGTAATATTGAGGACGATTGTCACCAGAGTCCGTAGTTCCGGAGGCAGTGGCATTACTAGTATTGGTACCGTTAAGACACAAACTTGCTCCAGCACCCGGACAAGCCATGGTATTCGGGATGACATGATTATGATCGCTACTGGTAAAACCATGGGTTTGAGAGTCAGAGCCACCGGAATCACCCGGGGCGTACGAATCACCAGAGCCAGGCACGAACTTGTTACGCAGGTCAGGTGTACCATTGTTGCCATCACAGAGAGCGTAACCAGTGGGGATATCAACGATAGCCCCGGACCAAATTGCGATCATTCCACTAATCATGTCTCAGGTTCCTACGGCCACGACTTAGTCACCCTTGCCGTGGCCTACGGATCGGGTTCGATTACTCTTGGAGTCAGTGTCCACAGAACAGAGACACGACCATCGAGCATACGAACTCTTGCCTGGAACCATACCTTTTGGGCTACACCAAACGGGAACACAGCTGCGTATGTACCTGTGCCAGCAGCCCCTTCGGTTGCATCGATGACGTCCATGTATCTCCACGGACCATCGAAGAAATTACGTGAGGCAAGTTGAGGATGTCCCTGGTAAAGCATAATGTGCTCTTTGTCATTGATGCCAACGCCCCAGCCACCAACATTACAGGTGAAAGTAAAGGTCTGGCCGGCTACGTCTTCCTCACTGCATATGAGATTGTCATCTTTGTTTGGCAGGTTCAAGTTTAAGGGGGCGTTTGGCAGGGTAGCAGCCGGATTAATCACACGGAAAGCCGTGTTGCTTCTAATGAAGTGGTTATACCCTGTCAGGTAAATGGTCTCGCCTAAACGGTTCGTCATGGGGATCGCAGCCGCGTAGACTTCCCAGGCAGCCCGTTGAGCAATGGTCATGGTACCATGCCAGTACTCAGCGAAGAAACTCAGGATAGCTCGAATGTCCTCTTGACGGATACTGTGTGGATTGACGGGTTTGGTTCTGGGACGTACGTAATTGCCGAACCGGTTCCTGGCGTGAACATCCCCAGCGATGCTTCCAGATATTTGAACGATTCCGGCACCGTACTTTACTAACGCCATGTCACTGCACTCCTTTCGTAAAAAAAAGATGGCTGGCTCGGAACAGTTAGAGCCAGCCAACCAGCCAGTTGTACGTTACAGTACAACAGCTTACAGAAAGGAAACGACAAAGTCAAGGGGAATATAATATTTTTTTGTTGAGCAGCCATCTTGTGTTGCAGAATTTGTAGACTGGTTTTTTTTCATCGGTCACTGAGAACTCCATAAAGGTATGACCATCGTTTGGCAAATTGAGAGCATTGAGGATTGTATAGACAGCATCGAGCCAGAAAATCATGGCGAAGCCGCCTATGCCTAAATCGTCCAACGTGCAGGCAATAATTTCGTTGGTAAAAACATCGTGCTCATCGGCAGCACCGGCCAAAGCATTGTAGAAGTATGCGTTGCCAACGTTGTCCCAGAGATGAATGACGCTACGTTGCGGACCGCCGACAAACTGAAGCTGTACCTGCCAGCCCAAAGCTCCTAAGACGTTCCTGAAAAGGCAGGCGTTGACATCGTCCTGAAACAAGCTGAACAGGTGATAGTTTGGCGGCTCGACACCGCCGGGGCAATTGCCGATAGACCAGAACATGGCGTAGATTTTTACAGGGGTTGAGGCCGGGGTGATGAACCATGCACAGTTATCACCGGGGGACGGAGGCTCAGGCTCGATGCGTGTACCCATCAATCTGACTTTACAGAAGGCTCTAAGGGAATCGGCTCGACATTGCCATCCAAAAATGGCAATGTTGGGTTTCGATACATTTTGAGGAGGATATCACGAGCTTCGATAAGAGACTTTTGGTCCTGCTCGACTTGTTTATGAAGACGCTGCTGGAACCGGTCATCGAGACAAGTTTGCAGCAATTTTATCGAAGACGTAATCGCGGAAATGTGTTTGAATTTTACTTCACTCACGGGGGACTCCTTTCATGGTCATAAACGCTTTCGAAATCGTATTCATCCCAACCTCCGGTCAACATTTTGTCTATAGCTTCATCGATTTTGTTGCAGGTAATTTCGGCGGGCAGGGGGATGGCTGTCTTCCAGCTGAGTACGATAGCTCGCGCATCTGCAGATGTGTTATACAATCCCATAACAACAGACCAGCTGCCGACAGACTTCCATTTACCTTTTTCACATTCGTGCTTTGGCCGTAGGGATATACCTTTGCCTGAGCCCCACGTTCCACAGATTCGCCGGCCGTGCAGGGCTTCAACCATTTCAATGGCGTCGTCTGGTGGAAGCGATACTAAGCTACCAGGGGACGTGGCATACCTGGCCACGTCGTTTGCGACTTTCGCGGGGTCATGAATGCTACGAATCTCTGTGACCATTGAGCCATATGTCACTTCACACCACATATGGCTGAGCCGTCTACGTGGCAGGTAAAGGCCAGTGACAAGGGCGTGTATGTGCGGATGCCACATACCGTCCTTTTCGGATTTTTTGATTTGAAAAAACCAAACACCGCCCTTAACAGCAGCTTTAAATTCTTTCCTCCGCCTAAGCTCTCGAAAGAAATCGTACAGGTGGGATATCTGATGCTCAAGGGGGGCGGAGGTGTGTCTCAACGTCAATGTAATCAGTTTGGGATGGTCGGCTTCTGTCAGCCATTCAGCTACAGAATGGGTCACGTAGTTTCGCCGAGCGTTGCAGCAAACAGGGCACCATCTGAGATGGCAGGCGGAGCTCGCTACGCGAACTTCGCCGGATTCTACGTGCCTGGTAAACCATGCGTTCTGCCGACAATCACTTAACCTACGAGCTCGTCCGTTTTCGGGGCCGCCGTCAAGTATCGAATATAACCTCAACGCCGCGGCATATTGGGGCTCACAGGAATGCCTTAATATGGCGGCGTAGGTGGGTTGGGGGTCAATCTGCTCAGATGTTTCTTCGTTATCAAGTAAAGACGGATGAGATATTGGCATTTCGGCTACTCTGCGAAGTTTTACGCTTTCAGATCAGGACAGCAGC
>JAUVYV010000034.1 GCA_030602885.1 Phycisphaerales bacterium
CTGTTTTTTATGGTGTCTTTGTTCGGGCATATTGGGCCTCCATGCAAAAATTGAGAAGTTGTCCGATAACATATCGGCCAAATGCCCTCAATATACCCAATTTTGCTGTTATTCTTTACCAATATCATGAGTGAGAACCAATTCAAACCCAAAACGAACCCAATTTTCAAGCTGCCGGAGCCTGTCGAGGGCAGCGCAGATCCCCGCTTGTCCTCGGGAGATTGCTACTTTGGTCCTGCAGCAGAGGAACTGCTCCTCCAATGGCCCAGCAGCAGGGGACCCAACGTCGAGGGTCGCGCAGACCCCGCACCCATCGTGGTGCCGGGCCCAGTTCAAACCCCCACTGGCCGTTTTCCCCCCGTCTTTGCGAAAAAAGGTGCATGGCCCCCTCCTCCGTGCAAACTTCTACTGCTAAGTGTATAATAAGATTCAGACCATGAGTGACAAAGAGCAATTCACATCAACCGATAACGGCCTGCTGGTCCTGGCACCGGCCAAGCTCAATCTGTCCCTGCTCATAGCAGGCAAGCGGCCGGACGGCTTTCATGAGATAGAAACCATAATGGCCAAGGTTGACTACTACGATGAAATTCTCATTGAGCGAGGACAAAAGAAGGGGATTGAACTGGTTTGCAAAGGCCAATACCCCGTTCCGGATGGTGAGGATAATCTCGTATTCAAAGCAGCCACTTTGCTTCTGGAGGAATGTGGGATACAGGCCGACCTGAGATTCACCTTGACAAAGAATATCCCGCCAGGTTCGGGACTGGGCTCGGCAAGCAGTGACGCTGCGGCCGCACTTCTCGGCGTCAGGCGGTTTCTGAATCTGGCGGTTGCTGACGGCGAGCTTGCCCGGATGGCGGGCGGGCTGGGCGGTGACGTTCCCTTCTTTCTGGGCGGGCCTCTGGCGTTATGCCGGGGCAAAGGCGAAAAAATTGAAAAACTACAGGAAATTTTTGATTTTTCAGCCCTTTTGGTCATGCCGAACGTAAGTGTCTCCACACAAAGGGTTTACGCCAACTACAGGCATGAGCCCGCGATTTATTCTAAGTTCTCGGCTGAAATAGGCCGGCTTATCGGAAAAAACAGGATTGATTTAGTCTCAGGAGTGTGCGCAAATATGCTGCTGCAAAGTTGTTTTGAGATGCATAAAGAGCTTGCTGAGCTGAAGGAAAGAATAGAATCGTTGGGTATCAGACCGGTGTGTCTGAGCGGTAGTGGTTCGGCAATGTTTTGCATTATTAACAACAACAATGAGGAAGGAGTAAGAAAGAATCGAGGCAAACTTGAGCAGGATTTCGGCTGCAGGAGCATTATTGTAACGAACAACAGATGGTAAACTATTAGGTGAGGCAAGGAAAATGGAGATCAGCGAAGTCAGAGTCAAACTAATCGAGAACAAAGACGACAGGTTGAAGGCCTTTTGTTCGGTGACGATGGACAACGAGTTTGTGGTTCGCGATATAAAAATCATCGAGGGCACCAACGGCTTCTTCGTGGCTATGCCTTCGAGGAAGATGAGCGACCATTGTGAGAAATGCGGGGGCAAGAACCACCTCCGCGCGAAATTCTGTAACAACTGCGGCGGTTCACTGCCGGAGGACAGGGCAAAAAAGGATATGAAAGGCAGGATGAAGCTGCACGCCGACATCGCCCATCCGATTAACGCAGAGTGCCGTAAGAAGATACAGGACAAGGTTATCGCCGCGTTCACGGAAGAAGTGGAAAAATCGAAACTGCCCGGTTACAAGCCGGTCGATATGGACGAGCCGGACAACGAGGTACCGGAAATCGTCACGTAATCGAGAATGTTTCGAGTCTTCCCGCTGCAATGCTGCGGAGTGGAAAATGTAGTCTGCCGGGCGGCACCGCGCCGGCAGGGCTCTTTAAGAAAAACACTCCACCGTGATTATCAGGTGTTCCCAAACGCAGAAACCTGTGTTCAGGAGCTTTGTTTATGTAGTGAGGTCTTCGAGAACCTTATCGAGGGCAACATCAAGCCGCTCATTGAGATCGTATTTACCTTCCGTGAGCTGCCGACGGACATCAAGGACTTTCTCTTTGCGCACCTCCGGCAGTGAAGCTATTCTTTTTAATACCTGGCCAATGGGCGTGTTATTGATATTTTCGAGGATCCGCTCCATTACCAAATCCTCATTGCCGGCCAAGCTCTCGTTGACCGGCTCTGTGTTCTGATCGAAGTCTTCAAGAAAACCGTCCCAAACAAAATCCGACATTATCACAACCCTGTCTGCCAAGTCACCGGCGAAAGCATCCATTTTTTCGTCCTGAAGCGACCAACCACTATATCTTGTATGTCCCATAAATCCGTTTTGAGACCCGAATGTCGCTTTACAGTCTTGATATCGACAACCATATGGATAAAACTTTAGAAAAGTTTGCCCCGCATTTAACCACTGTAATCAGCTCGAATTACGTCATTTCCTGGCCAAATTCCGGCTATCAATGTGAAAAATCGGCACAGAAATTAGTCATTTAAACCCCTGATACAGGCCCAGGTGCGCGCCAAGAGAGATTTTTGGCAAAATAGGCAATATACTACATATTGTGTTTGGTGCCGAGAGTTTGAAGGTCCCATATTGACCGGTTGCACAGATTGGATATCCGCGATTGGACAAGAGCACGCTCACAATGAGCCGTTCTTATCAGGTCTTGCGATTTGGCCGGTGTAAGCACAAGAAAGTGCCCGATTGTCCAACGGGTCGGGCACTTCCGCATCTGGCAATCTCAATCACCTAAACGGCGAAGAACTGCCGGAGATAGTTTTGGCTTTGGGTAACCGAGGCCTTTCGCGCAGCAAGCGAACCTTCGAATGAGCTGTCCTCAACTTCGATTACGGCGCAGCCTCTATACCCGATATCGGTAAGGGTAGAAAAGAAACCAGCCCAATCCACATCACCCAGCCCCGGAATTTTGGGTTTGTGAAGCTCGAGAGGCGTTGAAAGTATCCCGACCTGGCCAAGCTGTTCCCAGAGAATCTTGGCATCTTTCAGATGCACATGGAAAATTCGGTTCTTAAATTCATAAATAGCCGACTCCGTGTCCATCATCTGCCATACAAAGTGAGATGGGTCGAAGTTCAGGCCGAAATTCTTCGACGGAATCTCCTTAAACATCCGCCTCCAGATGGCAGGGCTGTGCGCCAGATTCTTGCCGCTCGGCCATTCATCGTTGGTGAAATACATCGGGCAGTTCTCAATAGCCACCTTGACCTTGTGTTTTTCTGCGAATTTGATAATCGGCGGCCAGACCTTCCTGAACTGTTTGAAATTTTCCTCCAGCGTTTTCGCCGGGTCGCGACCGATGAAGGTATTCACGACCGGGACACCGAGTTTTGCAGCACCTGCAATCACCTTCTTTATATGTTCCACTGCCGCTCGCGCCGCCTTGGCATCCGCATCGAGTGGATTGGGATAGAAACCGAGGCCGGAAATGGTGACATTCTTTTCTTTCAGCAGCTTCCTTATAGAACTGACCTTGCCCGCCGAAAGCTTGCTCACATCGATATGGGTAACACCGGCGTACTTTCGCTCGGCCTTGCCGACAGGCCAGCACGGGACCTCGATACAGCTAAAACCGTTCTCGGCTGCAAAGTTCACTACCTGCTCGAAGGAGAGTTCTGCCAGTATGACACTTAAAAAACCAAGCTTCATCATTTTCTCAACTCCTGAATTAAACCTTAATCCATTGTCTCTTTTCGTTACTTTCCAATATTTTTTCACACAGCACCGTCTCACGCAGGCCTGCTTCGAAGCTCGGATACAACGGCTGCTGCGAAACCTTGCCTGTTGCCACGACCGCGTAAAACTCTTTGAAGAGCTGCTTTGATGTATCGCCGAATGCCTCGTTATGGCCTCCGGGGAAGCTTATCAGCTCACGCACCTCAGGAAAAACAAGTGAGGGATCCTTCATGAGCTGTTCGTTGTTGCCGTCCCTTCGGCCTATCCAGACGTAGTTGGGATTCTCAGAATCCCAGGCGACTGCTCTGTTGGAGCCGTCCATCTCGAAGTACAGCCGGTTCTTTCGGCCTGCCGCCACCTGGCTTACGGTGAGGACGCCGCGGGCGTCGGTATCGAATTTAAACAGAACAGTTGCGTAGTCTTCGGTGTTGATGGGTATATCGGCGTAGTCTTCGGGCTTGAGAATCTTGCCGGCGTATGTTTCGAGCGGCTTGAGTGGTTTCTTTCTTATCTTGTGGAAGGTTGCGAAGTCAGCGAAGAGCTCGACGATCTTTCGGCCGCTGATGTATTCGATGAGATCTATCCAGTGCGAACCGATATCGGCGATGGCACAGCTCTTGCCGGAGAGTTCGGGTTCCAGCCGCCAGTTGTAGTCGGTTGCATAGAAAAGCCAGTCCTGAAGGTACGAGCCGTGAATAGCATAGATATCGCCAATGTCGCCGTTTTCCACCATCATCTTCATCTGGCGTATGAGAGGGTAGTAGCGGATGTTGAAGTGGACCGCGTTGGCAAGCCCTTCCTTCTCGGCCAGCTCGACGAGCTCTTCGGCTTCGGCGACAGTGATGGCCAGGGGCTTTTCGCACACCACGTGCTTGCCGGCTTCGAGAGCTTCCTTAGCCATTTGGTAGTGAAGATTGTTCGGCGTGCAAATATGAACCGACTGGATGGCACTGTCCGCCAGAAGTTTCCTGTAGTCGCCGTAGTAATTGTCGATGCTGAGCTGGGCCGCCTTTTCCTTTGCGGTTTCTTCGTCAACATCAGCAAGGGCGACGACGTCGATATTACCCAAGCGCCTTAATGCCTCAATATGTGCAGGCCCAATAAAACCTGTCCCTATAACGCCAACCTTTATCTTACTCATTACTTATACCTTCAGAACGGAATCAATCTATTCACTAAATATCCACACCCGTCGGCAAATTGCAAATCACAGCGTTATTCGCATTGAGCATCGGTTTTTCATCCAGCTCAAGGCCGATATTGGCGCCGTCGGTCACAGCGCCTCTTAGATTTCGCACCTGTTTTAGGTCTCCGATTTTCTCAACAGTCAGCCCGGCGGCAAGAAGCTTCTCATAGAATGTATTGTCCGGCTCGACTTTGCCAAGGACAACGTTGTCAACCTTCAGCTCACTCTTGTTGAACTCACTGTCCATCAAGGTCATCTGGCCGTTCTTCTTTATTTCAACAACCGTCGAATTGGGGATAATAGTGATGGGATGCTTGAACTTCTTTCCCTTGAGCCCTTCGCCGTTACTGCCCGCAAACCTTTTGAGCATCACATCGTAGTGGCACGGCTCCATCCAGCTTGCAAACTGGGCGTTCTCGGTCACTATGTAAACCTTTTTGCCGTCAACGCCCAGCTTCTCAGCCGTATCCGCAGCCCCGAAGTGGTCGCCCCAGATAAGCACGGTATTGCCGCACCTGACCGGCTTGGGCTTAGCTTTCGGATAGAACCTGCAGTTTTTGTTCTCACAGCGCAGCACATCCTCGAAACTGACAACTAAGGGCAGCTCGATTCCGGGTATATCCGGTCGCGTGACGGTGCCACCTGTTGCCAAAATCACAACGTCATACTTCTTCAGCTCAGCTACTTTTGCCTCAGTATTGTATTTGACTTCGACGCCAAGCTTCTTGACCTGGTCTCGTATCCAGTCGGCATACCACCGCATCTTGTTCTTGCAGGAGACCGTGCAGCAGTACAGAATCGCACCGCCCAATTCGCCGCTTTTCTCGAAGATTGTCACCTTGTGTCCCCGAAGCGTGGCAATCCGGGCCGTCTCCATACCCGCCGGGCCTCCACCAACAACAGCCACCTTACAAGGTTGCTTTGCAGGCACGAGATGAATAAATCTCTCGTCACCGACTGCCGGGTTGATGGCGCAACGCATATCGCGCTTTATCATCAGCGATTCCTGCCAGCAACCGACCAGACAGGAGATGCACTTTCTGATTTCTTCGGGCTTACCCGCCTTTGCCTTGTCTGCCCAGTACGGGTCGGCAATCATCTGGCGTGAGAAGCCCACCATATCGGCCTTTCCACCAGCCAGTATCTTTTCGCACACTGCCGGGTCTCGCAAGCTATGGCTGGTAATCACCGGTATCTTGACTTCTTTCTTCACCGCCTCGGCTGAGTACGTATTCCAACCCTGCGGATAGTACATCGGGTCCATAATCGGCCCCGGCACCTCGAAGATACCGGCGCTGATGTCAACGTAGGCAGCGCCGTGCTCTTCCATCAGTTTGGCGACCTTGACGCTCTCGGCAATGTCCCTGCCCCCTTCGATAAACTCATCACCGGAATAGCGAATGCCGACGGGGAAATCCCTGCCGCACTTAGTCTTTATTCTGCTGATAATCTCAAGCGGAAAACGCATACGGTTGATAAAGCTTCCGCCGAACCGGTCGTGCCTCTTATTCACGTATGGACTCATAAACTGCGCTATCAGATAGCCGTGCGCCGCGTGAAGCTCGACCGAATCGAATCCTGCCTGCTGAACACGCCAGGCCGCCTCGGCAAATTTCTCTATTAGCTCATATATCTCCTCGATTGTCATCGCTCGTATTGCTTTGCCTTGTGCCAGAGCTTCCGCATAAACGACCTCATGGCCGGCAGAACCGGGAAGGTCAACGACGCTGTCCGAGGCGCTCATCAGCCCCTTGCGGGGCCAGGCCGCCTGTCTTCCGGGGTGCTGAATCTGAACCGCACACTTGGCGCCGTGCCGATGCATCCCCTCTGCCAGGTTTGCAAGGCCCGGTATCAAAGTATCAGCATCCGCGGCAAGGCATGTCACCGTCGGTCTGCCCGTGGCCCTGTCTGGCGTGGTGGCCCCTACGATGATAAAACCGCAGCCGCCCTTCGCTACCTGTTCGTGATATGTAATCACCCTTTGATTAACCGAGCCATCTGCATTCGCGGAGCTGATGTCGGTCGGCACCATCGCAATGCGGTTGGCAACGGTGAAGTTACCGATTTGAATCGGCATAAACAGATGCGGGAAACGATTGCTGCTCATGTCTTTCTCCTCTTACACTATAGGGTGCAGCCGTTGTCCTCTATTCTTTGCCTTTTCGCTTGTAGCACTCTTCCAGAATCGCCTCGGTCGCCGTTGCACCGAATCGGCTGCAACCGACCTGGCGAACCTCGATTGCCTTGTCGAGCGTGCGCACTCCACCGGCCGCCTTGACCTGCACCTTCTCAGAGACCGTTTTTCGCATCAGCTTCAAGTCTTCGATTGTCGCGCCGCCGCCTGCAAAGCCCGTAGATGTCTTGACCCAGTCGGCTCCTGCCTCTTCGCAGAGCTTGCATGCGATTTCTTTCTCCTCGTCGGTCAGATAAAAATTCTCGAGGATTACCTTGACAAAGGCGTTGTTGGCGTGGGCGACATCAACCACGGCTTTGATTTCGTTGCGGACGTAGTTGTAGTCGCCGCTCTTGAGCTTGCTGATATTCAGCACCATATCCAGTTCGACCACACCATCTTTTATGGCTTGTTCGGCTTCGAAAACTTTTGTCTCGGTCTTGTTGTAGCCGTGCGGAAATCCAATCACAGTAGAGGGTTTCACATCCGAGCCCTCCAGTTGCTTTACAACCAAAGGCAATGCCGCCGGCGAGCAGCATACCGTTGCCACATCATACTTCTTCGCTAATTCACAGCCCTTGATAATATCTTCCTCCGTAAGCTCCGGCTTGAGAAGGGAGTGGTCAATCATTTTTGCGATGTCACGACAGCTATAATCCATTGCGGTTCCTCCAGAAATTGGAACAGTTACAATCTTTCCGTTGGCCCTGCTCTTGGCAACAGATGCCTATTGTATTTATTCACCGCCACCCTACAATCATTTTTCGCCCGAAGCACCCAAAAGCGTCCATGGCCCGCACCCAAAAACGCACAAAGGGGATTGTAAGGTCCCTGCCAAACCCTATAATACAAGCAAACACACAAAACCATGGGTTCTATGTTACGCGAAGAAAATTATGAAAAAAGTGACACGCAGGAACTTCTTAACTCAATCAGCAGCGTTGGGGGCCGGACTGAGCGGCCTGGCACTAATGAAAGGCCAAAAAGCCAAAGCCACCCCAAGAACCGTAACCAACGACATCTCATTAGCGCAGTGGGCGCTGGTCCGCGAAATCAAAGAAGGAAAATGGAAGACCCTGGATTTTCCAAAGGTCGCCAGAGAAGATTTCGACATCAACGGCATTGAGTTTGTAAATACACTTTTTGAGGTCCCGACGCAGGATTATCTTTGGCAGTTGAAAAAGAACGCAGAGGACCAGGGTGTCACAATGGTCTTGATCATGGTGGACGGCGAAGGTGAAACATGCGCCCCAACAAAAGAAGAGAGAAGGCAGACCGTCATAAATCACCGCAAGTGGATAGACATCGCTCAGTATCTTGGATGTCACTCAATTCGCACGAACTGCAGAGGGCCAAAAGACGCACCGAAAGACGAAGCACTTAAGTGGGCAGCCGATACCTATAATCAGATGCTCGAATACTCTATGCCGGCACATGTCGGCATTGTTATTGAAAATCACGGGGGACTGTCCAACGATGCAGACTGGATGGTCTCTTTGTTCAAAGAAGTCAACAGCCTGTACTTCGGCTCATATCCCGACTGGCGAAGGCCGAGCCCTGATTTCGATAATTACGAATACCTCAAGAAAATGCTTCCCTATGCCGGGGGGATGTCGTACAGGAACCAGCCCACCGAGGAGCAAACCGCAAGGATGATCAAGTTGTGTCACGACGGCGGCTACCGCGGCTGGTACGGCATTGAATCCGGCGGCCGCGAGGCAATCAAACAGGGGAAAAGACTACTCGAAAAGTATCTGTTCGGCAAAGAATAGTTGTCGCTGTGCAGCGGCAGCATAAAACTATCTCTTGGCTATTGGGAGTCCGTATGTCTGCAAAAAGAATCGGTACCTGCACGTCCATACTAACTATAATGCTTGCGGCCACGGGGCTGCTCAAAGCCGAAGAGCAAGGTGCATCTCTGACAATCTCGACGTTCTTCACTGTTAAGAGCACATGGACGTATCTGTCTTCTGATGAAGCAATCGACAATGCTATTGACCAGTGCAGAAAAACGGACATTACCAAAGTTTATATCGAAACCTTCCGAGATGGATACTGGGCTGACAGGAAAACTCTCGAGCATGCCCGTGACCGATTTAAAGAAGCCGGATTTGAAGTATCAGGCGGTGTCACCACCACACGAATCGGCAAACGCTCAACGGGCTTGTCGCACCTCTGCTGCTACACAAACGAGCAGACTCAAAACCAGCTTCAGAAGATATTCGAATTCACCGCCTCGATATTCGATGAGATAATGATTGACGATTTTCTTTACACTGATTGTCAGTGCAGCCAGTGCGAGGCCGGACGCAGCTCCGACAAATACAAGAGATTTCACGCCGACTCATTAAGCTGGGCCGATTACCGCTGTGACCTGATGGTCGAAGTAAGCAAAGAGCGTATCCTAAAGCCGGCCAGGGCGGTCAATCCAAACGTCAAAATCATCATAAAGTATCCCCAATGGTATGACCGCTTTCAAAAACGCGGCTATGAGGTGGTACGCGAATCAGCAATCTTCGACAGAATCTGGGTGGGGACGGAAACGCGTGACCCGAACAGCGAACGATTCGGAAACAAGAACCAGTACGAGGCCTATTACATAATGCGCTGGCTGGGCGAGATAGGAGGCGATAAGTGCGGCGGTGGATGGTTTGACAGCATCGACACCTCGCCAAAAACCTACCTCGAACAGGCGCGCCAGACGGTCCTTGGCGGCGCCCGAGAGATGCTTCTGTTCGCCTACGGTTCGCTTCAGAGAGACGAACGCGCACATTGCACCGAAGCCTTTCGAAAGGAGCTGCCAGGCCTGTATGAGTTAGCCGGACTCATTCGCAACAAGCCGATTAAAGGCATTCTGGCCCCCAAGCCGCCCAACAGCGAGCATTACGCCGAGCAGTACATCTATGATTTTGTGGGAATGATGGGCTTGCCTTTAGTGCCGACTGCAAAGATCGACCCGGCTGCCAAAGCTGCTTTTCTACCCGTGCATACTCTAAAGGACCCTGAAATCAGAGATAAAATCAGTTCAATGCTCGCAGCCGGAAAACCCGTGCTGATTACCGACGGTCTGGCCAAACGACTTGAGGGCTTCGATTTCCAGGATAAGAACCTTCATATCCTCAAGGTCAAAGCCGACCCTTACAACCTGCACAGGCTCACCCGCGAAAAACTAAAGGCGATAAGGAGCCCAATGCTGGCGCCTTTCGGCCTCGAATTCGATGCTCCAAACAAAGTGGCGCTGTATCTGTTCGGCGACGATTTGCTCGTGATAGAGAATTTCAACGACCAGCCAGTGACAGCAACACTCAGGATAAGCCGTCTTGGCAAGGCTGAAAAGGCGCTGGTTCTGTCGGCTGACGAGGCAGCGGACTTCTCACAAGCGCACGAGACGCTCGATTTCACAAAGATTGGCCCGCGGACCCTGGTGGCCGTCAAATATCAGCGGTCTTCTATGCAATGACAGCAGCCGGCTCCGCAGCTCATGTTAAGAGCCTATCCTAAAAACCCGCTCTATTACGGCCTGCTGCAAAGCCCGATGCCTGCGTTGTCGGGGCGAAATCGTCCTCGACGTAGCTTTAGCTACGCCTGCGGCAATTTTGCCCCTGCCGCCTTGGCCTGGGGCTTTTCGCTCGGCCTCATAACGAGCCGATTATCAGGATAGGCTCTTAATAGTAGTAGTTGAACCGCAGGTCCACATCCCAGGAATCGGGCGCACCTTTTTTCTTCTTAAGTGTCACCTTGGTACACTGCAGGTTCGACCAGCGAAGCTGAATAGTCGAAAGGAATTTGGCAAAGGTCTTTACGTCAACTTCGTCCAGCGATACATTCGCGCTCTGGCTCTTCTTTCCGCTGGATGTTACGATTGTGCCCGACGAGAGTTTGTATTTGGCCGCCGATATACCGTAGGATTCGGCGGCATTTTGCACGGCCGTGGCGTAGTCGAACTCTGCAGAGCCGCCCTTCTGTTCGGCATAATCCAAACGCTCTGCATCCATATCAAGAATCTGCCCGATAAGCTCTCTCGCCTGGTCGTACTGTTTCCTTTCCTTCTTCAGGCTATTTTCGGCATTAGGAAGATACACACCCCTGATCAGCACCGGGCACAGGGCGACAGCAACAGGTACCGCTATGTAATAGAAGAACGGATTTCTTAATACTTCCTTCATAAGTGTTCTACCTTGTTCATTTCTTCGGCTCGACGGTTATCTGGAACGTATGGCGTCCGCCCTTGGAGCTCATACGCTGCTGTACGATGTTCATATTGGTCTTTCGGACAGTGTCGAATAATTTAAGCGTATTCTGGCTGTTGGAAGTATCACCGGATATTGTAATTGCCCTGTTGGTTATGCTTATCGACTCTATGTTCAGATTCGTTTTTGCCGCACATTTGTTAAAGGCCTCCAGCACACGGGTAAGCTTGGCCGAAACGGATTGCTCACCGGTAGCACTCAGCATTCCCTTGTTAATCTCTTCGACCTTTCTCTTGGCCCTTTTAAGGTCACTGACCGCGCTGGTCTTGCCGCCGGGTTTCCGCCCGTACATCGCGGCGGAATAGTCTGTTTCGAGCCTATTTCGCAAACGGTCTCGATAATCGTTTACCTGCAGCAGCTGCATAAAACCGTGTATCCCGGCAGCGAGCATCAGCACTACCACGGCGGCACTGAGAAATTTAAGCGCCTTTTGGATGCGAACTTTTTTGCCCTGATAAGGCATGAAACCGGCGCGAAAGTTGATGTTCTGAGGCTTCTCGAAATGCGCCAGCGCGGCGCCGCAGGCAATTGCAAAATCAACGGCATCGGGACAATCGGCCATCATCTCGGGCGCAACCTGGGCCGACCGGACGAGGTCAACGACGCCGCTTTCGGTGCCGAGTCGGCCAGTGAGCTGCCGGCAGTCCAGTGAACCGGAGGAATCAAAAACGGCCAAATAGTTTACCGGCTCATCAGTCTCAATCAATGTAGTGGTCACGGGCACTTCCCGTGCCAGCAATTGAGTTCTGTCATGTGCCGGGCCGAGCAGAAATGTCCGGACATAAACCGGCGGCACCGGCGAGACTTTCTGCCACGATGAGGCCTTGGGGACAACAAAATAACCCTTCTTGCGCGAGAGCATCGCGAAGAAAGGACGCTTCTCGTCCTCCAATGATACATTTTGGCAGATGAATCTCGCCAGTGAATTAACATCCGGCTCGACCGTCACCGGGTCAATGTTGTTGCTCTGCAGAGCGGCAAGAACCTCTGCAAGGACATCTTTTTCCGCGGTAAAGACGGTCAGCTTCGAACCGGTCTGGTCAATCGAGTCTATCTTGAAGGCAATCGCAACATTGCTTATGTCGGTAGCAAGCGCTTCTTCGGTATCAAATCTTATGGTCTGGGTTATTCTTTTTACATCGTCAAATTCGCTGCCAATGCTGTGCTGCATGTACATCGCACAATCCAGGGCCACGGCGACCTCACCAAACCTGAGCTGCCTTTCGGCGCAGCCCTGTGCGATGAGCGTTGCCAGGTTCTGCGGGCTCGCTTCTTCCTGCTGCTCGACAGAGATACTGAAGCAGCCCTGCAGATTCAAGCCCCCGCCCCCCGGGCCGATACAGACCACCGTGGCGCCCTCTGCGCTCAAATAGATTCCCAGATAGTTACCCTGCACTTCAAGCAACCTCAATACTCCCGCAATACATTCTACATTCCTGATTGCATCTGTTCGGGCGATTAACCCGATATTAAGCCTATACGCTGCACTTTCCCGCCCTGCTTTGTTACCACTACGACGGCAGCAGCTTCGGCCACGCCGCTTTCGGCGGTAACCCTGATAGTGAACAAGCTGCTCGTTGTTGTGATGAATCTTTCACATTTCTCTATGGAGCTCGAGTATCTGAAGAGATCCTTCTTCAGATCTTCTATGCTCTCGAAGGGTTTTACCCGTCTTGCCTCTATTATCTCTTCGGCGATATCATCGGCATCGCCGCCGAAAGTAAAGGCCGCCTCAAGCACGTGACGGGGAGCCGTGTTAATGTTGACCTTTGCAGAGGCCCACATGCCCGTATATTTAAGAGTGGATTCCTTTCGGCTCTCGCTGACTATGGTGCCCCTGGCAAGTATCTCGGTATCAATCAGTGAGCTATGAAGGAGCTTGACAAAATCCTTTGTCTGTCTGACCTGCTGCTGGGCGACGGATATCGTCTGGGTCCTGTACCTTGTACGGCTTGTCCTCCTCCTGCGCGTGCGAGTACTTCTTCTGGTTGTGGCTTGTTTAACCGGCGTCCTTTTGGTTATGGGTTTGAACTCGATTTTGAATGGTTTAATCTCGGCTACCTCCTCCAACTGTTCCTTAAGTGAATCAATCTCCTCGAAGCTCAGCCCCATCCACTCACAGAAGGTCTCGAAGCCGGCCTCTGCTTCACGCCTGATTTCGCTGTCGTCGATCACCGCCCAGCCGATGGGGTACTTGGCGTTTTCATCCTCTATTTCGATACGAACAGTTGCCGAGCCAATCTCAATCTCCTCGGGCCTGGTAATATAGGGCCACTCGTGACCGTATGGGCCGCGTATCGTCAGAGAGTTAATATCGTTAGTCTCATCGTAATCGCTGATGCGGTCATAACGGTTGACGTCGTTGACGTTGTTGACTTCATCGAAAGTATCAGCTGCCTCGCGAGTGCTTTCGTAGCTCCACTGCTCCAGGTACTGCTGGTATTGTTCTTCACTCAACGCAAACAAATCGGAGAAGTCCGGCTCATTCGGACGAGCAACCACGGGCGGCACATTAATATCCTGCAGCGTAGCGAGGGCATATTTGACCGCCGAGTCACATGCGTAACGAGCTTTCTGATAGTCTATAATGTAGTTGTCACGGTGACGCTGAGCGGCTACCCGACTGCTCAGAATATAGCCGAGCATTGAGAGCACCACAAGCACGACCAGCGTGACCAAAAGCACAATGCCCCCGCTGCGCCGGTGAAACTTACCGATGCTGTCTGTGCCAAAACAGAAATTGTTCCGCTTTTTCCTACGTATCATTCTGGTCTTCCGCTCCGTCGTCCTGCGACAAATCCTGCTCGTTCGGCTCTTGTGGCTCATTAGCTTCCTGGGCCGCTTGCGGGATTTCGGGCCTGGCGATTGTGAACTTTATCTTTCTGGTCCTGTCGATGGCTATGGTTCGTGTAATCATTTCATCTTCGGGCACTTCCCAGGTTCCATCTACGGCCTTATAGGGTTCGGCGAAAGAAATCGTTATTACCATGCCGCTCGGCAGGGCGTCGCTCGTCCACCTGTTCAGATAATCTTCGCCCCTGGGAATCTGTATCCTGAACATGGTGACACCATCGCAGATCGGGACAAACGCATCGCGCTGCCACGGCTCTTTCTGCCCGCCGAGCAGCTTGTCCTCCATCGCAATCCCGCTGTGGCTGCGATATATCACAAGTGTTCCCGTCAGAGGGTCAAGGTTGCTCTGCCAGGTAATCTTGCTGAGCTCCTGAGGGTTATTCTTGTCGTCGTTGACTGTCGTGATGATCTCGAAGCGAACGACACTAAAGCCGCTCTGAAATTTACTCTCGACGGTAATCTTTGTATCCGAACCGGATGCAATTACCCGATCGAGGTCTTCTGCTATGCGCTGCAGGACCTCAGCAGGCAGCCGAGCGCTGTCAATCCGCTCAGTAAGCGCCGCGGCGCTGTCCTGAACCCTGCTGTAAATGGCAAGAACGACCACAAGGACTATAGAGCCCACCGTAAGCGCTGCCAGTATCTCAGCCAAGGTAAACCCAAAACGCCCGTTCAATGTATTTGCAAAATGTCTCATAAGTCTCCACCACCCAGTTCAATCACTCGAGGCCCAAATCCTCGAGTATCTCAGGGGGAATGACCATGTCCTCAGGGATATCAAGAGGCAGGCCCGTATCCTGGCCCGGCGGCTGAGGTAAAATCTGTCCGTCCGTCCCCGCACCAGAGCCACCTGCAGTTGCCAGTTCCGGATATTGACTCAGCACATCCTGCTTATCCCGTTCGCTCGGTACACAACCCGTAATGGCCCAAAGGTCAAGCCAGGGTATCAGGTAAGTACCGCCAGATGCTGTCGGCATGCCGCAGGCTACCCATTCGCGTATGGTTTCTATATCGACGCCTGCATATTCGGCCGCTTCCTGTTCTGTCTCGATAATATGCTCAGCCAGCTCCTCGTCTCGATTCTTCAATTGCTCTATTTGCTGCTTGCTCAATTCCATCAGCCAGTGCGTCAGCTCGACGGTCTGCACCTCGCCGCCAGCATCGGTATATTCAGCCGAGCAAATCGCCTGAGCCCACATACGCGAAGTCAGCGGCTCGGAGAAAGTCTCGACCGTCGTCTGCCATTGAATATCAAGGTATTTGTCGCTGATACCATACTCGGCCGCCTCCTCGACCGAATCGGAGACAAGCAGCTTCTCCATATTCTCACGCGCAATCTCAAACGCCCGCATCCGCTGCGCCGAATCGGCTGCAGATGTCATACAGCGCTCCAGCACCACCCAGACACTTGTGCTGACAAATGCAAGTATCATCACTGCGGCCATCGTCTCAGTCAGAGTAAAACCATTTTCTCTGTTTCGCATGCTTTGGCCCTGTCGTAACCGTCAGAACGGCATTTCTTCCTTGGTCCTGGGCATCATAATCTCGACCTCTCCCGGCTGTAATCTGACGATGTTGCTCAGCCGGTTCACCACAACCGAGTACGGCTGTTCGTCTTCATCGAGCAGGACAATCACGCCGCCGAAATTCCAGCCGCTGCGCCCGGCACGGAACTTCGCCCTGAACCGGTCGGTAAACTCACCGTCGTCAAACAGAACATACGCAACACGGCAATTCTCTCCGAAATCACCCTCTGCGATAATTTCTTCTTCCAGCACTTCTGACAGGTCAGACGTTGTAATCTCCCGCAGCAGATATCTTTGCTCAACGGGGTCTACTGTGACCTCGTATCGTCGGCCGGTCTGTGCCGCGGCGGTGACAGCCGCTTGCATCGAAGAGACAAAATTATGGACCCTTGCCTTGAACGAATTCCTCATCAACACACTTCTTAAATTGCCGACAGCCATAATCGTAAACAATGAAAATATGACAAGCACCACCATTGACTCGGCTAAAGTGAAAGCCGAGTACCTGCCAGCCGCCCGATATGCACAGACAGACCCTCGCCCAGACAGGCCCGGCCACTGTAATGAACGATTGCCCTCAGCCATAACGACAGAAACCTCTCTTAGTTTGCATCTGTGCTGTAAAGGTCGGCATCGTTGCCCTCGCCGCCTTCCTCACCGTCGGCTCCGTAACTGATAATTACAAAGGGCATCCCGCTCTCCGGGTAAAGCTGATACATAAAATCGTTGCCCCAGCTGTCCTTGGGTATCTCCGTCGTGTTCAGATAACCGGATGGATCCCACCCCGTCACATCTGTCGGCTCGACAATCAGCTCCAAAAGCCCCTCTTCCTCGCTCGGGAATTGCCCCGTATCGAGCTTGAACTGGGTCACGGAATTATGAAGGAGTTTCAGGTTGGCCTTGGTAGCGATGACACGGGCTTTGTCTATCCTGCCGACAACGTTTACCGCCACGATCCCGGCAAGGATGCCGAGGATGACTATCACAGCCATCACCTCGATAATCGTAAAGGCCCGTCGCAGCGGCGATTGTCGAATCCCGCAGCCGGCATATATGCGTCTTCTTCGCCGGGCACAACCACATGTAGCTCTATTTTTTGTTCTACTTCTCATATTTCACTCCCGTACACCTTAAACTGCCATTGAGGAAATCTTCAAAATCGGCAATATCGTCGCAAGGGCGATAATCATCACTACTATTGCTATGAAAATTATAATCAGCGGCTCGACCGCTGCGCTGAGCCGTTCTATCACTATGTCCGTCGATTCTTCTAAGCTCTCGCTTATGTTCTTCAGCATGCTTTCGAGCTCGCCGCTCTTTTCTCCAACAGTGACCATATGTGCAATCACCGGATCAATCACCCCGCTGTCGCGCAGGGGCGTGGCGATATCGGCCCCGGCCAGAATCCGTTCCCGGGCCTGTCCGACAGCACGCTTCATCAAAGTATTGCCGGTCACCTCGGCAACAACTCGAAGAGACTCGGCCATGCTCAATCCCGAGCTTAGAAGCGTCGAGAGAGTCGAGGTAAAACGTGAAACAACACGCTGCTTTAGCAGCGAGCCAAACAGGGGCAAAGACAGCAAGACCCTGTCACGAAGGTAGGCGCCACGCTGTGTTTTGAAAAATCGCTTCAGCCCCCACGCCAGCGCGACAATCACTGCCAGGGCCAGCAGCGCCCACCAGCTCCTCATCACATGGCCGACATTCATCAATTGCCTCGTGATCCAGGGCAATTCCATCTTGGCAGCAACAAGCTGGGCGCCTATCTTCGGTATTACAAACGTCGTCAGAACCAGTATTACTACCACGGAGAAGATAATCAGAATCACAGGATAGACCATCGCCGTTATAATCTTCGATTCGACCTTCTGGCGCTTGCCCATAAAATCGGCGATAGTATTGAAAATGCCTCCCAGGGAACCCGTCACCTCACCGACGCGAACCATGCTCACATAGATGATGTCAAAGTAGTCTTCGTGGTCCTTCATGGCATCGGTCAGCGATTCACCGGTGACTACCCTGTCTCTCATATCAGTCAGGGTGTTTTTGAATCTTGCATCTGAGGCCTGCATAGTCAGAACCGAAAGCGCCTCGGTCAGTTTTATACCCGAATTCAACAGTATCGCCATCTGTTTGGTAAAATCGATTATTTGTCTTTTGCCGCCTTTGGAAAAAAACGATGTCAGCGCCGCCCTGCCTTCATCCGCTACGCCGACTTCCGTAATTGACGTCGGATGAATACTGCGGACTCTAAGCTGTTTCCGGGCGGCGTACGGGCTTTCGGCCGTTATAGTCCCTTTTGCTTTCCTTCCGCTGGCCGCTATCGCTATGTAAGCATATCTTGGCATCGTAAATAGTCAATATTACATTATATCCGCCTGGGTTACTCTAAGGACCTCAGCAACAGTCGTGATGCCCTCCGTAACCTTTCTGGCGCCGTCCATACGCAGCGTCTGCAGCCCGGCGTTAAGGGCGGCTTTCTTTATCGTCCCCGCCGTCTCTCTTCGGTATATTAAATCCTGTATCTCGCCGCTGACCATCATCAGCTCATATATACCTGTCCTGCCGCGATAGCCGGTGTGAAAACACCTGTCACAGCCGGCCCCTGTTACAAACTGTGTATCCGTCGCGGCAATATCACCGATACCAAGCTCGCGCAGCTCATGAGACGTCGGCTCATACGCCCTTTTGCAGTCCGGGCACACCCTTCGCACTAATCGCTGCGCCATTATAGCAATCAAAGACGAACTGACAAGATACGGCTCGACGCCGAAGTCCAGAAGTCGGCTGACCGCACCTGCTGAGTCGTTCGTATGAAGCGTGCTGAATACAAGATGGCCGGTAAGTGACGACTGTATCGCCATCCGTGCCGTCTCAACATCGCGAACCTCGCCCACCATTATAACATCCGGGTCCTGACGCAGAACATGACGCAACGCATTCACAAATGTCACACCCTTCTTGCTGGCTACCTGCATCTGACTGATTCCGCCAAGCTGGTATTCGATGGGGTCCTCTATCGTCATTATGTTCTTCTCTGCAGAATTCATCCGGTTCAGGCACGCATACAGTGTGGTGCTCTTGCCGCTGCCGGTAGGCCCCGTTACAAAAATAACCCCGTGCGTGCGAGAGAGCAGCGAATCGAACTTCTTCAAATCGTCTTCCCACAGACCAAGCTCGTCGAGTGTGAATATGCCGGTGCTCTTATCCAGCAGTCGAAGGACACTTCGCTCGCCATAGCTCGTCGGCACGGTGCTCACACGCAAATCGATTTCACGCTGGCCCAGGCGGACGCTGCACCTGCCGTCCTGCGGCATTCTTCGCTCGGCGATATCCATACCGGCCATCACCTTGATACGCGAGACAACCAGCGGAAGCACATTTCTGTTCAAGCTCAGCGTGTCGTACAGAATACCGTCAATACGATAGCGAATCTGTATCTTCCCCTCGTACGGATGAACGTGGATGTCACTTGCCCTCAACTGCAGAGCGCGGAAGAGAATATCGTTGACTAACCGAATAACCGGAGGCCTGTTCACCACGTCGAGAAGGTCGTCCGAGCCGGCGACTTCATCGGCAAGGGCGTCAAGATTCTGTGCGTCGAGCTCCTCGGCAACCTCCTCGATAACCGTCGTCCTCTGCTCGTATGCCACGTCGATTACAGCGGTAATAGCCGCCCGCGTAGCCACCGCCGCCTTTACAGGCAGACCCGTCATCTTCGAGACATTGTCTAATGCGTTCACATCCAACGGCCTCGACAATACCACCGTAAGCTCACCGTCATGACCTTCCTGCTTTATCCCCACGAGAAAATGATGCTGCGCGTATGCGGCGGGAACCGCCTCTATGAATTCCGCAGGAACCGATTGGGCTGGGATATCGCTGAGAAACTCTGTCCCCATCGCCGCCGCGAAGAGCCGCAATACCTGCTCCTCGGTAAAGTACGGACAGCTTAGCAGGGCCTCATCCAGACGCTGCCGGCCCTGCTCCTCCTCGAAATACTCAGCCAACTTCTCAGCATCTACTATGCCCGTTCGTTTCGCTGTCTGTATCAGTAAATCTTTCATTTGCTTCTTTATGTCATTCCCGCGCAAGCGGGAATCTATTTATTTATTATCGTTACTTGTAGAGAACCGTCGGCTTCTGGATTCCTGCTACCCGCTTTCGCGGGCACAAGCTTCGCAGGAATGACAATTACAATACTCACTCTGCCTCCAAAACATGAACCGGGTCAATCGGCTCCGGCTCTATACCCGGCCAGCCCTCTTTGCTCTGGAACCTGCGTTCCTCCGCTTCGAAGGCGACTTTGCTTTCTGTAGAGATTTTCTCAAGCTGCGCCAGACCCACAGTTTCATCAGGTCGGAGAATGTTGGCTTTAACAAAAATATAAAGTTTACTTGCTTTGTCACTATTGTCAATTGTCCTGAATAATCCTCCGACAAGTGGGATATCGCCCAGCAGTGGGACTTTGCTTCCTGCTTTCGTTTGCTTTAGTTTTGTCAGGCCGCCAAGAATTATAGTGCTCCCGTCAGGAACAGTAACAGTTGTCGTAACATTACTTGTTCTGTAATCAGGAGGACCCTGTGCCTGTTTCTCGAAGTCCTCACGAATCATATTTATCTCCAGCCTTAGCAAATCACCTTCGCTGATATTCGGCGTTATGGTCAGCTCAATCTTGGCTTCGTAGGGTTTGTACGTTAAAACCTCAATCGGGTTAAAACCCACACCACCTGTAGTCCCTCCTGAGGGGTAGCTTGTAGTTTTTTCCCCAACGTATGTCTTTTCCGTAGTGTTTATCACGCCCTCTTCATTGTCGTTGACCAGAATTTTGGGCCTGGCGAGGACCCGGCCATAACCCTTGCTTGCCATAGCAGTTAACAGGGCCTGAATCCTATCCTCAGCATAGAAACCCTTGATATTCTGGGCACCGCCCACGTTCCATCCACCTTCAAGCTCGCTGCTCGAGGTGGCAATGGGTAAAACACCGAGCACTCCTATATTGCCTGTTACTAAATCTTTTGCATTGGCTATAATATTCAGGTCATACTGAAATTTGTCATCTCGTGTTATTTCGACAAGTGAGACATCAATAAGAACCTGAGGTCTCCGCTTATCGAGCGTCTTTATCAAATTCGATATCCATTCCTGGTTCTTCCTGCTCGCATAGACTATCAGCGAAAACGTGCTCTCATCTGGTACGATAACAATGTCTTCTTCCTGTCTGCTTACGACCCTTTCCACCTTGCCTTCCGGGTCCCTGATGGTCTCCTCTATAAGCTTGTTAAGAATCTCGGCAAGGTCCTCCGGCTTTTGGTTCTCAAGCGGATAAATCACATAGGGTATCGCCTGCTCAAGCGTCTCGGCGTCCACGTAGCCGATTATCACGGCAATCTGCATGTGCTGTTCGGAGGTCGCGTTGACTAAAAGCGAATTCGTCGCTTCAATGACGACAACCTGCGGCTCCTCGGCCAGTGGCTCTGCTGTGCCGGCGGTGGTTGATACGGCTGCTGCAGACCTTGCCGCAGGGGCCTGCGCCTGGCCCGCCCTGGGCTGTGTTATCCTACCCGTCTGCGCCCTGCCCCTGCCCGTCGTCGTTCGCGCCGCTCCGATCATGCCAAGCTCCTGCAGCTTCGACCTTACCTCCTCGGCATCGACATTTTGTATTTCGTACAGCCGAAGCGAGCGGAGGTCCTGCTGCTCAACGTCAAGTGCATCTACCAGCTCTTCGACTATGTCCAGCTCGCTTTCCAGCCCTATCATAAGGATGCGATTCGTTCTTTCATCTGCGTCAAGATAAACAGTCGGTTTCGATGGTTTTGCTGCCGGTGTCGGCTGTCTCGCAGGGGTCGGTGTACGCCGGGCGGGCGTACGACGGGCCGCCGTCCTGCTCGGCGGTTGGGCCGCGCCCTTGGCAATAGTGATTGAAATCTCACCAAGCTGCTCGACAAGACTTTTTACCTTCGGTGCCAGTGTTGCTGCCATCGTGTACTTCAACTGCCTGAACCTGAATTCCTTCGGCTCGCCCGGCTTGTCAATCATCTCAAGTACGTCTTCTATCCGACCCATACGGTGAGCATAATCGGTCACTATAAGCGTCCCGGTCGCCGCGATTGGCCTGATGTTCGCACCGAGCTTCATCTCGCTCAACAACGTCTGCGCGCTGGCCGTATCTACATGCTTCAGATTGAAAATCCGCGTGACAACAACATCGCCCGCCTCGACCAAGCCATGCTCGTCACCAAGCAGCGCAGGATCTACTCTCAACGCCTCTTCAGCGGGAACAACCGTCACCAGATCGCCCCGGCGAGTCATCACAAATCCTCTGAACTTCATCACAGATTCCAGCAGAGGATACAGCTCGCTGACCTTGACAGGCCCCTGAACTCTCAGGGCCACCTCCTTGCCCGCAAGCTGCTTGTCATCGTACATATAATTCAGATTAAGGTGCTTGCCAACTAAGTCAAGCAAATCAATGATGCCCAATTTCTCCGGCAGGTCCAGTGTCAGCGCCTCATCGCCGTTCAGAACCGGCTCCGGCTCATATGAGCGCTTGACAATACCGCCCGCAGATTCGTCGGCACCCTCCTCCGGCTCCAGCTCCACAGCTTCGGCTTGTGCGTCGGTCGCGTTGGGTTCGGCAACTGTCATCTCGGCTGCGCCTGGAGCTTGCCTTTGCACATCTGCCGGCCCGGCCGGTTCTTCCCGCCCGCTGGCCTCCGGCGCGCCGCGAACCTCCTCGACGTCCTCGCCACGCATACTCTGCTCCGTTGCCTTTCTTTCCGCCTCGGCAAGCGAGCCGAGAAGACTGTTGAAAAGTTCATCCACCTGCGCCTCGGCCGCCTTCTCAGAGGCACGCTCAACTGCTCGATTCGGCTCGACCGACTCCAGCAGCTCGCTCATCTGACCCTCTTTCGCCGCCGACCTGGCTTTCTGCAACGCCTCTATCGCCGACGTAATTCTCGCCACTTGCTCCGAAGGCGCAATCACAAACAGCGTCTCGTTATGAACATCGACAATCGCCTTGGCGCCGGCATCTCCGGGAGGGTCGAAGAAAGTCCCAATTGAGATATCCCCCGCCGCTTCTGCAAGTGCGCCAAATGAGGGCACATCACCCGGCTCTGAAACCCGCATGACCTGCTTGACAACATACCGCTCCTCGGAATCGACCAGCCTTAAAACGGCGCTCGCCTTCACCAGGTCCTCCTGCGATGCCGTCACCAATAGAGTCTCGGTCCCGGGAAGTGCCGTAGCGGTTCCTGTTCCCACATCTGCCAGATACTGTTTGCCCGTCTCGGCGGATATGTGTCGCAGCGAAAAGACTCTGTAGCGAGCCGCCTTTGGGCCGTTTGCCTGCCCCGACTCGGCCGCATTTACAACCACCGAGACGAAACTCAACATACATATCAAGACAAATACAAATGCACTGACTCTACGCACCTGAAACCTCAATTCCGAGACCATACGTCTCTCCACAGCTTCTCAAAAATCGCCCTGGTGCCCGGCACTTTAACTAAACTGCCGGTGCCCACTTAAAATAAAACGATTTAGATGCTCGTACCTCTCTTGGCAATTCAATCGGAGCCCGGAGCGCCAAAACGGACTCTCACCATACTAAATCAGACAAAAGAAAGGCCGAAAAGTTCCGACATTTCACCGCCGAACGCACTATCCGCTGCGAAAATGACAAGATGTTCAAAGGGTCCTGTAAAAACATGCCCCGGGACATCTGACGAGACCTGCAGGAAATGTAGTGGCTGAGAAACAGGAAGGTACCCAAATTGTTTACCGCGTTAACAACGGCCCCGTGACACTCACTCTCATCGCCCCGCGCTATTCGTCCGGTGGGTCGGGTGGCTCCTCCGGCTCCTCCGGCTCCACATCATCGTCTGCGCTATCCTCATCGGAATCACCTGGCCTTGGGGGAACGTCACGCCCTTCATCCAGCTCCTGTCCCAGGCGACTGAGCAGCTCTGCCTCTTCGGGACTCAAGTTAGTTGACTCGAAATCAGACATAAGCTTCTCCATCATCTCAGCCCTCTTCTCGGCAGCAGCTTCTGAGTCCTCCCCATCCTCGGCCGATATTGCCTGAAGCTGTGCTATCAGCTCATCGAGTCTTGCTGTTTCTTCTTCGCTCATCTCCACAGGCACAGAAACCGGCTGTCTTGCCGCAGGGCTCCGGCTGATACGTCCGCGACGGCTTGGCCTTGAAGCCTGCCGACCTGAAATCGGGATCTTTGGAGCCGGTGTGTCACGGACGTCACCACCAGGCGGGCCGGGCACTTCTGTCGGTTCGGCCGAAGACTCCCCTTTCACGAGACTCCTTCGCACATTTTCACGCTTGACCTCCATCTCAAACGTCCTTTGCCCATCGAGGACGGTAACAGACCCGTCCCTTACCTGCTCGATAATCAGATGCCCCACCTTGCCGCCCTGGCGAATCCAGTGCAATTCCTTCCCCGGCTCGTCAATCAACGCCAGCGACAGCTCCGGGCGCGACTCATAAAAGCTCGTGGCAATAAGCTCAAACTTCGACGAGACATCCCCCAAAGGCCTGGTTGCGGGCTTTCTCGTGGTCGCCCTGCTGCTGCTTTTTTTAGGCCTCGACACCTTCGCCGGCGGATTCAGGTACTTTGCGAAGGCCTCCGCCTGCTTGACAAGCGGAGATACCTGATTCTGACCTTTTGTCCGCTTCTGACCCGCCGCCTTCTTGAATGCCTCCACCGCTGTCGCAGAACCCAGATACTCCTCAGTCTCCGTATCCTCGCGAACACCATAAACAACAGGCAGAACCAGAAGCACCAATGCCGCTATCGCCGCAATGACGCTTGTTATTCGCAATGTCCGTATCATAATGCAGTCTCCTTGCATTTTGACATCCCACCGCCGATTCCGTTCCACCAAAACCGACCTTTCTTTAAGATTTTTCGGCAATAACCGGGCAGTCTCGCCAGCAGAACAATCCCTGCGATTACTACCTCCCAAAACCGCTTTTTGTTTACTCTCTTATTCTCCGGCCCGCCTGCGACTATCTTTGACCGCCGCTTACAAGCGCTCGCTCAGTAAGATTCGCAGGAACGCTCCAATTGCAGTTACTGCCCAAGATCTTCGCGTTCATCCACCTTGCGCTGCGACACCGGCTCTCGCCAGTGTACTATCTTTTTCATATACTCATCTTCCTGACCTGCGAACTCGCCGCTGTGCTCCGGAGTATGGCAGTCTGTGCACACCGTAATCGGCCCCGTTGTCTCGAACGCACCAAGCGACCTGACATGCTCCGAGCCGGGCCCGTGACAGTTCTCGCAGCCCACATCCTTCAAGTGCACCGTCTTGCTCTCACTGACGAAACCGCTGTCGTACTTCATCCCCACAACGTGACAAATAACACACTCTGGGTCATACTGCGAGCCCACCTTCACAAGCGTCTCGTATGCGTCGGAATGGGCCTTTACGCTCCACCTGTCATACTCGTAGTCGTGACACAGCTTGCAGGATCTCGAACCAATATATCTCAGGTGGTCATCAAGAGAAAAACGCGCGTATTTCTCCAGCAGGCCCGCCTCTTTCACAAGCTGCTGGTAACTCTTGTAAAGCTCTACCAAAGACTGCTCCAGAGGCAAATCCTCTTCCACCGGTATCGAGGAAAAGCTCAGTTTCAAGCCATCCCCGTTCGGCCTTGCCTCCACTTTACCAACATATTTGCCCTCTCTGCCGGGCGAGATAACCATACACCTCGCATTCGGCTCACTCACAAGCATCGGCTCATCAGACTCAGGCGGCACTATCACCAAGTCAACCCCGGCTTCCGCGGCGGCCTCGATAACGCCCGCATCCCCCTGCCGGACTATCAATATCCCAAGCGACATATCCCCGTCGTTTGCCTCTGCATCTTCGAATAGAAATGCAATATCCTCTGGCTGGTCTGCCTCCGCATTAAACGCCGCTGCTGTAACCAAAACGCCTCCATCCTCCGTGGAAATCCGCTTTGTGAATCTCCTCGGTATGTTCACATCAGGCCAACTATGAGAGCTTATCACATCGAAAAATGAGCTCATAACCTCCAGAAAACCGAGTTCCTGAGCCGATTGAATATCCTCCTCGCTAAGATGAACAACGTCGTAACCCAGCAGTCCGAACGACTGGACTACAATATTGAATTTAATCAGGTCCTGCTCGCCTTGTCCTTCTATCAATGTCCCTGTATCAAGAATGAAACGCCCGGCGGGGTCTGCCCGATCAAAAATAGCTCCTCGCCTGTCAAGCCCCCCGAGCTGCCCGCCTGCACAGCCGCACGGCTTTATCGCTCCAAGCTCGTTGCCCGTAATAAAAATGGTGACAGAGCCACCCTCAGAACCGGATTCGGCGCACGGCTTGTTCGACGACGCCGGTACACACGAAATCGCCGCCGTCAGGACACTGATGAAAACCGATTTGGGTATCATAGCTCGGCCGGTTCTATCGCCTCGAAGTTCTGGTCCCTTCGCGTGCGTAAAACCCGCGACACGGAACCTCCAGTTTCCCTCCGTCCTTCAGCTTCACGTAAAGCGTGTCCGTGAAAATTCTCGCCCTGCTCTTCGTAGGCGGCGGCGTTATTTCCAGAATAAGCTTGTACCTTTTGCCCACCTTCTCCTGGCTTACTACCTTGATAAGCCCGCTCTTCGCAGATGTTGACTCCACCTCAAAATCCTCATCGTAGTTGTTCAGAATCCAGACCTCTTTCTCAGTGGCCTGCGCCGGCTTGGCATTGAGAACGTTGATTGACGGTGGCGTAATCTGAAACCTCGGCAGAATACTGTACGGGACAGTCACTTTGGGGCATTCAGGGTGAGTCAACCGCACCTCTATTCTGCCGTTCACGTTCTTGTCCGCCTTGTCGGGATTTATCTTCGTACGAACGACAATTTCAGTTGCTTCCTGCGAAGCGTCATACTCAGCGATAATCTGATTGCCTGTAGAAGTAAAGCCCTTTATTGAAAACGGCTTGTTGTCGATACTGCGGACCGTCAGTTTCGCAACGCCGGCTTTTTCGCCCTTTAGCGTATACTTCAGTTTCGTCGGTTCGTATTCAACCTTTTGAACGATCACCGCCTTTATTGCCAGTTGGACCTTCTTGTTCGCCGGATCATTGCTGTACACATACAGTTTTCTCGTCCTGCTGCCGTGTCCCTTGTCGGCATTGTATTTTACCTTCAGCACCCCGCATTCACCGGGCGCATATTCCTTCTTCTCAAGCGTAAACGGAGTACACCCGCACGTCTTGCTCACATTGGTTATCTTCAGCACGCCGTCGCCTTTGTTGCAGAACTTGAACTCGCAGACATTCTTCGCCCCCGGAGCAACCTTGCCGAAATCCTGTGTTGTCTTCTCGAATACAATCTTCGGCGTCCCCGCTCCTGCCGCCGGTGCCTCCACCGACTTCGCACCTTCTGCCGCCGGCTCAGACGCCTTTGGCTGTACCTCCGGCTCGTCCGCACCAAATGCCTGCAACCCCGCACCAAACTGCAGCAATACAACACTTGTGATAACCAGAACGCTCAACACCAACCTTCGCAACCGCATTTCTTGTCTCCCAGCTATTTTCCTTGTCACCCCTATCAAGTTTGAGAACACGTAAACCATTTATGATAGCACAAAGAACATCGTCAAGCAAGCAAATTCACATAAGAACCGCTGACAAACAGACCTGAAAATCCCCCTCTCTCCCCCAATAGGCGACAAATACATCCCTCATCCTTGCACTAACCGGAAAACCGGAAGCTTTTTCGGACCTGCCTTTATCATGCCGCATAACCACCAAAACCACCGTTCTTTACCAAACTCGCCCGGCTGCGCGTACCCTCACAGCCGAATCAAAAACCAACACCAATACTATACTCCCCAAACCCCGGCTTGTTCGCCAAAAACCCCGCCTCCGCCAGCACAAGCTCTTGGAGCAGGTGCAGAAAGCAACTGCCATCAGCGAAGCAACCTCGGCCATAACAGAGTTGTTAAACGGCCCGCCGGCAGTATAATCGGCCTTATGGCAACGAAGGGCAAAAACCCGACGCCTGCGATGAGGCAGTTCCATCAGTTCAAGGCGAAATACCCCGACTGCATACTGTTTTTTCGCATGGGCGATTTCTACGAGACCTTCTACGACGATGCAAGGACCTGCTCGAAGGTGCTCGGCCTGACCCTGACCAGCCGGGACAAAGGCACAAATCCCATTCCATTAGCCGGTCTGCCCTACCACGCCGTCGACGGCTACCTCAGGAAGATGCTCCAGGCCGGCTACAAAGTCGCCGTCTGCGAACAGGTCGAAAACCCCAAGACCGCAAAAGGAGTCGTCAAGCGCGACGTCGTCCGCGTCGTCACGCCCGGCACACTCACCGACGATATGCTGCTCGATGCAAAAGAGGAAAACTTTCTCTGCGCCATCTGGCAGAGCAATGCGGCCTCAGCCATAAGCTGGGTCGATATCTCCACCGGCCATTTCTTTGTCCAGCAGGTTTCCGAGAACAAGCTGCTCGACGAACTTTTGCGCCTCTCGCCGAAAGAGTGCCTGTTGGCCGACAGTCGAGGCGAGTTGTTCGAGGCCCAGGTGAAGAAGCTCACAAGGGACATTACACAGCTCACCGGGGCCATTGTCACCGAGCGCCCGGGCTGGTATTTCGACCCGTACCAGGCAAGACAGCGCCTCTTGAAGCATTTCGGCACCGCAACACTCGAGGGCTTCGGTATATCCGACAGCGACAACGCTCTCATTCCCCCTGCCGGGGCAATAATCGAATACCTCAACGAGACTCAAAAGACAACACTCGGTCACATCTCTGCAATAAGAAAGGTCAACCGCAAGAAGTTCCTCCAAATCGATCAGACTTCCCTGACGAGTCTCGAAGTTTTGCGGACCATCCGCACCGAAAGCTCAAAGGGCTCGCTGCTCGAATGTCTCGACGAAACGCTCACGCCTATGGGCGGGCGGATGTTCCGAAATCGGCTCTGCATGCCGCTCTGCGATGTAGCAGCTATCGAGCTTCGCCAGGACGCCGTCGGTGAACTCAAGAACAGCTCTACTCTGCTAAACGACATCCGCAAGCTGCTCTCGAATGTCGCCGACCCCGAGCGAATTGCGGCAAGAATCAGCACCGTCCGTGTGAACCCAAAGGACCTCATCGCCCTTGCAGCCACTCTCCGGCAGATACCGATGATTCGAAAGGCACTGGAAGAATCCGCCGCCGAGCTTCTCAAACAATTGGCCGACCGGTGCGACAGTATGGACGAATTGGCCGAGCTGCTCGAATCGGCTGTCGAGCCGGATTGTCCTGCGCATCTGCGGGACGGCGGCGTCATACGCACGGGTTTCCACTCCGAGCTCGACGGCCTGCGCTCAATCTCACGCGACGGCCAAAACTGGCTGCGGCAATATCAAAAGCAGCAAATCGAACGCACCGGCATCAATAAACTCAAAATCGGTTTCAACCAGGTCTTCGGCTATTACATCGAGGTAAGCCACGCCGCCGCCGACAAAGTCCCCGCCGACTACGTTCGCAAGCAGACCATTAAGAACGCCGAACGCTACATCACCGACGAGCTGAAAAAATACGAGACCAAAGCCCTCGGTGCCGCAGAGAAGGCCATCGAGCTCGAACAGCGACTCTTCGAGGACATCCGCTGCCGGGCCGCTCAATACATCTTCCGCCTGCAGAAGCTCGCCGATACGCTCGCACAGTGTGACTGTTTAAGTGCATTCGCGTATCTGGCCAACCGGCGAAATTACGTTCGGCCAAAGATAACAGCAGGCACGGAGCTAAACATAACCGATGGTAAACACCCCGTCCTTGCCGAGACCTTAGGCCATGACTTTGTCCCCAACGACGTCGAGCTTGGAAACGGCGCCGGCGACGTGCTGATAATCACCGGGCCTAACATGAGCGGCAAAAGCACGTACATCAGACAAACTGCCCTATTAGTCCTTATGGCGCAGGCCGGCTCATTCATACCCGCGAAAGATGCAACCATCGGCCTGGTTGACAGAATCTTCACCCGCGTCGGCGCCTCAGACGAGCTCACACGGGGACAATCAACCTTTATGGTCGAGATGACCGAGACTGCCAACATAATCAACAACGCCAGCGGCAGGAGTCTTGTCGTGCTTGATGAGGTCGGGCGGGGCACAAGCACCTATGATGGCCTCTCGCTTGCCTGGGCAATCACCGAGCATATCGCAAATAAAATCAAATGTCGCACACTCTTCGCCACTCACTACCACGAGCTGACCGAATTAGCTCAGCTTTTCGAAAACGTCAAGAACTGCAATGTGGCGGTTCGCGAGTGGATGGACGAGGTCGTATTCCTGCACAAAATACTGCCCGGCGGCACCGACAAATCCTACGGCATCCACGTCGCAAAACTCGCCGGCGTCCCGAAGCCCATCCTCGACAGAAGTAAAGAAATCCTCGAAGAGCTCGAAGCTACTTTCGAAAAGGAAGCCAAAGGCGCTCACCTGTCAAAACACAAAACAAAAGAGCCCTCTCCTGACTTACTCTTCGTTGAAAAACATAAGTCCGTCCTCGACAAGCTCGCCTCAACCGACATCAACAACCTCACACCCATCGAGGCAATAAACCTCCTCAACCAGATAAGAGGCAAAATTCAGGAAGGATGACTACCGCACCGTCTCGTCAAGAGGCAGCCCCAGCTTCCTTCTTTGATTAAGACCGGTTTTGGATTTAAGGTGTAACAGTTCAACTCATTCCAACAGCCCCCTGCTGTTTGCAGAACGCAATCCACGTCTCAATAAGTGACCTTACACTGTTCTGCCAGGTCCTTGATGACCAGGTCGTCTTCGGAGGTGTTGTCCTTGAAGAGCACGAGTATAGTGAGCTCGTCTTTGTCTGCCGGGTTGGGCACCCAGTGCCAGCAAGACCTCTTTATCATAATCGCCTGCCTCGGGCCAACCTCAAAGGCCTCAATCTTGTCCGGACTGGGCACATCATCGGATGGAGGCGCAACCGGGACCACAAAGCCGCCATCCAGACCGATGAGTATCTCGGGCGTTTCTGTGTGTTGTTCCATCTGGTCGAAAACCGTCTCGTGCTTTTTGACCTTCAGCACGCCTATCTCGACTGGGCCGTCGATACTGAAGACAGCCTGCTGCTTCCAGTAATCAAGCACGTCAGCCGATATCGTCGGCTCTACCGACGGCGACAAATCTATCACCTCACCATATTTCGCAAAATCTTCCGCGGTCAGTTTCTTTGCCTGTATCTCCATTCCTACGACCTCCATTCTGAGTAACTCTGAAACACCAGGATCGTATCCGCTCACATAACTTACCTCAAGCGGAACATGGCGTCAAAGGCAAACCGGCGGTTGGTCTTGTAAATGCGTATCCATGCACTATAATATGAGAACTTGCTAATCAAAACTCGGACGCTGAAATTACGGAGAAGTAGTCATGTTGATTAATCGCCGAACATTCCTCAAAAACAGTGTAGCTGCGAGCATGACCTTTGTCGCACCGCATATCCTGGCAGAGGACAAAAACAAGAAGTACCGCACGGCCCTTATCGGCTCGGGCTGGTGGGGTATGAACATTGCCCGTGAGGCAATTAAATCGGGTAAATGCAAAATCGTCGCGATGTGCGACGTGGACCGCAACATACTCGACAAAGCCGCGGAAGAAGTTGAACAGCTCACAGGCGATAAGCCCACTAAATACAAGGACTATCGCGAGCTGCTCGATAAGGAAAAGCCGGAGATTGTCATTAATGCGACCCCCGACCATTGGCATGCGCTGATTACCATTGCGGCCTGCAAGGCAGGTGCGGACGTGTACCATGAAAAACCTATTGGCCATACCATTAATGAGGGTAAAGCAATGGTCAAAGCGGCACGTGACAACGGCAGAGTCGTGCAGGTGGGGACACATCGCCGGGTATCGCCGCATCATATATCGGCTATGAAGTTCCTGAAGGAAGATGGAGCCGGTACAATCGGTATGGTTCGGACATTCGCCCATTACAGCCGGTATCGCAGCCGGAGCCCTGCGGACAGCGATCCGCCCGAGGGTCTGGACTGGGATTTCTGGTGTGGGCCTGCGCCGCTACGGCCATACAACAGACGCATACACCCGGGCGGGTTCAGGCAGTTTCTTGATTACGCCAACGGCCAGTTGGGCGACTGGGGCATACACTGGCTCGACCAGGTCCTGTGGTGGACCGAGGAGAAGTTCCCGAAAACGGTTTATTCCACCGGCGCGAGGCATGTAAAAGAGGACAACACCGACTCACCCGATACGCAGGTAGTGACATACGAATTCGAATCGTTTACGGCGACGTGGGAACATCGCTTTTACGCCGCAAACGAGGCTGAGAAGCACCATGTGGGCTGTTATTTCTACGGGACGAAAGGTACGCTTCACATTGGGTGGCAGGACGGCTGGACGTTCTATCCGGTTGATCGCTGGGACAGACGTCGGCGTGTGGCGGAAAAGGGAAAGATTATTCACGAGGAGCCCCAGCTGCATACGAAGAGTGACCACAACATACCGGAACTCTGGGCAGATTTCCTAAGCTGCATCAAGAGCCGCTCCAAGCCCGTCTGCGATATAGAGATAGGCCACCGCTCGACGAATATGAGTCTGCTGGGGATGCTCTCGCTCAAGCTCGGCAGGAGTGTTAAGTGGGACGGCGAGAAGGAGATTATCATCGCCGACCCACAAGCAAACAAGCTGCTCAGTCGAGAATACCGCAAGCCGTGGGTTTACCCCGAAGCTTAGGTTTTCCCATCCGGGCTCGCTCCTGCTCTGCCGCCATCAAGCTCAAAGTTGATGGGGTATAAGGTAGGAGGCGCGATGAGGCCTGCATTGCTTTTTTGTATCATCCTGTTTACAGCCCTTACCTCCTGGGCCAGGACAATCACCGTCGACGACGACGGCTTCGCAGATTTTAACAACATTCAAGCCGCGATAAATGATGCGGCCAATGACGACTTGATTATCGTGGCCAACGGCACACATCCTTGGCACTGCATAATCAATAAAGGCCTCGAAAGTAGTGCGGATGCCTTCGTCCGTTGATTTCAGAAGCGATACGTGAGATTGAGTGCGGCGAAGGAGTCGGCCTCTTCCTGGTGCTCGAATTCGCGGGTGAGAAAGGTCTGGGAGTAACTGACGTCGAATGCCTTGTAGCGGTAGGCGATGCCGAGCTGGAACTGGCCGACAGCGATTTCTTCGTTGAGGCCGGTCAGGAAACGGTCGTGCTCAACGAGTTTTCCGCCCAGCCGACTAAACAGATACAGGCAGGGTTCATTCTGAACGGCGCGAACGAAGCTGGCGGGCAGTTCGAGTCGGCCGGGCCCAAAGTCCTTCGGCAGGTTGAATCCCAATCGCAGGATAAGCGAGCCGGCTGCATTGCGATGGACTGAGCCGGCGGTGAAGCCGTACTCGAGAATCAAGTCTAAGTTCTTAGTAGGACGGAAATTACCTGCCTCGAGGAACTGCCTTTTCATCCAGGTGAAGTCGATTGCGAACTCGTCGCCGAGCTGGCTTTCCCAGCCCTTTGGCTCATCGGTCTGCACTACATCGTGGACGAAGCTCTGGGCCCCGTAACCCTGCGCGGAAGGTCCTATTATGCCGAGACTTAGCTCGAAATGCTCTAACTCGGTATCAGTGGCGCGCTGGGCGAAGATTCCGCCGTAGAGCCAGCCGGCAAAGACGCGGTCGCGGGAATTTCTAAGCCCGGGATTCTCGGTATGATCGGGTGTGTAGATGTTCTGGCCGAGAAAATAGCCGAGAGCGGTTTGTACGTTTTCGTCGGGCTGGACGAAGTTGTTCCATTGGCCTAAGCCTTTTAACCATTGATAGTTAGGTTGGTGGGTGTAGACGATTTTGAGCCCGTTTGTGTAGTGGCGGTCGGTGCGTTGGTATGGCTTTAGGAAGGTACCGTCGTTTTCCCAGTATAGCGATAAGGACTGGTCGGCGGTGGCGGGTGAGTGGGCGAGGAGAATAATGAGGAGGGTCGTAAGTATCGGCCAGAACATTATTTGTGTGTTTATGGTTTTCATTTTGCAGCTGTCCTTTATTTGGTAGCTGTGCTTTATATATCGCCCGTTTCGCCCGGTCGAGTTAAAAGTGAATCGATTCAGGTGATGTTAATATGGGCAAGATGCAGGGGTTGTGAGGGGGTAATTGGACAGGTGGTTATTGGGACTGCACCGCTGTTTTTGGGCTGAAATTGGGTTTGAATTGGGTTTGAATTGGGTTTGATTGGGTTTGATTGGGTTTGAATTGGGTTTGAATTGGGTTTGTTTGGGTTTGCTTTTCACCGTTCGGAGGGGTGAATATTCTTCGTAATTCCTTTTTAGGTATGGAGTTAAGTTCATTGTGGGCCTTGCCAAAATTGGGTTTGTTTTGCATAAAAAGGTTGTAAATTGCCAGCAAGTTAAGTTGGGCAATATAGGCGGTTTGTTTTTAGACACTGATTCACACTGATTGACACTGATTCTTGAAAAAGTTCAAGGGCTGAGAAACAAAATATAACATCTTGTAAATGCGTGGCCATTGTTGAACCCTCCCCGGCTACGGTTTCGGCCTTCGCCGAGACGAGCGAGTTTAGGATATTCACTTTCTGCATATACGCTTCATCGGGGGCTAAAGCGCCCCCCGTAATTAGGGTAAAGCTGCGCGTTTGGTGCGAAAATTCGCCCTTTTCGGCGCAGCCGATTTGCGTAAGTGCTTATAGAGACGAGAGTAAAAAAAATTTGGAATTTGGATTTTAAGGCGCAGGGCGTTGCGCGTTTGCGCCAAACGGATGTTTGAATTGTGAGATTTTCACCGCGGAGGGCGCAGAGATTAAAGAGCGTATCGCGTATTGCGTATCGCGTAGTTCGGTTTGTGGACACGGATTCCGCCAAGAGGACCCGCCAAGGGAAGGGCGGGCAAGCGGCGGGTAAAAGGCGGACAAATAACGCAGATTATGGACTCAAAATAGACAGAGAGGG
>JAUVYV010000078.1 GCA_030602885.1 Phycisphaerales bacterium
CGGAGTTTTATCAGCTGGCCAGCCGATCAGGCAATTATCGCCGTATTCGATGGGTACATCTGGCATTTTTTGACCCATACCGATATCCTTTTTTGCGAGCTCGCTGCGAGCTGCTCGATTTCCCCATCCCCTGAACCGAAAAGTCGTTCAAAAATACTCGACTTTCGAGAGGCTCGAAGCTCGTCTTCGAGAGGCTCGAAGTTCCCTATTTCCTGTACGGTAGAGTCTTCCTACCGTAATAAGTTTATGGGTGCAATTTTTTGCACCCCCCTAACCCTTTTTTTTGTGCCTCTCGCTCGATGAGATCCTCAGCGATTTTTGCAGCTGATTCGAGAGTCTCTCCGCGTCGCATGAGTTCGGTGATGATTGCACGCTTAGCGAGCTCGATTCGTGATGTTTTCTTCCAGCTGTGGCCGCGTCTGTGCCGGCGGAGACTTTTGCCCAGGGCGAGGGTCCCGATCAGCTTGACCCAATGCTCCGGTGATGGTAGTGACCTGGCGTGGATTTTGCGCTCGGGGCCGTACGGTTTCTCGATCCAGATGAATCCAAGGTCCTTGAGTTTTGCCAGCCAGTACTGGATGGTCCGTCTGGATCTGTGGAACTTTTTTTGCAGACGCCAGTTCCAAAGCCAGCATGTGTCCGGTCCGAATGAGAACAGATATCCCAGGAAGTCTTTCTCTGAGTTGTTTAGCAGCCGGAACTCCTGGCTGCGTACCCAGTACGGTAGTCTGTGTCTTTTGAGTCGTTTGGCCATATCCGCGAATCCCAAAGCACACTGATTTTAGCTTCGTTCGTTCAGCTGGTCAATAGCTTCCTGCAGGTCCGCGTTGTTCGGGTGCGTGTAGATCTGTGTGCTTGTGAGATTACTGTGTCCCAGCAGCTGCTGGACCACCCGCATCGAGGTCTTCGACATTAGCCTGGTTGCGAACGTGTGACGTAAAATATGCGGGTGGATTTCCCGACCGATCGATTCTATGCCAGCCGCCTTGATGATTCGCTGGACCTGGCGTGTGGTGAGGGGATACTTATGGCTGGTTCGGTAAAAGGCGTACGGAGTTGCGAAGTCGCTACGTTTGATCCACCAATCACGCTGCATACGGTCGATGGCGTCGTGAACTCGCAGTGTCACCGGGATGGTACGTTCGCTTTTGTTTTTTGCCTGCATCTTTTCAATGACCAGGGATCCGACCGGGCCGTTGATGTACCAAAGCTGGTCCTGCCTCAGCTGGATAAGTTCGCCGACGCGCAAACCTGCATCGAGCATCAGAAGTGCCATCGTGTAGTTTCGATGGTACACGCGTGGGGGGACATCGCCGCTGCTCGGCTGCTGAAGACACCTCAGCAGCTGGCTACATTCGAGTGGAGTTAGTGTTTTGAGTTGGGTTTTCATGACTCGAGCTCCTTGTAAAGTTTGATGACATTTGCTTTGAGCTGGTTCCAGTAGGTGACACTGAATCCTTTTTCGAGCATCTTGTTGGTGAATTCGTGTAGGACGATTTTGTCGGGGACATCGACCTCGATGGGGACACAGGTGATACGGGTGTAGTAATATATGATTTTCCAGCGTTGGGTGCATGAGAGGGTTCGGTGTTTGATCGCGATCGCGATATCCTCGAGTACTTGCTCAGGGTTGAATCGTTTGGCCGGTCCGGCTTGCGCTCCAGGAGCGCTGCCGACGAGCTCTTCGATGAGGAGGTCGAGGAGGGCGGACATGTGCTGGGCGTAGTGTTCATGGTCGTCGTCACATGTGGCGTCGTTGGCGGCGTCGAGCCTACGCCTGGCTGCGGTGATTAGTTCGTGTCTGGTCATGATTTTGACTCCTTTCATGCGTTTTTTCTGAGCCATACGAAGGCTGCGTATAGCAGGAAGAACTCTAAGATTACTCTCAAAACCAATTCGAATTCGCTCATGGTTTGTTCCTTTCTGGTTTAACGACATTCGTTCACCAGCTAGTATCGGCAAAGCGACATTGATGTCAACACAAAAACGACATTTATTTTGCGACATTCTTTTGCTGCTCGAGGAGAATGAGGTCGCATTCTGGGTAGAAAGCGACATCGTGCCACATGTGATAGGGTAGTTTGGTGCCCTGGGGGACCAGCAAATCGATTGGCGCTAGCGTTACGGCCTCAGAATCGCTATTCCTTGCGGCTGTCTACGCGACTACCACGGTAGTGAGCTGCTGCAAAGATGCGAGAGCGTTGCCGGCCGCCCGCCGCCCGTGTCGTGTGAGGAACGAACCGACACCGTGGGCGGTGGGCGGCTGCGGGGACGTGTGACGAAGTTGCCGTCCCCGTTTAAGAATCCCCGTGCCTCGCAGGGAGGCGAGGCGTTCCATCCCCCGGCAGGCAGGTGACGTCTTCTCTCAATCACCTGGCTGGGAGGGGGGGGCTGCCCCCCCCTGGGGAACGGGTGGGGGCTGGGGCGGCTTTAGGCCGCTCCCCATCCGTTCCAAAAAAAATCCCTCTCGCCTTGCGAGGTTCAACACCGCCATAAGACGGCGTAAGAGCTGCATAAAATTATCTGTGATGTGAGTGTTCGCGTGCAGCTCGTCGCTGTCGTTGGCGGTCCGCGGGCTAGTGGGACTAACGCATACTCGAGCTCAACGCTTATACGCTGGCAAAGGCGGCCTGGCTCGCAGTCTTTGCGAGCCATCGATGGGAAATAGAGCGAGTACGGCGAAGCCTCGCACGGTTAAAACAAAACAAACACGCGCGGAAGTCCCCAGGCCGCCGGACCCGCATAATGCGGGCGCCCGGATGGCGCCCGCGGAGGCGGCCCGGGGGCGAAACCCCGCGAGCAAGGATGCAAGCGGGGGACACCGCCCCCGCGGGGCCGGTACCCCGTACCGGGCCCGCCTCTCAAGCGAGGGGGCAACACCGAGCGCGGTACCGATGTCGGTGGACGTCCGCCAGCTCCATAAACTTACGATGTAGATTTATCGAATTAGAGGTGGGTTTGTGTTGCGGTTGTGCGTTGTGCGTGAAGGCCGCTACCGGGCCGGCGTAGACCGGGCCGGCGGCCACTACCGATGTTCCACCTGCGATTGTGCGTTGAGCGTGTAGGCCGCTACCGTGTGGCCGTCAGGCCGCACGGCGGCTCTTTTTACCGTACTGGGCCGGAATACCTTTTGCACATTATCACTGATACTACGATTTTTGTGATCCTACTGGACCGTATTGGGCCGGACCATCACTTCCATGTGGACTGTATTGAGCCGGACTGTCACTACCACGTGGACCGTATTAGGCCGGACGTGTATATTTTTTCCCCGCATTTTGTTTTCCCCGCGTTTTTGACGTGTGCTGCATGTGTGTTTAATTTTATCGGGTTTTTGTACTGTTTTTTCCCGCGGCTTCGCGAGAATGGGCCGCCGGCGAGCTCGTCGGAGGGAAGCCGCGGGGTGGGGTTCGAAGTGCGGTGGACATTTTATGTCTGGTTTGTCTTTACCGATCGATTTTTGGCGAAAAGCTCGATGTTTTGCTTTTTGCCCTGTGCCGGCATGTGCGTTTGGGTGTAGCCGAGTTTTTCGTAAAACTCAGCTGGGTTTCCTGCTGCCTGGTCCATCTTGGATCGGATGGATTCCGGGTCCTGCTGCAGCAGCAGCTCACTGCCGATTCCCCGGTGTCTGAACGTGCCGGCAACAAGGAGGTGGATCAGGACCCCGAGGTGAGTTTTGACGGACCAGCCGATGATGTGGTTTTCGAGCAGTGCGATGGTGGTGGTATACTTGGTGACATATTTGAGGTGACGTCCTGCCGGCACGAAGTAATCGTGGGCGGAGCCGGGCACGCTGTCCGCCAGGCCCCGCCCTGCCAGCCAGAAGTCTACAAACGCGGTGATTGCTGGTAAATCGGATTCGCGTCCGGTGCGATATTTAACACCGTTCATCAGGTCTAGAGTTTGATACCGTTGGCTTCGTTGTCTTTTATGTCTTCATCGTCACCGAAGATGGACTTCAGCAGACGAATCAGGCCGATCACAAACCTCAGCCATTTCCACATGTCACTTCCAAATATCATGTCACTACCTCACTTAAACGTGTTTTGCGTGGCTCACATCGTACCAGTTCGAGCCGTTGCATACAAGTGTCCATCCTCCGTACTCTCCTGTCAAGGTCTCATCTCCCCCGGCGTGTAGAAAAATATCCTGGTTGCCGGTTCCCTCATTGTGCTCAAGGGTCACATCGTTTACGGCTGCACAGAGCCGGACGATGTGTAAATGCTGGCCGTTGATTCCACCTACGAATCCGCCGATGATGACGTTGTTGGCCGAACAGTCGATAAACAGGATCCCGATATCTGCCACGTCCACGTTGTCGGTTGGTCCTAGGGCTGAGTGTGTTTTTGTACCGGAGAACGGCGAACCCATTGCACGGTAGCTCAGGATTGGGGCCCAGGGCTCCCATTGCTTTTCCCAGGTGGTCCTCAGAGTTCGGTATGGGCCTTTATACTCGAATGTCACCCGGTCGGGGAGTGTGTTAACACTTAGGACTAAAGTTTTGAGCGTAAATTCATCTACCCAAGACATCCCGAAAAGAGTTTTGACAATATCGTTGACCTTGCACTCAAAGAGGCCAGTGATGGGGATGACGGTCCGGTCCATCGGGTATCGA
>JAUVYV010000093.1 GCA_030602885.1 Phycisphaerales bacterium
ATGGAAATGTTCCCCCTCGATGATGGCTCCAAAGTCTATAAATACTGCAAACTGCAGGATGGCACGAACATAATAATCAAACTCGAACCGTAGGTACTTTAGTGCCCTCGAGCCCAAGTTCGTCCATCCTCGAGCATCCTGCCGAACTTTTTTTCAGCTCATTCCACTTTTTCCTTTCATTTGTGTTTGTGATAACCGATAATGGACTGGACGGTTCTGCTCGGAGTCGTTTCCACGGAACCTGGGCGTTTGCACGCGTGCGTACAGACGCCCTGTTTTTTTAACCGCCTGGCCTACTTGACCAGGCATCAGAAAGGAGCGTCCTTATGGCCCTCGTGAAATATGGTGGTGGCATCGTCCAGATGTCCGGTTCCATCGCCGGTACCGTCTTCGCACGTCATCGCTTCGGCAATTACGCCCGCCCCCGAACCAAGCCCGTCAATCCTCACAGCACGCGACAGGAATCAGCAAGGGCAGACGTCAGCTATCTTGCCGAACGCTGGCACGAAGACCTAACCGTGGTCCAGCGTGGCCTCTGGAACACTTACGCCGCTGCAGTCGCAATGAAGAACCGGCTTGGGGAAACAATTCACCTTACCGGCTTCAATCACTTCATGCGCACCAACTGCGTTATGAAGACGTGGGGCACTGGTGTCTTCGATGATGCCCCAACAATCCTGTCCCTCGCTGAGAAAGATGAGGTCCTGCAATGCAGCGAGGAAGACATCGCGGGTCAGACGTTCACTTTCACCTGCGATACGGGCGGCTGGGCTCCCAACGGTGATCCGAAAGGCAGAATCCTTCTGTATCAGGGACAACCGCAACTCGCCAGCCGCTTTTTCTTCGGCGGCCCCTGGCGTTACATCGGAGTCATCGACCCTGTCGAAGGTGCTGCTGGTACTGCAACAAAAGGCGCAGGCTTTTCATTCGCCCTAGGTCAAAAGGTTTGGTTCCAAGCGCGTGTAATGACTACAACCGGGCGTGCATCCGCACGCTGGACTTTGGACCCACGGACAATAGTGGCCGACCCGTAGGCCACTACAAGGGAGACCAAGTAGTGGCCGAAGGTAACTGACCCGACAACTTATAATGTCACCGGGACCTTAAGCCCGGATATTACAGGTGCTTTTGACCTGTTTGGCACATACGATGGAATGCCTACATACAAACATACCGTCCTTGCCTGGTACCTCTGGATGAATGTGCCTATGAACACTTGGGTTTTCTCACAGATTGTCGGCGATGATACACCCCCGGCCTGGTTCAGTGACACCGAGCCAATTACCGGCCCCTACTTACCACAAGCCCCTGCGACCGGAGTAGCAACCGTCACCGCAGGGTAAATGTTATGGTTGATCCACCGTACAGGATGAAGAACATGATGCCAGGAATGATAATGCTTTGGTATGGTTCAGTCGCGACCATCCCTTCCGGCTGGCACCTATGCGACGGCACAATGGGCACTCCGGACCTCCGCGATCTTTGGGTTGTCGGTGCCGGTTCCACCTACAACCCCGGTGCCACCGGCGGTGCAGTCGCTCATGATCACTTTTGGTCATCCGGTTACTTCTATATTCCCATCCTAACTGGTGAAGCAATTTCTTCCGGTGCAGAATACGATGAGAGAACCGATTATCACCTTCTCGAAGGTGATACAGAGATTTCCGCTCATCGTCCCCCCTATCACGCACTCTGCTATATTATGAAACTTAATTGAGGTAGTGACATGAGAACAGTAATCACAATAACAAAAGACAACTCCGATGAAGTCGAAGGTAAAAAGATATTTGATTCCGTCAAGGAGTTATTGGAAGATGAACCGGATATCAAAATTACCGGTGCCGTCTTGAATTCTGTCAGACTGGACGAACCCCCATCATGAAATCAATCTGGACCACAATCCGGCACAATCAGGGACTTATCATCGGCTTTGCGTTCTGTCTCGTCGCGCTGCTGTCGTTCTACGGCTGCGAATCCCGGGTCCGCAGCCTAAAGCAACCAGGCCTGCTGGTGAACCGCTCTGAGCTAAAGCTCGAGCTCGACCAGGTTGTCGGGGAATTTGAGCTCAGGATCCTCGACCTCAACAAACAGGATGAGTTTCGCAATGCCCTGTTTGCCATAGGTCAAAGCCTCGCTGCCGGCGACGCCGTCACCCCCTTAGGCATCCTGCTGGTCCTCGGCAACGCCCTGGGCATCGGCGCCGTGATCGACAATCGCCGCAAAGACACCGTGATTAAGGTCCTCAAAAAGAACAATATCACTACCCCTTCGAACCCTTAGATTTTCGCCGTCTCTTTGCGCCCTCGATGCGAGAATGACACCTGGTACAAAGCCAGGTGACTTCCAGGGGTTCATCGTAACGCTCGTGATGTCTGTCGAGCTTCACCTGGTCTCCGCACCCCTGACACTTCTTCGGTCTCTTGAGCCATCCGACCTTCTCCGCGTAAGCCGCAATTTCTCGACACCTGATTTTCTGTGACCTTGCCATCAGTGAATCATACCACAGGGCGCCCGATTTGTCTCCGACGAGCTCTTGCAATGCCCATTCTCGACAAATCGGGCTAAATTCGACTCGGAAAACCCGATACAATACAAGCCCCGTACAACCACCAAAAAAGAAATCACCAAGCACAGGGCAAAGATCACAGCGTACCACATCGAAACATCCTACGACACATCAACATTGATACAACACTCAACGCCGTCCAAGACCGTACATCCGCAAGTCCAGTCCGTGATGTATCTACCGATGTTAGTTCTCCTTGCCGTCCCGAGTTCATTCCGTCCGTACCGGCCGGCGGGGGGGACACCCCCCCCAATCCCCCCCAAACCAATCGCGATTATAGCATCAAACCATTGAGTACGAAAGAGACAAAAAAAGACCATCGCGATTGGTCTAGTCATATGACAAGGCGGGAAAAAACCCCGCCTTGTTACAGCTTCGCCTACGGCTCAACGGATGACTTCGCATTCGCTCAGCAGTTTATTTTATACCCCGCCGAAGCGTCAAAAGTACTCTGCGTCCCCGACCCACCCCCGCACTTTTGCCTTCAAAATGCCGCGAGCAGCTGCTCGGACGGCATCAAAGATGCCACTAAGTTATTTGCGGCATTTCGATTCGGCGGGGTGACCCGCCTGCGGCGGGCCTCAGCTTCGGCGTGGCCTCAGCTGAAACCCACCACAGTCGGGCAGTGACAGCCCCGCTAAATCGCGGTGCTGCAGTTAGCTTAAAGCACCTCCCAGGGACTCGCCAATTTTCGCCCATCAATCCCGGCCTATCAATCAATCGCCAGGCATTTTCCTTCAAGTCGCGTAGCACTCTGGTAGTCGCGCCCCCAACCGAAGCAAGGCTTATATCAGCAATCGCCCTCAGTGCCCCGTAAATGGACAAACGACCCCTGCAGGGT
>JAUVYV010000054.1 GCA_030602885.1 Phycisphaerales bacterium
CTCCCGTCCAGAATTAAATTATAACTTTTTCCCTGTTTTGTGTTCCTATCTTGCTATTTTTTGACACTATCCTGCTATAATGGCCCGATAGGGCGTATTTGCCCAAGTTTGCGCTTGACACGATTTTTTGCCGATTCCTAAAATGTTGTTCAATGGGTGCAGGCAAAACCGTCATAAGTTTCTCTGCTTCACTTGCAAATTCCATCCACTTGAGTAAAGCGTAAGCAACGCGGTTAGCGCGATGTACCCTCCAGCGAGAAAGTAACAGCTTCCGAGTGCAGTCTTGGCGGTAACGAAGGGAGGAAGGTGTTACGTTTTTTTCTCGAGCGCTCAAAAAATGTTTTTTTCCCCTCCTCAGTCGGTGACAAACAGCCCAACCCCCAGCTCATCGAACTCATCAACCAGGTCCTCATCCAACTGATCACATACAACGATCGGCCAGATCTCTCCGTCAACAACGTACTCCTTAGCGAACAGCCTGGCATAGCTCAACGCCTGGCCCAGGGCGTACATGTTCGCAATTGGCTTGACTTCCACCACCCAATATCCAGCACCAACGTGACAAACAACATCGATGCGCTTGCGAGTGAGACCTCGAGCGATCCGTTTGTCGAGCGCGTCAGCTCCTTCTGGTAAAGAAACAGGCCGGCCCACGTGCACGTCATACCAAAGCTCTTTTATGGTAACAGTTACGCCGGCAAGAAATTTAGACCACACCGTGACATCTTCGCTGAGCATGTGCGGATAGTGATTCATGACAATTGGTTTTTGACCTAACGGAAGAGAAACCAATCTGGCACCTCAGTCGGAACCGAACTAATTACGATCCCTGTCTGGAAATTCATGGACCCGGCCATTGCGTTGTAAGCCCGAAAACAAATTCTCCTCCCACTGCTTTGAACTGGCTGCCTCAAATGCAGCACTCCTGAAAACGGCAGGAAAGCTCTTTCCCCTATTATAATATTATTGACGCCTCTAAAAAGCGGCTCCATCGCTCCATAGGTTAATTCTGTCGGTAACTGATCTCCAAGCTTGAAACTAAAGAAGATGTTAAGTGGAGTCGGGATAACTCCTCCTATTGCAGGGACCCATCCAAAGACTTCCCATATCACAAACATCTCAGGTAAAGCAATCTCTGAAATGTAAAAACTTCTTACGGTTGTATCTATATTGTCTGCAAACATTATAGGCCAGCGTCTTCCAAACATTGAATCCGGCAACTGCATTATTTTGTCGATTCCCCAATTTCTAATGTCCATGATTTACCCTTCCGAAATCTCAAAACTTGCCAGACACCACAAGGGCGTCGCAGGCGGTCCAGCTTCGACTGCAATACCAAACCTTCTTCCCTTGCCGCCAAAAAACTGATTCATACTCCACTCGTACGGCGTGAACACTTCATACCTAACCCAGAATCCGTCTGTGCTGCCTGAATACAAAATCGGAAGCACGTTGTCCCAACGCAGTATCTCAGCATAGCTTCCCGGTGTCCCCGTCCCCGTTATGACCTTAAACTGTACCCAGTCAGTCCCGGCCCACAGATGCGGAGCAAACCACACCTGGACGCGCAACAGCCAGGTCTGGAACCCAACAGGAAAAGTATGGCCGAAAGCTGTTGTCGCAGGTGCCTTAATAAATGCCGCACAGCTCACTACCCGCGAATAGACTCCACGTGGGTACAGTACTCCTACCCGTACCGGCTGTGACTTATTTGCCAGGTGGACCACTTTGTCACTCGATGGCCAGGAACCAGCAGAGGATATCCGCAAGGATATCGTCCGCTTTATTCTCGGTCTTCTTGGCGTCTATGCGGAACTGCCTTGCAAACTCTTCTAACCGCTTGCGCAGCTCCGGTGTCACCAAAGGCAGCAGCCACGTCAACAATTTGATTAACCAGTTTGGCATAATCAAACTCCTGCAGAGGATGGAACAAGCTCGCAGGGGATCACACGCAGGGCGGTAGTCGCCCCTGTGTCAACCCCAATTCGCAAAACAACGTCGCTCTTACCTGCAGTCTCGAGCATGTAGCGTCCGTCCTTGAAGATATCGAACGGCAGATGAACGTACTGTTTCAGCAGATGATTACCCGGAAACTGAACACCTGTCAGGGAGGTCAGCGCCTCGAGCCAGTGAGTATGAGAGAACCAGTAGCCTGGTGGACATCGCATCCGCCCGGCCATGTTATGGACCGTCTCGAAGTTCGTATGGCTGTAGAAGCGCCGCTGATTGTCAATCAGGATCTGCAGGTAACCTAAAGTCGCAGCATCCGCCGTGCCGGCAGGGAACGTGGTACCGAACAGAACCAGCTCCGATATCGGATTGCCGATGGGCAGCTCAACGTCATGCTCACCTGCAACTGCAGGTGTAAGTGACAGTGTGGTCATACGAAGGAACCGCTCAGGGGCGGCATTAGGCAGCTCAATCGTCTCAATCTGTGCCTTCACCGCCGTCGCCCCTGTAAGAGCTGCTGCGTAGGACACCTGCAGAATCAGCTCACCACGGGTGGACCGGGGAAAACACTCTCGCTCGCTGTAGAGTGTTCTCGTCATGGGTACAAGGAATGTAAACGAACACTCCTCGACGGCTGTGCCCAGGTAGTTCAGGCCCCACGACTCGAAGTCGCAAACAAGAATGCCGGCAGCAATCGCATCGGCCCCCGACATCGAGAAAATCGCCGAGCCTTTATAGAGGACCTCAATCTTTGTTATGAAAGCAAGTGTCTCCAGGAAAGTCGGCTCACCATCTGCAGCTGCGTCCGTTCGTGTGAACTTCAGGGTGATCAAAATGTGGCTGAGAGGATTGACCGGCAGATCGTAGCTGGGTATCGTGCCGGCTGTTACAGTCTCGTCTTGTGCTAATACACTATGGATGAACTCCATATGTCACCTCCTCCTTTCTTAACGGCCCAGCTGAACTTCTTTCGCAGCGATCAGGGCATTAACAATTGCTTTCACCCGCTCAAGATTCCGCGGGTCACGCCTTGCATACCTCGGTGGAAGTGTCACCCTCTCGATGGCGTCCCTGAATGGAGCAAACGCACGGCCGTACTTGTCCTGGGCCATCGTTACGCCAGGCCCCCAGCGTGCCGTTCCCTTCTCGATGGATCCGCGCTGCCATGATTCGGTCCCGGCCCTCTTGACACCCTTGCCAAATCGCTTCTTTGCGATCGCTTGAGTGACACCCGCCTCAAAAGCCGACTCAGCCGCTGCAGTCGCAACGGCCCAATCCTTCCGGGGGTTCTCGACACCTTCCTTATAGTCCTCCGTCCGCCCAGGGGTTACTGACGCCCACTTGTGTGAGATATGCTCAATAGATCTGATATAAGCCATGTCTGGCCCTCCGTCAACCAGCATCGATGATTGTTTTGGAAGTTAAAATTTAACTTCCACAGTTACGTCCAAAAAAGTAAACCACCAAAACACAATGAACCGATAACATTAAAGCCATCGTGTTCTCGACAAATTCATTGTACCACTTTAGCCTGGTCAACAGCAAGATTAAAGTTACTTCCCCAACTTCGAAGCCATGATGTCGATAGTTCTCCGCTGCTTTCCGCAGCCAGGCTCGATGTCAAAAGCAGCCTCTAAAGCTGAATCGCCGCCCAATTTAGGAATCACATCGCCCTGACTTCGAACAACACCAGGCCGGACAAAGATATCGATATTTTGCTTCTTACCAACTCGCCTGCTCGACTCCTTGATAAATCCATGCTTACTGTAAAAGTCAGCTGGGTCCCCTGTGGATTGATCGAACTTACTGCGCACAACATCAGGTCGCAGCTTCTTTAACATCTCGCTACCGATTCCCTGAGCTCGAAATGTCCCCGCAACAAGCAAATGGATCAAAACACCCTTCTTTGTCTTTACCGCCCAACCAACAATTTCAGAAGCGCACATGGCCAGCAACACTTCATACTTTGCTATATAGCCCTTATGCCTTCCAACTGGAACAAAAAAGTCATGCGCAGATCCGGGAACTCCATCAGGTATCCCGCCGCCCGTTAACCAAAAATCCACGAACGCCGCAATGTTCATCAAATCTTCGGCCACCGCTTTACGATACTCAATTTCCATACTTCGCTATCATAACAGTAAAAACACAAGTCGCAACCTTGTCGCCGGTCCAGATCCGCAGCTCCACAAATACAAACCTCTCCAGGAAGGCCGAACTCGATTCGATTGGTACCAAAGTACCATCAAATACAATCTGGAGCATATACCCATCGCACTTTACGGTCCGTACATACCCATCTCGACGAAGCCATCGAATCACAGGAATATTTATGAGCATATTTTATATCCCACCCACCCGCCCATGGTACAACGCCTTCGCCATCGAGCATCTTTACGCCTTCGCTTTCGCCTGTACAACGCTGGCCCGCACAAGACGCGGTCCTGCGTTGGCTACGCGAGCCGGCAAAAGACGCCGTCTCGCTTCGCATCGGCTGGCCGGCAAAAGACGCCGTCCAGCCTTTATACCGCGGAGCCAATTCGCTTGCCGGGCAAAAGACGCCCGCCTGCTAGTTGTCTCCGCTCTTTACGCGAACCCTGCCCGCACAAACGACGGCGGTCAGGGTTCGCTCCGCTGGGTCCCCGCCCGGCGGTTGTTCTGGGCCACCTCGCGGGGCGGTCGCTGGGGGCTCGCTAACGCGAGCCCCCAGGCTGCCCGTATCGCTCGCTGCGCTCGCTGTCCCCGCCTGTCCGCGTGCCCTCGGCTTTCTTTGGCCGCCGCGGATGATACTTCCTTCAAGCCGAGCAATTTTCCTTTTCGGAATAAAGGAAAATTGATTAAGGAAAACAGGAACCCCCTTCCACTCCGCCCACCGACTTCGTCGATGGGCGGGGAAGGGAAAAAAGGGGGGGACACCACCGATGTCCAACATACAGAGGCCTGTTCGCATTTTGTCGCTCTCACAAACAACCACGAATAGATTTGGTCGACACAAAACCCACGCCAGGATAACGACCATCCTGTCATGTCTTTTGTAGAGTGTCGACCAAATGTTGAGAATTTGAGACGACATCAAATTCAAACGACCCATCCTAATACCAACCCCCCCCCTGAAATCGAGGGGGGTTGGTTTTTTTTAAGGTTGGTTTACTATGGACATCAAAGAGATAGTCAGGAAAATCGAGAAAGAACTCCGAGACTACTGTCTACGCAAACGAAAACACATTGACAAGCCCACCATCCATCGCCTGCCGCTCAAACACCGTAAATGCACATACGCTATGTTAAAGGCCAAATACCCCGTACCCACCGCATATTATCAGAATCAGCTTATCCGCAACTTGTTTCAAGGCCGGGGACGTGGTCGCTCTATTGGTCAAGCCACAAGAGCTCCCAGTCGACGCTCTCGCAGCACATAGCACACCAGAATCGATTTTCTTACCCTGGTCAATACCGTAGCACCCCCAAATACAAACTGGGGCGGCTGAACGCCATTCCCTACCCCGCCCCACGCCCCAGTATCACCCCTATTTTTTTAGACGTTTTCTGCAGGAGCCCTGCTTTTGTCGCATTTCATATAAAGTGCGACCTGTTTTGAACCGCCGGCGAAGTCCCGGCCGAGAATATGTCGCAAAAGAAATGTCGATTTTGTTGTTGACAGGAGGTCGTCTTAGCCGATATTCTGATATCAGAAAGGTCGCTATCGTAGTGACCCGTTTTTTGCCTTTTTCAGAAAGGAGTCACGCATGGAGCTGCTCGATATAATAGCTCAGCTCAAAGTGTCGCTCGATGAGTCCGCCTCTTACCATCGAGCCGGCAACTTTGTGGATGCTCACAAAATGTTGGTCTCGATAAAAGTGTACCTTGATGAACACCTCCCAGTCCCCAAACTTTATGTTCTACCGAATCGCAAAGCTTCACCTCCTACGAACGGGATCAGTGAGCACCCCCCCACCTCCCCTTCGTAGGTAAACCAGCCGGCCGGTCCGCGCAGCGACCGGCCGGCATAAAGGAGAATGTCATGAGCGAAAAAATTACATTAGCATTCGTCTTGCGCTTACTCGATGCAAGACGGCCGGTGACACCCGGCCACTATTACCTCTGTGCCATCGACAAGCAGCTCGCGCTCCGCATCCGCAAAGACGTGCCGGATCACCCCGACATCATCACCACTCTTAACTCAAGACAAGTCACCGGTGACATTTCCAGCTGGAAGTGGCGACAAATCGAAAACAGAATCAGCTTCCTTATGAAGAAAGGCAAACTATGTTCACCTCCCCACAAACACTAACAGTTGATGAGTGCGACAAACTCCTTTTGTACCTAGTCGACAAAAGCAAAGGCGGAGCCGGCTGGAGGTATGCCGTCCGTACTTACACGATGGCGGTTCTTATGCTCGATACAGGCCTCCGGGTGGGTGAGCTGGTCCAGCTCGAGCTCCGCGACCTATTCTTTCAAGAGAAACCTGTCAAAACTCTTGTCATCCGATCACAAATCTCAAAACGAAAGCACGAACGCTCCATTCCCATGTCAATCCGTGCTCAAAATTCACTACTTCTTTATGCTCAGCTACCGCTCAAGCTTAGCAGTGAAGGAGAGAACACCTTCGCTTTTAGTATTTTCCTCCGCCGAGAGCACCTGTCAACACGCCAGGTGGAACGTGCAATCCGGTCCGCCGCAATGAACTCAATCGGTCGCCCGGTCCATCCGCACATCTTGCGGCATACATTCGCAAGCCGGCTCATGCGTGTCACCGACTCGAGGACCGTACAGGAATTGTTGGGACACAAGAATCTTTCGAGTACCCAGGTTTATACGCACCCGAACGAGGACGATAAGAAGAAAGCGATCGCAAGCCTGCAGCTGCAACCGGCAACTGCCTATCCGGATATGCCGGCACTACCCCCTGGCTCCGATGTCACGGATCGTACTAATGCACCGGGAACAAATCAGGACCATTGACATCGCATCAGTTCTGTTAACTCCACCACAACATAAACAGGGGGCCTGGGGCAAGGCCGGCTGGTTGACTCCACGACCAGGCCCAGGCTCCTGCATGAGAGCTTCTTCAGGTGATGCCATGCTACGCCAGGCCTGCAGCCAGGCTGCAGTTGTTCTGGCTGTAGCTCCGTTGTCGTGTGCGTTCCTGATTAAGAACTCTCGGTATTTCGAATCTTCGATCAAAGCAAGGTTACGCGCTGCCGATACTCCCAACCAGCCCACGTGGATCCCTTCGAGCACGTCCTGTGGCCAGGTCAGCATTACCATTTGTTCATGTACCCAGTGCTCCGTTCGATGTAAAGCAGCCGCGACGCCGGGGACATCCATAATGCCCTCATCCAGCGTGTCCTTGATGCCGGCAGCCGTCTCAACGGCTGTCAGGTCCTTCCTGAACAGATTCTCTGCTAAACTTACCTCTTTGACCTCCGCCGCAGCTGCGTTACGTACTATCGATGGAACAGTCTGCAAACCACACTTGATAGCAGCTCGTAAACGACGATGACCAGCAACAACAATATAGCCATCGTCTTTACTAACAACCACCAGAGGCACGATAATACCCACGCGGGAAATGCTAGATGACAAAGAGGCCAGCTCCTCATCTTCTGCCTCCAGCCTTAACGCGTTGTCCCCGGCCGTGATCTTGTTTACGGGTAACTCTTTTACCTCTTGCACGTGGGTCTCCTTTGCGATAGAACTTCTCAACGGTCACTGTTTCGTGTCCGTCTGTTCCACTAACCACCAAGATGTCACTTGCCTTGATGTCCATTATAGAACAGATCCTTTTAGGAATCGTCATCACGATCGAAGTATGCTGTCGATGTGCTCGAACTGTAAAGCATTCTCTGTTACCCTGAACCACAAACTTCTTCATGTTAAATCATGTCATACACGTACAGGGGGTCTCCCGTCCAGAATTAAATTATAACTTTTTCCCTGTTTTGTGTTCCTATCTTGCTATTTTTTGACACTATCCTGCTATAATGGCCCGATAGGGCGTATTTGCCCAAGTTTGCGCTTGACACGATTTTTTGCCGATTCCTAA
>JAUVYV010000125.1 GCA_030602885.1 Phycisphaerales bacterium
ACCTCGATCTTATCCATCAAGTTGAGAACACGCGAGAAGGCAGGTATATTCGCTTCCGCTGCGGTCGTACGTATGAACTTCAACGTAATCAGAATGTGACTGAGAGGATTGACTGGCAGATCGTAACTGACAACCGCACCGCCTGTAGCAGTGTCATCCTGTGCTAGTACACTATGGATAAACTCCATGTGTCACCACCTCCTCTCTCAGCGACCAAGCCGCGCTTCTTTGGCTGCGCTCAGGGCGTCAACGACCGCCTTGACGCGTGCCAGGTTCCGGGGATCTCTACGTGCATACCGCGGTGGCAAAGTTGTGCGCTCAATAGCATCACGATATGGTGCGAATTCCCTTCTATAATCGGGTTCTGCGATTGTAACTCCGGGACCCCAGCGTGCGGTGCCTTTTTCAACAGCGCCTCTTTGCCACTTCTCGTCACCGGCTTGTTTGACACCCTTGCCAAATCGCTTCTTGGCAATCGCCTGAGTGACACCAGCCTCATAAGCCGGCTCAGCTGCAGCAGCTGAGGCAGCCCAGGGCTTTCGCGGATTCTCGACGCCCATTCGATAGTCTTCCGTTCGGCCAGGGGTTACAGTCGCCCACTTTCGAGCAATATGCTCGATGGACCTTATAAAGGCCATGTCCCCACCTCACTTTCTTAAATACCCTTACTCAGATTCAAAACGAAAACAAACGCTTTCGAAAACGTCTAATCTGTTAAATTCAACAAGATCCCGGCATTTTTAGCCACTTTCCCCTGCGGGAAGAAAACTCAACCGGGCATTTTACCGCCGGCCAAAAGCCAAGTCAAGAAAAATCCCGCAAATTGGCGGGCCCTGTATAATTACCAGCTTCACGGAATTTCGAGTGGGTATTTACAAAGCAACTCCGGCGGTCTAACATAGCCAGGTGGAACCTCAGCCAAATACGGGTCCGAAGACGGTCGCTGCAAAATGTACTTACCCCCGCCAATATTTCCCAAAAAGCCGATGTAATTAACCCAAGCATCCCGCCACACCCAGCGCCGATAGTTAAACAATTCATCCTTTTCCTGAATCCACGAGCTTCCCAAATGCCAGTAATCGGCACGACCCCCTTTATAGTACTGGTTCCGAATTTCAGTCAAACGAACGCCCGAGATCTCCCCGCATATCACATAAACCGGCCGACCCCACATATTGACTCGCCAAAAATCCATCCACCACATCTTCTCTTGATACACGCCAATGTACCGCCAGGGGAAAACATCCTCCCATACAAACTCAGTTAAGACGGGATTCACCATCCAGACAATCAACACCGCCAGCACAGGCGGTACCACATAGGCGATTACCTTCCCTATCTGAGATGCGAGAAGATACGCCGCAGCCTGCTGCGCAATCATTCTGTTGACATAAACATGCACCGCAACGCTGGCCTTGCCGTACACGAATCGGGCCAGTAGGTGCGACCAGAACGCCCACTCCATAATCGTTTTCAAATCTGGACCGCCGGGCATAAAGTGCTCGTCAGGTAGTACAAGCCACGGTGGCAACCCCGCATACTCGAGCCTCACCTCCTCGATCTCTGCTGCGCTCGGCGTCGAGGGCTTTCGTATGCTCCGACTCAGACCACCCCACCTCTCAAGTAAAACATACAGCTGCATGTCACCACCTCTTTTTCGTTTCAGCAATTTTAGTCTGGTCGATTCACCAGGTCAACGACAAGCCCTCTCTCTCTCTACTGGTGACATCCAACCGAGACGACCTTTACTTTAGTAAAGGCGGCCGGCATCTTCGGCCGGCCACGGCGGCCTACGGCCGCGGCCTTGCCCTCTATCAAGCGGGGCAGAAAAAGAAGGCGGCTGCGCCGCCTCCGGCGGCTTGCCTTCAAGCCTGTCGGCGTCCGGCCGGCGTAAGTTCCTTTCGCAAA
>JAUVYV010000049.1 GCA_030602885.1 Phycisphaerales bacterium
CATCGAACAGAGTTGTCCAGGGGAAAATCGAAGTGGTTTTTGTATTCGCCCACTTGGCTGCTGCCGGTGATACCCAGCATGGAGTAAGAGCCGACTGGAAAGAAGCACATCCTAAAGCGATCAGAAGACCGAAAATCGAAAGAGTCGCGATAAGGTTTTGAGTTTTTGTAGACATTTTAATTGGGCTCCTCGAGGTCGAAGTGGTTCGTGATGTGTCCCGTGATAGTGACATCTTCGCGGTCTGCGAGCCGTTCCTTGACGAGTTGGTAAACTTGATGTCCCTCATCACGGTCTTCGACCTCTTTTCTAAGAGTGATTACTAACTGCATTTTGTCACCTCGCTAAAGTTTCATAATAAAAGCAATTACATAGTATGGTGGTATGTGGTTTTCAAAAACTGTTTGGCCGGTGTCGACGGCAGTCTGCCAATAATCTTTTGATCCTGGAGTCAGGTCAATACCAAAACTACCTGGAATTTCATGGTCATGGCCATTGGTTATGAAGAAGTGACGGTGAGTAGTGCTGCCGCCGGTCTCGTGGGGTGGGCTTAAATGTGCCGATCCAATGACGAATCTGTTTGACAAATCCGGCGTTCCGTTAGAGCCGTCACATACGGCCCAGCCATCGGGGATATTGTCAAGGGTGCCGGACCACATTAAGATCATACCTTGAAGGTAGGCTTCGACAGCGGTGATTTTAATGTAGCCTGCCGCGTCGAGCTTCTTAAAGATGATGTCAATTAGCCACTGCATTTGTCACCGCCTATGGTGTCCCCAAGGGACTATGAAGAAACATCGAGCGAAAGTATCGGGCCCCAGGGCTCCCACTGTTTTGACCAGGTGATTCGCAGGTTTTCATCGGGACCATCGTACTCGAGCAGTACCCGGTCTGGGTTGGCTCCGATATCCGGGACCGTCAACAGAAGAGTCCAGGCATCCTGCCACGCGCTTGCAGAGACCGCCTTGGGTACATCATCCAACTCGAGAAGCCAGAGCTCGTCCGCCGGCTTGACAGTCTGATCCATCGCGTGGCGGAATGTCACCCAGACGTTCAAATGGTCGGTGTCGAACTCATGCTGGATTATCGCCTTTGCAGCATACGGCCACGGCAAATAGTGATCGCTCATTTTTTCAGCTTTAGGAAATATCTGTGACAGTAGGAGTTCCCGTAGCCGGCAAAACAGCAACGTATTCACCCGTGACCGGATCAGCAGCCTTAGTAAAGTGGCCGAGCGCACCGGCAGCACCGAGTATCGGCGTCATATACCAGCTGGAGTCATCATCATTCCACCAGATGAAGTAATCGCCACTGATTTTCTGATAGTACGTCTTCTCAGCCAGCGTACCCGTCGCAACGTAGTCACCTGTCATGTCGGGGTCAAGTGTCCCTGCAACGTTGAGCTTGTAAAGAACACCAGTAACAACTGCAGGTGCAGCTGTAAACGGCGTGCTCGCACGCGCATCTTTACGGATGATCTTAGCCCTACACCAGACCTTTTGACCAGGGGTCAGGGTAAACGGTGGGTCGATCAGCTGCGGGGAACTGACGCCGGTGGTATCGACTCCTGCGATACTGGCAGCCCACCGCCACGGCCCGCCAAAGAAATTACGAGTCGCGTTTTGCGGTTGGCCCATTTCAACAGACAGGTAGGCCCCAGTTTCTAACGCCCAGGTAAAACCCGCATTGAATGTCACGCTGATTTTCTGAGCTGTCGCATCAAAAGCAACGACAAAATCAGGATCACCTGGCGGCAAGCCGATGTCCGGCGGTCCGTTGGTGACAAGCGTTCCACCAGCCCGAAGTAAAGCAGCGTTGCTCCTCACAAACATGTTGAAGCCGGTCAGCTTAACCACCTCACCAAGTTTATTGAGCCAGTCTACGCCCTGGGCGTAAGTCGCCCAGGCCAGACGCTTAGCATTGTCCATCGGAGATTCACGCCACTGCTCAGCCAAATACATCATACGAGAACGTGCCAAAGACTGACGGGCTGACTTTGGATTTACAGGCTTGGTTCTCGAACGTATGTAGCTCCCGAATCGGTTTCGGCCGTGAGTGTTACCTGCAATGCTGCCGGACATCCCCGTGATTCCACCACCATACTTAACAAGTACGAAGTGCTTCGTCAAGGGTTTGATGATGTCGTACCTGAGGAGAGAGGTTAAAGGAAGTACAGTTTCCATAGTGTCACCTCCTTGTGACTAAGGAACTCGTAAAAAAAATTGTGAGCTCACGAACACCATCCGTGGCGTTCGAGCGGATTTTACCAAAAAAGCGGGAGTTTGTCAAAAAAAAACTTCTCAGGATTGGCGGTGTTGGCTTAACTGACGGCGGGGTATAGTTTTGTACCTATGTTTTTTATTCATCTGGTTCGAGTTGGTCGGCATGGTAAAGAACCAGACAACGGACGGTCCTGTCTTTTCGGCAGAGCCACATTGAGCAAACGTCATTACCGACACCGACCGTTCGCTCGCACTTTGTTACTCGCGGAGCGAGGTTGTAGTCGTAGGCCAGGACGTGTGCGTGACGCTCGGTGATCATGTCTTCTTCATCCGGCATTTTATTCAGCCCTCGCGGCGTTACATTCCTCGATTGTATTGTATGGTCCTTGCAGACAGACCAGACGTTCAGGGAGGTCTACTCGGCACAGAAATCTGCCGAATACACACTCACTATCAGCATCGAGCCAGTCCTGTATGAACTGGCCGGAACGACAGCAGTCGCATCGACCGCCATAGGTGCTGGTACAATCCCTCGGCAACGGGACTCCGGTGAAAAAATCCGTTGTACACCAATAGAATTTGGTAACGTCAATTTCCGGCCAACCTGGTGGTACAGGTGTACCCATTGAGCAACCTCCCATCGCAGTGACTGCGATTAAAAAAATAATTCCTGCTACCGTAAATCGGCTTATAACCCTACGCATTTCGGATCTCCTTTTGGTACTGGTGTACCCATGATGGTAAATCCTTTCTAAATGTCAAGACTTTTCTCGCTCGGCTTTTCTTTTCGCGAGGTAGTGGTCTGCTTTGATTTTTGCTAAACGCTCCGCCTGGTCCTGGGGATATTCGGTGTTCAGTAATTTGGACAGGGAGCTATCGTAGATTACGCGCCAAAGGAACCGGTCTTTGGCTTCTCGTGTAGGTGGGGAATCCCCCCCCTCCCCTGAACAGCGATCCGTTGAGCCCGTCGGCGTTTGAGACAAAGAGACTCCTGCCTCGGCAGTCTCGGAAGCCGAGGCTACCGATGCCTCTGAAGAAGAGAGACCCCGTAGGGGTCTCTTCTTCTGAAGAGATTTGCGCTTCATTTTGAAGCGCCGCGGGTCGAGGCCGCGGGCCCGCAAAACTGCCAGCCAGTCGGCTTCGTTTTGGTACTCGATGGGTCGGCCGAGTAGAAATGATCCCTTCGCTCGCCTCGTGGTTCGGAGTATGAGCTCGCTGAGCCGGCGTCGGGCGGTGTAGACAGTGTGACGTCCCCTGTCGAGTTTCTCTGCTGCTTTTTCGTGGGATAATTTGGTGCCGTGTTTCAGGCAGTAGTAGTCGAGGTCCAGGACTTCCTTCTGTGTTGGAGTCAGCGTGTTGTCGTCAAGATTGTTCAACCACCAGGGCAGGTTTTCGTATTTTTTGTATCTGGCCATCTTAAAATCCTTCCCAAAATGACCTTCAAAAAAAATAAGTTTTTACCCTTGACCTGGCCGATGCGGTGTGTTACTATCTGCCCGCGTTTGGATTGACGGGCTGGTGTCGTGACACTAGCATCAGCCTGCTTAGCTTCAATCGGAATTGTAGCTGGCTTTCCCCCCCGGGTCAACTGCAATTCTGTTTTGTTCTTCGTTTCGCAGCAAATGTCAGGTTTTGGGTTACGCGCAGGCGGCGGCTCATGGATAGGGTCGTCGCCTTCTTTTTTTGTTTCGATCCTACGATAAGGTTTTTTCTAATGGAACGCATTCGATCTGTCGATAGTCTGTGATGTAAAACCACTTTAGCCAAATTATCGGATGGTTCACTCCTGGAGCACATTCTACTGTCCAGTAATTTGGCTTTTTTTTTCAGCTGCCTTCCTGCATTTTGTCGACGGCTTTGTCGATGTCATTTTGATCAGGGTGCGTGTAGATCTCTGTCGATGAAAGTCTCTTGTGACCGAGCAGCTTCTGAACTACCCTGATGTTGGCGACACGCATTAGCCTGGTCGCGTATGTATGACGCAAAGTGTGCGGTGTGATGTCACGCCGTATAGATTTACGGGCTGCTCGTTTGATGATTCGCTCGACCTGCTGGTAGCTGAGTCTTTCGCTTCGCTTGACTGAGTAAAAAGCGTTTGAGAAGAGGGGACGGCCGTCCTGCTGCCAGACAAAGTTCCACATCTGCTCGAGCGCAGTTGATAGACGGCTCGTCACCTTGACGAATCTCTCCAGCTGACGCTTTGCGATCTCCGGCCGGACCCGAATCTCGACAACGGGGACATCATCGAAAATGAGATCTGAAATCTTCAGCTGAACGACCTCGCCGACTCGCAGGCCTGCATCGAGCATCAGCAAAGCCATCGTGAAGTCGCGCATAGCCCTGCGTTTTGAGCTGTCGGTTGGCTTGTGTTTTCGCAGCTGCATGAGGAGACCGCAGTATTCGACATTTGACAGCGTTTTAGGGGGTGTGCTCATAATAGTCCTTTCTTTTTGAACCGACGGAGTCTGTGGTCCAGGGCCCACCACCATATCCCGGGGGGGCCTGAGTTGATAAGCGCAGAGCTTACTCTGCAGACGACTTCGTAGTGAGTAGTTCTGGGACCGCGTCGGTCGATATAGATTTGTTTGTCCGTGACGTAGAGAATATAGACACCAGGCGGCGCCGGCTGTTGCGCATCGAGCAAAAATTCCGCGTAGGAAAATAATTGTACTGGGTTCATTGGCTAACCTTGTTCAGACCTCCTCTTGCTCAGGCGGCTCGCGTGCTCCGCAAGCTTCCAATTCCGGTTGGTCGTTGAGGAGCTCTCGTAGTTTGATGAGCTCGTCACAGGCACAGTCTGGTTGCCTGGCAGTTACGGCAAGCTCAGCGGCGTGTGCTCGAGCGTGTGTGATGATGATAAGCTTGTTTAGATCCATGTTTTTTGCCCTTTCCCTTAAAAGAAACATTATTCGATTGATGGTATCGGCAAAAGCAACCTGCAGTCAACAGGAAAAGTAACATTTATTTTGCAACATCTTTTCGCCGGCGAAACTGACGGCCTCCAAATCGAAGTTGCAAAATAGTGTTAAAGCAACATTGGAGCCGGCTGACAGGGGGGCTCCGCTATTGACCAGGGCAAAAAAAACGTCCCTGAGCGATTCTGGAGCGTTGGCGCTATGTCTGTGAATCGAGAATGCCCGAACCGGGGAAAATTTTGGGGATTCTCGATTTTGGTATATTTAGGCGGGTGTACGGGGGGACTTCGAGGAGGGAACGCAGCGACAAGCAAATCGAATGACATTGCGAGTTCGTTATGCGAGCAGGACAGTAGCGAGGCCTCCGAGCGATGGCCGAATTGCATATCACAATGGCAGAGGTTTGCGGCGGAGTGTCTTACAGACCGCCCCGGCCAAAAGTAATGAAGCCCACCCTTGATGCTACCTTTTGGCCGGACAGGGGAAAGCTGAACAGGGGGATTGGAGGGTTAGCTACGAAAGAAGTTCAGCCGATATCTTTGGGCGGTGACCAATGACATTTTAAATAGTCAGCAGGTCAGGTTCGAAGTCTGAAGTGGTGCTACGTGAGGAATTACTTTACTCAGCGTTAGCTCGACAAGTGTCGAGCCGAACCCGTACATTTGTAATTCAAAAACAAATGGCGTGACAAAACAGTTGCACTGTATTTGGCACGAGCCGTCCAAAGTATCGAGATGAATCGGTAGGGACGGTATGGCTTCTTTGAGAGAGCTGCTTACACCAATCCGACAGTTCGCTTTTCCCAAACTAAAGGGGAAGGGAGGGGCCAACTGTGATGGGCTTCTTGAGCGGGCTCGATTTTCGTGAACAAGGCAAACTATGCAGACGATGACGGGCTTGTTGGGGCATGGACGTTTGATGAGGTCAGGGTCGAGAGGGTCGAAGTGAAGATGGTACGAGGAGAGACCTTCGTACCAACGGAGAAGTTGGCATATGTTAAGGAGAGTGTATCAGGCGATGAGCATAAGCTTTATGGTAAGTATTACGAGGCGGTAGATGGGGTAAAGGGTAACGCAGTTCTGCTGGATGGTTACACGGCTTATGTGGAGGTTCCAAGAAGCCGTCGGTACAGGGTATCAGGTGATTTCAGTCTCGAGGCATGGATAGCAACCGGGGCGTATCCTAAACACTGGTGTCCTATTGTGGACCATCAGCGTGATGTGGCAGAAGGTTACTTCAATGGTTACTTTTTCGGTATCGATGCGAAGGGACGTTTGATGCTTCGGATCGCTGCAAATGGGCGCAATATAGAGCTTTTGTCCAACGAGAGAATTGAACTTAACAAGTGGACTTATGTGGCGGGGGTTTATAGCACGAACGATGGTCTGAAGATTTATATCAACGGTGAGCTTGTTGGTAAAAAGAAGGTGAAGGATGAGTTTTCACCGCTTCAGGAGGAGCGTATGGTACCCCTGATGATAGGTAAGAGCAGGACCAAGCATCGGCCTTACGGTACCATCCGGCCTGAAGGTACTATGGAGGTGAATACTCATTTTGACGGTATGATTGATAATGTTTTTTTTCTCTGTGTACATATATTTTGCACAAAATTGTCGGGGTTACTTCGAGTTCGGCTGGATGTACCCACTGCCGGCACAGGATGTCCCTTGGTGTGGTCGGGGATTCCTCGAGGAGCCGCTCTTGACAGATGGGGAGGGCAAGTGTATGCTGACGATGCGGGGTTAGGCACCCGCATTTCCCCGAGCCGCAGTCTCCTCTCTTCTGCGGCTCGCTTTTTTGTAGATGTACCCACTGCCGGCACAGGATGTCCCCTGGTGTGGTCGGGGATTCTTCGAGGATTTGCTCTTGACAGAGGGCGAGGGAAATGGTACAATGCTGACTGATAGAGTTTTCTCCCCTCATATTCGAGCCGCAGGTTTCAGGCAGCTGCGGCTCGATTTTTTGTAGATGTACCCACTGCCGGCACGGCATGTCCCCTGGTCACAGTTTAGGAATTTGGTAGTCGACAGGGGGCTCAGTAGACGACAGGGTGACAGTTGCGATTCCAGAAGCTCCGCCCTTTGGTATGTAGATACCGGAAATATCAGGAGCCAGACGTTGCCAGAGAACGCCGACAGGGACACCAAGAATCTTGGTTATCAACCAGCTGTCGTAACCATTCCACCAGATAAAAAATACAGAGTCTTCTCGTTTGTAGTAGTCCTTGTTCTTGTGGGTCCCGGCAAGTTCGTATGTGCCGGTACTGTTGGGATCAAGCTCTCCGGTGACGATGGTAAGAAAACCGATGTACAGGTCGTTGAGTGCTCTGTAGATGTTGTAGCTTGTGCATCTGTTGAGCCAGTTTTTGGGCTTATCGGCAAAGAGTTCGTTTCTGCAAAAGGTTCGTGCCTTGATAAAGGCTGCTCGCTGTTTTTGCTGTGCGGGTGTACCCTGGTCAACCCTGCGTGGCTTTGCCGAGCAGTGCAAGCCGAATTTGTCACGAGTGAAGTAAACTCCGCCCAGACTGCCACGAATATCAGTTACGCCCTGACCCGTTCTGACGAGTGTCATTTTGCTCACCTTTTGAGCCTGCAGATATTGTAAATCACACAAGCCCACACGATTAGGACTACGGTTAATTCAAACATTTTTTTTACCTGTACGAAAAGTATTTTGCGTGTTCGAACTTGGTGACATTCAACAGGTTCAGGCTTCGACAGTCAAGGGAATTATTGTTAAGATGATGTGCGATCATTCCTGCAGGTGTATTCGCAACGCACCTGTGCATACGAATGAAAGAGACCTTACCGTATTTCGTGACCTTACTGCATGCGTACCATTTGCCCCTGGACTTTTTAGCGTACCAGTGAAACTTTTTTAAGACCGGCAGCCATTTAGGATCACAAAAAGCGACGAAGCCACGTTGGAGCGGAATCCGTGCGATGGGGGTGTAGGGGAATCCCGGCTTAGTCTTAACTAACATTGGCTTCGAGCTCTTTGATTTTCTTCTTGTCGGTCGGTTTTGAGAACAGCAGAGCTCCTGCCGTGGCCGCCAGGGAGGTTGGTATAAGCAATGCCAGTGGGCCTGTCGGGTCGAACAGAGTAGCCCGGAGCTCTTCACCGGCAGCGATATGGAAGCGCGTAATTCCCTTTAGATATTCGTACTCGAGGGTATCGGTGATTTGGTTCAAAGTGTGAACGTAGTCCATTTTCATACTGACTCGCCGGCCATCAAACAGAGTTGTCCAGGGAAAAATAGAAGTGGTTTTTGTTTTTGCGTATTCGGCAGCTGCCGGCGAAACATAACTGGGGGTCAGGACAGCTTGAAAAGAAGCACACCCCAAAACGATCAAGAGAAAAAAAATCGAAAGAGTCACGATAAGGCTTTGAGTTCTTGTAGACATTTTTTTTAGGTCTCCTCTTGCATCCACGCGTAGGGTTCGAGGTCGGTTAGGTGATTGTTGAGCGAATCTATGAGGTCCTGCTCAGTGATTTTAGGCATGCCCTGTTCATGTCTGAGTATGTTGACCTGGTTGAGAAGCACAAGCACCATCGCTTCCAGAAGTATCGGTCCGAATTTTTTGTAAAGTTCATCTCTGGTTTGCATTAAAACCACCATCCTTTGATTACAAGCCGGACAAAATTAACATCCTCGTCCGTGATTTTGTATTCGATTTTGCGGTCGGCGTCGACAGCGACGGTCTTGTTTGCATAGTGAACCACATCGGCCACGGCGATACGCATGTTGGCGATGTTAAAAGTATTCACGTTACCGTTGGTGCGGAGCGAAAAATCTTTACGAATGGCGGTTGCTCTGAGAGAAAGTGCCAACGATACGCCTTTCGCATTTTCCGGGACCACGCCGCTTAGATCCAGGTCTCGCCAAGTTCCATCTTTAATAAAGTCACCGGTGTTGAAGTCCTGGACGTCAGGGTCTCCCCTGTTGACAAAGCCTGGCGGCAGGTTGCCTCGGATCCAGACCCACTTTTTGACGATGTCGATTAGCCACTGCATTTGTCACATCTCCACTTTCAGAACCACCATGCCCTTACAGCAAGGTCTAAAATACTCCACGTGTCCGCATCAGCCTTGTATTGTAAAACGCGGTTGGTATCAACCGCACAGATTAACATGCGGCACCTATCAGGATCTGCTCGAAGCGTCTCCATTTCACTATGGTTAATTTCATAGATGTTACCTTTTTTTCTGAAGCTAATTTTCAAATCGTATAGGATGCTTCCGACGTGGCCGACTACTAGTACAGCCTTTGCTCCTGCTGGTACGATGGCCGACAAGTCCAAGTCGTGCCAGGCCCCGTCTTTGATCAGGTCATCTTTGTCGTAATCGTAGACGGCCGGGTCACCACGGTCGTTGAAGGCGTCTCTTCTGCCGATGTCGGGAGACAGGATCGGTCCCCACGGTTCCCATTGCTTGTCCCAGGTGATTTTAAGGTTTTCATCGGGACCTGCGTATTCGAGTGTCACCCTGTCTGGGTACACGGCGATATCAGGGACCGTCAACAGCAGCGTCCACGCATCCTGCCAGGCGGAGACGGTGACGGCTTTAGTGACATCATCGACCTCACAAAGCCATAAGTCGTGTGCCGGCTTAACGGTCTGGTCCATCGTGAACCTGAACGTTACAAAGATGTTCAGATGGTCCGTGTCGAACTCATGCTCGACAATCGCCTTCGCTGCATAAGGTCTGGCTGTTCGTATAGGTGACATCAGTCACCGTCTTTATTCAGCAGGGCCTACCGAAACCACAAGGTGGACAGGATCGCCCACGTTGAGTCTCGTATGAGCAACCGGGTCCTGGCTGATTACACAGCCGACAGGTACTCTGTCACTGTTGGCCTCAGTGACATTACCCAGGACAAGCTGACGCTCGATGATGGCTGCCGTTGCATTGTCCAGAGTCATGCCGATTACGTTCGGGACCTCACCGGGGGCTCCTGCGTGGACATCTGCCCATATCTGCCACGGTTCACTCAGTCGGCCATCTCCCCTGGCGATTCGGAACCGACACCATACCCGTTGACCGACAGCGACTGGGAATATCACGGTGGTGTTTCTGGGACTGGCTGGGCCGTTGAGACCGGTACCGGCGAAATGCCCTGAGAGACGATACGGTCCTGCAAAGAAGTTCCGCGTTAAG
>JAUVYV010000094.1 GCA_030602885.1 Phycisphaerales bacterium
CTCGGGGCCGTAGGGCTTCTCGATCCAGATGAAGCCGAGGTCTTTGAGTTTGGTGAGCCAGTATTGTATGGTGCGTCTGCATCGATGAAACTTTTTTTGCAGGCGCCAGTTCCACAGCCAGCATGTGTCGGGCCCCATTGAATACAGCCATCCGAGGAAGTCCTTTTCCGAGTTGTTGAGCAGCTGGAATTCCTGGCTGCGTATCCAGTAGGGGAGACGATGCCTTTTCTTTGGTTTTGTCATAAGCGCCGTTCCTTCAGCGACTTAATTTTAGTCTGCAGAGTTCAGGGCGTCAATGGCTTTTCGTTTGTCTTCACCGCTTGGGTGCGTGTAGATCTGTGTCGAGGATATCCTTTTGTGACCGAGCAGCTCCTGGACAGTTCGCATCGAGGTTTTGTTCATCAGTCTGGTCCCGAACGTGTGACGTAAGAGATGCGGGTGGATGTCACGCCCTATGGAGAGCTTGCCGGCTGCAGTTATGATTCGCTGGACCTGGCGGACTGTGAGTGGGCGTATGCACCAGGTAGCGTAAAAGGCGTAGCAGGTTCCGTGTTCGTGGTCATTGTTCCACCACCACTCGTGCATTTGCTTGATGGCGTCACTCAGTCGCTCTGAGATTGGGATGGTGCGTTCGTGTTTGTTTTTTGCCTGGTTCTTCTCGATGGTCAATGCGCCGACGGCGCAGTGGGCAAACCAGAGTTGGCTCTGTTCGAGCTGCACGAGCTCGCCAACCCTGCAGCCGGCATCGAGCATCAGCAGTGCCATCGTGTAGTTACGATAATGGACCCGGGGCGTGTGCCTTGGGCTTCGTGGAGATAGCAGCTGGTCGAGCAGTGCATCGCATTCATCTGCTGTTAGTGTGGTGAATTGTGATCGGTTCATGATAGCTCCTTTCGTTGAGATTGAAGTGGGTCGACACGTTTGAGGATTTCGTAGGTCTCGAGGGCGCGGAGACGCCGGCACACGAGGAAGGCTCTTGAGACCTCGGCGATTATTTTGTGGTCTCCGGATTCGAATGCTTCCTGCAGCAGCTGTCTGAATAGTTTTTCGGCGCGGCTGTAGTGGCACGTGGTCATTGCTCGATCGACCAGGTGGATCAGTTCGTTGATTTTTCTGTAGTTGGTCATTGAGTCCTTTCTGCGGCCGCTTCGCAAAAGCGACTATTCCGATATCGGATTATCGGCAAAAGCGACACCCTGTCAACAGCAAAAGCGACATTTCTAAAGCGACATTTTTCCAGGGCAACTCAGATTCGAAGTCGTCTTTTAGGGTAAAAGCGACATTGCGTCCGGCCGGAGATTAGGATTTGCCCTACCTGGGATACCGCTCGGCGCCGGCAAATCAATCCTGGGCGGTGTGGGCGGTGTAGGATTTGAGCTGGTGGGCTGTTCTGCGGGATTTGACCGGAAGGACCCCGACAGCCTGGGGGGACGGACCATCGAGGCCCCCCGATCGAGTCAAATTAGGAGAAGTAAAAAGCTCAAGAGTAACGTTTTCTCCGCTCGGTGTCACTATCGGCCGTCGGCCGATGCTGCTTTAGAAAAATGTATGACCTTGTACCCGAGTGCTACCCGATTGCCAGGCTGATGCTTCGCAGCTGATGCCCCCCCAGAAAAACTTCGGAGGAGGGTATGAAAAAAAATTGTCTTGAAACCTCGATTACTTTCGGCATTGGAAGAAAATTATTATACCCCCCATACCCCACCACACATACACAAGCAACCCCCATACACCAAGCACACGCACAAACAGAGGCGGGCAAAAAACGAGCGTCGACGCTCGTTTTTTGACCGCATCGATAAGCAATGCCTTACCAGCCCCCGTCCCGGGTGGGTGGGTGGGGGACGGGGGCTGGAGTTTTTCGAGGGCGGAGGGAATCTTGAGGAAAGCACGCACGTACGAAGGCAGAGGAGTGGTCACGGTTGGCGTGAGCAAACCTGAATTATAAATATTACCCTAACCACAAACCAGTGTGATGAGTGGTAGTCGAGTTCATCGGGTTAGATGTCAAAAGTTGCAACTGCTGTATATGAAAATCGGACTTTTTCGCGGTCGAAATCGTATTGTAGTTCGTTCGAAATCGTATTATATTTTGCGCGCTGTATTTTCAAACGCTGTTTTATTTTCCGCTGCTTTTTTCCCTCGTTTGTCCCTCGCTGTATTTTATCGGGTGCGCACGCTGGAAATTTCCGGGGTTTGTTCTTAGTCTAGGATTTGGCCGATCCAAACACGGGCGGAGATGCCCTGGAACGGATTGATGTAAGTGTCATTGATTTTCGAGCCGACGCTGTAGTAGGTGGTGGGTGGGTCTTCTGTGCCGAGGAACTTTGAGATTACATATTGGGGGTCTTTCCACCAGAGATACCAGCCGCGGTCCGAATCTTTGAACCATGGTCTGCTGTTATAATTTTTTTCTCTGTAGTAATACCCACCGCAAAAATAGAGAGGCCAGAGGTGTTCGGCGATTCGGTATTGCTTCATGTCCTCGACGACGGCGTAGTAGGCCGGCAGGTCGGTTGGGCTGCGTGGCGGTTTCCAGAATGGCGGGGCATCGTCCTCCGGACGGGTGAGACCGTAGTGTATGTACCAGTTGTACCCTGAGATTTTTTTTGGCTTCTTGTCTTTTTTACGGAACAGGTACAGCAGCGCGAACAGGAACCAGACTGCAACGTAGGTAACAGCAATCAGGATCAGACTCCAGATTCCGGCGATGGCAGAGTAGCCACATATGCTGTGCGTCTGCAGGGGTGAGCGTGTGTAGTTGACGGTCCGGGGCATCGCTTGGATGTGCTGTGTACCGCCGTCTTTTTTGAAGTACACTCCGCCATACCGTCCCCTGATGGACACGATTTGGTTGCTGAGCTTGACCTGTGCCATAGTGTTTTGTGGGTTAGACTTTGACGTTGTTTGCTTTTGCGTTTGCTTTGTCGTCATCATCGCCGAACATCTCGATGATCATTTTGAGCAGTGCGATCAGAAATCGCAGGGCGTCCCATAGGTCTGATCCAAATTTCATTGTGGTTCCTCGCTTTCTGGAAAGTGGTTTGTGACGTGACCGGTGACCTTGATGTCGGGCCGGTCCTCGAGCTTCTGTTTGACGAGCTCGTAGATGGCTTCGCCGGCTTCTCGGTCGGGCACGTCTTTACGTAAAGTGATAACTAGATTCATGTCACTACCTTTCAGAGCTTCATTATGTAACAGAGACGGTGGTATGGGGGTAAGGCGGCGACGTAGTCTGTGGATCCGACTGCAGGTGCCGAGTCGGTGTTGAGACCGTCAAGGCAGGGATTTGGTCCGGCA
>JAUVYV010000008.1 GCA_030602885.1 Phycisphaerales bacterium
CAGAAAATGCTCCTGACCCCTTTTCCCCTCCCAGAAAATGCTCCTGACCCCTTTTCCCCTCCCAGAAAATGCTCCTGACCCCTTTTCCCCTCCTTTTCCCCTCCAGAAAATGCTCCTGACCCCTTTTCCCCTCCTTTTCCCCTCCGCCGAGCGAATCGATAGCGATGGTCTCTCGTTCGGCCTGGCCGGCGCCCCATATAAGACTAACCTCAATCTTTACATCACCGGCACGGGCAAGAATTATCCTGCCCTCGTATTTCCTGCCCTTCACCAAACCTAAACTGCCCTGAACAATCCCACACGCCTTGTTGCTGCTTACCTTCACCGCCGGCGTCTGCTGGCCCACATACGAATCCTCACGCACCATAGTTACGCACGAATTGTCCCCGACCGCTTTCCACGGCGACTTATCTTCACCAACTGCGTAGAAGAACTTGCGGTCCTCTAACATCTCCGCCCATATCCCGCCGTAAATGCACCTGCCTAAGTGCTCGATAAACTGCCCGTAAATATACGGTGAAATCTCCGCTGAAGTTTTGCCCGTATCTATCGTAATAGAAACCCGCTCGACACCCCTGGCATTCGTCCCAGCCGTCTGACCGAACGTGCAGACCGGTATCAAAAATAAAACAGCCAGGCACAGAAAACCAATGCGGTTAATATAGCTCGTCCGCACCATTTTGTTTTTCTCCAAAAACGTACCTTCAAAATAAAGTAACGTGTCCTTAAACGCATAATATTTTAGGCCGGCTTATGAAAAATGCAATTCAATTATGTCCTTGTCGCACAACACGCGATTGCGCTGTGCGTTCTGCCCGTCATAAACTCCCGTCCCCCATATCCTCGCAAACCGCAGCTTCTACGCCAACGACTGTTTCAAAGGGCCAAAATTTCATACAAAAAGGACAAACCCGTAACCTGCCCGTAACACTGCCTGTGTACAATCGCTCCGGGATAAAGATGATTAGGTAGATGCTGTTAAGGAGTGAATTATGGTCTTGAAGTGTTTAAGGGACAAGCCTCGAACAACCGTCGTTCGCCTGTTTGAGCGGACGCTGGGTCGTCACACATCGCATTTGTGGAAAGGAGCTTTTATCATGGACCGTTTCGCATGCACACATTCCCGTGTCTTGGCTCTACTGGGAATCATTGTAGTTGCAATGCTCTTCCCAGCCGTCGCACGCTGCCGGGACCCGCAACTCGCCGGCCGTGTCACCGACTACCTCGACGTGCTCAATTCAGGCGACCGCCGGCAAATCCGAGCTTACATAACAGAGAACTGCGACCCATCCTTTCTCAAAAGCATTCCCATACATATACACGTCACCATACAGATGGGTTTCTACTATGCAACCGGCGGCCTGGGATATGAATTTCACAGTATGCGCGATTCTCAAACCGGACTGCTCGGCGCCGTGCTGCGCAACAAACTGACCGGCTCATGGTTAGACCTCAGTATCCTGCTTGCACAACAGCCGCCGCACAAAATCAACGGCTTCCCCGACTTCGAACCCACGTCTCCTCCGCCGGGCGTTCAGCCGTCCGCCAAACTAAGCGACAAGGAAATCGTTCAACGTCTTGAAATCTGCCTGAAAAAGCTTGTCGAAGACGACGAGTTCTCAGGCGTGGTCCTGCTCGCCAAAAACGGCACAGAACTGTTCCACAAGGCCTATGGTCTGGCAAGCAAATCGTATGAAGTGCCGAACCGCCTCGATACCAGATTCAATATCGCCTCCGTGGGCAAAGTTTTCACCGGTATCGCAATCACCCAGTTAGCCGAGAAGAAAAAACTCTCGTTAACCGACCCTGTGAGCAAATATCTGCCCCCAGATTGGCTAAACCCCGATATCAGCAAAAAGATTCAGATTCAGCACCTACTCACTCACACGTCGGGTCTCGGTGATTACTTCAAGAAGCTGTATGGCCGCCAAACTCCGCTTGTCTTCCGCAACCTCGACGACTACAAGGTGCTGACTGCCGACGAAACTCTCGCCTTCGAGCCCGCAGCACAGTGGTCCTACAGCAACACCGGCTTCCTCCTGCTCGGAGCGGTGCTCGAAAAAGTCACGGGCCAAAGCTACTTCGACTACGTTCGAGACCACATCTACGCCCCTGCCGGCATGTCAAACACCGACGCCTGGGACAAGGACTCCCCTCTGCCGAATCGCGCCACCGGCTACATGAAGGAATACTTGGACAACACCGTTCAGTGGAGGACCGACCTCTTCACGCGCGTCATAAAAGGCATGCCTTCCGGAGGCAGTTTCTCAACCGCCCAAGACCTCTTGAAATTCGATATCGCCCTCCGTTTGCACAAGCTGCTCAGCCCCGAGTACACAAAGATGGTCCTGACAGGCAAGCCCGAGCTTAACTGCTGGCACTATGGGTACGGATTCTTCATCAGCGACGGCCCCGCCGGCCGCATCGCAGCTCATGGCGGCGACGGCTCCGGCATCAGCAGTCAGTTCAAGATGTATCTCGACTCGGGTTACACCGTCGTTGTCCTTTCCAACTACGGCCCGCCCGCAGCCACCACAGTTGAGCAAATCATCCACCAGATGCTCGCCTCGCAATAGTTGAAAGGAAGCTGTCCTTACACGATGAAACAATTAAAAAATAATAACGCGTTTTTGAAGAGGTGCAAAATGAAACGTTCTGTCTTGCTTCAACCCAATGTGATTAAGTGGCTCACCGTCTCGATCATCATTGCCTGTTCTCAAATCCAGACCGTCGCCGAAACCAGCCAACCTTCCCCCTCTGTAACCGAATTCACAGTTAAAACCTGCGATGGCCTGCTTTTCCAGCTCGTTTAGCGAGACGTCGCCGAGGCCGGTCCCGATTCTATCGGGACTACTCGGGGCCAATTGGCGAACCTGACGTATCTCAGGCGGGATATCTTGGATGTCGAGCTGCTTACAGTCGCACATGACCACCATCGTCCTGAAAGTGTTACTCAGGCCGGCAGAGGTTTGGTTAAGATTTTCGGTTTTTTGTCGATAAAATGCTTGCAAGTGGTTTTGGGGAGTGTATAATGAGTAGTATGGATGGTAAGTTTACAGTTTGTATCACTTCTATCGGTCTTCTCGGCTTAGGGCTGCTCCTGCGCCTTTAGGGCGCAGAATAGACTACATATCAATTTGTGATTTCCGATTTTCGATTTCCAATTGCCTGGAGTGGAAGAATTGCGTGGCAATTGCGCTGCTTTCAGGCCATAATATGGTGCTTAACTATCGACAGATTAAAAACTTGGGAGACAGACCCATGCAGGACAAAGTGATAATATTCGATACGACGTTACGTGACGGTGAGCAGTCGCCGGGGGCGTCGCTTTCCATCAATGAAAAGCTCGAAATTGCGCAGCAATTGGCGGTTTTAGGCGTTGACGTTATCGAGGCGGGTTTTCCGGTGTCTTCGCCTGCGCAGTTCGAGGCGACGCGGCGATGCGCCGAGGAGGTGAGCGGGCCTACGGTATGCGCGCTGGCCCGCGCACACGAAAAGGATATCGAATCGGCTGGCACGGCGATTGGGCCTGCGAAGAGCAAGCGGATACATACGTTTATCGCAACAAGCGCGATACATATGGAGCACAAGCTCTGCAAGCGGCCTGGAGAGGTAGTGAAAATGGCGGTGGCGGCGGTGGAGCAGGCGAAGACGTTTACGGACGACGTGGAGTTCTCGCCGGAGGATGCGTGTCGCAGCGAGATGGGGTTTCTCATCGAGATACTGACGGCGGTAATCGAGGCGGGAGCTACTACGCTCAATATTCCTGATACGGTTGGGTACGTGCTGCCTTACGAGTACGGCAGGATAATCGGTGAATTGGCGGCGAAGGTGCCGGGGATTGGGAAGTGCGTAATAAGTACGCACTGCCATAACGATTTGGGGATGGCGGTGGCGAATTCGCTGGCCGGTGTGCGGAACGGTGCGCGGCAGGTTGAGTGTACGATAAACGGGCTTGGCGAACGGGCTGGTAATGCGGCGCTCGAGGAGGTGGTGATGGGGATACATACGCGGCCTGACTTTTTCGGCAAGGACAGGGACAAGGCGCTGACGACGAATATCAAGACGACGCAGATTCACAAGACGAGCCAATTAGTGAGCCGGCTGACGGGATTTGTGATTCAGCCTAACAAGGCGATTGTCGGGGCGAATGCTTTTGCGCATGAGAGCGGCGTGCACGTGGATGGTATGCTCAAGGACCGCTCGACTTACGAGATTATGACGCCGGAGACGATTGGGCTTACGGGGTCGCGGATGGTATTGGGCAGGCATACGGGCAGGCACGGATTCAGTGACCGGTGCAAGCAGTTAGGGTATAAGCTGAGCAAGGACGAGGAAGAGCAGACGTATGAGCGGTTTTTGCAGATAGCGGACAAGAAGAAAGAGGTCTATGATGAAGATATTGCGGCTTTGGTAAATGATGAGATTCATGTGGTTGAGCATACGTATGTGCTCGAGCATATGCGGGTCGTGATAGATACGGATACGACGCCGAAGGCAAGCGTGCGGATACGGACAAGGGACGTCGTCCAGGAAGCAGAGGCGGAAGGTGACGGGCCTGTGGATGCGGCGTACGAGGCGATACGTGAGGCGACGGGGCATTCGCCGAAATTAGAGAACTATTCGATAAAGGCGGTGACCAGCGGTAAAGAGGCGCTCGGCGAGGCGACGGTGAAGATAAAGAGCGACGGCAGGGTGTATATCGGCAGAGGTATATCGACGGACATCATCGAGGCAAGCGCCAAGGCGTATATCGATGCGATAAACCGGATGGTGGCGGCACAGGACAAGGGTGAAGAGCCGGGGCTGAAAGCCGAGCTTTGAGAAATCCTAAATTCTAAACCCTGAATCCTAAACAAATTCAAATGACCGAAATTTGAAATTCAAAACGTAGAGGTCGCAAGATATGGGTATGACGATAACGGAAAAGATATTGGCGCGGGCGGCGGGGAAGGAATCGGTGCGGCCTAGCGAGCTGATAAATGCGAAGATAGACGTGGTGATGTGCCATGATGTGACGACGCCGGCGGCGATACGGATGCTTGTCGAGCACGGGATTGATAGGGTGTTCGATGCCGAGAAAATCGTTGTGACGCCGGACCACTTTCAGCCGGCAAAGGATATCAAGAGCGCCGAGCTTGCCAAGCGGTTGGACGAGTGGGCAAGGCGGCACAAGATTAAGCATTACTACAAGCTCGGGCGGGCGGGGGTTTGTCATGCGCTTTTGCCCGAGCAGGGACATATCCGGCCCGGCGAGGTGATTGTCGGCGGTGATTCGCATACGTGCACGTACGGGGCGTTTGCGGCATTCGGTACGGGTATCGGCTCGACGGATTTAGCGGCGGTGATTGCTACGGGTGAATTGTGGTTTAAAGTGCCGGCGTCGATTAAGCTCGTGCTTAACGGGGCGCTTACGGCAGGGGTCTATAGCAAAGACGTTATCCTTGCGGTGATAGCGAGGATAGGTGTGGATGGTGCGCTGTATCAGGCGATGGAGTTTGCCGGTTCCGCTATTGCGGAGATGAGTATGGAAGCGCGGATGACGATGACGAATATGGCTATCGAGGCGGGCGCGAAGAATGGGATAATCGGGTTCGATGAAGTGACGAAGGCGTACTTGGATGGGCATTTGAAAGAGAAAACTGAGTACACCGTTTTTGAATCCGATGCAGATGCGGAGTACGTAAGCGTCGAGGAGTTTGACTGCTCGAAGTTGGAACCGATGGTGGCGATGCCGCACTTGCCCAGCGGAGGCGTCCCTATCGATGAGTGCAGTGGTATGGAGATGGACCAGGCTTATATCGGAAGCTGTACGAACGGCCGCATAGAGGACCTTCGGATTGCGGCGGAGATAATGAAGGGTAAGCAGGTGGCGATTCGGACGATAGTGGTTCCTGCTACGCCGACGATCTGGAAGCAGGCGAAGGATGAAGGGCTGTTCGATGTCTTCTATGATGCGGGTTGCGTGATTTCAGCGCCGACGTGCGGGGCGTGCCTTGGCGGGTTCATGGGGATATTGGCGGCAGGTGAGAAGTGCGTCAGTACGACGAACAGGAACTTCGTGGGCAGGATGGGACATCCGGAAAGCGAAGTGTATCTGGCCAGCCCAGCTACTGCAGCGGCAAGCGCTGTCGAAGGGAAACTGATAGATCCAAGAAAATGCTTGTAGCCACAGAGAACACAGAGTTCACAGAGAAAGGCAAAAGGTAAGATTATGAAGAGCGTGAAGGTGGTGACGGTGTTAGTGGTTTTGTGCGCGTCTTTTGGCATTGCACAGGGCGTTGAGGAGTTGAATTCGGATGGGGTGCGGTATGCGCCGAGTAGTTGGACTGGGTTTTGGATAACTCATCCGGAGGTGGCGTTGAGTGAGTATGGTGTGGTGCATTTTCGGCGGAGCTTCGAGCTTAGTGAGCGGCGGAGTAAGTTTATTGTGCATGTTAGCGGGGACAACCGGTATGAGCTTTATGTGAACGGTGCGTTTGTGTGCATGGGGCCTATGCGGGGTGATTTGCAGCACTGGCGGTATGAGACGGTGGACTTGGGGCCTTTTTTGCGGAAGGGCAAGAATGTTGTTGCGGCGATGGTGGTGAACTGGGGGCCTGGGCGGATGAAAGCGCAGTTTTCGTCGATGACGGCGTTTTTCCTTTCGGGGCATGGTGAGAAGGAGCGGTTTATCCGGACGGACGATGATGGCTGGAAAGTTTATTGGAATAAGGCATATTCGGTTCGGCCTGTTCGGTGGATGTACGCAATCGATATTTCGAGTGGCTGGTACTGCGGGAATCCCATGGACCGGATAGATGGGTCGAAGTACCCGTGGGGCTGGGAAAGAATAGATTATGACGACAGCGGCTGGGTGGGCGCGAAGTGGCTGGCACATGCGGCGACTCGCGGGACGCCGGGCTGGTCGGATTGGCTTTTTGTGCCGCGGACGATAAAGCTGCTGGAGCAGAGCAAAGAGCCGGTCGGCAAGGTCGTGCGAGCTGTGGGAATCGACGTTGAGGGGAATGCTTTTGACGGCAGGGTAGAGGTGCCGGCGGATACGAAGGTGACGATTTTGATTGACCACAAGACACTTACGATTGGGTATCCGCAGATAGTGGTGTCGGGCGGTGAGGGGAGCGAGATACGGCTTGGGTATGCGGAGTGTCTGTTTGATAAGGACAAGAGCAAGGGCAATCGCAATGAGATTAAAGATAAGCGGTTTATCGGGTACAAGGACGTTATAATAGCCGACGGCGGGAAAAATCGGAAGTATCGGCCTACGTGGCATCGCCCTTTTCGGTATTTGCAGTTGGAGGTGGAGACGAAGGGGCAGCCGTTAGTTATTGACGAGCTTTGCAATATCTACACGACGTACCCGGTAGAGGAAAAGGCGAAGTTTGCCTGTGACGACGAGCAGTTGATGAAGATATGGGATATTTGCTGGCGGACGGTGAAGATTTGCAGCCAGGATATGCTGATGAGTGATGCGTATTACGAGACGATGCAGTACACGTTCGATGCGAGGAACCATGCGCTGACGCTTTATTACATTTCGGGCGATACGGCGCTTTGGCGCGAGGCGATAAGGCAGTTTGACGATTCGCGGATACCGGACGGTATCGGGTTGTCGGCTTATCCGAATAATTGGTACTGGATTATTCCGTATTACTCGCTGACCTATGCGGATATGCTCTACGATTACGTGATGGTGACGGGCGATAAGGAGCTTGCCCGGCAGATGGCGCCGGGGATACGCGCGACGTTCGGGTGGTTCGAGGACCGGGTGAACGAGCAGGGTATCCTGCGTAAATTAGAGTGGGCAGGTGTGGGCAGTTCGGTGTATTCGACATTGGCCTATGCCTATACGCTCAGGAATGTGGCTGAGGTGTGGGAGTATATCGGGCTGACGGAAGAGGCCCAGCGGTATCGGGCGAGAGCGAAGGAACTCGCGAAGAATGTGTACGAGCTGTGCTTCGATGAAGAAAAGCAAATGGTGGCGGAGAGTGCGGAAAAGAAACGGCATAGCCCTATGACGACCGTGCTGGCAGTGCTGACGGATTCGATACCGAAAGAAAAGCAAAAAGGAATAATCGAGAAAATAAAGGGTATCGGTTATTCACGGTGGCTTTACTTAGCGGATGCTTATAAGAAGGTTGGATTGGGAGAGGAGTTCAGTGAGCTGTTGGGGCCTTGGCGCGATGCGCTGGGCGAGGGATTGACGACCTGCCCGGAGCATACGACGAAGAATCCACGGTCGGACTGTCATCCGTGGTCAACGAATCCGCCGGTGCATTACTTTCGGACAATTTGCGGGATAGAGGCGACTCAGCCGGGCTTTGGTAAGGTGCGTATTGAGCCGGCACTTGGTAAGCTGAAGTGGGTGAAGGCATCGCTGCCCACGCCGCGAGGGGCGATTGAGGTGGATTTGAAACGCAAAGGTGCAACGGGCATAACGGGGACGGTGACGCTGCCGAAGGGAGTGACGGGCGAATTTGTGTGGAAAGGAAAGGTGGTTGAGTTGAAAGGCGGAAGGCAGAGTGTTTTTTAATCATGTGTTGTGTTTTTTTATCACGGATTACACGGTATTTCTTTTTTGTTTTGTGGCGGTGGGATACCGGAGATTATTGGGAGACGGGGAAGTTGAAGTGTGGTCGAAGATTCCGACATGAGAGGATTACACGGTATTTGGTTGGTCACGGATTAGACGGTATTTTTGGGTGCGGGAGCAATGGTGTATCATGTTCCTAATCAGCTTGTGCATGGCGGGATAACAGGGAAGGTTATCGGCGCAGCGATGGAGGTGCACAAACAGTTGGGTGCAGGATTTCTTGAGAGCGTATATGAAGAGGCGCTTGCGCGCGAATGACAGAGAAGCATGAGGTGGTAGTTATGGGTAAGGCATGGGTTTATAAGAGAGATCATATCAATACGGATGAGATAATACCGGCGCGGTATCTCAATACGGACGATGAGCAGGAGTTGGCGAAGCACTGTATGGAGGATATCGACAAGGGATTCGTCGGCAAGGTCGGCGAAGGTGACGTTATTGTGGCAGGTGAGGATTTCGGGTGCGGCTCCTCGCGGGAACATGCGGTCTGGGCGATACGCGGGGCGAAGGTGGCGACGGTGATAGCGAAGAGCTTTGCGCGGATATTTTATCGCAATGCCATAAACTGCGGGTTCTATCTTATCGAGTCGGCGGATGCGGCGGAGAAAATCGGCGACGGGGATAAGGTGGAAATCGACTATAAGGCCGGTATAATCAGGGACAAGACGGCGGGGGTTGAGATTAAGTTCAATCCGCTGCCGGGGTTTGCGCTGGAAATAATCAACGACGGCGGTCTGCTGGAGCATATAAAAAAGAAGGTATAGTTTTTTTGCAAAGGAGACTTTGACGTGGGTAAGAGTTATAAGATAGCGGTTATGCCGGGTGATGGGACGGGGCCTGAGGTGACTGTCGAGGCGGTGAAAGTGTTGAATGCGGCGGCGGAGAAGTTCGGGTTTAAGCTGGATTTGACCGAGTTTGACTTCGGCGGTGAACGGTACAAGCGGACGGGTGAGACGCTGCCGGACAGCGCGATAGAAGAGCTGCGCAAGTTCGATTCGATTTTGCTTGGCGCCATAGGCCATCCCGATGTTGCGCCGGGGATACTGGAAAAGGGGATACTGCTCAAGGCGCGATTCGAGTTAGACCAGTATATAAATCTTCGGCCTGTGAAGCTGTATCCGGGTGTTGAGACGCCTTTGAAGGACAAAGGGCCTGATGATGTGGACTTTGTGGTGGTTCGTGAGAATACGGGGGGCCTGTACACAGGTACAGGCGGCTTTTCGATGAAGGGGACGGCTGAGGAGGTGGCGGTGCAGTCGGCTGTCTATACACGGTTTATGGTGGACAGGTGTCTGAAGTATGCCTTCGAGTATGCCCGCAAGTACGGCAAGAAGGCACGGGACAAGGGCGATAACAATACGCTTGCTCTGTCGGGCAAGACGAATGTGCTGACTTATGTGTATGATCTGTGGGAGCGGGCGTTCCATGAGATGGGCGAAAAAGACTACCCGGACATCGTCAGAGAATACTATCACGTCGATGCAACGTGTATGTGGTTTGTGAAGAACCCCGAGTGGTTCGACGTGATCGTCACCGGTAACATGTTCGGTGACATCATCACCGACTTAGGTGCGATGATCCAGGGCGGGATGGGGATAGCTGCGGGCGGTAATTTGAATCCGGAAGGTGTGAGCATGTTCGAGCCGATAGGCGGAAGTGCACCGAAATATACGGGAAAGGGAGTGATAAATCCGTTGGCGGCGATTTGTGCCGGTCAGATGATGTTAGAGACCTTAGGCGAAGACGAAGCTGCGATAAAAATCGAAGATTCGGTCAAGTTTGTCACGGCCAATAAGCTCAAATCGATGCAGGCGGGCAGGATGGGTTATTCGACGAGCGCGGTCGGTGACCTTGTCGCAGAAGCCGTGGCGGGTTAGGTCAAAATACGAATATCGAAATTCGAAATCCCAAGTGAACGGAATATCAAAAGTCAAAAGTCAAAATGCAAAATGACAAATCAAAATTCAAAGATGAGTTCAAAAGGAGACTCTATACATTTACGCTGAGACTTATCGAGTTCATTGACAAGCTGCCCAAGGGTAACGTCTCAATGCGGATCGGGGATCAACTGTTAAGAAGCGGAACGAGCATCATCGGCAACTATGTAGAAGGGCGCGCGGCAAGCAGCAAAAAGGATTTCACAAACTACTTCAACCATTCGCTGAAATCCTCTAATGAAAGTAAGCTTTGGTTTGCACTTCTTCGAGACAGCAAACGTGCCAAAACCGAGGACGTGGCGTGGTTCCTGAGTGAACTCGACGAGATTGCGAAGGTTTTTGCATCAAGCATACTCACACTAAAGGGGAAGCGATGATTTTGCTTTTTGATATGTGGTTTTGATTTTTGCATTTTGATATTTGAGCTGAATTTATGCCGGCGAATTTGACACCAGAGTATTTTAAGGCGGAGCGGTGGTATCGCAGTGCGGCGAGCACCGAAGAGAAGATCCTTGCGCTGGAGCGTATGCTGGCCGTAATGCCCAAGCACAAAGGCACTGATCATCTCAAGGCGGATTTGCGACACAAGCTCAGCAAGCTAAAAGAGGCGGCAACCAAAAAGAAAGGCGGCAAACAGCAGGATGTGTTCCATGTTCCGAGGGGCGGGTCGGGGCAAATTGCGCTGATTGGAACACCGAACAGCGGCAAGAGCTCGATTGTGGCGGCACTGACGAATGCGAAGGCCAACGTGGCTGAGTTTCCGTTTGCGACGAGCGTGCCTGTTCCGGGGATGATGACGTTCGAAGGCGTTGCGATTCAGATAGTTGACATGCCGCCTGTTACGGCTGAGTTTGTTGCGCCGGGGCAGGTGGGGACATATCGTAACTGTGATTTGATTGGGATTGTGATTGATTTATCGGCTGAGCCGGTCGAGCAAATGAGGGTTGTTCTGGATTTTTTAGAGTCTCGGAGCTTACTGATGGATCGGGAGACGCCGGCGGTCGATGAGCACGGTAATCTTTTAGGTAAGCGGGTGTTCGTTATCTGTACGAAGGCGGACTTGGCTTCGGAGGGGGCGTTTGAGAAGTTCAGGGATAAGTGGGGGAAACGTTTTGAGGCGGTGAAGGTTTCGGCGGAGACGGGCGAGGGGATGGAGGAATTGGGAGGTTTTCTCTTTAAGCAGTTAAGGATCATCCGGATTTATGCCAAGCCGCCCGGTAAGAAGCCGGATATGGATGATCCTTTTACGCTTCCGGCGGGGTCAACGGTGATGGATATGGCGGAGGCGATTCACCGCGAGCTTGCGGAGAAGCTACGGTTTGCGAGGATTTGGGGGACGGGGGTTTATGACGGGCAGAACGCGCAGCGCAATCACGTGTTGTGCGACAGGGACATAATTGAATTGCATTTCAATTGACTATTTTCGATTTACTATTTAATATTGGAAGGGTGATGTTTCGTTTTGCCAAACTGCGAAGAACGGACAAGTGGTGGAGTCAGATATGGAGTGTAAGAAGAGTGAGAATTTGAAAAAATGCAATTGCTCATATCCCGGGTGCGGCAAGAAGGGTATGTGCTGTGAGTGTATCAGTTACCATTTGTCGATGAAGGAGCTTCCCGGCTGTTGTTTCCCCGACGACGTAGAAAGGACCTACGACAGGAGTTTTGCGGCGTTTTCGAAGGCGTGGAATCTTTAGACTGTTTGCATGGTGCTGGCGACATCCCATTTGCGACAGACCTCGGATACAGACATTTTTCCGCTCAACATATCCAGCACTATTTCCATCTTTTGCTCATCGGTAAACTTTGATGCTCTACCCATCTTTGAGACCCCTTTCAAGGATTCGACTGACGCCTGACCCCTGGCTACGGTCTCCTGTTTTCAATACACTCTCGCAATCCTCGCGCCCGGATAGTAGTATCCAAGGATGCCCGTGGCCGTATGTCCTGCTCTGGCCATACCCTCCGCGCCGCACTGGCACATCCCCACGCCATGTCCCCAGCCGCGCCCGCTCATAAACGCCCAGTTATCACCAAGCAAGACTATCTTAAAGCTCGTACTTCGCAAGGTATTGCCCGTCGGGTCAACCGTAAGCCGAAAATCCTCGCCGCGAAGCCAGTCGCTCTTGCCGTCGGCGCCGACAACCTTGACCTTCGTCACGCGAGAAAGCTCCTCGTACTCGCTTTGCCGCGCCACCTCGATACCTGTTATCGTTCCGAGCTGTCTGATGCTTGAGTAGCTCTCCGTCAGCTTTTTCGACACCTCTTCTTTGCTGTACTGTGCCATCGGCCAGAAAAAATGCTTCGCTTTCGCCACGTCCCTGCAGTAAGGACACGTAACGCCGCACAAAGGCCCGTACGAGTCCCCGAAAACACCCCTGCTGTTCTCGGTATGTCCGGCGCAGGTCGAGCTGTAATAGCTCGGAAATATATCCTCTGCGCCGTCCTGTTTGCAGAAGAGCACCTGCCCTGCTGTGTCGTTCACCGCCTTCCACACCTGACGCGATTCACCCTTGAGGCCCAAGTACACCTGATTCGCAGCCGTCTTCGTCACGTCCCAGTTTCGCCGGCGTCCGAATCGTTTCTTGATAAACAGACAATACGTCCTCGCCGCTATCGCCTGGGCCTTCAGCGCCTCCGGCTCCCAGTGCCTGGGCATCTCCGCCCCCACCACGCCGGCCAGATATGCCTCGGCCGGCACGTGATTGATGACGTCGAAGCTCTGCCTGTCCGGATTCAATCGCAGCTCTATCTTACCGCGATACTTGTCGCCATCTACGCCGACAATATGCGGCTTGCTCGCTACGACAATCAGCCGTTCCGACTCGAACGAGCGTCCCGAGATTTGAAATCCGCCCTGTGTTAATCGCACGTCGAGCACCTCACCGTCCCTGAAAAACAGTGTATCCGGTATCATGGTACGTCCCGCACCGTCGGTTATGTGAAATATCGACTCGACGCCCAGAGAGCACCGATTCACATCGTTGGCCAGCAGCACCCGGACCCAGTACTCCGGCCCGATGTCCATATGAGGAGTCGTTCGCACAAGCTCCCTCGCCTTACAGCCGAAAAGACCCGTAGCAACAGACAACGACACCAGTGAAACAACAAATGAGAAAATCGCCCCCTTAAGTGCTCTCGATGGACACCACCAGCACGCCTTTTTCACTAAGATTCTCCGCCTCTGTTCTGCTTTTGATTCCGTGATTCTCAGCAATCCAAAAGTTGCCCGGCCAAGACCTTAAATACCGTTGCAATCTCCGCTGAACCGCTCGAACCGGTCCTATTCAAGCGTCCGCAGCGATAGCCCGATATCTTCCAGCGCCTTGTTGATCTCGTTTAAGCTTGTCACACCGAAGTTCTTGCATCCTAAAAGTTCCGCCTCGGTCTTGCGGACCAGCTCACCGAGTGTCCGTATGCTCAGAGCATGAAGCGCCTTGCGGGCACGAACTGAAAGCTGCAAATCGTCCACCGGCTTATTCGACAAACTCTGGTCTGCTGCCTCGGCCTCAGCCGCATCGAGCGCCTCCTCCGCTGCAAGCTTCTTCTCTTCCAGCTCCATGCCCAGGTAAAGCGACCGGGGATCGAGAATAGCCTTGATCTCGCGAAGTGAGGTCTCCCCGAAGTTCTTGTATGAAAGAAGCTCCACCTCGGTGATTCTCAACAGGTCTCCCAAGGTATCGATCTTCATCTTCTTCAGGCAGTTCCTGCTCCGAACCGACAGCTCAAAGTCACTTATCGGCGTCTCCAGTATCTGCGTGCGCCGGCTCTTTCGCTTCTCCTTCTCCTCGTCATAGACCATCGTCTTGGAGCTCTCGATATCCTTTTTAAAAAGTTGCGCTCGCTTGTGGTTCGGATGGTACGTTAGAACCTCATCCACGCATCGACTTGCCTTGTCGTATTCCTCCCGGTCCTCGTACAGCACGGCAAGGTTCAGCAGCGCACTTACATAAACAGGCCCCATCGACACAATTTGCTTGTAGTAATCGATGGCCGCTTCCTCGTCACCGGACAGGTCGCACCGATAGGCCAGATAGAAAAGCGCACCCTGATGCTCGGGAGAAAGCTCCAGGGCCAGCTTGTAATTGTCCATCGCCTCCTCATAAGACCCCTGTGCCTCCTGCAGCCGGGCAAGCTGGCAATGATACTCGGCGCTTACATTCTTGAAATTCGAACGGCCCTTCAACTCCTTCTCCGCCGCCTTAAAGTTCCCCGCCTGCCGATGCGTTGCCACCTTTTCCATCGCTACTGCCAGGGCGTCCTCGCCCTGGGCTTTGGCCTTGTCGAAATTGGCGATGGCATCATCGAATTGCTTCATTCGCCGAAGCGCATAGCCCAGGTACATGTATTTCGCCGCACAGTCGTTACCCTTCTGCAGCTTGCCAAGCGCGTCTGCGTCCCTGCCGAGGATGCACAGCCCTATCCCCGTTGCAAGACAGCCCCTGGCGCCCGTTTTCGAGAGGTTCTGCTCAACCTGCCGGCTGAAAGCAGCGGCGTTGGCCTCGCTCGAATGTACCTGTGCCGACAGCCGCTTTATCTGCGCCATTGACGGCAGCTCGGCTGCGAACAAATCAATTTCCGACCCGGTGACCTGAACCTGTTCCTGCTCCATGTCTATTCAGCTCCTAATACATTTGTATGCCAGTGCTCCTGAGTATTCCGCTATGTGCAAGCCCACTATTATATCGGGATAGCGATGCATTGCAATAGCTTTTTTGGCGTGGAAATGGGCTTTAGGGTGATCCGCAGGGTATTTTTGGGGCGGGCAGCGGGGGTGGGTCAGGCCGGGCTCGAGGGGGTATCAGGCCGGCTCGGCAAAGGGGATTTTGCGCTACTATTATCCGGGGGCGAGGTAACGTCCGCGGGGTGGTGTTTTGGGGAAGTGTGGTGTATAATTCGCGGCAGGTGTTTTTGGTGTGAATGATTTGGTGATTGAGAGTTGGCAGAAAGAGAGGTAAAGCGATGCGTTTTAGAGGATTGATTGCGGTGTTGGCGGGTTGTGTTCTTATCGCTGCGGGATGTCAGGAAGGAGCGATGTTCGGCCGTGCAAAGGCGGGAGGAGGTGGGAAGTGGGTGAGGATATTCAACGGCAAGAACTTTAAGGGGTGGGATGGAGACGCGGATTTCTGGTCGGTCAAGGACGGTGCGATACACGGCGAGACGACAAACGAGAAACGGGCGAAGAATAATACGTTTCTTATCTGGCGTGGCGGGACGGTCCGGGATTTTCAATTGAAGCTGAAATTCAGAATCGAAAGCGGCAATGCGGGTGTGCAGTTTCGCAGCAGGGACACAAGCGCGCATCGGAGCAAGTGGAGCGTTGCAGGTTATCAGGCGGAGGTTTGCAACGAGCAGCCGCAGGTGGGATTTTTGTATGAAGAGGCAGGACGAGGAGGATTAGTGCCGACGGGCAAGTTTGTTGTTATCGACAGAAGAGGAAACAAGCACATTGTTCGTGAGATAGCGGACGGTAACTCTTTGGTGGAGGCAGGTTACTATAAGCCGAAGGAGTGGAACGAGTATGTCATCACTGCGCTGGGCAATCATATTACGCTGGAGCTCAATGGTCACAAGACGGTGGAGCTGATTGACAACGACCCGACAGGCAGGGCGATGGAAGGACTGCTTGCACTGCAGATACACATGGGGCCTGCGATGGTGGTGGAGTACAAGGATATTTATCTGAAGCGATTCAAGTCGCCGTATGATAATGCTGTGGTCTTGTTTAACGGCAAAGACCTTTCGCAATGGCGTTCAAGGCCCGGTAGCTGGGTTGTCGAGGAAGATGGGTCGCTGTTTGCGAAGGGGCCGGGCAATATCTGGACGGAGAAGGAGTACGGGGACTTTATTTTAGACCTGGATTTTAAGGTGCTTCACAGGGGTAACAGCGGGATATTCATCCGGACGGTGGATATCGAGGATGAGGTGCAGACGGGTATCGAGGTGCAGCTTTTTGACAACTTCAGTACGGGCGGTACGTACGATGTGAGAAGGGGAAGCTGCGGGGCGATTTACGATTGCCAGGCGCCTTCGCGGAACGTGTGCAACCCGCCGGGTGAGTGGAACCATATAACGATTACGGCGGTGGACAACTGGATCAATATCGTGATGAATGAGACGCCGATTATCGATATGGACCTGGACCGGTGGACCGAGGCGGGCAAGAACCCCGATGGGACAAAAAACAAGTTTCAGACGGCATACAAGGATATGGCGAGAACCGGGTATATCGGATTTCAGTATCATAACGACCCGGTGTGGTATCGGAACGTGCGGATAGTGCCGCTGGACAAATAAGAGCAAAAGTGGTCGTGTCTAAGGGGCGCAGCTGGGAAATGGTAATTAATGATGTGGAGATGGTTTCGATGAAAAGAGTGAACAGTGTGGTGGTTGGGTTGGCTGTTGTGATGGCAATTCTTTCGGGCAATGTCTATGGCGAGGCTGGTGCGGGGTATTGGCCGATGTGGCGGGGACCTTTAGGGTCGGGTGTTGTGGAGAAGGGTAATCCGCCTGTTAATTGGAGCGAGACGGAGAATATCAAGTGGAAGGTTGAGTTTCCCGGTGAGGGGACATCGAGTCCGATTATCTGGGGTGACAAGATTTTCTTTCAGACGGCAATCGAGACGGACAAGAAAGGCGGCGTCGGCGGCGCAGGGGGGAAGGAGGTGCCATTTCACGGTGGTACGGCGCCGGACAACGTGCATAAGTTCAATGTTGTGTGCATGGATAGAAAGAGCGGCGAGGTTCTGTGGCAGCGGACGCTGCGGGAGGAACAGCCGCACGAGGGGCATCATCCCGACCACGGGTTTGCTTCGTTTTCACCGGTGACGGACGGAAAGCACGTTTGGGTGAACTTTGGTTCGAGAGGCGTGCATTGTTTTGATGTGGAGGGGGAAGTGAAATGGAGTAAGGATTTTGGGAAGATGAAGACGCGGGCGGGGTTTGGCGAGGGCAGTTCGCCGGCGGTAGTCGGCGAGTCGCTGATAGTGGTGATGGACCAGGATGGGGATTCGTTTATTTATGCGCTGAACAAGGTGACAGGGGAGGTTATCTGGAAGAAGGGGCGCGATGAGCTGACGAACTGGGCGACACCGGTGGCGACGGAGGTGGACGGGAAGATGCAGGTCATCATGAGCGGCGCGAAGTTCATTCGAAGTTATGATCTCAAAACGGGTGACATTGTCTGGCAATGCTCGGGGATGACGCAGAATGTGGTTCCAACGCCGGTTGTTGCTTTCGGGAGGGTTTATTGTGCCAGCGGTTTTCGGGGCAGTGCTCTTGTGGTGATTGAGCTTGGGCGGAGCGGTGATTTGACGGGAACGGATGCGATTGCGTGGCAGGTGAATAAGGCGACACCTTATGTACCGTCGCCGCTTCTGTCCGGGGGGAAGATTTACGTGTGCTCGGTGAACGAGGCGATTGTGTCGTGCTATGATGCGAAGACGGGCGAGGTGAAGTTCTTCAAGCAGCGGCTCGAAGGGTTGAAGGGTATTTATGCGTCGCCGGTTGCCGTGGCAGGGCGGCTTTATTTTGTGGGTCGCAATGGGGTAACGGCGGTTCTCAAGGAGTCGGATAAGATCGAGGTGCTTGCGACGAATACACTTGATGAAAGAATCGATGCGTCGCCGGCGGTTGTTGGGGACGAACTGTACCTGAAGGGCAAGACGCATCTGTATTGCATTGCCAGGCCGTGAGAAGCACCGAACCTCAAAATTCGCTGCGCTGTTATGATTTTGCCGTTGGGTCGCAATAAACCGGATTTTCTATTCGTCTGCACTGGCATTGGTTCGGATGTTACGGAACACAAGAGAAACGTGATCCTGGAAGGAGAATGCTATGTTGAAAAGAATTAGTGTGGCTATTATGGTTTTGTGCTTGTTGGGAACAGTGGCGGGGTTAACAGCACAGCAGGGCAGCGAAGCGAGCGTAGTGAGGCGGGCAGTTCGCCCCGGGCGAGCCAGGCCGATGTTCGGCCAATGGCTTGACGAGCTTTCGGAGGCGTACGAGCAGAACGACAGAGAAAAGATGGGCGAACTGATCGAGCAGATGAAGCAGAACAGGCAGAGAATAGGGGGAAGAAGAGGTGCTGCCGGCGACCGTAGAGACAGTTTGCAGGGCAGAGCTGTGAGCGGGTCGCCTGTGGATAGTCGGCCGATAGCGAGCAGAGACGCCGATAAGAAGATACTGAGCGTACTTGAGAACATGAACGCCAATCAGCGAAGAGGAATGATGAACGTCCCGCCGGAGGATGGAAGGGTTCTGAGACTGCTGACCGAGGCGGTAGGCGCCAGGAAGGTTGTTGAGATCGGCACCAGCAACGGGTATTCGGGCATCTGGTTTTGCTTAGCTCTGCGGAGCACGGGTGGCAAGCTGATAACGCATGAGATAGACGGTGCGCGGGCGTCACTGGCGCGGGAGAACTTCAAACGAGCCGGTGTTGACGACCTTATCACGCTCGTCGAAGGAGACGCCCACGAAGAAGTGACGAGGCTTAAAGGGCCGATAGATGTTCTCTTCATTGACGCCGACAAAGAAGGGTACATGGACTACCTGAATAAGCTGCTGCCGTTAGTGCGCCCGGGCGGGCTTATTATCGCTCACAACACGAATATGAGGTCACAAATGCAGGATTACATCAAAGCTGTTACTACAAGTGCGGATCTCGAAACTGTTTTCTTACACGAGCAACGCTCCGGCATAGGCGTAACACTCAAGAAACGTTGAGCAAAGTAATCCAGGCCTATTTATGTTGGCCAAGCCAACACAGTTGAGTCGCTGATAACAGTCATGCGTACGGGTCCGAAGAAGGAGCTGTCACTTTTCGACTCTACGTGCCTGATCGTAGGAATAATCATAGGCGCGGGGATTTACCAGATGGCGCCGGACGTAGCGAAAGGTGCGGGATGCTGGTGGGGGGTTTTTCTAATCTGGATAGTGGGAGGCTTACTGTCGCTTTTTGGTGCGTTGGGGTATGCGGAACTTGCCTCGGCATATCCGAAGGAGGGCGGTGATTACGTCTATCTGAGTCGTGCGTACGGGCCGTGGGCGGGATTTCTTTTCGGCTGGGTCCAGCTTGCTATTGTGCGCCCGGGCGATATTGCTGTGATGGCGTTTGTCTTTGCGACGTATGCGGGCCAGCTTTATGCGCCGTTCGCCGGTGCTGCATCCAACCGATTGCTATATGCGAGCGTATCTATTGTTCTTTTAACGGCCATCAACGTGCTGGGTGTAAGACAGGGGAAATTCACACAGAACTTTCTCACTGTTGTAAAGGCATTGGGGTTGGCGGCGATTTTCGCTGTTGCCTTTGCTGCTCCGGCTCCTGCGCCGGTTGCCGCATCGGGGGGAACATTTCCGCTGAGCGTGGCGCTAATCCTTGTGTTGTTTACGTATGGCGGCTGGAACGAGATGGCTTATGTCGCGGCTGAGGTAAAGAATCCGAGCCGCAATATCGTCCGGGCTCTGGTGGTTGGGACGGTTGCGGTTATCGTTCTGTACCTGCTTGCTAACGGAGCGTTTCTGTACACGCTTGGCTATGAGGGCATGGCAAGCTCGGAGGCGGTGGCGGCTGATACCGTCTCGAGAGTGTTTCCGAAGTTCGGGGGCAGGATGATAAGCGCTCTTGTATGCATTTCGACGTTGGGAGCAATAAACGGTCTTATTTTTGCCGGCGCGCGTATTTCCTATGCGGTGGGCGCGGACCACCGAGCGTTTCGAGCTCTTGGGAAATGGAGTGGTCGGACCGGAACGCCGGTACGGGCATTGCTGATGCAGGGGGCGATTGGCCTGGCTCTGGTTTTGCTGCTGGGTTCTTTTAAGGACACCATCATCTACACAGCCGGAGCAGTCTATTCGTTCTACTTGGCTACAAATCTGGCGGTAATTGTCCTGCGTCGTAAAGAGCCGCACGTTTCGCGTCCCTATAAAGTGACCGGCTACCCGTTCACTACAATCATCTTCTGCGCCATCTGTGCGCTGCTGATTTACAGTGCGATAGCTTATAAGCCGTTACTTTCAGCGATCCCCTGCTCGATTCTCCTGCTCGGCCTTCCAATATATTGGTTTACAAAGCGAGAGCATGAGAGCCTGAGGCAATTGACGAACGGATGTGCAGGCCCTAAGCGATAGCAAAGTCGTCGAAATGCCGCCGGTGTGCCGGCGTTTTGTCAGGTATATTGCGTGTGGCATGCTGATTTGGAGGAGGATTGGAGCAAGTTTTGGTTGATTTTTGGCCGGTGAGCGTGTAGAATACCAAATTCTTTTATTTAGGAAACGCAAATGAAGAAATTCCGGCCAATTCGCAGTAAACAACGAGTACTATCACGTCGCTCTTTTATTGGAAAAACAGCCGGGGCAATCGCAGCATTTACGATAGTTCCGCGGCACGTACTGGGAGGTGCAGGGAACACGGCTCCGAGTGAGAAGCTGAATATCGCGGCGGTGGGTGTGGGTGGTATGGGCAGGAGCAACGTGAAGAACTGCGAGTGCGAGAATATCGTTGCGCTTTGTGACGTTGACTGGGATTATGCGGCGGTGCAGTTCGAGAATTATCCGAAGGCAAAACGGTACAAAGATTATCGCGTGATGTTAGAGAAGGAAAAGGGCATCGATGCGGTGATAGTGGCGACGCCCGACCATACCCATGCGGGGCCGGCGATGATGGCCATTAAATTAGGTAAGCACGTCTATGTTCAGAAGCCGCTGACTTATTCTGTTGAGGAAGCGAGGAAGCTGACGGAGGCGGCGAGAGAAGCGGGTGTTGCGACGCAGATGGGCAACCAGGGTCATTCGGGCGAGGGGGTGCGATTGGTTCGTGAGTGGATACAGGCCGGTGCTATCGGTGGGGTTCGGGAGGTTCATATCTGGACGAATCGACCCTTTGGTCGGTGGGGGTGGCCTCAGGGGGTGGAGCGTCCGAAGGAAACGCCGGCGGCGCCGGCGAATATGGACTGGGATTTGTGGCTTGGGCCTGCGCCGCAGCGGCCTTATCATCCAGCGTATCATCCGAGCAAGTGGCGTGGTTGGCTTGACTTCGGGACGGGGTCTTTGGGTGACATGGGCTGTCATATATTCGACGCACCGTTCTGGGCTCTGGATTTGGGTGCGCCTCAGAGCGTGGAGGCGGCGAGCACGCCGGTTAACAGCGAGACTTACCCGGTTGCGTCGATGGTGACATACAAATTCGCAGCGCGTGGTAATATGCCCGGATTAACGATGACGTGGTATGACGGTGGTTTGAAGCCGCCTCGTCCAGAGGAGCTTGGGCCGGGAAGACGTATGGGTACAGAAGACGGCGGCGTACTGTTTGTGGGCGAGAAGGGGACACTGATGGCGGGGACGACGGGCGGCTCGCCTCGGTTGATACCTGAGACGAAAATGCAGGCATACGAGCGGCCTGCTAAGACGATACCGAGGATAGAGGGTACACACGAGCAGAACTGGATTGATGCGTGCAAGGGCGGGCCAGCGGCGTGCTCGAATTTTGATTATGCGGGGCCGATGACTGAGATGGTTTTGTTGGGCTGTGTGGCTATCAGGGCCCGGCAGAAGCTGTACTGGGATGCGGAGAATCTGAAGGTTACGAATGTGCCCGAGGCAAACGAATTTGTGCACAGGGTATATCGAAGCGGATGGACGTTATGAGTCATTTTTGGCGGGATGATGTAATATGAAACGGGAAGGAAAAAAGGAGCAGGACAGGAGGTTGTCACGGCGAAGTTTTCTGCGCAGTGCGTCTGCTGTTGCGGCGTTTACGGTGGTGCCGAGATATGTTCTTGGTGCGGGGCAGAAACCGCCCGGCGAGAGACTTCAGATCGCGGTGGTCGGCGCAGGAGGTATGGGCAAGGCGAACATAGACGCTTGCAAGGAGGAGAGGTTCGTAGCGTTTGCGGATGTGGATGATGTTCGGGCCGGGGACACATACAAGGAGTACCCGGATGTTCCGAGGTACAAGGATTTCCGCAGGATGTTCGAGAAGGAAGCGAAGAATATCGATGCGGTGATAGTGGCGACGCCGGACCATACGCATTACGTTGCTGCGATGGCGGCGATAGAGAACGGCAAGCATTTATATTGCCAGAAGCCGTTGTGTCATTCGATATACGAGGTGCGGAAGCTGACGGAGGCGGCACGGGCGGCTGGTGTGCAGACGCAGATGGGCAACCAGGGTCATTCGGATGATGCGATACGGATGCTCTGCGAGTGGGTTGCGGATGGAGCGGTGGGGGACATCAGAGAGGTTCATGCGTGGAGCGACAGGCCTGTGGGAGGTAACCCGTGGAGTGATTTTCCGGTGATGGCTCGGCCGAAGAAGACGCCGCCTGTGCCGAAGACGTTGGATTGGGACCTGTGGTTAGGGCCTGCTTCGTGGCGGCCTTATCATCGGATATACTGTCCGCAGAGCTGGCGTGGCTGGTGGGACTTCGGGACGGGGGCACTGGGTGACATGGGCTGTCATATTCTCGACCCTGTATTCTGGGCGTTAAAGTTAGGAGCACCGAGAAGCGTTGAGGCGACGACGACGCACTGGGAGCCGGGAATAATGGATGAGACATATCCGCGGGCGTCAATTGTTCGGTATGAGTTTCCTGCACGAGACAATATGCCGGCGGTGAAGCTGACGTGGTACGACGGTCGGCTGAAGCCGCCTGTGCCTGAGGGCTTTGAAAAGGGCAGGAAGCTTGGTGACAACGGGGCTTTGCTTATCGGAGACAAGGGGGTGATAATGCACGGCTCGCACGGAGCGGGCGGGGTGCGGATAGTACCGGAGGTGCAGATGAGGGCGTATAAGCTGCCGGCGGCGACGATACCACGGGTGAAGGACGGTTCCGCCGGACATGAGCGCGACTGGGTACGGGCGTGCAAGGATGGAAAGCCGGCGAGCTCGACGTTCGAGTACGGCGGGTCTTTGACGGAGATGGTATTGTTAGGCGTGCTTGCAATGCGGGTGAAGGATACACGATTGGAGTGGGACGGGGAGAATATGCGATTTACGAACAATGAGGAGGCGAACTCGCTGGTGAAACCGGAATACCGGGAGGGCTGGACGTTATAAACTCCACACTTGGTCTTTTAATTAGTTGAGAAGGATTATGAAAGAGCAGAAAAAAGTCAGAGTGAGAGACAAAAAAGCGATTACGCGCCGGCGGTTTATGCAGGCGTCTGCGGCGGTGGCGGCATTTACGATAGTGCCGCGACATGTTCTCGGCGGTGCGGGACAGAAGCTGCCGAGTGAGAAGCTGAACATCGCATCGGTCGGGGCAGGGGGTATGGCGCGAGTGAATATCGACAACTGCAGCGGTTACAGTGATGCGCCGAAGGACGAGAACGGCAACGTTGATACCGGTGCGCTGAACGGTGAGAATATTGTCGCTTTGTGCGATGCCGACTGGCGGCGTGCGGAGGATGCTTTCAAGATTTATCCGAAGGCCAAGCGGTACAAAGACTTTCGCGAGATGTTAGAGAAGGAAGACAAGGCAATCGACGCGGTAATAGTAGCGACGCCGGATCATATTCATGCGCCTGCTTCGATTATGGCGATGAAGATGGGTAAGCACGTATATTGCCAGAAGCCGCTGACCCATTCGGTCTATGAGTCGAGGCGGATGGCGGAAGTTGCGAAGGAGACCGGTGTTGCGACGCAGATGGGCAACCAGGGACATTCGGGCGAGCAGATTCGCTTAGAGCGAGAGTGGATACAGGACGGGGCAATCGGTAAGGTGCATACGGTTCATGCGTGGACGAATCGTCCTGTGTGGCCACAGGGGATAGGTCGGCCGAGTGATACGCCACCTGTACCGCCGGGGCTTGACTGGGACTTGTGGTTGGGGCCGGCGCCGAAGAGGCCTTATCATCCTGCGTATCTTCCGTTTGTGTGGCGTGGCTGGCTGGACTTTGGGGCGGGCGCATTGGGAGACATGGGCTGTCATATAATCGACCACGCGTACTATGCGCTGGGTCTGACAGCGCCGACGGCGGTGGAGGCATGCGGGTCGGCGCGCGTTGTAGAGAACTGGAACGTAGTTGAGAACAATGAGACGTACCCGGATGCCTCGATAGTGCGATACGAATTTCCGGCTCGTGGGCAGATGCCGGCGGTGACATTGACGTGGTACGACGGCGGGCTAAAGCCGCCGAGACCGGAAGGGCTGGAGAAGGAGCGTGAGCTGCCGGACGGCGGTGTCATATTCATCGGCGACAAGGGTGTGATGATGGAAGGTCGTCTGATACCGGAGACGCGGATGAAGGAATACAATCGGCCCGAAAAGACGATACCGAGAATCACCGGCTCACACGAGGAGAACTGGATAAGGGCGTGCAAAGGGGGGCCGGCAGCGTGCGCCGACTTTTCATATTCGGGGCCGTTGGCGGAAGCGGTCCTGCTTGGCAACGTTGCACTGCAAACGGGCAAGAGAATCGAGTGGGACCCGGTGAACGTGAAGGTTACGAACGTCCCTGAGGCCAACGAGCTGGTGAAAAGGCCTTATCGACAGGGCTGGACATTATAGTTGCCGGATTTGTCGGGGGCGATTATAATCGAGGTAGCAGCAGTAGAATGAAATAATGTGTAAGTCTAACGTATTTATGGAGCTAATATAAAAGGCCATGAACGAGAACGAATCGAAAAAGGGTATGAACAGAAGGCAGTTTATGCGTTCAAGCGCCGTCGCAGGGGCAGGATTGTTCCTGTCTCCGATGGTGGCTGCGCAGACCGAGGGCGGTAAGAAACCGGATGATATTAACGTCGCCGTTCTTGGGGCCGGGGCTCAGGGGAGGATTCTTCTCGAATCGGCGGTGAAGATTGACGGCGTGCGGTTCAAAGCGCTTTGTGATATCTGGACGGCGTACAATCAGAAGAACCAGACGCGATTCCTAAAGGCGTACAAACACATCGTCAACGCGTATGTCGATTATCAGGAGATGTTAGATAAGGAAAAGGACCTCGATGCGGTAATTATCGCAACTCCCGACTTTTGGCATGCTGAGCAGACCGTTGCCTGTCTTAAGGCGGGACTTCACGTCTATTGCGAAAAGGAGATGTCGAACACGCTGGAAGGCGCCCGCAAGATGGTCGAGGCAGCGAAGGAGACGGGCAAACTTCTTCAGATAGGCCACCAGCGAAGGAGTAATCCGCGATACCGGCACTGCTACGATAAGCTGATCAAAGAATCTGCGATTCTTGGGCGGATTACGACAATCAACGGTCAATGGAACCGGGCGGCCAGGCCGTTTTTGGGCTTCCCCAAGAAGGCGGTTATGGACCAGGCGACGCTGGCCAAGTATGGGTTTAATTCGATGGAGCAGTTCAGGAACTGGCGGTGGTTCAAGGGACTTGGCGGCGGGCCGATTGTCGATTTGGGCTCACATCAGATTGACATTTTCAGTTGGTTCCTTGAGGCACAGCCGAACTCGGTTATGGCCAGCGGCGGGACCGACTACTATGATAAGAATACGCACCAGTGGTACGACACGGTGATGGCAATTTATACGTACGAAACGGCGAAGGGGATGGTCAGGGCCTTCTATCAGACGATCACGACGAACAGCAACATGGGCTACTATGAGGCGTTTATGGGCGATGAGGGCACGCTGAGCATCTCCGAATCGGCGGGCAGGGGTGCGGTCTATCGTGAACCAACTGCGCCGGACTGGGACAAATGGGTCAAATTGGGCTTTTTGCTGGAGCCGAAAGAAGAAGAGACGGCTGAAAGTGACGCTGTTGTCGATGCGCGTGAGACGATTGCACCGCCGAGCTACGAGATACCTGTGGAACTGAAGGACCCGTACCATAAGCCGCACCTTGTGAATTTCTTTAACGCGATTCGAGGCAAAGAGAAACTTAACTGCCCGGCGGAGATTGGCTACGAGACGGCAGTGGCGGTGCTGAAGGTGAACGATGCCGTCGAAGCCGGCTGCAAGCTTGACTTCAAACCGGAGGAGTTTAAGATATAAGCAGCCTTATAAAGGACTGGGGACATTGAGGAAAGGATTGACGTACTTTACACTGCTGTCGCTGGTTGCGGTTGCCGGCTCGACGGTCTGTCTTGGCGAGGAGATGCTCGGTGACGTGACTGACGGCAGCCGTGCGGTGTCGGTTCATTTGATACCCCTTCTGACCGAGGCCGAGCAAGACGGTGAGGGTGAGCACATTTACCCGGACGATGAGCCGCTTTTGCCGTTTTCGACGAGGCAAACGTGCGGTGCCTGTCACAGCTACGAGACAATCAATACCGGCCGGCACTTCAACGCCGTTGACCCGACGAGTCCTGCGGGCCGCACAGGACACCCGTGGATACTCGCAGAACCCGCCGCTGCTACGCAGATTCCTCTTTCGTACAGACAGTGGCCGCAAACCTTTAATCCTGACATGCTGGGAATAACGCCGGCGAAATTCGTACAGCTTTTCGGAAGGCATATGCCCGGCGGAGGCGTCGGCGAGATGCTGGAACAGAGCGATGACCCCGATGAGTCGCTGCGCGCTTACGTCACCGGGCCTTTGGAGATAAACTGTCTGGCGTGTCACGCTGGTCACTACGGGTACTACCAGGCGGACTTTGCATCGGAGATACCGCGTGGTAACTACCGTTGGGCGGCAACGTCGGCGAGTGAATTCGGCTCGGTGACGGGCTCGACGACGAAGCTTGGCAATATGTATGACTTCCAGGTTCCGGAAGTCTTCGACGACCCGCTGATAAGGCCGCCGGCGGTAACATACCGGCAGGGGACGTTCGACGACAAGGAGATGGTTCTGTTCGACATCGCTTACAAGATTGCGAACCAGCGATGCTATTTTTGTCATTCGAGCATAGATGCGACAGAGGAGCATCCTGAGAAATGGCGGGAGGACGAAGATGTACATCTCGGGGCGGGGCTGACGTGCGTGGATTGTCACCGCAACGGTCTTGAGCATAATATGACGCGGGGCTACGAATGTGAATGGGAGACGTCGGATAATCCTCTTGCAGCCGTCTCGTCGTGTAAGGGATGTCACTTAGGCAACGATTCTGAGGTACCGGTTGCGGGACGTTTTGCGGCGCCTGTTCCCGACCATCCCGGCATACCGCCCGCGCATTTCGATAAGCTTTTGTGCACGGCGTGTCACTCGGGCCCCTGGCCGAAAGAGACGACCATACGCACAAAGACCGCGATGGCACACGCGATGGGCACGCTCGGCTCGAACAAGTCCGTCGATATGCTGCCGCACATCGTTTATCCTGTTTTTGCGAAAAATGCGCAGGGCAAAATAGGGCCTCACAAGCTCATCTGGCCGGCGTTCTGGGGCGAAATGAAGGGCTCGACCGTTGAGCCGATTGACTTTGATATCGTCTCTTCTGTAACCGCACAGGTCATCAACAGACAGGACGTGCCTCGCTCGGGGGACTGGGCGAAACTGACTGATGAGCAGATAACGAAGGGTCTTTCTCTGTTTGCGTCGCAGGTTGCGGACGGCGGGCAGGCAGTCTATGTTACCGGCGGGAGGGTCTATAAGCTTGAAGACGGCAAGCTTACATCCGCCGAGCACGAATCGGCCGGAGCGTATCTGTGGCCGATTGCTCATAATGTCAGACCGGCCGCTCAGTCGCTGGGCGTGAGACGCTGCGAGGATTGTCACTCGACGGATTCGGGATTCTTTTTCGGTCTTGTGCCTATTGACTCGCCGCTCGAATCCGCTCGCGCCGCAGTAAAAGAAATGGTTGAGTTTCAGGGCCTGAAACGCGGCCTTACATGGTTCTTCGCGTTCTCATTCGTATTTCGTCCGTGGCTTAAGGTCGTGACGCTGCTGTCGTCACTTGTTATTCTTGGCGTTGTCGTGCTATACGCACTGCGGGCACTTGGTTTTATTGCCGGGGTATTTGTTGGCAAAGATTAGTATTCGCGTTTTGGAAAAAAGACTATGTTTCGTTCGGTCTCGATAACGGGTTTCGTTGCCTGCCTGGCGACAATGGCGCTGCACTTCATCATATCAAAGCCGAAGGCAGATGAGCTTTTCGGCAAGGACCGCTCGATGCGTATCCTCGACCCTCTCAGATGGCTGGTATTATTCCTGACGCTTCTGTTTGTCGAGCAGAAGTGGAACCTGGTCGGGGCCCTGCGGAAGCTGGTCTTTTTGCTCGCTCTGCTTTGCTTTGTGGTGCTGGTGGTGACGGGTTTTGTGCCGCCGCTGATTTTAGGCAAAGCAATCTCGGGATGGTGGTTGGTGATTCACGCAACGTTCGCGCCGGTCTTCGCGGCCTGCGTTGCTGTCCTGGCGGTTATGTGGGCGGATAATAATCGGTTCGACAAGAATTACTGGCCCTGGCTGAACAGGGTGCTTGCTCGTCAGCCTCAGAGTACTGAAATGCCGGCCAGGCATGAATTTAGGCAAAAGATTTGTTTCTGGGTGATTATATTCCTGGCACTGCCGGTGATTCTTTCTGCGGTGTTGAGCATGTTCCCGCTTTTTGGTACGCACGGCCAGGAATTGCTGCTCGAGCTTCACCGCTACAGCACACTGCTGCTGGCATTATTCTCGATAGTGTGGCTGTACCTTATGGCTATGACTGAAATGCAGAAAAACGCTGCAAGTTAATACGCTCTTTGGTACTCTTGTAACAGCTCGCTGAGCAAATGTCCCCCGGCATAGTGCCGGGCGCAGAATATCGAGTTTAGTTAGGAGAACTAACTATGAGTAATGGAATGCTGCCAAGCTACATAAGCATGGCCAGGCCAAACCCTCTCGACAAACGAGCACCGTGGTACAAGAACACAGCGCCGACGTACGCCGGCATCTTCCTGTGGTTCGTTTTCTGGAGCCAGATGTCAGGCGGCGGCGCCGCCGATGGCAACCCCGGTGGAATCCTCTCGCAGGGGATAGGCGTTGCTTTGCTGGGCCTGGTTGTCGCTGCTCTGCTTTGTCATTTCCTGTTCTATCTCGTGCCGGGTCTGCTCGGTATGCAGACGGGCCTGCCGCTGTACATCGTAGGCACTTCGACCTACGGTACTCAGGGCGGCTTTCTAATGCCGGGCTTTCTGATGGGTGTGCTTCAATTCGGCTGGCTCGGTGTCAACGCATATTTTGCTTCACTGGCTCTGTCGCCGTTGTTTGGCGGCAATCCCGTGGCCCAGAAGGTCATTGCCGTTGTCTGGGCCGCTGTCGCAGCGTTTATTGGCCTCAAAGGCATTCAGTACGTTGCAAAGGTCGCGACGTTTCTGCCGCTGATACCGCTGGTCATATTGGTCATAATGGTGGTTAAGACCGTTGGCTCTCTTGGTGACTTTGACGCCGAAGCGTTTGTCGCCGCTGGTACGGTTGCCACCGGCAAAACTGCAGGGCTAAGCATGTTCGGAGTGCTTGCTCTCTGCGTGACATATATCGTTGGTTTCTTTGCAACAGCCGGTGCGGCAGGTGTGGACTTCGGCATGAACAATAAGGACACAAAGGACGTCCAGATGGGCGGCCTGTTCGGCATTGCGCTGGCAACAATCGTGGCCGGCGGCGCATCGATACTTATAGCCGCAGGGGCTTTTGCTTCCAGCGGTACATATAACGTCAATACTGCCGACCCTTCGTTTATGGGTACTCTGATGGGCTCGGAGGGCCTGGGCAAGACGATGGGCCTTCTCTTGGCGGTTGCAGCATTTCCCCCGGCGTGCTTCTCATCTTTCATTGCTGCGAACAGCTTCAAGACGACGCTGCCAAAGATCAATCCGTTCATCTCGGTCGGCATTGGCGCCGCTGTTAGTATCTTGCTGGCGGTAACCGGCTGGGCAGGCAAAGTCATCGACGTATTTACCATCATCGGTGCTTCGTTTGGCCCGGTCTGCGGTGCAATGATGGTTGACTACTTCATGTCAGGCAAAAAGTGGGCCGGCCCGAGAAAGGGCTGGAACATGGCCGGCTGGATATCGTGGGCCGTTGGCTTCGTCGTCGGAATGGCACCGATCGTTGGCCTGTTTAACGTCCCTGCTGCTCCGCTGGCGGCATTTGTCGTCGGTGCCGTGCTCTATGCCGTTCTCGCCAAGGTCGGACTTCAGCCGCAGGTGATACCTATGGTGACTCAACCTGCTGCTGAACAGGGCGGTAACAACTGACAAAATCGTTTACACCTATTCGGTGTGATTGCTACAATATGGCAGGAGTGCAGAACATTGTGCTTCTGCCATATTCTTTTACGGTTGTCCGGCGGGAGATTCGACAAGTGCGCCAGGTATTTTACCACGTCATGCTCTTGAACATTTCTGTAATAATCTTTGCCGGTTCCGCCTCAGCCCAATTCGCCCGCATAACCGTCGAGGCAGGACGGCACAGGCGAATTGACGTTCCTGTGTCGCTGTCGCTTATGGAGCTCAGCGGTCAACTGCCGCGAACTTTTGCACTGGAAGAGGTTGAAGGCTCGAAACGCTACCCGGTGGCACATCAGTTTGACCCCGTAGAGTCCGGGCGTATATGCTGGATTGTACACGGCACGCTCAAGCCGGGCGAAAAAAAAGTCTATGAAGTTGTGGATAAGCCAACGGTGTTCGCCAAGTTCTCGACCGTCAAGACGGAGCAGAACGAGTCTTTCCTGGAGATAACTACCGGACGACATAAGGTGCTGCGATATAATCATGCGGTTGTCCCGCCGCCGGCGGGCAAAAGTAAGCTGTATAGCCGAAGCGGGTTTATTCATCCTTTGTGGTCGCCGGCCGGGTCGGTACTGACGGCGATGCACCCGGAAGACCATATTCACCACATGGGTATCTGGATGCCGTGGACGAGAACGGGATTCGAGGGCAGGGGCGTTGACTTCTGGAACCTTGCAGAGGGACAGGGAACTGTTCGGTTTGTGAAATACCTGTCAACAACAAGTGGGCCGGTTTTTGGCGGGTTTCGCGCCGAGCAGGAGCATGTTGTTCTGGATGCAAATAACGGGGACAAAGTTGCTCTTGACGAAATATGGGATGTTCGCGTTTACAATGTCGGCGGGCCTGAGAAGGATTACTGGCTATGGGATTTTGTCTCAACGCAACGTTGTGCGAGCGATTCGCCGCTGTATCAGTTCAAGTACCGCTATGGCGGGCTGGGATTCAGGGCGACGACGGAATGGGAGGGGAACAACTGCGATTATCTGACGAGCGAAGGCAAAACAAAGATCGACGGCCACGCGACGCGGGCACGCTGGTGCGATATGTACGGGCTGCTTGAAGGCAAATACAAAGGGGTGACGGTTATGGGTCATCCGAGGAATTTCCGTCATCCCGAACCCATGCGTCTCTGGCCCGGGGACATGGAGTTTATTTTCTTCAATTTCTGCCCGTCGCAAATCGACAACTGGAAGATGGAGCCCGGTCAAGACTATGTTTTCAGATACCGCTTCTACGTTCACGAGGGCAAATTGGACGTTGAACAGGCCGAGCGACTGTGGTATGATTTTGCCGAGCCACCAACGGTGAAGGTGCAGAAATTCTAACGAAGCCAGGCAAAATCGATGAGACACACGAAAATCAGTAAAAACAAGACCATCACCCGGCGCAGCTTCTTGAGAAAATCGGCTGCTGCACTTTCAGCCGCAGTAACAGCACCAATCATCATCCCGTCATCGGTCTTCGGCGCCAACACGCCCGGCAATAGAATCACCTTCGGAGCTATCGGTGTGGGACGTCAGTGCATCTATGCAGACCTGCCCGAAATACTCGGCTTCAATCAGGCCCAGGTCCTCGCCGTCTGCGACGTTGACTCAAGACGTGCACACAACGCAAAGAGGAAAGTCGAACAGCGTTATGCCGGCACCGCAGCATCGGGTGCGTATTCGGGCTGTGACACTTACGGTGACTTTCGAGACCTGCTCGCTCGTGACGATATCGACGCGGTCCTGATTTGCACGCCGGACCACGGGCACGCAATCCACGCCATCGCCGCGGCAAAGGCGGGCAAGGACATCTTTCTGCAGAAACCGCTTACCTACACGATAGAAGAAGGGCGTATTCTCAGTGACACCGTCCGAAGATATAACAGAATCCTGCAGGTCGGCAGCCAGCAGCGCTCGGATGCGCGATTCCGTTTTGCCTGTGAGCTTGTGCGAAACGGCAGAATCGGAAAAGTCCATACCGTCAAAGTCGGCCTGCCGCAGGACCCATCGACAACACCGCAACCGACAATGCCGGTGCCGAAGCAGCTCGATTACGGCTCCTGGCTGGGCCCTGCGCCGTGGGCGGAATATACCGTCAACCGCGTCCACCCGGTCACGGGTTATGAGCGTCCGGGCTGGCTGAGAATCAGCGACTACTGTCTGGGCATGATAACCGGCTGGGGTGTGCACCACAACGACATCGCCCAGTGGGGTATCGGCGCCGAGTACACCGGCCCCGTTGAAATCAAAGCCGAAGCCCGGTTCCCACGCGACGGGCTGTGGGATGTGCACGGCCGATTTAGAATCGAATACACCTACGCCGACGGAACAAAAGTCATCTGCGCCGACAATGAGACGAACCAGCAGGGCATTCGATTCGAGGGAACAGAGGGATGGGTCTTTGTCAATCGCGAGCACATCGATGCACACCCGAGATCACTGTTGAATTCCAGGATTGGCCCGAACGAAATACGGCTGTACAGAAGCGACGACCATAAGGCGAATCTGCTTGAGTGCATCAGGTCGCGCCGGCAGCCGGTGGCGCCCGTTGAAATTGGCCACCGCTCCTGCACGACGTGCATTCTTGGATATATCGCGATGAAGCTGGAGTGCAAACTGAACTGGGACCCGATGAATGAGCGGTTCTCAAACAACGACGAAGCAAATCGATTCCTGTCCAGGCCGATGCGTCCGCCGTGGCGACTTGAAATATAAATGCCGGAGGGATTGAGGGCGTTTCGAAAGGAGTGTGTTATGAACCGCGTCAGGTCAAAGTTCTGTATCATCCTCATTTCGGCCCTTTTTGTCGGCTCTGCCTTTTGCGCAGAGAAAGGGCCGAGCGAACAGGAGTTAGATAAGATACGAGCGGCGGCACCTGCCAAGCCACGCGTCGAGCCGCAAAAGCCGCGGAAGGTGCTGGTGTTCTCGGTGTCTTACGGTTACTACCACACAGCCATTCCGTACGGCCAGGCGGCCTTTAAGATTCTTGGCGAGAAGACCGGCGCTTATGAAGCCGTGGTCAGCGACGATATCTCGATGTTCGAGCCGGAGAATTTGAAGCAGTTTGACGCGGTTGTCTTTAACAACATAAATCAGGAGGTATTCGCACCCGAAAACCTCCGCAAGCTTGGTGCTAAAGAACACGAGGAGGCGGTCAATAGGTATAAGGAGTTGAGAAATTCCCTCGCCGACTTTATCGCGGGCGGCAAAGGTCTGGTTGCAACTCATGCCGCAACAAATGCCTTTCGCGACTGGCCTGAATATGGGGATATTGTCGGCGCGCGTTTCGACAACCATCCATGGGAATCGGGCTCAACTGTTACATTAAAAGTCGAAGACCCCGAACATCCTCTCAATAGCGCATTCAAAACCCCCTCTTTCACCTACAAAGACGAGGTTTATCAGGTCAAAAACTTTTCCAGAGAGAACCTGCGTGTGCTGCTAAGCATCGATACTCAGAAGACGTTTGTCCGACTCGACCACGTCACATGGGTACATCGAAAAGACGACGACTTCGCTGTTGCCTGGATTAAAAACTACGAAAAAGGCAGGGTCTTCTACTCGGCAATCGGCCACGACCACGAGCTGTACTGGCATCCCGTCGTCCTGCAGCATTGGCTCGACGGAATCCAGTTCGTCCTTGGCGATCTCGATGCGGATACAACACCGAACCCGAAGCCCACAAACAAGGAGAACAGATGAACAAGAAGAACGTCAAAGCCGGGATTGTCGGCGCAGGCTTCGCAGCTTCATTCCACTTCGAAGCAATAAGAAAAGTCTATGCAACCGATGTTGAGCTCGTTGGTGTCTTCTGTCGAACCGAACAGACTCGCAAGGCCTTTGCGGAAAAGCGGGGCATTAAGGCCTTCGATTCGCTTGAGGCGCTTCTGGATGAGGTGGATCTTATCCACGTCTGCACGCCGGCGGTGACACATGAGCCGATCGCCGTTGAAGCCCTCAAAAGGGACAAGTACGCCATCGTTGAAAAACCCCTCACCGGCTATTTCGGCGACGGCTCCGATGATTTCAACGGTGACACCTTCCCCAAAGTCAAGGCGCTCGACCACGCACTGGCAAGTATCCGATGCATCCTCGATGCGGAAAAAAACAGCAAAGCCAAAATCCTCTACGCCGAAAACTGGGTCTATGCGCCTTCGATTCAAAAGGAGCGCGAGATTATCGAAAAGACCGACGCACAAATTCTCTGGATTCACGGCGAAGAAGCACACTCCGGCTCGCACGCCACAACTTACGCATACTGGAAGTTCTCCGGCGGAGGGGTGATGCTGGGCAAGGGCTGTCACCCGCTGGCCGCTGCGCTGTATCTCAAGCAGGTCGAGGGAAAGGCCCGCGACGGCAGAGCGATTCGGCCTGTGGCGGTCTCGGCACGTACCCATGCCCTGACGCGACTGCCGAGTTTCAGAGATGAAGGACATATCCGCGCCGACTACCACGACATCGACGATTTCTCGATTATGCACGTCATATTCGAAGATGGCACTATTGCGGATATCTTCGCTTCGGATATCCTTCTCGGCGGTATCCATAACTGGCTCGAAGTCGCCGCCAACAATCACCGCAGCATCTGCAACATAAACCCGAACACGGCGATGCAGACGTATAATCCCGTCGATGCGAATTTCAAGGATATCTACATCGTCGAAAAAACCGGCACCAAGCAGGGCTGGTCAACGCCGTCACCGGATGAGGACTGGTTTACCGGCTATCCGCAGGAGATTGAAGCCTTCTACAGAACCGTTGCCTACGGCGAGCCGGTGCAATCGGATTTGTCCCTCGCCGCCGACTGCATATCTACAATCTACAGTGCGTATGTCTCGGCAGAAAAGAACGGCACCGAAGTCGCTGTCAGGGTCTTTTGAAAACGCAGGGTTTCAGGGTACGGCTGGGGGAGAGAAAAGGAAATTATGACCGGCGAGCAGTGGGAAAGACTGATAGCCGTCATCAACGGCAATATTGTAAAGCCGATACCGGTCGCCTTTATCATCGACAGCCCGTGGCTGCCGAACTGGGCCGGCTGCTCCGTCATCGACTACTTCACCAGCGAACAAATCTGGTTCGATGCCAACCTAAAGGCCGTTCAGGAATTCGGCGATGTCATCTTCCTGCCCGGCTTCTGGGCCGAGTTCGGTATGTGCGCCGAGCCAAGCGCATTCGGAGCCAAATGCTGCTGGCCTGAAAACGAACTCCCGTTCCCGAAGAAAATAATCACCGGTATCGAACAGGTCGATTCTCTGCAAAAGCCCGACGTCACAACCGACGGCATGCTGCCGTTTGTAGTCAAACGACTCAGGCACAACGAGCGCCTGATGGCTGACGCGGGCCACGCCGTCAGGTTCGCCTGCTCCCGCGGGCCGCTTAATATCGCCTCGTTTTTGATGGGGACAACCGACCTGCTCATGGCCATGCGAACCGAAACCGAACGTACACACAAATTGCTGGACACCGTCACAAACTTCATAATCGACTGGCTTAAACTGCAAAAGAAAACGTTTGCTTCCATCGACGGCATATTCATTCTCGACGACATCGTGGGTTTCCTCGGCCCGGACGATTTCGAGGGCTGTGCGATGCCATATCTTAAGCGGATATTCGATTCACTCGATGTGACGGTGAAATTCTTCCACAACGATGCCGATGGCCGGGTGTGTGCGCCGCATCTGTCTCAAATCGGCGTTAACCTGTTCAATTTCAGCCACAATCATACGCTGAGCGAGATGAGGGAGCTGACAGAAGGCCACGTGACACTGCTCGGCAATATACCTCCGCGGGACGTCTTAGCCGCCGGCTCACCTCAGCAGGTGGCCGACGCCGTCAAATCAGCCGTCGATTCCGTCACCGACAGGACGCGAATTATCCTCTCCTGCGGCGGAGGAATGTCGCCCGGCGTGCCGACCGAGAACATCAAGGCCTTTATCTCAGCGGCAAAAAAGTTATAATATGGCATCTCTACAACAGTAACCGATTTTGTGTGTTTGCGATTGCAGGGAAAGGAACGTCCGAATGGCACTTCTTTTGGGATACGATGTCGGAAGCTCATCAATAAAGGCGACACTTCTGCAGGCCGAGACCGGCAAAGTTATCGCCTCGGCTACGTCACCGGAAAAGGAGCTCGAAATCATCGCGCAACAGAGCGGCTGGGCCGAGCAGCACCCCCAAACCTGGTGGGAAAATGTTGTCGCGGCAACCGCAAAGATAAAAGCCCAGGCCGAATTCGACCCCGCCGACGTAAAGGCAATCGGAATCTCGTATCAGATGCACGGCCTTGTCTGTGTGGACAAGGAGCAAAACGTCTTGCGCCCTTCGATTATCTGGTGCGATAGCAGGGCAGTCGAGATTGGCGAAAAGGCGATGCAGGACATCGGTGAGCAAACCTGTCTCGAGCGACTGCTCAACTCGCCGGGCAACTTCACCGCCTCGAAGCTCAAATGGGTCAAAGACAATGAGCCTGAGATATATGCAGGGATTGATAAGATTATGCTGCCGGGCGACTACATCGCAATGAAAATGACCGGCCAAATCAAAACCACCCCCTCGGGTCTTTCCGAGGGCATAATGTGGGACTTCAAAAAGCAGTCCCTCGCCGACCTTGTGCTCGACAACTACGGGATCCCAAAAGACCTCATTGCCGATGTTGTCCCCACCTTCTCGATTTCGGGCGAATTAACCAAAGCAACGGCAGGGCAGTTGGGGCTCAAAGCGGGAACGGTTGTCTCCTACAGGGCAGGCGACCAGCCCAACAACGCATTGTCACTGAACGTCCTCAACCCCGGCGAAATCGCCGCAACGGCAGGGACATCGGGCGTTGTCTATGGCATCACCGACAAGACAAACCACGACCTGAAATCGAGAGTCAATACCTTCGTCCACGTCAACCACACCAAAGCAAATCCTCGTTACGGTGTCCTGCTTTGCGTCAACGGCACCGGCATCCTCAATAGCTGGCTCAGGCACAACACAGGAACAATCGACTATGACGAAATGAATGCGCTCGCCGAGCAGGTGCCGGTCGGTTCCGAAGGCCTGGTAATCCTGCCATACGGCAACGGCGCCGAACGCACCCTCGAAAACAGAAATCCTGGCGCCTCGATTCACGGCCTGAACTTCAACATCCACAATAAAGCCCACCTGCTAAGGGCTGCACAGGAAGGAATCGTTTTCGCGCTAAACTACGGCCTGGAGATTATGCGAGGCGTCGGCGTCGAGGTCAAAACGGTTCGCGCAGGCAACGCAAACATGTTCCTCAGCCCCCTGTTTAGCCGGGCCTTTGCAACCGTCACCAATTCCCTCGTCGAGCTCTACAACACCGACGGCTCGCAGGGCGCCGCCCGCGGAGCAGGCATCGGCGCCGGAATCTACAAAGACCCAAAAGAAGCATTCGCAGGTCTAGAACCTGTCAAAACAATCGACCCCAACGAAATACTGGCGCCAGCATACAATCAAGCATGCGAAGAATGGGAGGACATGCTGAAGAAACTACTGTGAACCGGTTTGTCGCGCGGAGATGCCCTTCAAATGGAGGTTGGAGCAGTTGGTACAAAGTGGAGGAATTCGCCTGGGTGGGCCATTTTCAACTATAACTGCTTAGGTTTTTTATTCGCAGACCAATATTTGCGCAATAGTCACCCAGATCCGCTTGGTCCTCTTTGCTGAAATCCGACTTTCGTTTCAAATCGGCTACGAGTTCCTGGGCCTTTTCCAACATCGGTATGATCTCGTCTTGAACACGCCCGACAGAACACCGATATTTGGAAACATTCAAATACAGATACCTGGAATAGGTGCACAAATAATGAGCCCACTCAAGAGGATCCGGAAGCACCCCGCCATCTCCGCCAGCCGTTTCGGTACTCGAGCGAAGCACGAGAGGATAGTACTCACCCTGTGGATCAACCAAGGCCTTGAGCCCCTCTGCTGCCACGTCGATATCATTTATGGCTATACCAGTCACAAGATGAGATAAATAACTCATAAACCGAAAACAAGCTCCCAAAAAAAGACCTTAAAATGAAAAGGCCTTTTCGTTCGCCACATATCACTGAAAACTATAACCTCAGCAAAGACAGTAACTTACCAAACATTCCACATAGGGGATAAAGCTAGTATATGGTGCTGTCGGCGACATGTCAAGAAAAACTTTAGCTTTTTCACATATTTTTTCACATGTCTTGCCTAGGCCGTACATTCCCTTTTCTGGAAGGGCTCACACCCGTTCTGCCATAGCACAACGGCATCAGCGGTCCAATCGTCGCGAAGTGCAGCCTTGAGGATATTGATATCGTTGACAATGGTTTCCAAATCTCGTATTATTCTATTCAGTTCCTTCGGCGTTTTTTCATGAAGCAACTTATTTATTACATATTTGTATCTTTGCTTGTTCTTTAGCAACTTGACCTGCTTCTCAGGTGGTTGTTTCAGTATTTCAGAACTGATCTCATAATTCTTGGCATTTAGATCAGCAAGAAGTACATCAAGGAAAATTTGCACGCTCTTGATATCCGAGATAATAGAGCGCCCCCCTTTTATATTCTTTCCATTCGCATTGGTATGGTCCGGAATTGTTCGGAAGGCAAGAAGGGGGCTGTTTTGTCCGCTCGTCTCGGAGCTAATAGACGCCTCATCCACTATTAACGATACACATACTTTCGGCTCTGTTAAGCAGAGGATATGCTCATTAAGTTTGTTTGGGGAAAAGCACGTTTCTCCAGCTAGGTCATCCGCGGCCTTGCCTAACGCTTCTTTGAAGTTTTCTACTTTACGGAGCATTGCCAGGACCGCCATTCTCGTAGCTGCTACGCCAGCCATGTGTGTAACTTGCTCATCGCGGCATATCGGATATTGTCCCGGAATGGGATCGATTGAGTAGTGGAGCATAGCGTCCGTCTCATCTTGTGCCAAATGAGTCATTGCTGTGTGGGGTCTATTTTTCTGTGACTCTGCTTGAGCTTTGCTCTGCATTTTAATAGTTTTTCCGGGTTGGGAAGGCTGCTTAACCCGTACGGAATCTTTGATTTGAAACTCCAACCGATAAGGAAAACGGAGCAGCCCAAGAGCGTTTTCCACACAAGGCCATTCCGTGTTCTTCATATATTCTTTGCATTCCAGCACGGCTTTCTTTTGGCCGGCATTCTTCACTTCAGCCTGTATTACGATCCTGCTTCCATCCGGCATCCAACCGTTGATCGAACGACGGGCACTGTATTTACTTTTATCTAAATCAATCTCCAGATTGTCTGGGTTGGCGCCTTCGATTATTCTGGTGCGGTCTGTGTGCAGAATGTCAGCAGCCTTGAGAATGAGTGCAAGGACTCTGTGATCGAAAGTCCCGGGCCCGACCGCATTCTTGAAGTCGATCTGTCTTAGGCCGTCTTCGAACTCTCGGCCTTTGAGGTCGTGAATGGAGATAATGTCTGCCACAACGCCGGCTTGGGAGTCGTCGGCGAAGCGCAGGCTGTCGTAGGAGGCGCGTATGAAAGCAGCAGAGCCTTGGCCATGCAATAATTTATGTTGTGGAAAGTAGGCAGGATTGAGGTTTCCTTTCGCTTTGTCGAAATCATGGCAACAGGCTGCTGCACTTAAGTAAAAAAGCTCCTGCGTACCCCAATTGGCGATATCTTTCTTATGGGCATCTAATAAACACCATATATTGTACTCAACTGTCTCGACATGCGGTCGCCCGTTCTCTGTCCCGTCTTGCTTGTTCTGATAATTATGTATTGTAATTGCTTTTTGCCAGATTGAGTCGAGTGTTATAGATAGCCCTCCATCTCTCTCGGCGACTATTTTCCTCAATTTTCCTTTCTGTTCGTCGAGTAGCACGTCAGAAACCTCCTAAATGAACCCTCTCATTTCCCCTTTTCAAAGGGGCAATGCCATTTCATAATAGGAAGGCGTAGATGATATTTCAACAACTATTTTCCGAAATTTTTCGTATTTCTTTGAGTGATTTGCCTTGGTCGGATTGCGGCACCGACGGTAGATATGTCGGACAGAATGTCGGAAGGGTGATTTATTCTTTGACAGAGACAGGGTAGTATATGTATAATAAGTCACAGAACACATTTTGAAGGTGTACGGGGGGAAATGACGTAGCCTGGCGTTCTCGGCTGTAAGTGCTTTGTTCACCTGTGCTTAGGAGGAGAAAAGGAGTAGTTGAGATGGCTGAGAAATCTTTACACAGTATATGTCGCTGGACCTTTAACGCCGGCAAGGGCGGCTTTGTCCCAGCCGACATAAGGCCCGAATGGGCGGCCGACAAGTTCACGACCGTTGACATGATAAAGCTCGTCAAAGACAAAATCGCACCGCGCCTGCCCGACAACGTCGAGCTCGGAATCGAGATGCACTACGACACCGAGGTCAGTGACAGCACCGCCGGCGAAATAGCCGACGCCCTTGTCGATTCAGGTCTCTACCTGGCGATGATAACCCCCGGCGCTCACAGTCACTACGCCTACGGCGGCATCGCATCACTTGACCCGGATGAAAGAAAGAGCGCCGAGGAATTAGGCGTCAGGACCGTCTGTCTGGCCTATACTACGCTGCGAAAGGCCTGGCACAAGGAGCCGGACAAGGCGCCTTCGCTCGTGATTTGGAACGGCTCGTTCGGCTATGACCTGGCCTCGGTGGCGGTCAAACAGATGTACCAAAACCTCAAGCGGAGCATCGCAGACCTTTGCATGTATGAGCACGAGAAGGGAGGCGCCCTCTGCATCGTCTTCGAGCCAAAGCCCAACGAGGGCCATCCCGCAATGCTCATCCCAACCGTCGCCAGTGCAATCGTCTTTTGGAGAAAACTCGAAGAGGAGTTCGGAATCAGCAGAGACAAAAAAGGCGTCAACAAGGAGTTCGGCCACTCGGAGATGATCGGCCTCGACCACGTCTATGACAGCGTCGAAGAGCTTGACAATAACATGATGCTGCACATGCACATCAACAGCCAGGGATACAACGACGGAATTATCCTCGGTGGCCCCGGCAAATACGACATCGACCACGGCTGTCGCGTAAACGGTATGAACATCGCCATAGCAGGACTCATCGCCGACGCCGGCTTTGTGCGGTGGAAGGGACACGATATGCAGCCCCGTGCCTACGACAACGCCGAACAGGCAATCGACCGGGTGGTAAGAAGCATTATAAGCTGGGAGGCCTGCGCCGCAGCGGCCGCGGAGCTTAACACCGACGAACTGCTAAAACACCTGCAGCAAAGAGAGACCGCCGGGGCGGAGGATATGGTACGAGCCGCTCTGGTAAGTGCACAAAAGTATTTCGACCGGATGTACAAATAAGGGCCTGAGCTTACTTACGTGAAGACGGCCCGATTTAGTCTATATAACCTTTTTAGAGGAGTTGATACAATGAACAGCAGGAAGAACAAACTGTCACGTCGCGACTTTATGGGCGGCGCGGTCTCAACAGCGGTATCACTGACGGCACTGACATCGTTGTCAGGACCCGCCTATGCCGCCGGCTCGGACAAAATACGAATGGGCCTTATCGGCTGTGGCGGAAGAGGAACCGGAGCCGTAATGGACTGCCTCAGGGCAACGGAAGGTGTTGTGCTCACGGCAATGGGCGATACCTTCAAGGAGCGAGTTGCCGGCTCTGTTGACACTATCAGAAACAAACTCCGCGAAGAGCAGATCGGAGAGGACAAATTTCAGGTCAAGAAGGAAACGTCTTTTACCGGCTTTGATGCCTACAAGCAGGTCATCGCATCGGGAGTGGACCTGGTGATTCTTGCGACACCGCCTCACTTTCGCCCGATTCATCTCAAAGCCGCAATCGAAGCAGGCAAGCACGTCTTCATGGAAAAACCCGTCGCCGTCGATCCCGTCGGTATCCGCTCGGTCATCGCTTCCTCGGAGCTTGCCGCCCAGAAAGGCCTCGGAATCGTCGCCGGCACACAGCGCCGTCACCAGGCCCACTATCTGGAGATAATGAAACGCATCCACAACGGTGACATCGGTGAGGTGGTGGCGGCACAATGCTACTGGAACCAGGACGGACTCTGGGTAAAGCAGCGCAAGAGCGATTGGTCGGACATGGAATGGCAGTGCAGAAACTGGCTCTACTACACCTGGCTCTCAGGCGACCATATCGTCGAGCAGCACGTCCACAACCTCGACGTCGTCAACTGGGCCTTCAACGCACATCCCGTCAAGGCGATGGGCATGGGGGGCCGAGAGGTCCGAACCGCTCCCGAATACGGAAATATCTTCGACCACTTCGCCATCGAGTACGAATACCCCAACGGCGGCAGAGTCTTGAGCATGTGTCGTCAAATCGACGGCTGCACCGACAGAGTCTCTGAAAACATTGTCGGAACAAAAGGGACGGTTTACACCGACGGCTCGAACGGCGAAATCAAGGGACCAAATCCATTCAAGTACGCCGATGAAGACCCGCCGAATCCATACGAAGTCGAACACGCCGACCTCATCGCCGGCATTCGAAGCGGCAAGCCGCTCAATGAAGGAAAACGCGTCGCAGAAAGCACGATGACCGCCATACTCGGAAGGATGAGTGCCTACACCGGACGCGAGATTAAGTGGGACTGGGCTATGAACGCCTCGAAACTCGACCTGAGTCCGCCCAGCTATGAGTTCGGCGACCTGACCGTAAGGCCGGTTGCTGTCCCCGGCCAGACTGAGCTGATCTAATCGGCAGAATTGATAGCTGCTGCAAAAAGTGAGAACCGAAGAATTGACAACCTTTTCGGGATGTAATACCATAATGGTATGAAGGTGCGGGCGTTTTAGCCCGAAAGGTTTATTCGAAATTCTGTCAAAGGAGAAAAATTGAAATGCTGCACAAAACCGCCGCGCAATCTGTGAAACTAAGCCTGGTTGCCCTTCTGGCGCTCGTTCTGCTCGCCCCCGCCTGCAAGAAAGCCCCCGAGCAAGGCCCCGACGATGTTCCTCCCGGACCGCCTGCCGCTACTGAAGAGACCGGCTCCACTGCCGAAACCGCTCCCGCAGCCGCTTCTGATGGGCTCGTCGCAATCGAACTAAAGCTGCCAAAGCCCATGTTTGTCGGAACACCCCAGAGCTTCCGGGGCGTAAACAATCTTGAGAAACCGCTTGGCAAGCCCAGACCCCCATTCTACGCCCCTAAGGGCACGGTGAACATCTCGCAGACAAAGCCGGTGAGCGCATCCGACGAAGAGCCTATCATCGGTGAGATAGAGATGATTACCGACGGTGACAAGGAGGCCGCCGACGGAAGCTATGTAGAGCTTGGCCCGTTCGTGCAGCACATTACTATCGACCTCGACGCACCCCATGAGATATACGCCGTTGTAATCTGGCACTACCACAAGCAGGCGAGGGTCTATAAAGACGTGGTCGTACAGGTTGCCGACGACCCGGATTTCATTACCAACGTGAGAACACTGTTCAACAACGACGACGACAATTCCACCGGCCTCGGTATTGGAGGCGATAAGAACTACGTCGAGACCTCTGAGGGCAAGCTCATCGATGCAAAAGGCGTCCGGGCCGGATACGTTCGGTGCTACAGCAACGGAAACAGCTCAAACGACCTGAACAACTACATAGAGGTCGAAGTCTTCGGAAAACCGGCACAATAGTATCTCGCTGGCGCGCACATCGCGAAATGACAAAGAGATATTTGATTGTGATTTTAGCCGTGGCAGGTGCCGCCCTTGCGTTGCGCCTGCCGCGTTTGCAATTGCGTCCCATGCACGGCGACGAAGCCGTACACGCCTACAAGTTCGGCGAGCTTCTTAAAGACGGCTACTATCGCTACGACCCCCATGAGTATCACGGCCCCACACTGCATTATTTCACCCTCATACCCGCCTGGCTCACCGGCCGGGATACCTATGCCTCACTGACCGAATTCACACTTCGCATCGTCCCGGTATTCTTCGGCCTTGCCCTTGTCCTGATGCCGCTGCTGCTTGTCAAAGGCATCGGAAGAAACGCAGCCGTCATCGCAGCAGCCCTGACCGCAGTCTCGCCGGCGTTTGTTTTCTACAGCCGATACTACGTTCACGAGATGCTGCTGGTTTGCTTTACCTTCGGCTCAATCGCGTGCGGTTACAGATACGCCGGGAGCCGCAAGATGGTCTGGGCCGTGCTGGCCGGCGCGTTTCTCGGCCTGATGCACGCCACCAAGGAGACCTTTATCATCGCTGTCGGCTCGATGCTCCTTGCATTATTCCTCACACTGCTCCTGCAGCGACGAAACGCAGGACCGCTCGGCGACTCATTGAAAAAAATCAAATGCGCACACCTCCTCGCCGCGCTCGCCGCCGCGGCCATTGTCTCCGCACTGCTGTTCTCCTCGTTTTTCACCAACCCCCAGGGCCTGCTCGATTCGGTCCGCACCTACTCTACGTATCTCGACCGCGCGGGCAGCAATCAGCTACATATTCATCCCTGGTACTATTATCTCAAGATGCTGCTCTATTCGCCAAACCACCCCAGCGGGCCGCCCTGGACTGAGGCCTTGGTGCTAATCCTGGCCGCTGTCGGCCTGGTATTTATCGCCGTCAGGAAAAAACTCGCCGTGAGTGGTTTTTCTTTTTTGAACTTTCTCGCCTTTTACACAGGTTTCATAACCCTAATATATTCGCTTATCCCGTACAAGACACCGTGGTGTCTTTTGAGCTTCTATCACGCGATGCTGCTGCTGGCAGGGGTGGGGACAGCGGCCATATTCAAGCTCGTGTCGCGACCGTTGGCGAGATTTGTATTGGCTTTTGCCCTGTCACTGGCCGTCCTCGATCTGCTCCTGCAGGCAGTGCTCTCGAACTATGTCTTTTACGCCGACCACGCCAACCCATACGTCTATGCACACCCCACAGAAGATGTCTTCAAAATCACCCGGCGCGTTGAAGATATCTCCGCTGCACATCCGGCACATCACCAAATGCCCATTGAAATCGTTGCCACCGACGCCGACTACTGGCCTCTGCCCTGGTATCTGCGTTCATTCGACAACGTCGGCTGGCGAAACAGTATCGACGAGATGCCAAGGACCGCACCGCTCGTCATCGCCTCACCGGATGTTGAAGATGCTCTCATAGCTAAGCTCTTCAACCTCGCACCGCCCGGCCGGAAAAATCTCTATCTGCCTCTCTTTGATACCTACATCTGGTTGCGGCCCGAAATCGAGCTCCGCGGATACATAACAAAAGACCTGCTCGACAAATACAATCAGCTCGAAGCAGCCGAAATCCAGGAAGCTCAGAGATGACCGAGACCCAATCAGATACCGGCTTTGCCGCCGGCGACTGGCGCTCGATACCGAATCTGAAACGCTTCTCCCACGAGGCGATGGCAACGGTCTTCGACATCTTCATAGTCCACGAAGACCGCACCTACGCCGAACAGGCCGCCTGGGCCGCGTTTGATGAATGCGACCGCCTCGAAGCACAGCTCAGCCGATATATCCCGAACAGTGACATCTCAAGAATAAACGCCCTGGCCGCAAACGCGCCCCTTCGGGTCGGCCCCGATACATTCCACTGCCTCGCCGTCGGCATACGGATGTATCAGGAAACCGGCGGCGCCTTCGATGTCACCATCGGCTCAATCTTCGACTGCCGGCTCAATCCCGACAAAACCCCGCGGTCCCCATCGCAGCAGCAGCTCAAGCTCGCTCGAAGCCGAACCGGCTCGAACCTTATAAAACTAAATGAATCCGACCTCACCGTCACAGTTGCCGCCGTCGGCGTCCACATCGACCTCGGTGCAATCGGCAAGGGCTGCGCCGTTGACAAAATGGCCGAGCTCCTGCGTGAATGGGGCATTGACAGCGCGGTAATCTCTGCCGGACGAAGCTCCGTGCTGCCTGTCGGCACGCCGCCCGCCCGGCCCGGCTGGCCCATAACCATCACCAACCCCCGCAATATCAAACAGACCCTCGCACATCTCAACATCAAAGACCTCGCTCTCAGCGGCTCGGGCCTGAAAAAAGGACGGCACATCATAGACCCGCGTTCGGGCAGGCCCGTCGAAGCAAAAATCGCCGCCTGGGCATGCGCAAAAACCGCCGCCGAAGCCGATGCACTCTCGACCGCCTTTATGGTAATGTCACCCGACCGGACAAAGCAGTTCTGCTCCTCGCACCCCGACACACTTGCTGTCCTTGTCGTTGAAAAGGATTCCCCCAGTGAAGCAACTGACATACTGGCGTTCGGCCCGTGGGAAAATATAGGCCGGCTCGACTTCTGACCGCTGCCCAGGCCGCAATCACCCCCGCAGCGCCCTGCGTATCGCCAAAAGCTCGCCGAGTATCCGCCACACGCTGCGCCCCGGACTCAGCCGGCTGTCGCGGTCGCACGACCATTCAATCGCAAATTCCTTAATCCGATATCCCTCCCTCAACGCCCGAAGAATAATCTCCACGTCGAACGCAAATCCGTCCGTGATGCACTCGCCGTAGAGTTCTCTCGCAACGTCCCCCTTATATACCTTGAACCCGCACTGAGTATCGGTGAGCTTGGCCGGCACTCTCATAAATAGAATCACGAACCAGTGAAACAGCTTCGAGCAGACGTGCCTGTAAAGACCCTGGTCTCGGATGATTCGCGTCTGCTCCAGCTTGCGCGAGCCGTGTGCTATGTCGCAGTCCCCGCTTTTCAGCATATCAAGGCCTCGAAGCATGTTCTCGTAAGGCACACAGCATCCGCTGTCGGCGAACATTACGTATTCGCCGGTCGTGCGGCTCACACCGGTACGGATAGCGTGTCCCTTCCCTCGGTGCTGCTCGTTACCAATGACGCACAACACTGTCCCCGCCGGCAGCGCCTCTCTCTGCGCCTCAGCCGCTTCGCAGGTGCCGTCGCTGCTTCCGTCATCGACAACGACAATCTGGCCCTCGAAACCATTCGTGCTGAAGAACCGAGCCGCAGCTTTGATGTCCCCGGAAACCTTTGCTTCTTCCTTATATACCGGGATAACGATAGATATTCTCATTCGCCTTCTTTCCGATTCGGCAGGAACCGCTTCGCTGGGGTCTTGAATTCGGCGTGATTAAATTTTCTTAAAGCGCATCTTCGCCTGGCCGATGAGGTAGAAGCTGCCCGTTATACAAATCAGGTCCTCCTTGCCGATGGCGCTTTGCGCAAGTCGTAGTGCCTCGCCAAGATTCAGCGCCGTCTGGCACATTTTGCCGCTGATGGCACTGTACATTTCGGCCAGATCATCGGGGCTCATTGCCTTTGCCGAGCTGCTCCGCGTAAATACGACCTTGTCGGCCCCGTATCGAAGCTCTCTGAGCATTCCCTCAACGTCCTTGTCCCGATTACATCCGAAAATAACGACCATCGAATCGTACGGAATGTTTTGGCCGGTAGCATACACCAGGGCACGGATGCTCGCAGCGTTGTGAGCGCCGTCTATCATTATGCGAGGGTCTTCGCAAATCATCTCCATCCGGCCTGCGAGCTTCACACTCGAAAGACCTTTCATCGCCTTCTCTGAGTCAATCTCAAAGCCGCTGACCTTGAGCTTGTCCAGCATCGCAAGCGCAAGCCCGCAGTTAATCGCCTGATGTATCCCATGCAGGGGAACACGCAGATGCTCAAACTTGCTCGTAGCCGTCGTAAGACATATCCTGTTGTGAGGCCCGTCCTTCGCTGACGTCTCGAACCGATGCGAGAAATCGATGTCATCGCCCGTGACGCTCAGGGGCGCCTTTACGCTCGCCGCCTGCGACTTGAGAACGCGCATCGCTGCCGGGTCCTGCTGGACCGTCACCACAGGAACGCCGCGCTTCATAACACCGGCTTTTTCCATAGCTATCTTGTCTATCGTCTCGCCTAATTGCTGGTGATGGTCGATGCTCAAGCTTGTTATCCCGACGACCCTCGGCTTGATTACATTTGTGCTGTCGAGCCGCCCTCCCAGACCTGTCTCGATGACCGCTATGTCGATTCCAACATCTGCGAAGTGCATGAACGCCACCGCTGTCAGAATCTCAAAGAAGGTGGGCCCCCCACTGTTGGCAGACAGCTTCTCTACGGGCGCGTAAACGCGATTCAGCAGCCCCAGCATCTGAGACCTCGTGATTTGCTTGGAGTTGACCACGATGCGCTCGTGCAAATGGACGACGTGCGGCGACGTATATAGGCCGACATTGTACCCGTTGGCCTCCAGCATCCTTGCTAACATCGTCGCAGTGCTGCCTTTACCTTTTGTACCGGCTATATGAACTGTATCGATTTTTTTGTGGGGATTGCCCAAAAGCGTCAGCAGCTTCTGCATTCGCTTCAGGTTAAACGTATCGACATTGTACCGCAGATGCCTCTCCTGCTCGTAATCCGTCTTCCCTCGCAGGTACGCCATCGCCTGTTCATACGTCCTGAACGGCTTTTTTGACCTGACGGAGGCAACTTTGGATGAGCGGTTTGTCGTACGTTTCTTCCGAGTTTTACGCACCGTGCTTTTTGCCATAGACACTGTAATATACCACAAATCACCCCTCCCTGCAATCTTAACGCCCTGACAACTGACAAAAAAATAATATCATTACAATATCTTGTGCTCAACCCCTTATAAAACCACAACTTACAGAACACAAACTTTCCTGCAGCACCGGCCAATCCGCACTGGTACTATTAGCAATTCTTCACAAACTATTAGCCATACTTATACTAATAGGTGTCTTACCTGCTTTTCTCCCCTATACCCTTCTTAATACGCCCTCAAAGCCAAAAAGTTCGCCCCAACCCCCAAAACCACCCCCGCAGGCGACTATTTCGCCCGTTCGTGGCATGGGCATCCCGCCCATGCATCGTGGCACGGCCGTCCCGGCCGTGAACCACCCCTCACATTGAAACATCTCAACCCAAATAGAAAATCGTCAATCGAAAATCGTAAATTAACAATCCCCCCCTCACCGAACAGCCGTTTCGATACGAGAAGAACTGTTTAAGTAAAAGAGAGGAAACAACTGGCCAGCCCCTGCTTATCGGGGCTGTGGCTTTGAAAAATCCCCACTAAAGACCATTTAAAAAACGCGACCCTTACGTTATCATATCCTCCGAACCGAAATGAAACTCTTATACCTCACAAAAATTATTATCTATGCGGCGGCAGGTCCTCTCTTCCTGCTCTCCTTCGCCGCATATCTCTACACCAACTGGAAAATGAAGAAAGGATATGACCCCGACCTCGACGACTACCACTTTGAATTCGAGGACACCCACCCCGCCATCGAAAAATACGAGAAGCACTCGAAAATCTCCCTTACCATCGCATGCCTGGCCGCCCTGCTCTTGTTCATTGCAATAGCACTCTAAACCGCAACTTACCGGCCGAATCGTTATCTCGCCAAAAAAAAAACAATTGGCAACCGTAAGTCGCCAATTGTAACTCCCATCTCCTGCCCACGGGCTGTTATATGCACATCACCCCGGGAAAACCGCCCTGCTTAGGAATCCGCCTTGCCCTTCCTCTTCCACCACTCCGGCTTCGCCACCTCCTGTACCCCCTGCTTCCATCGTTTCCCGTGTTTCTCGAACTCAACCTTATCGCTGTTTATCTTCACGATCTTCACGTCGTGTATAGTGTCACCCTCGTGAAGCACCTGGTCCTCCATCAGCATCAGCGGCTCGTCGTCGCAATAAAGTATCGCCGTCACCACACCATACTTCGGCTGCGGCTTCTCATAACCCTCCTTCGGCTCGGTCTTCTTGCTCGAACCCTTCATCGCGACCTTATAGCCGAGCATCCCGCATACCACTATCATCGCAAGCAACAGCCATTTCAGCGTGTTCTTGTCCATAGTTCTATATAACCCTCGCTTCGTGTCCCCAAAGCCCGCAATCTGCTATGTCAAACTCGGCCTCAACCATTCAACTTCCACCTTGTCTCGCCTCGTCGCAGGAGTCAGCTCGGCTCGCAAACCCCTCACGCACCGCCCAGTCCAACAAAAAACTTTTCGGCACTTCTCCTGCCCCTCTTAACTCGCAATTCCCGCACCCGACCGATAATATCTCCTCACCCAACGTCCGAAAAACAGCCGACCTTGACCCCGCTTAGAAAATGCCCCACCGTGTGTCTTCAACCTCTGATGTAATTATAGTATAGAATAAAATCTCCCAATCTCTAAACCGCTGGCCGAACTATCGTACAATCTCTTCGATAGCCCGTGCTGCCACATAATCAGGCAGCTTCCGCAACGCCGGCCTACCCTCATAGCCCGATATTATGCTTCTGTCCGGATATGCACCCAGCTCCCTGATAAGTTCTTCCGCCAGTTCCCGCAGCCGCTCATCCGACATCCCCACCTCTGCCCTCACCCTCGCCGCCGTCAGAAGCTCTTCATACTCACCCTTCGCCTCATACCAGTCCAGCTCAAGTTCAAGCTCACCCGCCCTTTTTCTCACTGCCCGCTCAAAAGTATATTGAATCCCGATTGGGTTATAGGCCTCTATCCGCTCCTCCAAAAATGCCACACAGGCATCCCTGTATGCCTCGTACTTCTCGTCGTCAAACCCCCCTTTACTCTCCCTCGCCGCCTCCTGCTTCAAAAGCTTATCCACTCTCCCTTCCAATACACTCCTGTTAGCCACCAGCTCCTCATGCAATCTCTCCCAGTACGCCCTCAAAAGCAAAGCCGCCTCACCCATCCCCGCCATCCCCGCTTCTCACCGCCGCTTCGGCCCGACTCTGCTCTTCGCCACCACCGCCGGTCCTTCTCGCCAGCTCCTCCAGCGCTTCACACTGTATCACCTTCCCGTAAAGATGCCCCTCATCCACCACATACACCTTTAGCGCCTCGCTGCTCACCCTGCCAAGCTCCCCACGACGAACAAGCTCCTCAAAGCCCATCCTCCGCATCGATACATCCCGCTCGTCACTCCCGTCCGTATCTTCAATCACACCAACCAGAAAATCCCGCCCTAACAGCTCCGTCCCGCCCCCCAGGTCCTTCCCCACCTTACCCCATTTCATCTCCTTTTTGTCACTCGCCGCAAAACCAGACCCCGCCAATCTATTGAACGTCCTCTCCTTTACCCTCTCAACCAGGCCGACAAGCCACTTCTCCTTGCCCTCCCGAATCACCCTCATCAACCGCTCCCGGCGACTACGCCCTCTTCCATACCTGCCGTGATAACCTCTCTGCACCTTAAATCCTCTCACTCTCGTCTTTACCACACCATACACCGCCCACGCCGTCACTACTATCACTAACACAAGCAGTGACATCCACAGCGTATCCTCTCCGTCACTCGCCGCAAGAATCACTTGTCCCGGACACAACCTCACCATACCCCCACAAAACTTTTCCCCCTCTCAATCGAAATGCAGTTACACCACAACCGGCTCCTTCCAATCATGCTGCCCACGGGCCCTGCCTTACACCTCCTCACCCGCTCCTCCACCAATCCTAACTCTTCGACGTAGTCCGACGCGTCAGTTCCGTCATCGCCGCGCACTGAATATCCTTCCCGTACAGCCGACCCGAATCTACCGCATAAACCGTCAGTGCCTTGCTGTCCATCTCGCTCTGCTGACCACGCCGCAAAACCTCGTTGAACGTCACCTTACGCATCGAAACGTCGTTCTTGTCCGTCCCCCCGGTACTCTCAATTACCCCTAACAGAAAATCCAGCTCTAACATCTCCATGCCGCCCGCCAGATTCCTCGCGCCCTTGCCCTTCACTACTGAATCTTCACCCATATTTGCACCTGCTCCACCTAATTCCACTATCTTCGTATTCGTACTCTTCTTCGTTTCGCTCTTTTTGTCCGCCACACCCCACGCCATATCTTAACCTCCTGCCCGAACAGGGCCTACAACTTCTTGCCGCTCACAACCTTGCCCAAACTCCTTCCCCCACGTCACACGCCATACCGCTTATACACCCACATCCTCCGAATGTCAAGCGCCTCTCTCCCCGAATCCTCCCCACTGCACCGCCGACCCAATTTCTCTCCTCCGCGCAAAAAAAAGACTGACGGCCGCCAACGACCGTCAGTCGTACTTCCTCCCAATTCCCTTTTGCACTGACAGCAAATACGATATCGTATTACTTATTACACGCTACAAAGGCAGAAAAGGCCCTCACCCTTCCACTTTATCGAACGCAATTCCAACACCTATCGTCGCATCATTCACCATCCGGCCACGGTCCACACGCACAACGCGCCCGCTCTTTATCCTCGCAAAGCCCCCCTTCTCCTTCGCCAAATCCATCGTACGCGGGAAGTTCACCTCAACGATGTGCCCTGCCCGAACCGGCGTAGCCACCCCAACACGAACGAATACACCAGTCTTACTGATGTTCGCGCTCCTGCCGTTAAAGAAACGATTCGCATCAGGAAGCCAGATACTCACAGGCCACGACAACTGCGTTCTTGCATTCTTGCGCTGCTCAACTAACGTTTCCATGTCTTGCTCCTGTTATTGCGGTCCATCAATGCTCACTTCATCGGCAATGTTAATTTGGGTATATTAGCATATTTAGGCAAAATACCACACTTCCCACAAAAATTTTCCCCGATTCTCTTTTCTCCCGGAATCCCAACTCTCTTATAGGACCTTCACGTTTGGCGGGCGGAGACCCCTCAAATGTTTAGCCCTCGAACCCTGGCGAATCTGCTTTGAGCAGATTTGAAAGGCGTTCGGGGGTTGCCTACGTGAGGAATGCTTATTGTCATTCCCGCGAAAGCGGGAATCCACTTCATAATTCGATATTCCCTCCGTCATTGCGAGGCGGAGCCGAAGCAATCTTTTGTCACCTCGAGCGCAGTCGAGAGGTCTATTCTTTTCCGTCATTGCCAGGAGCAAGGCGGATTAACGCGGATAACGCAGAGACAAGAAGGCCCTTGGCGATATACGATATACGATATACGAAATACGAGATACGATTTACTGCCGAAATGTCAACTGATCTTGAAGAAAAAAATGGGGGAATTTCACCGCGGAGTGTTCGAAGAAGCTGTTTTGGCATAATTTAGGAATAATATTGTGCCATTTTGGCAGACCGCCGATTTCCAATAAAGACGAGGCGAACCCAACAACGCTTCTTTTGGCTCAAAAAGACCGATTTTTTTATCTAAGATTATAATGCCATCTGGCACAAACTTTGCGTTATTGAAAAGGTAATAAGGACGTCCATTAGGTGATGGATCGTCGAAGTAGTTTTGATTTAGTTGCTCATAACCACCTCGCCCTCCATTTCTTCTGGCTTCCGAAGGTTAGTTAAGTAGCGATTTATTAACGTTTAATGAGAGGAGCCTAATTATGGCTGCATATTATGTAAACAAAAACGCACAAGCTAACGGAGATCATGAAGTTCACAAGTCAGGTTGCTCTCATATGCCAGCTACAGAGAACAGGCGGTATTTGGGTGATTTCCCCAGTTGTCATGATGCTGTGGCGGCAGCAAAGGAAGTGTATCCAAGGGCTGATGGCTGCAAATATTGCTCACCAGCGTGCCATACATCTTAGCACGATATTGGATCGAGCATTAGTTAAACGGTAAATTGTTAATATTTATGGAAAAGAATTGATTATGGTTAAGAAAGCCAAGAAGAAGGTTGCTAAGAAGAGGGTGGCTAAGAAAAAAGGCAAAAAGAAGGTTACTAAGAAGAAAACATCTGGGAAAAAAAGGGAGGTAGATGTTCGGAAAGAGGTGTCTATGGACGAAACTAATACTCATGATGCTGAACAAAAGGCATACGAAGAAAGACTGCGTCGAAGATTAAAACAATTAAGAAGAGCATTTGAAGAAGGAAATATCAGGATTCCTGACGACCCTCATATTACAGAAAGTCTACTTGCAGTTAGGAATGGTCCGGATGGGGAGATTGACCTTAATTCTGTCAATGGACTAGTTCGATCTATGGCATTAGCTGTAACCTTTATGGAAGATAGAAAAGAATTAAAAAAAGCCTTTCCACTTGATGAAATTCAGCATAAATATTTTGAAGCCATAGAAGATAATTTTGGTGAATTCTATAAAAAAATGATTGAGCAAGAGTTGACTCCTCATGAAGCAGGTGTTGCTCTGTCGCAAAGAAAAGAAGTTATAAAGTCCATAACTGATCCGATACCAGAATTTATTGAAGCCATCGAAGGCTTTTGGCATCAAGCGGGTGAGGCCGTATTTGCGCATGTAGAAGATACGCATGATACTCTGAAAGGCGTGTTTGGGGGGGATTTGTTTCCATCGCAAAATGAAAATATTGCATCAAAATGCGGCATCTATACTGACACTATTATTCTGCCGGATCCTTTCCTTAGGTCAAAGGAGATCTTTTCAAGGAGCCCAGAAAAAGATCAAGCCTATTATTTCATAAAGCATGCATTAAATATTCTTCAGTACAAAGAGTTGGCGTGTGCAGAAGTGGAAACACCGATAGTAGTTATTGCTCCAGATAAAGGAGTGCTAGAGGAAAGAGAACGAGATTATTACATAAAATTAGGGAAAGAGGATGCTTTATCGCATGCAAAGAAATTATTTGGACGGGATTTCGAATCGTTCGAAGAGCTGATGGGGTTTGCTACCACACTCGATTCTATTGAGAAAGTTGTCGCAGAACTAAAAGATAAATCAAGACTTTTGTTTGATACTGAGTGGGAAGGCAGTATATCTGAGCAAATTCAGTTTGCCATTGAGAAGGACAGTGAAAAAGTGCGACTAACAAATCACCCTGGAATACTCGTCGCAGGACATGCAATGGGAAGAATGTGTATCTGTAATGAACTACTCATAAGATCGAGAAGATTAGGAGGTACACCGATAATTGATGTACCAACATCATGGAAGTACTTCAACTGGAAGCTCGAATATGATGCCGACAAAGCAGAAATTGAGCGGAACCTCAAGAATCTTCATGTTTTACGGGGCCTCCAATCACTCGCGGAAAACAAAATGCAGTGGCTTGGAAAAGTTCCAGTCAAGGCATTAATTGAGATCAGAAAAACTGGAGCATTAGCAGAAATAAGAGAAGTGCTCGGTAAAGGAGTTATGGAACTTGCTCAGGCCAAACCAACCAATTTTCACCAAACCGCCGATCAAGTGTTTGATAATATTGAACATGCCTTCGTGGATCATAAGGAAAAAATAAAGAAACTAAGTAAAAAGAAGTGGAAATTTGCAGGAACTGATATAGGGTCATGGCTAGCTGTCGGAACATTAGAAGTCACAGCCGCAGCTACAGGTTTACCCGTATGGGGCTTGGCCACGATTGCAGCCAATCAGGTATTTGATTTCCCGAAGTTGAAAGATATTCCTGCGTCAATAAAGGAGTTGGCTGAAGAAAGCCGAAAACTCAAACAATCGCCAGTTGGAATGCTATTCACGTATGCAAAAAAGTAGTGAGGCCATCCCAAATCTTCAATTGCTAATCCCTAACCTTTCGCCGCCCCGGTTGTCAGCCTCCGCTGCTGGTTTGCAATTATATCCTTCCGGTCAAAAACTACAATCCCATTTTCGCCAAACTGAACCTTTCGGGTCATTCATTATTTATATTTTTCTGCAGTTTAGTTTGATTCGGCACCTCTCTAACATAAAAAGGCAAAGATCCTTTTATTTGATTATCGATGGCTAAATCAATCCTGTATTGCCCATACTTTTCAAACTTGAGTCTTTGAATATTTAGAACGAAATTAACAGATCTCGAATCCACATCGTCTCTAAAACTCACATTCATATTGCCTTCCAGCTTAGGGCCTATTGCTTTGCCGTCTTCATCAATTATATGGATTCTTATGGAATGGCTGCCTTCTTCAATCTTCTCAAATCGTATTCTTGCTGCGATAGCACAAGCTGGGTGCACAGTAGGCATTTCTTTAGCATAAATACCATCGAAGGCCCCTAAGATATTCAATTTCCCTTGCTGCTCTGTTGCTGCGTCGCATAATAAGAAAGCTTCAATATTCATTTTAGTCCCCTGACAATATGCGTTTAATTTTTTCCTCCCTGTTGTTTTTCCCCTTGTTGGCGTGATTTGAAATTATACCCTTCCGGCCAAAAACTACAACATTTAATTCGTAGCTCAATTCACGAATCTTCCAACTCCAACTCTCTCGCATTTATCCCCGCAAAGCTACTTACTTCGGCCCAGCAGCAGAGGAACGGCTCCTCCAACGGCCCAGCAGCAGGGGACCCAACCTGTGGCTATAAAATTTCTTAGTGTCTTTGAGTCTTGGTGGTGAACCAAAATCCGCGGTCAAAAATCTCAGCATGCCAGGCATGCTTCAACCAGCTAACGACTATCGACCAGCGACTGTTTTATGCTTGACAAACAACTTCCCATAATGTATAATATCTCGCTAACGAATAGAAAGTGAATACTGTATCCTAAACTCGGAGGGTTAAAAATGCCTACCAAAACTCATGTATTTCAGGGCAGTTACATTGTGTTTCGGATTTTGATAATTCGTATTTTGAATTTGTTTAGGATTTCGAGCTTAGGGTTTAGGATTTCGCCCGTGGGCGAACTACTTTTTATGCAAAACAAACCCAATGTCAAAATAATTAGACAACATTTAACTCTATGCGCAAAAAGGACTTACAGAAAATTTCTTGGAAAATGCGGCAAAAAAACAAACCCAAACAAACCCAATTCAAAGCCAATTCAAACCCAATTTCAGCCCAAACAAACCCAAAGCAAACCCAATTCAAAGCCAATTCAAACCCAATTTCAGCCCAAACAAACCCAAAGCAAACCCAATCAAACCCAAAACGAACCCAATTTTTCAAGCTCGGCCACAAGCCGAGCGCAGACCCCCTCAAACCGGGGACTAATTTTCAAGCGACCCGCCAGGGTCGAAACCTATGACGCCACGAGAAAGATTACTTACCGTTCTAAGAGGTGAAATCCCGGACTGCGTCCCGGTCGCTCCCGACTTCTCGAACATGATACCCGCCCGACTGACAGGCAAGCCCTTCTGGGACCTCTACCTCTACAATGACCCGCCCATCTGGCAGGCCTACATCGACGCTGCAAAGCGTTTCAACATCGACGCACTTATGGACGGCTACTTCCCCCTCCACTTCCCCGACGAAAAAGACATCCTGCCCTGGCTCCGCCTGCCGCCCACGACCGAAGAGCAAAAAAATATCATCCCCGCCGACGAATGGCAGAGCTTTATCGTCTTCAAAAGCCCGCAGCGTATCGTCACACAGCGCAGCCGAACCGAAAACACCAGGCGCATCTGGGAGCCGAGGGTCTGCGTCTATTACGTCGCCGACGCACCAACCGAATGGATTCCGCCGGCACGTGCAGCACTGCCCGAAATTCCCGAACACTTCGAGCCGCTCGAAGAAGTCAAGCCCGCCGACACCGGACAAAAAGGCCTCGCTAAGCTAAAAGAAATGATGGCCGAGCAGGGCCTGGTCGGTGTATTCCTCGCCAAATCACTCATACTACAGTCAGAACAGGACATCTTCAGGTACTACGACCGGCCGGACCTGCACGACTACTGGGCGCAAAAACTCGTCGAAAACGTCGAAAAACGCTTCCAGAATATAATGGCTATGGACGTAAAACCAGACTTTATCTGTGTCGGAAGCTCCGGCACCCTCATCTTCCAGACCGTCGAGATTTTCCGCCGACTCGCCTTTCCCGCCATCAAACGCGCCATCGAACTGGCCACCGACGCCGGCTTTCCCACCCACATCCACTCCTGCGGCCCGGAAAAACAGCTCGTCAAAATAATGGCAGAAGAAACCGACCTCACCGTCATCGACCCGCTCGAAATCCCCCCGATGGGCGATTGCATCTTAGCCGAAATAAAGAAGCTCTACGGCCGCAAACTCACACTCAAAGGAAACCTCCACACAACCGAAGTGATGCTCTACGGAACCCCCGAAGCTGTCTCTGCCGCCTGCGAAAAAACCATCGACGATGCCGCCTCCGGCGGCCGATTCATCCTCTCAACAGGCGACCAGTGTGGCAGAGACACCCCAGACGAAAACCTCCTCGCTATGATCGACACCGCCCGAACCTACGGAAAATATTAACCGAACCTCTTGTGTGGAATCAGGGTTGACAAGGCGGGGGGCGATGCTGTAAAATCTCGCTTTTTCGTTACTTGTGCGAAGTCAAATTCACTTTTTAAGGAGGCAGAGATGTTTAACGGTATATTTCGCGTTCCGCAGCCGAAGAACGAGCCGATATTGGGTTATGCGCCAGGCAGTAGTGAGAAGGCGGAGTTGAAGGGCAAGCTTAAGGAGATGCTGAGCGGGCAGGCAGAGGTGCCGATGATAATCGGCGGCGAGGAGGTTCGAAACGGCAATCTCGCGGATATTCGCTGTCCGCACGACCACGGGCATCTTCTGGGCAGGTATCATCAGGCGGATGCCGAGTATGCGATCAAGGCGGTGGATGCGGCCCAGAAGGTGAAGAGGCAGTGGGGCGAGATGCCGTGGGAGTCGCGTGCGGTAATTTTGCTGAAGGCGGCGGATCTGCTGGCGGGCAAGTACCGCCAGACGCTGAACGCTGCGACTATGCTGAATATGAGCAAGACGCCTCATCAGGCGGAGATAGATGCGGCGTGTGAGCTGATAGATTTCTGGCGGTTTAATCCGCACTTCATGGAGGAGGTATATGGCGACCAGCCGATCTCGACGCCGGGTGTATTGAACTATATGGAGCATCGGCCTCTGGACGGCTTTGTCTTTGCGATTACGCCATTTAACTTTACGTCGATAGCGGGGAATCTGCCGACGGCACCGGCGTTGATGGGCAACACGGTTGTCTGGAAGCCGGCGTCTGCGGCGGTGCTGCCGGCGTATTTCATAATGAAGGTACTGGAAGAGGCGGGGATGCCTCCGGGTGTTATCAATATGGTTCCGGGACCGGGGCCGGTTGTGGGACCTCCGGTTTTGAACGACGTTCGGTTAGGCGGTATTCACTTTACGGGCAGCACGTATGTCTTCTCGACGATATGGCTTGCGATAGGCAGTGATATTCGCAAGTATGTTTCTTATCCGCGGATTGTCGGTGAGACGGGCGGGAAGAACTTCATTTTTTCACATGCGAGCTGCGATGTTGAGGCGCTGGTTGCGGCGACGGTCCGCGGCGCGTTCGAGTATCAGGGACAGAAATGCTCTGCGGCGTCGCGGATGTATGTGCCGGATTCGATATGGCCTGCGGTTAAGGAGCGGATGCTGGACGAAATCAAAGACGTGAAGATGGGTGACGTGTGTGATTTTCGGAATTTCATGGGTGGTGTGATCGACAAGAAGGCATACGATACTATCGTCGAGTATATAGAATATGCGAAGACGACGGCGGGTCTGGAAATTATCACAGGCGGCGGATACGATAACTCAAAGGGTTACTTTATCGAGCCGACGGTGGTAGTGAGCGAGGACCCAAAGTCGCGGCTGATGGCGGAGGAGATTTTCGGGCCGGTTATAACGGTGCATGTGTACCCGGAAAGGGACTATGACAAGATGCTGGAGGTCTGCGACCGGACGTCGCCATACGCGCTGACGGGTTCGATATTTTCACTTGACCGTGGTGCCACAGTCAAGGCGATGAACGTGCTTCGTCACGCGGCGGGTAATTTTTATGTGAACGACAAGCCGACCGGTGCGGTGGTGTCGCAGCAACCGTTCGGGGGGACGCGAGCATCGGGGACGAACGATAAGGCGGGGAGCTGGCTGAACCTTGAGCGGTGGGTGTCGCCGCGAGCAATCAAGGAGACGTTTTTGCCGCCGAGAGACTTCCGCTATCCGTACATGGGCGAGAAGTAGGGAAGGAAAGTTGTTTGGGGTGTGTGTTGATGGGGCGCTGTCAGATAAGTGACCGGCGCCTCATTTTTTTTTGCAGCGTTTTGCGCTCGGTGAATTGTATTCGTTGACATTGGTGGTGCAGTTGAGATGATTACAGCAGGGCATCGGGGCAAGACGTGGGTTTTAGGGGCGTTCGATGGACGATAAGAAGAAGGACAGGCGCTGGATTCGGTGGGTTGGTGTGGTGCTGGTTTTGGCTGGGGCGGTTTATCTTGGCGTTCATTTATGGTATGGGCCTAAGGTTGGGGTGCGTCGTGTGGAGCGGATGGTGCGACGGTTCTGGTCGGGCTCGGTGGATATGGGGGAAGTGAGTCTGAACGATGCGGGTTTTCTGCGTGTGGGCTGGATGCGTCTTTGGGATGCATCGGGGTCTGTGGATGTTCGCGTGGAAGATATGGTTCTGAGGTTTGCGAACTGGCCGAGCGCGAAACCGGTTGTGCGTGAGGTCGAGATTACGCAGGTGCATGTTCGGGCGGTGGCCGGCGAGGACGGGCTGAGGATTCCATTGGGGGGCGATTCGGGGCAGGAGAAGGGCAAGCGGTGGCTCCTGGAGAAGGTGCGAATCGGCCAGATAGATGTCGAGGCAGTATCGGAGAAGGTTGGGAGACTGTTGCTGGAGGGGCTGTACGCCCAGGCGCAGCGTGAGGGGGAGGGCTACCGGTTTTCGCTTCGTCAGATCGGCTCTTCGGCGGGGCAGCGGCTGGAGATTGGGGGCTCGTTCGATGAGGTGAGCGAAGAGGTGGCTGCGTCGCTGGTGGTGGATGGGGATTATTCGGCGGGCGAGGTGGCGGTCTGGAAGTATATTTTTCGGGTCGGCGGCGAGTGGATTGCGCGGGGGCGTGTGCAGGCGGAGGGAAGTGTGCGGGGGCGGCTGGGCGAGAAGGGGGGGATGTCGCCAGCGGGGAAAGTATGGTTTGAGGATTGGCGGGTGAGGCACAAAGGACGGGAAGTAGGGCGAGAGGTGTGTGCGGTGCTGGATGTGAACGACGGACGTTTTGACTTTCGGAGGGTTCAGGCCCGGACGTGTGGGGGGCGTGTGAAGGGTTGGCTCTCGATTGAGCGGGACGGCGAAGGGGCGAGCAGATACAGCGGTGAGGTGACAGGTGTAGGGCTCGAATTGAGCCAGGTGACGGAGTTGCTTGGGACGAAGAAGAAGCTGTCGCGGGGGAAGGCGACGTTGAGTTATACGTTCGAGGCCGACAGCTGCGGGTGGGAGAGCGTGAAGGGGCGGGGGGTGGTGTTTGCCGATGATAGTGATTTGTGGACGATGCCGGTGGTGGGACAGATATTCAGCTATCTGGGTTTTAAGAAGCTTGGTGTTGTGGGGATGTCGGACGGGGAGGCGGCGTTCGAGATGTCCGGTCGGGTGATTACTCTGGAGCGGGCGCATCTGTCGAATCGAGTCAGTGCGCTGGAGTTCGAGCCGGGCGGGAAGGTGGATATGGGGAGTAAGGAGGTTGACCTGTATGTGATTGCTATGCCGCTGAAGGGCCTCGACAGACTAATCAGGGCGATTCCCGTGATTAATCTTTTTGCGGCGATGAAGGATAAGCTGGTTCGGCTTCGCGTGAAGGGCGAGTGGTCTGAGCCTGCGAGCAAGCTGGTCAGGAAAGAGCCGTTTGTGGATGTGAAAGAGGGGACGATGGTTTTTATACGGGGTGTGGTGGATGGGGGAGGGCATTTTACGGAGGAGGTACGCAAGGGCCTGGGATTGGTGTTCAACGGCGAGCAGACGAGGAAGGCGGAGTAGCCGTCGGCTGTTGACAAAGGCATTTGTCTGGGGTAGGTTCATGGAGAGCAGTTGCGTCTTGGGCGAAGGGGTCTTTGTTATGACGTTCCGGGTTTTCCCAGGCTGTTGAAGCAAGGGCAAGAAAGTGGTTTTGTGTCCATGTTCCGGAGCTATTCTGAGGTATTTTTGGTGAGGAGTGAATTATGAACCTGGTAGTGTTCCTTGCAGTTCTGATTGTGTCTCTTGTAGTTGTTCGAATAGGTGCGATAGCGTTTCAGTTAACCGGGCTGGAGTGGTCGGTAGCGAAGTTTCAGGCGCTGTCGTGTTTTACATCGACGGGATTTACGACGCGTGAAGCGGAGCTGATAACGGGCAGACCGCAACGAAGGCGCATCGCATCGGTCCTTATCGTTTTGGGGCATGCTGGTCTTGTGACGATGATAGCGACGTTTGCGAACTCTTTGAGGCCACAAATTGTGGGCCGGAAGTTATCGGTACCGTTTGTACGCTTCGATGTTCCGGGTGCGGTGCTGCCGTGGATAAATCTGATGGTGGTGGTAGTTGCGATTTACCTCATTTATAGGATTTTCACGAATACTAAGGTTGCGCGGCGGCTAACAGATTCTCTAAGAAGGCGAATTATAAAGAGAGCGGGCTTGAGGCCGATTTCTTTTGAGGAGCTGCTGCTTGCGAAGGGTGGTTACGGTGTTTCGAACGTGAGAATCAGTGAGGGCCATCCGATATCGGACAAGACGCTTTCGGAGTCGGGACTGCGAAAAGAAGATATCATTGTACTGGCGATAGTCCGCGCCGACGAGACATTTGCGAACCCAAGTGCGGACAGGAGAATCCTGGCGGGTGACGAGCTCGTGTGTTTTGGCAAGCTGGACAACATACGGAAGGAGTTCGCGTGATATGGGGGAGAAGAAGAAGGGCCGATCGATGGAAAATCCGCACTGGGGGGTATTAAGGGTTTGATTTTTCGCGCGTTTGCGGTATACTGGTGAACTTCTGGCAATTTCGGGTAATTGGGCAAGTAAGGAAGTGAACAAACTGGTTTTAAGGTTTTAGATAATTGTAGGAGAAGACAATGCCGTTGGTGAATACGAAGAAGATGTTCGAGATGGCGTACAAGAACGGGTACGCGGTTGGTGCGTTCAATGTGAACAACATGGAGATAACGCAGGGGATAGTAAGGGCGATAGCCGAGGAGAAGGCGCCTCTGATTCTGCAGGTGTCGCGTGGTGCGCGGGAATATGCGAAGAACAGCTGGCTTCGGGCGATTATCGATGTAGCGGTGAAAGAGAATCCCGAGATTCCTATCGCTATCAATCTGGACCACGGTGATAACTTCCAGACGTGCAAGGAGTTTGTGGAGGACGGTTTTACGTCTGTGATGATAGACGCATCTTCGAAGCCATTCGAAGAGAATATTCGTATGACCAAAGAGGTAGTGGACTATGCTCACGAACACGGCGTGGTGGTGGAGGCGGAGTTGGGCCAGTTGGGGGGTATCGAGGAAGATGTGGTCGGTGTTGACGCCGATGATGTCAGCAAGCATGTTGCAGACCCGAACCAGGTACAGGAATTCGTGGAGAAGACGGGGGTTGACTCGCTGGCGGTGGCGATAGGGACAAGCCACGGGGCGTATAAGTTCAAGAAGGAGCCGAAACTGGCGTTTGACGTGCTCGAGGAGATTCAGAAACGGCTACCGGATTTTCCACTCGTTATGCACGGTTCGAGCAGCGTACTGAAGGAATTCAAGGACTTAATCAACAAGTATGGTGGCGATATGCCCGATGCTATGGGCGTGCCGGAAGAGGCGGTGAGCAAGGCGGCGAAGATGGGGGTGTGCAAGGTGAATATCGACACGGACTTGCGTATGGCGCTGACGGCGAAGATAAGGCAGGTATTTTCCGAGAAGCCGGGCGAATTCGATCCACGTAAGTATCTTGGCCCCGGCAGAGAGGCGATATATGAGATGGTAAAGCACAAGCTGCAGGTTTTAGGGTGTGCGGGCAAGGCGGCAGAGTGCATGTAGGATTTGAGATATGAGTGTTATCGCAGGATTGAGGGCGGAAGATGCTCTCAATCCTTCATAAAGAAAAGGGTAAAATCACGGGCAAGGATGCCCGTGCCACAGAAAAGAGTGAAGATGCGAGATACAAGGAACAGTCTGAGGTGTTTGAACAGGCCGATGCGGCTGGGCGTGGCGGTCTTTTTCTGTATTGTGGGGCTGTCGTTTCGGTCTGTTCTAATCGGCTCGGCAGGTGTTGAGATACCGGAGGGTGGGTTGTCGGGAGAGACGGCCCAGCCCAGCGCTGGGCTGGGTGCGGAGGATCCAGGGCGGCAGAGGGAGGAATCGAACGTTGCCGAGGTAGCGAGCGAGCTGATATGTCAGGGGAACTTCGAGGCGGCGAAACAGTTGATAGAAGAGCAATCTCGAACGGGCGGGGGCGCCGGCGAGCAGGTGTCCGGTCTGACAGAGATATTGAAGGGCTATGAAGAGATAAGGCAGCGGCGCCAGTCGGAGCGTGAGAGCGTTTATGAGGAGCGTCTGGAGAAGTTAGCGAAGCTGGAGTCGGGTGAGAGGGACGGCAACGACGTAAACGACGTGAATGAGCAGGACATGGTTAGTGCGGTTCTGTCTGCTGTTTCGCGGGCGTGGGGATTTGCGGACACCGAGCAGAAGCGAGAGCTTTTGAGTAAGGGGTTTGTTCAGGAGGCGATGGATAAGGCAAAGGCAGAGGCGGCGGGGCACGAATCCAGGGGTGAGTGGTTGGAGGCGTACTTAGTGTGCTGGAGCTGGCTTGCGGCGGTTGAGCCGAACAACAAGGAGTATACCGAGCACGCCGATGAGCTTGCCGAGAAGGCAGAGATTGCGGGGGCATTTCAGGATAGTCCGTGTGAGACGGCGAGGGAGCGTTTCGAGAATGTGAAGAAGCGTATGTTCATTCGAGGGATAGATGCACTGAATTTCAATTATGTGAGCAAGATAGATTATCTCGAGATGGCGTTGAAGGGTTTGCGGCGGTGCCGGTCTCTTGTGGAGGTGGTGCGGAGAGGAGCATCTCTGTCATCGGACGATCCCAATACAGAGATTGCGGGCAAGAGTTTCGAGGAGTTCTCCGCTCTCGACGATGCAGAGCTTTTGTCATTATCGTCGGGACTTTCGGCGATTCTGACCGAGCTTGAGGGCTCGAAGGCCCTTAGTGGGCAGGCGGGGCTGAGCAAGGAGCGATTTATCTTTGTATTCGAACAGGTACTGGAGCTGAATTCGCGGACGGCGTCGCTGCCGGAGCAGATAGTGGTTGCTCAGTTTTCGGTGGGTTCACTTTCGGCGCTGGATGATTATACGGTGATGGTCTGGCCGAGGCAGGTGAAGGATTTCGAGAAGCTGATGACGAATGAGTTTACGGGTATCGGGATAGAGATAAACAAACAGAAGGGCCGGTTGACTGTGGCGAGCCTGCTTCCGGATACGCCGGCGTATAATTCGGGCCTTGACGCGGAAGACGTGATTGAGAAGGTTGACGGCAAGGCGACGAAGGACATGTCACTTTCGTGTGCGGTGAAGCACATAACAGGGCCTGCGGGGACGAAGGTGACATTGACGATAAGGCGGCCCGGTGAGGAGAAGACGGAGGACATTACGATAACTCGTGCGCGTATAGTTGTACGGACGATTCGCGGCTGGCAGCGAAGGGAGGAGGGCAAGTGGCTTTATATGATTGATGCGAAGATGAGGATAGGGTATGTTCGGATCACTGATTTTTCGGAGAAGACGGCATCGGATTTGGAGAAAGTATTGAAGAATCTGGAAGCGGCGGGGATGCGTGGTTTGATTCTGGATCTGCGATTCAATACCGGTGGGTATCTTGAGAGCGCGATAGAGGTGGCGGACAAGTTTTTATCGGAGGGGCTGGTAGTGATGACGAGGCCCCGGTTCGGGATGCCGACATACGCGGTGGCGAGCAAGAAAGGAACACATCCGAATTATCCGATAGTGGTTCTGATAAACGGAGGTTCGGCGAGTGCATCTGAGATAGTGGCCGGTGCGCTGGGTGATGTGTCTCATCGTCGTGCGATACTGGTTGGCGAGCGGACGTACGGCAAAGGTCTTGTTCAGGGGATAACGCACTACCCGGGTGACGGCGCGCAGTTGAAATATACGATGGCGAACTATTATCTGCCTTCGGGGCAGAAGGTAAAGAGCAGAGATGAGGCGAAGAAGGAGGGCGGCAAGGACTGGGGGGTCGGGCCGATGGTAGAGGTGAAGCTGAGGGGCGACGAAGTGCGGAAGATGCTGGACGTTCAGAGGGACAATGCCGTTCTTGTAAAAGCAGGTCACAACAACGATGCCGGGTCGCTGAAGAAGCACTCGGTAGAGGATACCATAGAGGCAGATTCGCAGCTGTCGATAGGGATACTGGTGCTAAAGAGCAAACTTATCGCTGAAGAGGCCAGGGAGCAGAAGCGAAAAGCGGCGTAGGTTTTCGCGGGGGAGAGGTTAGTTTCTATATTAGCTTTAGAGGTGCGAGTTTTGGCAAGAGAGCAGGCGAGCAAGGGAGACGATTCGTCGAAAGGCGAGCCGGGTCGATTCGAGCGACAGCGACAGGAGAAGCTGTCGGCGATAAGGCAGATGGGTATCGACCCGTACGGTGGCAGGTACGAGGGGGCGGAGTCGGCGGCGGATATCAGGAGCGGGTACAAGGAGGACGATGAGAGTCAGCGGGCGAAGTGTGCGGGCAGAATTACATTGCTCAGGGACATAGGCAAGCTGATTTTCATGACTATTCGCGACTGGAGTGGGACGATACAGGTGGGCTTGAGCAAGAAGCTCATGGGGGAGCGGTGGCCTCTGGCGAAGCTACTGGAGTTAGGTGACATCATCGGCGCGGCGGGCAAGTTGGGCAAGACGAAGACGGGGGAGATAACTATCTGGGCGGATGAGGTGACGATGCTCAGCAAGTCGCTTCTTCACCCGCCTGAGAAGTTTCACGGTTTGAGCGATATAGACCTTCGTTATCGCCAGCGGTACGTGGATTTGTGGTCGAACCCGGAGGTGATGGAGCTATTCAAGAAGCGTAGCGCGATACTTTCGACGATAAGGGAGTATTTGAAGGGGCTGGGCTTTATCGAGGTCGAGACGCCGATGATGCAGTCGATAGCGGGGGGCGCTGCGGCGAAGCCGTTTATTACGCATCATAACAGCTTAGGGATGGATTTGTTTTTGCGGATAGCGCCGGAGCTGTTTTTGAAGCGTCTTCTCGTTGGGGGGATGGAAAAGGTTTTTGAGATAAATCGGAACTTTCGGAACGAGGGTCTGAGCAGGCAGCATAATCCTGAGTTTACGATGCTGGAATTGTATCAGGCATACGCGGATTACAATGTGATGATGGATTTGACGGAGGAGGTAACATGTCTGCTGGTAGAGAAATACTGCGAGGATACTAAGGTTCGGTTCGGTGATACGAGTATAGATTTTGCGAGGCCCTGGCGTCGGTCGAGCTATGCGGAGCTTCTGGCTAAGTACAGCGGCTGTGATATTGATGATATCGACTCATTGAGAAAGAAGGCGGCTGAACTGGGGATAGAGCAGGCGCAGATGGATGATACGGTGGTTGTGCATGAGGTTTTCGAGGCGACGGTGGAGAAGAATCTGAGCAATCCAACGTTTGTGATTGACTATCCCGCGGCGTTGTGTCCCTTGACGAAGACCAAGAGGGACAACGAGGCGTACGCGGAGCGGTTCGAGCTGTACGTGGCGGGGATGGAGCTTGCGAACGCATATACGGAGCTGAACGACCCGGCGGTACAGGAGGAGAATTTTCGTTTGCAGCTTCGAGGGCAGGCCGAGTCGATGGCGACGATGGACAGCGATTTTGTGACGGCGTTGAAGTACGGGATGCCACCGGCAGGCGGTCTTGGAATAGGGATAGACCGACTTGTTATGGTTCTGACGGGAGCGACAAGCATTCGTGACGTGGTATTGTTTCCCCTTTTGAAGCCGACCACGGATTGGGACCCCAAACGCGATAAATCGCGTTTGGGAACCCCTTGAATCGGCCAGGTCTGATATGCTGAAACTATTTTTGTGGCTGCGGTATCTGCGCAAGCGCAAGATTGTGCTGCTGAGTATTGCGGCAGTTACACTGTCCTGTGCACTTCTGATAGTAGTGGCGAGCTTGTTCAACGGATTTATCAGGGCGCTGGAGCTAAGCGCGGTTGAAGCGGTAGGTGACGTTGTGCTTGCTCCGCCGGTCAGGATTTCGAGATATGAGGAGCTAATCGAGCGGTTAGAGCAGACGGAGGCGGTTGAGGCGGCGACGGGGAAACTAACAGTGCAGGGTCTTTTGCATTTGGACAGCGGGAACGTGCGTGCAGTGGAGGTGTGGGGTATTGAGCCGGAGCGGCGGGGGCAAGTGACGGGTTTTGAGCGGTCTTTGCTGATGCATAACGAGTCGTCCGACGAGCTGGTGGTTGAAAGCGAGGGTGAGGCCGATATCGTGAAGGGATTTGTTGGGATCGGGGTGGTGGCGAGGCCCGACGAGGAGACGGACGAATATGATTTTGATGCGGTCAAACAGATGGTGGGCAAGGAAGTTGTGCTGACGACGGGGACGCGGGTGGAGGGAAGAAGCGGTGAGGGAAGGCGGTTCAAGAGAAAGCTGCTGAAGTTTACGATAGCGGATATCGTTTTCACCGGGGTCTATCAATTCGACAAGCAGTGCGTTTATATTCCCCTGCACGAGGTTCAGAAGACGATGTACGGTGATTCAGCCGAACTGCTTGTGGACCAGATTCAGGTCAAGCTCCGCGGCGACTGTGACACGGAGGCAGGACTGGCGCAGATTCGCGGGGTATGGGAGGTGTTCGCGTCGGAGCGGCTCGAGTGGATCTCGTATCGGATAAATGAAACGACGATTGAGACGGCGCAACAGATGCAGAGTCGATACATAGGAGAGATACGAAAACAGATGGGCGTTCTGCTGTTCATATTCGCCATGGTGAGCTTCAGTGCGGTACTGCTTATTTTCTGCATATTCTATATGATTGTGGAGACACGGCGGAAAGACATCGGGATAATCAAGAGCTGCGGTGCCGGGAGCGGATCGGTGGCTTTAATTTTCGTGGGTTTCGGCGCATTTATAGGCGTGGTCGGGTCGGGACTTGGCGTGGCGGTGGGATATGTGGTGACGGAGAACATCAATACGATTGAGGAATGGATACGGATAGTGTTCGGGCTGAAGCTGTGGAAGAGCAGTGTGTATATGTTCAGCAGGATACCGAGCGAGGTTGACTGGGGTTCGGTTCTGCCGATAGTGGTATCTGCGATTTTGGCGGCGGCGATTGGGGCAGTTGTTCCGGCGATAGTTGCGGCGCGGACCCGGCCTGTGAATGTTCTGAGGTACGAGTAGCTAAGCGGTAAGATGTATAAGATTATTCTGTCATTTCGTTATCTTTTCAGGAGGCGGATAAGCTACCTTGCGCTGGGGGCGGTTGCGCTTAGCGTATTTATAGTTGTGGTGGTGATGACGGTGATGACGGGCCTTGTGGGTGATTTCAAGGAGAAGAATCACGACTTTGTGGGTGACTGCGTGGTGGGGACGCAGTCGTTAGTGGGATTTTCGTATTACGAGGATTTCATGCGGATACTGGAGGGAGAAGATTTCGTGGAGAGCGTTTCGTGCGTGGTGAGGAGCTACGGACTGGTCAGCGCGCGTGGTTCAGAGCAAAGCATCGGTGTTGAAATAATCGGGATAGACCCGGAGCGACACGGGAGGGTGACGGGCTTCGGCGGGACGCTGCATTTCCACAAGGACGATGCGTCGAAGGCGTTCGAGGCGGAGTACAGTCCGAGTCGTCCGGGTTGTGTTGTGGGGATTGACCTGTGGCTTAGGCGTGATGCGCGAGGCGAGTATTCATACGATTCGCGGCCTTCGGCTACGGTGCTGTCGGTGACGTGCTTTCCGTTGACGGCGAAGGGCGCGCTGGCGAAGGCGGGGACGGACTTGGTCAATACGAAGACGTTTTACTATAGTGACACTTCGCGCAGCGGTCTTGCGAAGGTTGACAGCTCGGCGGTTTATATACCGCTTGAAGATGCGCAAGAGCTTTGCGGGATGGGCGGGCCCGTGAAGAGGGCCTCGCAGCTTTATATCAAGTTCGGCGATGATGTGAAACTGAACGCCGGATGTTCGAAGGTGGCGCGGCTTTGGAAAGAATATGCGGCGAAGAGGGCAGGTGATGCGGGCGCGGGGCTATTGGAGACGGTGAGTGTTCAGAGCTGGAAGGGACACCGGCGAGAGTTTATTGCACCTATGGAGAAGGAGCACACGATGGTGGGGGTTATGTTCGGTCTTGTGGGAGTGACGACGGTTTTTATAGTATTTGTTGTTTTCTACATGATAGTGAGCCACAAGAGCAAGGACATAGGGATTTTGAAGAGCATAGGCGTATCTGAGGCGAATATCGTCGGGGTATTTGTGATATTTGCATTCTGGACGGGTCTGCTCGGCTCGGGTATTGGGGTTGTTTTGGGGGTAGCGTTTTTACGGAACATAAACACGATAGAGAACCAGCTTTTCGAGCATTTAGGTTTTCAGCTTTGGGACCGGACGATATATGCTATAGGTGATATTCCGAACCAGACGGACGTGGGGCTTCTTGCCGTGGTAGTGCTGTCGGCGGTGGTTTCGTGCATGTTGAGCGCGTTGCTGCCGAGCCGTCAGGCAGCGAAGCAGGAGCCGGTTGAAATCTTGCAGGTGAGCCAATTATGAGCAATGACGATATGATATTAAAGGCTGAAGGTGTCTATAAATCTTATCGGATGGGGCCGGCGGAGGTACGAGTTCTGAAGGGAGTTGACTTGGCCGTGAAAAAGGGCGAATTCGTTGCGATAGTTGGAGCATCAGGGAGCGGCAAGAGCACGATTTTGCATATATTGGGTGCGCTGGACAGGCCCGATAAGGGGGTAGTGCGTTTTGAGGGGCGAGATTTGAGCGGGTTCGGTGCCGGTGAGCTGAACAGATTTCGCAACAGGATGGTTGGATTTGTGTTTCAGTTCTATCATTTGCTGGACGAATTAAATGTATTAGAGAATGTGGTTTTGCCGGCGATGGTATCGGCGACTGTGGTCGGCTGGCTGGGAAACCGAAAACGGGCAAAAAAGCGGGCAGGGGAGCTTCTTGAAGAGCTCGGACTTGGTGAAAGGCAGCGTCATAAGCCGTACCAGTTATCGGGTGGGGAGCGGCAGAGGGTGGCGATTGGACGTGCATTGATGAACGAGCCGAAGGTGCTTTTGGCGGACGAGCCGACAGGGAACCTTGACTCTGTGACAGGAAATGGTATCTTAGATGTGCTCGAGCGGCTGAACGGGCGCGGCCAGACGATAGTAATGGTAACGCACGACGAGCGGATAGCGCGGCGTGCGAGTCGTACGATAACACTGGCGGACGGCAAGATGCGATAGCATCGGAACAGGTAAATCCGAGAGTTGTGGTAAAGGGAAATTGTATGGCGTTGAAAATATGGCTCGACGGCAGACTCGTTAACGAGGCGGATGCCAAGATAAGCGTATTCGACCACGGCCTTCTTTACGGGGACGGTGTTTTCGAGGGCATTCGCGTATATAACAAGCGGGTGTTCGAGCTTGAGGCGCACATTGACCGGTTGTATCAGTCGGCGAAGGGGATACGGCTTGAGATACCGATGAGCACGAGCTCGCTGACAAGTGCGGCAGAGGAGACGGTAAAGTCCAACGGTATCATCGACGGCTATATTCGGCTTGTTGTGACACGGGGGATTGGGACATTAGGGATCAATCCTTTTGTGTGCGAAAACCCCAAGGTGTTTATCATAGCGGACAGCATTCAGCTTTATCCGGAGGAGCTTTACGAGACGGGGATGAAGATAATCAGCGCGACGACGGTTCGCAATCACCCCCTTTCGATACCGCCACAGGCAAAGAGTTTGAATTACCTGAACAACATTCTGGCGAAGATAGAGGCGCTCGACAGCAATGTACCGGAGGCGGTCATGTACAATCACGAGGGGTACGTTGCGGAGGCGACCGGAGACAACGTGTTTATAGTGAGAAAGGGTATGGTCTTTACGCCCCCGCCTGAGTCGGGCGGATTAGAAGGGATAACGCGAAATATTGTGATAGGTCTTGCAAGAAAAGAAGGGCTTGAGGTTTCAGAGAAGAACCTTACGCGGTTTGACCTGTACGTGAGCGACGAGCTTTTTCTTACGGGGACGGCGGCGGAGGTAATAGGCGTCGTGGAGATAGACGGGCGGGTTATCGGGGACGGCAAGCCCGGTCCGATTACAAAGTTACTGCGAAAGAAATTCTTCGAATATGCCCACGGAAAGGAGAAGTAGCGGACAAAAGTCGGGAGCGGGCTTTCGAGCCGTAGAGTCGTTTGCTGTCCGCTATAGCTTGTCGTGATGCAATTACCAGCACAAAGGGACACATCGGACGTTTTCAATTCTGCGAGCACGGGTGATTCAGCGGGGAGTTTTTCACTTGTAGGTTCGGGTCTGGGGCGTGTGAGGGCTCTGATAGACGAGGAACTGTCGCGCTGCAGCGAGGCGGTACGAGGACTACTGGCGGGTCTGCACTGGGACAGGGGGAAGATGATTCGGCCCGGGCTGGTTCTTCTGAGTGGTTTGGCGTGCGGGAGGATAACGCAAGAGCACATACGTGTGGCGGCGATTGTGGAGATGATACACAATGCGACTCTGCTGCACGACGACGTTATAGACGAAGGGAGGCATCGTCGCGGGTATGCGACAGTGAACAGCTTACGAGGTAACGAGTGTGCAGTTTTGTTGGGTGACTTTGTGCTGAGCAAGGTGTTCGAGATGTGTGTTGAGCTGGATAAGTCCGTGACAGGCGTAATTGCATCTGCTGCGGCTCGGACGTGCGAAGGCGAGCTGAGGCAAACGCTGGAGCGGGAGAACGGCCAGCTGAGCGAATCGGCGTACATAGAGCTCATATCGGAGAAGAGCGCTGCGCTTTTCAGGGCGGGGTGTTCGTTGGGCGCATCTCTGGCAGGTGCGGACGAACGGCAGAGGGAGGCGTTTGCGGAGTTTGGTCGGGATATCGGCATCGCGTTTCAGATTACGGACGATCTGCTGGATATGACGGGCAACGAGAGGCAGATGGGCAAGACGGTGGGTCGTGACATTGACAGGGAGAAGATGACGCTGCCGGTTATACACTTTTTGAGAACAGCGGATGAAGCGAGCAAGGATTCGGTGAAGGAGCTTCTGCAGGTAAGCGGGCGGCGTGGGGACGGCAAAGCAGCGGAGACGAATGAGAAGAAGTATCTAATAGAGAAGTTAGAGTCATGCGGGAGCTTGTCGTATACGCGGAAACGTGCTGAGGAGCTGATCGAGCGGGCGATTTCGGCGCTGGGGGAGGTGGAGCAGAGCGATGCAAAGGCGGCATTGATTGAGACGGCGAGGTTTGTGGTGCGCAGGACGAATTAGGGGGTATATTCGGCATCCGATGCAGGGAAAGGGCGGTTGGTTTCATTGCCAAGAGAGGTAAGGGTTAAGCCAGGATAAAAAGAAGCCGGTTCGGATTGAACCGGCTTCCTGCATTTCGAGAAATACTTAGCTTGGTTTTAGAACTTGTAGCTCACTGTCACACTTGCCCAGGTAATGTCGTGGTCGGGGCTGACACCGTAGGTTTTGTCATCTTCCATAGTAATCTGATAGTACAGGCCTGGTGTAAATGTGAGATCGCTGTCAAGATCGAAGTCGGTAGTCACGCCGAACATGATGTGTGTCCAGTCACTGTCAGTATATCCGCCGTTACCGCGGGGGTCAACGCCGTCGTTGAAAATCATCTCGGTGTGGAAATTGAGGATTTGCTCAGGGATTTCCGCAGTCAGGCCTGTAACCGGCAGGGCATAGTCAAGCATAAAGACGTGTGCGAAGCCGGAGTACGTGCCGCCATTGGCGTTGTTGGCGCCGACGATAGCATTGCTGTTGCTGGGCCAGCCCTTGACTATGCAATAGCTGGGGACGAGGCCTTCGATGCCGAGCAGACTGGGCCAGGACAAAACTGCGAATAGTTCCTGGAGGTCGGCGCTGCCGGGATCGGTTGCCGACTTGTAGGCGGAGTGGGCACTGAGGTCCGGATAGTTAAAGTAGGTGTAACCGAGCATATACCGAGTTGCGTAGGTTTCTTCGTCGTAACAGGAGCCCTTGTAGTACAGTGTGTAGTCCCATCGCTCATTATTCTCGTATCCGCTGGCGTTGGCACGGTGACCAATTGCGTTAAGATGGAAGCCGGTTCCCATGAGGTCTAAATCGACGAAGGGATGGATAGCGCTTTTTTGTCCGAAGACGGTGATGCCGCGCCAGACATACTTTGTGTCGTAGGTGATGCCGACTACGCCGTGCAGCTCACCTTCCTGTGCCTGGGCGAGGCCGCTTGCGCCCAACAGCACAACTACAGCTAACAGAATTGTTTTCTTCATCGTGCTCATCTCCTTAAAAATCATTCCTTAAAAGTTTTTCTCTTACGTCCTCCTTAGGACACATCAGCTAATCAGTCTGAAAGTAAACCGTCTGAGTAAATCGCCGGTCAGTATAGCAGCCGTTACAAAGTAACGGAAGTGTTTTTTTTGTCTTTTTGTTTTGCTCCTTTCAAAAAACAGAAAAGGTCAAAAAACGGCATAGCAAACGGGCATTTTATAGGTCCATGTTTTCGCAAGCTCTCTGAAACTGCGTGAGAAGTTTTGCGTAAATTGCTACCATTTACCGGTTTTTCTCATTTCTGCCTTGGGGAGCTGGTTTAGCGGTGCGGTGAACTTTTCAAGGTCCTGCTGCGGCAGCTCGTAGTCAATGAGCTTTCCAGCCATATAGGCGTCGTATCCGGAGAGGTCCATCAGGCCGTGCCCGCTGTAGTTTAAGAGAATGACCTTTTCCTTACCCTCCTCTTTTGCCTTGATTGCTTCATCGATGACGGCGGCGACGGCGTGGCTGGTTTCCGGGGCACAAATGGCGCCTTCGGTACTGGCCCAGGTCAGAGCCGCTTCGTAGCATTTGATCTGGTGATAGGCCCTTGGCTTGAGAAGACCTTCGACGATGGCCTGACAAACCAATGGTGCCATACCGTGATAGCGGAGGCCGCCGGCGTGAATTGGCGGTGGGATGAAGGCATGGCCGAGCGTGTACATTGCCAGCAGCGGAGTTGTGCAGGCGGTGTCACCAAAGTCGTAGGCGAATGGGCCGCGTGTCATTGTCGGACAGGACTCGGGTTCGACCGGGATGATTGTAATATCGGCGCCGTTGATTTTGTCGGCGACGAACGGGAAGGCGAGGCCGGCGAAGTTGCTCCCGCCGCCGGCGCAGCCGATGACGACATCGGGCAGTTTTTCGCCGGCGAGCTCGAGCTGTTTTTTTGCTTCGAGGCCGATAATCGTCTGGTGCAGCAGAACGTGGTTCAGGACGCTTCCGAGCGTATAGCGAGTTTTTCCTGTCGGGTCGGTAACAGCGGCTTCAATTGCCTCGCTGATGGCGATTCCGAGAGAGCCGGGGGTGTCGGGCATTTCTTCGAGGATTTTTCTTCCTGCGTTTGTCTGGTTGCTTGGACTGGCGATGCAGTCGGCGCCCCAGACCTGCATCATGGTCTTTCGGAACGGCTTCTGGTCGAAGCTGATTCTGACCATAAAGACCTTGCACCCGAGGCCGACGATTTTGCATGCGAAGGCCAGGGCGCTGCCCCACTGACCCGCGCCGGTTTCGGTGGTAAGATTTTCGATACCGAACTGCTTATTGTACCAGGCCTGTGGAACGGCGGTATTGGGTTTGTGGCTTCCGGGCGGGCTGTAGCTTTCGTCCTTGTAGTAGATTTTGGCGGGGGTATCGAGGAACTTTTCGAGATAGACCGCCCTTTTTAGGGGTGCCGGGCGCCAGCGGTAGAGGATGCCGAGGATTTCTTCGGGGATATCTATCCAGCGTTCGGCGCTGACTTCCTGTTCGATGAGGTTCATGGGAAAGACCGGCGCGAGCATCTCGGGGCCGATGGGCTTGCCGTCAGGTCCGAGCGGGGGCAGCAGCGGTGTGGGCAAATCGGCGGCGAGGTTGTACCACTGTCGGGGGATATCGCTTTCTTTGAGTTGAATCTTGAGTTCCATAACTTCTCTCCGAATGACATAGTTTCGATTTTGTCAGCCGTATAAGCCCTTAGTTGGTAAAGCATTAAATAAGCTGTGTCAAGCAAATTTCTGCGATATTTTTGCGTTATGCGGCTTTGACGGTTGGGCGTATAATGTGTTTTATGACAGTGGGCAAGGGTGACAATACGCTTTTTGGCAGGCGTGAGCGGGCAAATGTGGCTTCTGCGGCCCCCTTGGCCGTTCGGATGAGGCCGAGGAATCTCGACGAGTTCGCCGGTCAGGAGCATTTCATCGGCCAAGGCAAGCTCCTGAGGCGGATGCTTGAGGCGGACACTCTGAGCAGCTTGATATTCTACGGGCCGCCGGGGGTTGGCAAGACGTCGCTGGCGATGGTAATCGCGAATCAGACAAAGGCGGAATTTCGGTATGTCAGTGCGCCGGCGGCGAGCGTGAAGGACATTCGGCAGATAATCGCCGAGGCAAAGGACAGGTTGGCGGTGGCCGGGCAACGCACGGTGCTTTTTATAGATGAGATACACCGGTTCAATCGGGCGCAGCAGGATGTGCTTTTGGACGACGTGGAGTCGGGGGTGTTGATTCTCATAGGTGCGACGACGGAGAACCCGTTTTTTTCGCTGAATTCGCCGCTTGTTTCGCGGAGCACGGTTTTTCATTTTGAGCCGTTAGAGGAGGAGGACATACTGGAGGTTCTGAGGCGTGCGCTTGGTGATGCAGAGCGTGGTCTTGGCAAGTACGATATAGAAGCGGACGACAGTGCGCTTAAATACCTGGCGGTCATGGGCGACGGGGATGCGAGAAAGGCGTTGACGGGCCTTGAGGTGGCGGTTCTGTCGCAGGCGGCTCGGGAGAAGGGCAAGAAAGTCAAGGTTGATGTGCAGACGGTTAAAGAATCGATTCAGCAAAAGACGATTGGCTATGATGGAACGGGCGATAGTCACTACGATTTAGCCAGCGCTTTTCAAAAGAGCATGCGTGGCAGCGATCCTGACGCGACGGTCTATTGGCTTGCGCGGATGATAGCGGGAGGTGAGGATGTTCGATTCATAGCGAGGCGGATAGCGGTATGTGCGTGCGAAGACGTTGGGAATGCGGACCCTATGGCGGCGGTTTTAGCGGCCGCTGCGGTTCAGATATCGGAGTTTGTGGGTTTGCCGGAGGCGCAGCTTGCGCTGGCTCAGGCATCCGTTTACGTTGCGTGTGCACCGAAGTCGAATGCATCTGCTTCGGCGATATGGAAGGCGGTTTCGGACGTAGGCAGTGAGCCGACGGTGGCGGTTCCGAAGCATTTGAAGGACAGTCACTATTCCGCTGCGAAGAAGATGGGCTACGGGGCCGAGTATAAGTATCCGCACAATTACGCCGACGGCTTTGTGGCGCAGGAATATCTTCCGGGCGGGGCAAGGGGGAGGTATTATCAGCCGAAAGAGGCGGGGTACGAAAAAAATATCAGGCATTATTTACAAAAGCTTGAAAGCTTGATAGAACGTAACAGGCCCGAAGCCCAGCCCAACCCATCCGAGGGGCTGGGTGAATCGGGGGACGCAGATGGGTGATACGAGGTTATTATGGACAAGCCGAAGTTGCGGACGGAGCTACAGCAGTGTCTTATGGAGATTTCGGTCGAGGAGAGAACGGAGAAGAGCCGTAAGGTGTGCCGAAACCTTATCTCGACCGTGGAGTTCCGTGATGCATCGGTGGTAATGATGTATTTGCCGCTGCCTCATGAGACTGATATATCGGAGGCGATACTGAGCGCGTGGCAGTCCGGCAAGACGGTTGCAGTGCCGAAGGTTTCGTGGCAGCAGCGTCATATGATACCGGTGCGGATAGACTCACTTGAGACGGGTATTTCGTCGGGCGCAGGCGGTCTTCGAAATCCGATAACGGGGACGCCGGTTCCGTTTTCAGAGATAGCTCTGGTGGTGGCGCCTGGGTTGGGTTTTGACCGTGGCGGGAACCGGCTGGGTCGCGGTGGGTCATATTATGACCGTTTCTTTGCCAATGGTGAGCTTAGGGCGGTGCGATGCGGAGTTGCATTTGCCGAGCAGGTTTTGGAGTCGGTGCCGGTTGCCGAGCACGATGTACCGGTGGATATTCTGGTTACGGACGAGGAGATTTTGTATTTCGAGCGTCGTCAGAAGAACGGAGGAGAGAAGACAAAGCGTTATGGATGATTTTTAAGACAGGAGAAAAGGAATGGCTCGTGTAGTGGCCAGTATTTATGCGAGGCGCAAGGCACGGAATCGCAGGTTGACTTATATCGGAGCGGTCTTAGTGATTTGCGCAGTTGTGATTGGGATTTACTATAGTCGCCGCCCCACGGGCCCTTTGCGGGGAGGCGGCGAGGAGAGTGTGGTGGAGACTCCCGCGGCTGAGCCGATTGCCGAGGCGGTTGTAGAGACGGTTGTAGAGGCGGCGGCAGAGGAACAGGAGGCAGAACCGGTGGTCGAGCCGGAGCCGGTTGCGGAACTAATTGAGGTTGCGGCGGGGCCGAGCAGTGAGCCGAACGAGACGGTTGGTGAGCTTATCGCCGAGGCAATGGCACTATTAAAGGAGAGACCGGCGAAGATGATAGAGGCACGCGACCGGCTCAATGAGCTTTTGCCGAGAGGTCAGAGTGAGCAGCAGCGGGCGTTTGTGAAGCAGGAGCTTTCGGAACTCTCGGGGCAGTGGTTGTTCAGCAGGCAGATATACCCTGAGGACAAGCTTTGCGGCGCGTATAAGGTTCGCCTTGGTGATTTGCTTTCGACGATAGGCAAGCAATTCAAGGTGCCGTATGAGATTCTGATGAAGATGAACAAGATATCACAGCCGGAGGCGCTGCAGGCAGGGACGACGATAAAGGTCATCAACGGGCCGTTTCATGCGCGGGTTTATCGTTCGACGTTTACGATGGATTTGTATTTGCAGAACACATACATTCGCAGCTTCGCCGTCGGGCTGGGCAAGCCGGGAATGGAGACGCCGACGGGGCGATGGCGTGTGAAAGTGGGCGGCAAGCTGATAAAGCCGACCTGGACGGACCCCGTCAGCGGCAAGACATACGAATCGGATGCCCCGGACTATCCGTTAGGCTCGCGGTGGATAGGTCTTGAGGGTATCGAGGGTGAGGCAGTGGGCAGGACGGGCTTTGCGATTCACGGTACGAAGGCCCCTGAGCAGATAGGAACGGCGGATTCGCAGGGCTGCATACGACTTCACAACGGGGATGCGATACTGATGTATAATCTGCTGATGCCGGGTGTGTCGCTGGTGGAGGTAGTGGATTAGGGTCTGGTGCGGTACATGGTGACAGGGCCCTGTAATTAAGGGATTGTACTGGCTTAATCGATGGACCATGGAATGGTTAAAGCGGAGCGGAAGGCGCGATTCTGGGCGTGGAGCGTTTCGGTTGCAATTCATGTTTGTATCCTTGCGGTCTTTGCGGCGGTGAAGCTCTCGCAGTCCGAGGCGGAGGCGCGGATAAGTGCGGCTGTAACGGTGACCGTCCGCAGTCCCGTCTCGCCGGGATTGCGGATGACGGCGACGAGGCGTAAGCCGAAGATGAAAGAGTCGGTGGCGCGGCCTGGGCCGCTCGCCGAAGCTGAATTCTATTCAGGCCCGCAGCGGATTGTCCGGAGTTTACAAGCAGCCCCGGGTGAAACGGTTGACTTCGAGAAAGGGGTTGTGGTGTGTGATGTTTTCTCGCTGGCCGATGCAGAGATTGCGGCGAGCGGGGTCGACTTTTTCGGCAGCAGAAGTGAGGGGCGCAGGATTTGTTATGTTGTTGACTGTTCGGGCAGCATGCGCGGTCTCTTAGACCGGGTGAAGGTAGAGCTGTCCGAGTCGATTGGGGATTTGCAGCCGGACCAGTATTTTGCGATAATTTTTTTCGGCGGGGGTAGAATACTGAAATTTAACGATGGCAACCTGGCTCGCGCGACTGAAAGTGCCAAGAGCAGTGCCTTCGAGTTTATTAATTCGGTCAGTGCAAGCGGCAGCACGAATGCGGCGGCGGCGATTGAAGAGGCCCTGAAGGTTCGCGGCGCGGGCGGGACGGGCGCTTCTGCGATGTACTTTTTGACGGACGGTTTTGAGCCGGCGGCGGAAGATGCAGGTCGCTTTTGTCACCGGATTGAGACGCTTAGGAGAAGCTTCGGTGCGGGCGTTAAGATTAACACGATAGGATTCTGGCCGAGCAGTGAAGATGAGAAGGTGCTGCAGAGGATAGCACGCGAGAGCGGCGGCGAATGTGCTCTTATCGGGGATGGTGACATTTGAAGGTTAATACCAGTTAATGGAGATAAAGGTGAAGCGTTTTCTGTTCAGAGTGGTTATGTTAGCAGCGATGATGACGGCTGTGTTTGTTGTGATAGCCGTCGGTATGCGCAGCGGGGGCGTAAGCTCGGGTTCGCAGGATGCACAGGGCAGGACGTTTTTCGCCCAGTTTGTGGTTGCAGGCGGGCCGATAGTGTGGTTTGTGCTGCTGCCGATGTCGCTTGTTATGGTTTATTTAGCGGTGCAGTATTTTCTTACGATTCGCCGCAAGGTGCTTTTGCCGGGCGGTGTCGGCGCCGATATTGTCAAGCTTGCCGGGCAGCTTAATCCCGCTGAGCTTTCCGAAGCAATTTCCGGTAGCGAGGACCTTGTCAGTACTGCCGTTTCGAAGGCGGTCGGGCACGGCGGCGGGGACTGGTTCAGGATGCGCGATGCGCTTTTTGAGTCGCTTCAGGAGCAGAGTTCGGCCCTGATGCGGCGGATAGAATGGCTGAATCTTATCGGCAATGTCTCACCGATGGTGGGGCTTTTCGGGACGGTATTCGGGATGATAAAGCTATTTAATGCGATAGTGACGGCGGGCGGTCAGCCGCAGCCGGCCCAGTTGGCGGACGGCATCGGCGTTGCTTTAGTGACGACGTTCTGGGGGCTTGCTATTGCGATACCGGCGCTGGCGTTGTATGGGGTGTTCAGCAACCGGATTGAGACGTTGGCGAATGAGGCGGTGGCTGAGGCGGAAAGTATAATGCCCGGGATAAAGCGAAATCTCGAAAGACAGAGACGCGAGGGACAGGGCGAGCGGATGCGCCGGATCCAGGCGGTGGAACAAAGGTCGGCGCGGATTAAGAAGGAGTCACCGCTGGGACAGAAAGGGTAAGGTAGGGGGCAATCGATGTCTGTGACGGTTTTTAGTCAGTTTCGGGGTTCGCGGCGGTTTGGGTCATTTAACATGACACCCGTGATAGATATAGTGTTTCTGCTGATAATATTTTTTTGCGTGGTGTGTCACTTTATCGATGCGGAGAATTTTCCCGTTGTGGTGCCGGATGGTTGCGACGGGGCGCAAAGCGAGCAGGGCAGCGGACAGGTAACAACGGTGACGGTTATGAAGGGTGAGGGCGGCAAAGCCGAGTTTGCGGTTGGTTCGGAGAAGATAACTGTGGGCAGCTATGGCGAAATCGGCGAACGGCTTGCAGAATTGGTTGACAACCAATTGGAAAACCTGCCGAAAGACAGCAGGGTTGTCACCCTCCGCGTCGATAAGGACGTCTGCTATGCCGAGGCGCAGTATGCGTTAGCAGGAATCGCGGCCAGCACGGCAACGGATATTCGCTTAGCGGCTTTGAAGGACAAACAGGTCAGTGCGCAGTAGTCACATCATTTCTCAAGCGAGCCATTTCACGTGCGAGGGTCATCTTTTATTCTGTGAATATTGCTGAGTACTGAGCGTATTCCTTTCCCAGAATACGGCGTTTTTGTAGCCCTGGATGAATTTTTCTTTTTCGGCCATGTGCAGCCGTTTGGCAGCGAGCAGGCAGAATTGTTTTTCGATTTCGACGCCGAAGAAGCGGCGGTTCAGTTTTTTTGCGGTGACGAGCGAGGAGCCGACGCCGGCGAAGGGATCGAAGACGAGGTCGTTTTCGTTCGAGCTTGCGAGGATGAGCTTGGCTAAGAGCTTTTCGCTCTTTTGGGTTGGGTGGTCGGTGTTCTCGGGCATCGACCAGAAGGGTACGGTGATGTCGTTGAAGAGATTTGAGGGATGCGTTAAACGAAATCGGCCTGTGGAGGTATTGTGCCAGTCTTTCGGTCGGCCTGCAGTGTCGGTGTATGGGGCGATGACTTTGCGTTTGAGTTTGACGGCGTCGAGGTTGAAGGTGTAATCGTTTGAGACGGTTGCGAACCAGATATCTTCAGAAGCGTTTTTCCAGTTGCGTTTTGCACCTCGGCCTTTTTCTCTTTCCCAGGTGATGCGGTTTCGGACTTTGAGATATTTGTCGAGGACGAGATGGACGGCGGTCGAGGTGTGCCAGTCGGAGCAGACGTAAACGGAGGCGTCTGTTTTGAGGGTGGGCAGGAGTTTGACAAGCCACGTTTCGAACCAGTCGGCGTAGTCGGTGATGGTCTTTTTTTTGAAGCGGGTTTTTGCAAAGGATTTGTTGAGGTTATAGGGCGGGTCGAGGATTAGCAGGTCGGCGAACTTTTTCGGGAGCAGGTCGAGGAGTTGGAAGAGGTCATGATTTGCGATTTTGTTTTCGATGTCCCTTACGCGGGCAGGTTCGGTGATGGTGAAAAGGTTTTTGGCATAGGTTAGTCTCTCTTGTGAGGTGAGGGTTATGGTACGATTTCTTCCGGCCCGGGGCGTGGCCACTGTAGCATCCTTTATGCGGATTCTTTTTTGGCCTGCTTTTGTTTTGCCGAGGCGAGAGCGGCCTTGCCTTCGACGATTTTTTTGGTGATGACGTACTTTGCAGGTTTTGACTCTTCAGGGAGCCGGTACATCAGCTCGACCATAAGCTCTTCGGCGATTGCACGCAGGGCCCTTGCGCCGGTATCGCGCTGGAGGGCCTTTTTCGCCAGTGCGTGCAGGGCGTCTTCGGTGAATTCGAGCCGGGCGTCTTCCATTTCGAAGAACCGCTGATACTGTCTGATGAGCGCGTTTTTTGGCTTGGTCAGGATATCGATGAGGGCGTTTTCATCGAGTGCCGACAGGGTGGTGATGACAGGCAGTCGGCCTACCATTTCGGGAATCATACCGTATTCGATTACGTCTTCGGGTATGACCTGGCTGATGATGTCACTGTATTCGGTTTTCTTGTCGGTCTTGCCGGAAAGCTCCGAGTCAAAGCCGATCATTTTTTTGCCGAGTCGTTTTTTGACGATGTTGTCGAGTCCGACGAAGGTTCCGCCACAGATAAAGAGTATGTGTGAGGTATCCATCTGGATGTAGGACTGTTCGGGGTGTTTTCTTCCGCCCTGAGGGGGGATATTTGCAATGGCGCCTTCGAGCATTTTGAGCAGGGCCTGCTGGACACCTTCGCCGGAGACGTCACGAGTTATGGAAACATTCTGGTATGTTTTTCCTATCTTGTCTATTTCATCAACGTAAACGATTCCGCGCTGGGCGGTTTCGAGGTCATAGTCGGCAGACTGGAGCAGTCGCAGCAGGAAGTTTTCAACGTCCTCTCCGACGTAGCCGGCCTCGGTGACGGTCGTGGCATCGCAGATTGCGAATGGTACGTCGAGAAAATGCGCAAGGGTGCGAGCGAGCAGAGTTTTGCCGCAGCCGGTGGGACCTATGAGCAGGACGTTTGATTTATCTATTTCGATGTCACTGTCGTCGCTGTCGGCGTGCAGCAGTCGCTTGTAGTGGTTGTGAACGGCGACTGACAGATATTTCTTCGCGTGTTCCTGACCGATGACGTACTGGTCGAGGTTTTCCTTTATCTGGCGCGGTTTCGGAAGCTGCTTGATGTTCAGGGCCGGTGGTCTGGCGAGCTGTTTTTTATTCTGCTGGATGATGTTGTGGCAGAGGTCAACGCATTCGGGGCAGATAAAGACCTTGTTTGGCCCTTCGATGAAGGCATCGGTTTGGCCACCTGAGCGGCCGCAGAAGCTGCATATCGCCTTGTTTCTATTAGTTCCTGATCGCTTGGCCATTATTCCGTTCCAATATCGGGTCGCATACGTTTTGGTGCCTGCTGTATTGTAATTCGGCTTTTTGTTTTATGCAACTTAAATTACGGATGTTTGGTTTGCGGCGGGATTTTTGGGGATTTATTGGGCCAAATCAAGTTTTTCACTGCTGAAGTCTCATTGTTGCCTGAGCGAGCGGAGTTTTTCGGCCCAGAGGGGCGGGATATCGGTGAAGGTTTTTTCGAGGACTTCCATGGTGTGTGCGAGGTTTTGCTTTTTGGCACGGGGCAGTTTTGAGATGGAGTATAGCTCGTAGTATTTTGCTCGCCACCACTGCCAGGTTGGCCGGTTGGGTGAGGGGCTGCCGCTTCGACGGAATTGGGCGATTTGAGCCCAGAGTTGTGCTGCCTGCTCGTATTCGGCCCTGGCCATGAGCAGTCGTGCCTTGCATCGGAGCCAGCTCAGATCGTTTCTGTTTTCGAAGGTTTTCAGCGTTGTTTCGATTTCAGTAAGTTTGTTTTCATGTCGGGCTGATTCGCAGAGATTTATTTCGGCGAGTAAGAGAGCGGTTTGCCGGTTGTTCAGGGATTTATGCGCGAATTCGGCGAGGTGGGTGCAGTTGTGCAGCATCCGGCCGGCATCTGCGGTCTGCTCCCGGGACAGTTCGATATTGTCGAGGACATCAGACATCAGGGCTACAACTTCCGGGGCAAGTGAGCGGTCTGTGTGGTCGTCGGTGGCGGCGGTCATCAGTCGGACGGCCTGATCGAATCTGCCGAGGCGGCGAAGGGCCTGTGATTTGAACAAATCGAACATCGCAAGGGGGCCGATGCGGGGACCGTCGAGAAGGTCGAGCACTTTTTGGGCCGACGATGTGTCCCGCGTGTCGAGGAGCGTGCGGCAATAGATGTATGCGGCTTCGTCGCGGAGGCCGATGCAATCAGTGTCGGTGGCGGGGCAGTTGCAGTCGCCGATGAGGTTTCGCAACTTTTCGAGCAGGTCGTTCTGTTCGGAGATGCTCTCTGTGCTATTCAATTGTTTTTTTATGAGGACAAATCCGGCGAGGTTGCGTTTTGGGCCGGCGGGTCTGTCTGCGATTTTCTGAAGGAGCTTTTGAGCTCTTTCGCCGTGGCCGCAGGAATCGAGGACGGTGGCGTGGAGGTATTCGAGCTGCGGGTCGATATTGTCGGCGGCGATTTCGGCGTAGTTGTCGAATGCGGTGACGGCAAGCGGGCAGTTGTCTGCGCTTTGTTCAAACAATTCGCAGGCGAGCTGGGCGGCTTCTTCGGCGATTTGGCCCGGCTCGATATCGAGCCGGCTGGATTTGTGCCTCTGCTGAAGGCCGCTTGCCTTAATCAGCAGCTCGACCGCCCTTTCGGGTTCGAAGTGGGAGAACGCCGAGCCGGCGGCATAGAGAACGGCGGGTGTCTGGAATTTTTCTGTTGCGACGATACCTTCCAGGACAGCGCGGTACTTTTCCGGACGAGCCGAGGATGCGGCTTTAGCGGTGAGCTCGGCTTCAATGGCGGTGATTTTCGTGAGGTCGGGTTCGTTGGTGTCGGCCTGCTCGGCAGCGTTCGACAAATCGGCGAGTATGAGCTGAGCCAGGAGGGATTCTATGTTCGGCCAGAGAGATAGCGTTTTTTCGAGTGCCTGTGGTGCGTATCGTCGTTGCAGGGAAGCGAGGGACAGAACGAGCTCGATGTCGTCAGTGGATTGGCTGCGGGCCAGGTCGTCAGCGAGGGTGTCGAGCCGGGCGCTGGTTTCCGGGCCGAGGAATTTGATTCTCTCTATAGCTACCTTGAAAGCAGTTGCCTGGCTCATATCCGAGCGGAGCGTCAGCCGGTCGAATTCATTTGTGGCGGTGGGTTCAAGAGCGGGGTCGGTCTGAGCGAGCAGGGCGATGGCTTTTACTTTTATGAGCAGTGCATAGGCGGGGATTGGATTTGTGGCGAGTGAATCTATTTGTGTGACTATCCGATTTAGTATCTGATTTCTTTGCGGCTGGTCGGAGGCGAGGGCGAGGTAGTAATCGATTTCGAGTTTGCTCAGGGTGGTTCTGAGCAGGTCGGCGGTGATTTTTCGCCAGAGGCCCGTCGAGCCGTAACGCTCTTCCCAGTCAGAGCCATGGTAGTCCTCAATTTGCTTCTTGAGGGTGCGTTGACTTTCTTCGATTTGGGTAAGCTGTTGACCGGCGGTTTCGGCGAGGTTGTATAGTCTTTGTTTGTCCTGCCGGTTTAGAAGGTCGCCTCTCCACTGGCAGGCCATTCGAATACGGAAGCTCTGGCTGACGAATGTGCGAGAGGCGGTCTTCGCCGTTTCGGCGAGGCGGTCGATGTCTTCGGCGGTGGGGACGGCGTCGGCTGCAAATGCGGACAAGCAGAAGCAGGACAGCAGGATGAGCAAGAGAGCCGGTGGCGTACACGTATTTTTAGTCGAGCCGGTCATTTGATGGCTGCTCCGTCATCCGGAAGGTTATGTCGGTCAGTCCCATTGCGTACAGAAGGTTGTATATTTTTGCGAGATGGTCCCATTTTACATCGGGTGCACAGATGATTTCGACGGGGTCGGCTGCGTATCTTTTCTGCTCAACAAGGGTATCGCTGATCTGCCGGGTCAGCATAGCCAGATTCTCTTCGATGGTTTGATTTTCGACGGCGACGGTTTGGGATTGGCCGACTTGAACCTCGCAGCCGGTGTGGGTCGCTGCGATTTGAATTATGAGCGGCTCGGGCTTGCCGATTCTCAGGGTTTGTCCCCGGGCGGTGGGCAGTTGAAAGGGCAGGAAGTCTTCCTTTGGGCGCCATTTGGCTGCGACGAGAAAGAATATCAGCAGCAGGAATGTCATATCTATCATCGGCGCCATGCGAAGGGTGGAATTTCGCCGGGGGCGGGAGGAGATACCGCTTAAGATATTGCCATAGATGTTTTGTTTTCTGAGCATATCCATCTGCATCGCCTCCATGCGGGCAATGGTAATCAGCCGGTACTATTTTTTGCGAACTCGGCTCCTCGGTGCAGTGCTTTTGTGTTCATGGGTATTGTCACGTGGTATCGCTCGGCGAGCACTACGCTCAGACAATCGGCAGCGGCATCGGGGCTGAACAGGCCTCTTTTTTCGAGATACGCGCCGATCGCGACCATGTTGGCACTTTTGACAGAGCCCAATTCGACTGCGATATCATCGGCGGGGATTCTGATTACACGAACGGAGTCGTCGATTGGGGGTTCATCGTCAATCAGGGAGCTGTTCATTATGAGCAGGCCTGCTGCTTTCACGCGCGGGACAAATTTGTTGAGCGAGGCCTTGTTCATTGCGATGAGCGAGTCGGGTCTGCTGACGACGGGTGAGGCGATGGGTTTGTCGGCGATTATGACCATACCGTTTGCGGTACCGCCGCGGACCTCTGCGCCGTAGGAGGGCATAAACGTGACCTCTTTGCCGGCATTCATCGCGGTCTGTGCGAGGAGCCTGCAGGCGAGGATAATTCCCTGGCCGCCGAAACCTGCTATGATGACCTCTTCATTAGAACCATTATCCATATTCTGTCAGCCCCTGAACCGTCCGAGCGGGAAGACCTTTGTCATTTCGTTTTGAATCCAGAGCATTGCATTGGCCGGTGTCATTCGCCAGTACGTTGGGCAGGACGAGAGTAATTCCACGAATGACAGGCCTTTTTCGCCCTGGACCTGCAGTTCAAATGCGTGTTTGACGGCCTTTTTGGCCTTTCGTATCTGCGTTGGGTTGCTCAGTGCGCAGCGTTCGATGTAGGTAGCACCGGGCAGGACGGCCAGTAGTTCACAGACCTGCAGGGGGTATCCCTCAGCGTCGGCCTGTCGGCCCTTCTGCGTTGTTGCCGTGACCTGGCCGAGCATAGTGGTCGGCGCCATCTGGCCTCCGGTCATGCCGAAGACGGCGTTGTTGATGAAGATGACGGTTATCTGTTCTGCCCTGTGAGCGGCGTGGATAATCTCGGCCGTTCCTATAGCGGCCAGGTCTCCGTCGCCCTGATAGGAGAAGACGATTTTGTCGGGGTTGGTTCTTTTCATACCGGTAGCGACGGCGGGAGGTCTGCCGTGTGCGACCTCGACCATATCGACGTCGAGATAGTCGTAGGCAAGGACGGCACAGCCGACGGGTGCGATGCCGATGGTCCGGCCGGCGATGCCGAGCTCGTCGATTGTTTCGGCGATGAGTCGATGCGCGATGCCGTGTCCGCAGCCGGGGCAGTAGTGCGTCGGGACATCTTTTAGTGTCGGCGTTCGTTTGAATACTGTTTGCATTTACTTATGCCTTCGCTTTTACGGTCAACTGTTGGATTTTATCGAGGACCTGCTCTACGGTGGGTACACCGCCGCCGGGCCGGCCATAGAATAGGACCGGTGCTTTTCCTGCGACTGCGAGCTTTACATCTTCGAGCATCTGGCCGCAGCTTAGCTCGATGGTGAGGAAGATTCGCAGCTCGTCGGCGAGCTTGCTGATTTGGTCACAGGGGAAAGGCCAGAGGGTAATCGGACGGAACCAGCCGACGTTGATGCCCTGCTCTCTCGCTCTGTCAACGGCGCTTCGGACGATTCTGGCTGCGATGCCGTAGGCGACGAGCACTATATCGGCATCGTCGGTCTTGTATTGTTCGCAGCGGACCTGCGTTTTTTCAATCTCGCGGTACTTTGCCTGGAGGTCGTAGTTGTGCTGTTCGACGGCGCCTTCGGCCAGCCATAGCGAGCGGACGATGTTCTGCTCTCTGCCTTCGGCACCGGTGAGCGCCCAGTCCTTTGGCGGCAGCTTGGGCAGTGGTTTCTTTTCGAAAACCACCGGCTCCATCATCTGGCCTAAGATGCCGTCTGCGAGAATCATAACGGGAATTCTGTATTTGTCGGCGAGGTCGAAGGCCAGCGGCATAGTATCGACGAGCTCTTGGACGGTTGACGGCCCGAATACGATGATTTTGTAGTCGCCGTGGCCACCGCCTTTTGTGGACTGGAAGTAGTCGCCCTGAGACGGGGCAATGTTGCCGAGGCCCGGGCCGCCTCGCATCACATTGACGATGACAGAGGGAAGCTCTGCGCCGGCTAAGTAGCTAATACCTTCCTGCATCAGACTGATGCCGGGGCTTGAGGAGCTGGTCATTGACCTTTTTCCGGTGGCGGATGCGCCGAAGACCATGTTTATGGCGGCCAACTCGCTTTCGCTCTGGATGAAGACGCGACCTTCCTCGGCCATTCGTTTTGACATATAGGCGGTGACTTCGTTCTGCGGCGTGATGGGATAGCCGAAGTAGGCATCACAGCCGGCGATTATGGCCGCCTCGGCGAGGGCCTCATTGCCGCACATTAGCACTCTTTCAGTCACGACGTATCCCTGATTAAACTTTTCTTGCCGCCGGCGGGCGGCTCAACGGCTACAACGTTGCCGTCGCGGTACACTTCAATCATCACCTCCGGACAGACAGTCGCGCACAAACAGCAGCCGGTGCAGCCGGGGTTGCTCGGCTTGGCTGGAAAATAGCCCTTGCTGTTGGATTTTTCGGAGATGGTGATGACATTCTGGGGGCAGACAGGCACACACAACCCGCAACCTTTGCACCGTTCGGCATCAATTTTTATCTTTCCGGCCATCTGCGCGTCCGTCGTGTGCTCTCAAAGTGAGCATCTTAGCAAAGGTGGTTGTGGATGTAAAGAGAAAACAGAACGATTCTGTGGGCCGCGGCTGAGTGTGGGTACGGTTTCAGGTCGCTGGGAGTGGGTTTATCAGCGGGCTTTTGCCGAGGCCAGGGTTCCACGAGTGGTGCGGTATTGGGGCTTTAGGAACAGATAATAGAGCCGACCTTCCTGATAGGTGTGTCCCGCGAGATTACCTGCGGTATCGCCCTGTCCTATATAGACATCGCATCTGCCCGGGGCACGGATAGCTCCGCCGGTGTCCTGGTCGAGTGCGAAGCCGCGGTAAGGGTCAATGTATATTCGTCCTGCGATTTTGCGCGGGAGATTTGTGGTGAAAAAGGTCAGAGAGGCGCGTGGATAGATGGATTTATCGGTGGCTATGGTTCTGTAAGGTATCACCGGCTCATTCAGGCTTCCGCGTGGAGGGCCCTGCTGCCGCTGAAAGAATACGAAGCGTGGGTTCAGTCGCGTGTACATGCGGACAAGCATTGGGTTGGCGTTGAAGTAATCGAACATTGAAGAGAGACTCAGACGGTCGGCGGGGATTTTGCCCCGGCTGACGAGCTCTCTGCCGACGCTTTTGTATTCATGGCCGTTGTTTGCGGCGTAGCCGTATGTAACGAGCCGGCCGTCGGGCATCTTGATTTTCGCCGAGCCCTGGACGTGGGCGACATAGACCTCGAAGGCCTCGGCGAGGTAAACAACCTCTTTTCCGGCGAGCATATTTGAGGTTTCAATATCGGCCCGTGCGGGATATGGAGTGATTTGCCCATCGCCGCTGCGTCTGCCGAGTATGTCTCCCTCGCTGTTCTTGACGAGGTCCTCGGGCTTACGATAGAGCGGGTATGTGAAGCGGGCGGAGCGGCTGGGCGAACCGTCGAAAATCGGCGTGTAATAGCCGGTGAACAGGACCGTTCCGGCGTAGTCGCAGCCGACCGAGATATAGACGTCGAACTGCTGGGCGATGGCGCTGTTTAGCTCTCGGCCTCTCAGGCCCGAAGCAATGAGCTTTTTGAATGCCTTTAGACTATCGACGGCCCGGGCGTGGGTGATGTCGGCGTATGGGAAGTAGCGCTTGCTCGAGGGTTTGCTCAGGTAGTTCAGCGAGTTATCGACCGCCCGGGCGAGGCCGGTGACGTTGTGGCAGGCATCGGTGAAATCGGGAATCTCTTCGGGGTTTGTGATTTTGCGAAGGGCAAGCTCACCCGGCGGCAGGGGTTTGTCGTACTGAAGCTTTGCCTGCGGCCTTTGACAGCCGGTCAGAATGGTGATTGTGACGGCAAGGGCCGGCAAAAGTAAGATTCTGGCTCTCATAATCGCACTCCTTAGCTCAAAAATGCCTCGATAGGGTATATCGACGTGCGTGTGGAGCTTTCTTCAAGGTTCCCGGTGATGAGCAAGTGAAGAGCTTGAGACTGGTTTGGAATACGGCAGCGGGCAAGGGCTCTTTGCCGTTGAAATTGGCTCGAAAATGGGGTTTTGGGGCTGATATCAGGGGGTGGCTGGAGGCGGATAAACCCGCCAGACAGAGCGGCGGGTAAAGAAAGGTTGGGGGGGGTAGTATAAGTATAGCTTATAGTATTTTGGAAAAGGGGTTAGAGGGGGTTAGAAGAGGGGGGTGGAGGAATGGGCGGGAAGGGCGAATTCGGGGTCGAAAGGGGCAAACGGGGTGGGTTTTGGCATTTGGCGAAACGTGCGAAAGTTTGAAAAAAATTGAAAAAATTTGTGAAAAATGGCAGTGAAAAGGCAAAAAAACGCGAAAAAAGGGGGTTTTGAGAGAATTTTGGGAGCGCGTAG
>JAUVYV010000128.1 GCA_030602885.1 Phycisphaerales bacterium
CTGCTGGACAATGCTTGAGTTTGTGACGCGCATCAACCTCGAGCCGTAGGTATGACGGAACATGTGGGGGTGAACCGGCCGGCCCAAAGCCTTCCAGCCGGCGGCACAAACAATCCTCTCCACCTGGCGTGTAGTAATCGGACGATCTGTACTTACATTTGTAAAAGCAAAGTCACTACCTATAACATCGTCCCACCTAAAACAAGTGTTCAAATACGAACAAAGGGACTCCGACAGTCTGTCGGAAACAGGGATTGAGTGTTCGACTTTATTCTTGGTCATGTGAGGCTTGATGATGATATTCGTAACAGGCACGCTGTTAAAATAAAGGTTTGACATTCGCAGGGATACGAGCTCACCGACTCGCAGGCCGGCTTCGAGCATAAGCAAGGCCATGCAGTGGTTGCGGACCGCCTGGCGGGTCTTCTTGGCGGTGCCGGCGTTGAATCGAAGAACGTCCAGGACTTTTTCGCAGTCTGAGGTTTCGAGGGTTGGTGGGGCATCGGTTCTCATGGGTTCCTCCTTCGGAGGCTTCGAAGGTAGGCCTCTTTGCCCATTTTTTTTGCGATAGCTTGTTGGTGATTTACGAAATCGAGAGTCTGTGGCATGTTCTCTGCGCCGGTCAACTGACCTGCGTGGTAAGAATCCTCGTTACGTTTGATAGAGTCAAGAGCAAGCTGGCAAAACGAAAAGCTGGCGATGTGACATCTGTGTCCGTGTGCACCTTCTCTACCAGTTCGACAGCCACGGTTCATCCAGTTCAACATGATTACTCCTTTCAAGAGAAATCAAATTTTGTACTAAAAGCAAATCGCCCAAATTAACCCGGACAGACAGTAAAGCAAAAATATTATAAAGAAGATGAAACCCCAGGGCCGGCGACGCCGGGTTTTGATCCAATGGCAGTTGAAAAGGTGAAATTCATCGACAGCGCTTTCCCAGGCTGCACTATCGAAAGGCTCAGCTGAGGCAACGCGCTCGAGCTGCTCTGTAAGAACAATCATCTGCTTAATATACTGTCGGTCGGTCATGTCACCTTCACCCCTGCAGAATGTAGGTTGAAATAATTGACGAATTGAAGATGGTCGATGTGCCGGCGTAACTTGCGGACCTTCTTTTCGATATCATCGAGGCAGCAGTGTGCCTGCTCGTATTCCCTGCGGTCTGCGTGGTGAACAACGTCATTGGCAAGTTTCTCGATCACACGTGTGTTATCGGTTAATGTCACGGTATCTCCTTAAAACGGTTGGCTCGAACGCTCGGAGTTAGCGAGTACGAAAGCGCACGGGCGCAACCGCTCTATGAAAAATGAAAAGAGGCCGAAATAACGGTGACCGGCTCGCCGTCGGACCCGGGTTAGCGACTCCAAAAATCGAGACCGGCCACGCGTATCCCCTGCCACAAAGAAGAAAATAACAGTGGCCGGTCTGGACCACAGGTAAATGTCTGGACGACATACCAGCGAACCGACCACTGCCCTTTCACAGAAAGGCACGCGATTTGTAGGC
>JAUVYV010000124.1 GCA_030602885.1 Phycisphaerales bacterium
GTCGAATCATTTGCTCGTACCGTTCGATGTTCGGCGCGATGGAGTACACATACTGAAGGCTGATGATACCAAGGACCTTAAAATCAGGATATCCCCGGATGATCAGCTGGCGGTTCGTGTGATTCCCTGCGAAGTGGTTGCAGTTGGAGCCAGATAGATAGTGACATTGAGGACGAAGTCCTCTGTAACGGACGAACTCAAGGGCGTGCTACCAATATGGTCCACGTCCGCAAGATAGGTGTCTGTTTTTACTCGATGAAAGGGGTAGTGACATGAATTGGACTAAGTGGTTAATGAAATTACTGCCGAACCTGGTGGCTTCGATCTCGGCACCTCTGCGCGAGCAGCTGGTGAAGTTCGCTAAACAGTTCCGGGAAGATGCGAAAAAGACGCCGAATCCCTGGGACGATTTTGCTGCGGATGTTCTTTGCTTTGTGATAGGAATCGATGTCGAAGATAGTAGTACCTCGTAACCAGCAGCGTGAAATGGAGAGGCTGCACCCGAAGCCGGCGTACTCGCGGGTAATCAATTTGACGTTACAGATCCCGGCAGGTATGGGTGAAGAAGATTTTGCTGTGTCGCCGCCGGTAGGCAGTCGAATATGGCTGCTTAGTGTGAAGCTGATCACAATGAGCCAAACCAGGGCAAACGTGTTCGGCGGATTCATTTACATCAGTACCGGCACAGACAAGAAAGTTGATGGCGAAATCATAGCTCTAAAATGGGAACCTGTGATAAGACAGTACGGAGGGCCAAAGCCCTGTTTTTACTATACGGGATTCGGCGATTCATATGGTTGGGACATGATGCAGTTTTACGAAGGTGCCGGCAGGCGATTCGGAGCGATGGCTGAAAACCTGTTTCCAGATGAGACATGGAGGGTCTGGATTAGCTTTGAAATTTCAGAGGGTTAAGATTATGGATATACAGAAATGGCCTTTCGACAAAATCATGCAGTTGCCGGACTGGTGTTTTGGTATGCGCTGGTGGGTTGGGACATACGTAGGGACAGAGGCGGCGGGGACAACGTATTTTATGATAGAGGAGTCGGTACCGGACGTTTTTGTCCTATGGGACGTTCTGATATCAACGACTGGAAGTACGGCAGCCACGCATACAAACGTAACGCTTCGGCTTTGTCGTGAAGAGCCGACCGGAGCAAATATCAAGATGTTTGAGAGGCTGATGCGAAACATGAGCGCTCGGAAGCAGATGTACGATATACACTTGCCCCCGGTTGCGCTTACGCACCTGGGCCCGATGAGGAATCTCATCGAAGCCGGCAATAACAGAATCGGTGGGGCGTTAAAGCTCGTTGCCGAAACTGCGACTTGTGAGAACGCCGTGGCTTGTCTTATAAGCGGGATTCCGCGGGAGGTGCCGGATTGGGTAGTCTCGGGCCTGGCAGGCGTCCACTAATACAGCCGGCATATAAGCATATGCTCGGTGAGGACACGGCGGTCTGGACCCGATTCTTAGAGTCGGGTGACTTTGATATCAAGGAGGTTTGGTATGACTTACACGTGGGCGCTGAGGTTAAAGGCGATTGGGATGGCGATTCCATTAACGCTCGCATTGCTCGCGGTGTTACTAGGAAACGCATTGATGTGGTTGCTCTTGTGGATGGGGTGTACTGGGTCATTGAGATAAAGCCAATAGCGATGATGTTTGCCATCGGCCAGGTGCTCGTTTATGAGGGTCTCTTCGTAAAGGAGTACGAGCCACCTAGAGAGACCTGGCCGGTGATTGTTTGCGATACGGTCGATGAGGACGTGATCCCGTTATGCGAACGCCTGGGGGTTGTTGTCGTGGCAAATCTGTAAAAAACCAAAAAAATTCGCCCAAAAAATAAAACCAGAAGCTGGTTTTACAAGGGACTGAACAAAACCCCTTGACCAATGTCTGGACGGTCTCTTTAAAGATA
>JAUVYV010000065.1 GCA_030602885.1 Phycisphaerales bacterium
AGGTACAAATCCGCTCACCTCGAGCCAGATGCCGAATCGCTGTGCAGTACCCTCGAACAACTGGTTCATATCCCAGTGTTGATGCCTGAACGGCTGATACTGCGACCAGTCACGACTAACACCATCAGGCCAGAAAACCGGCAGCACATTCGGCCACAACTTAATTTCGGCGGCCGTTGCCGGCTGACCGGTACCATGCAGGATCCTAAAGGCAAGCGAAGCACCTGCGACCCCTGAATAGTCCATTGACGGCCAGACGTCCACTCCTCGAAGCCAGAGCCTCAATCCCAACGGCGGCGTAAAACCCCGCTCAGTCCCTGGTGCCTTAATATAAGCCACACAGCTGACTACCCGAGAGTAAGACGACTCAGGATTCATTACACCTGTCACCAACCGCTGAGATTTACTGAGCAGCTTCGCCATGAAGAAACGCCATCGCCTCAAGCTCGTATGTCACGTTGTTCTTCACCCGCTGCCGCTCAGCATCGAACTCGATATCCTTGCCCTTGAAATGTAAAGTGCAGCCCTGGAAAAGAATAACCAGGACCAGGACTGCACTTATCAGCAATATTCGCATCGCTCTATACACCTCCGGCAGCAGGAACAATCTCACAGGGAATCACACGAAGCGCAGTCGTAGCACCTGCATCGACACCGATTCGCAAAACAACGTCACTCTTGCCGGCCGTCTCTAAGATGTAGCGACCATCCCTGTTGATATCGAACGGCAGATGAACATACTGTTTGAGCAAATGATTACCCGGAAACTGTACGCCCGTCAGGGACGTCAACGCTTCGAGCCAGTGAGTATGAGCCATCCAGTAACCAGGGGGACATCGCATCCTGCCGGCCATGTTGTGAATCGTCTCAAAGTTAGTATGCGAATAAAAAACCCTGTGGTTATCAACCAGGATCTGCAGGTAGCCGAGTGTCGCAGCGTCCGCAACGCCAACCGGGAAAGTCGTACCGAACAAGACGAGCTCCGATATCGGATTACCAATCGGCAGCTCAACATCATGCTCGCCGGCAACCGCCGGCGTAAGTGACAGCGTTGTCATTCGCAGGTATCGCTCGGGCGCGGCATCAGGCAACTCCACCGTTTCGATCTGTGCCTTTACCGCCGTCGCTCCTGTAAGAGCAGCTGCGTATGTTATCTGCAGAATGAGCTCACCCCTGGTACTCCGGGGGAAGCACTCGCGCTCCGAGTACAACACCCTGGTCAACGGGACCAGGAACGTAAACGAGCACTCCTCAACGGCAGTGCCAAGATAGTTCAGTCCCCACGACTCGAACCCGCAGACGAGCAGGCCGGCAGCAACAGCATCGGCGCCGCTCATCGAAAAAATCCCTGAACCCTTGTAGAGCACCTCGATCCTGGTAATGAAGGCAAGCGTCTCTGCAAACGTCGGCTCACCGGCCGCCGCTGCGTCCGTTCGTGTGTACTTCAACGTAATCAGGATATGCGAGAGAGGATTAACCGGCAAATCTTCCGAAATCACCGTGCCGGCGGCGACTGCAACATCCTGCTGTAAAACCGAATGAATAAACTCCATATGTCACCACCTCCCTCACTATCTGCCCATGCGGGCTTCTTTAGCAGCCACCAGAGCATTTACGACTGCTTTCACCCTGTCAAGATTCCGGGGATCACGACGCGCATACCTGGGCGGCAATGTCACGCGCTCGATTGCATCACGATAAGGTGCAAAGTTCCGGGCGTACTTGTCCTGTGACATAGTGACACCAGGACCCCATCGTGCTGTGCCTTTATCAACGGCACCTCTTTGCCAGGTATCGGAGCCGGCGATTTTAACGCCCTTGCCAAACCGCTTCTTAGCGATCGCCTGGGTAACGCCCATTTCGTAAGCGCCCTCAGCTGCAGCAGTGGCAGTGGCCCAATCACGCCGGGGATTCTCAACACCAACGCGGTAATCCTCAGTTCGACCGGGAGTAACAGACGCAAATTTTTTGGCGATATGCTCGATTGACCTGATAAAAGCCATTTGAATCACCTCCGCAATTTGCGTGTTTCTCTCTGATTCAAAACACAAAAAACGACTAAAAATTTGGTCTAATCAGTCAAACGATTTTGGTAAGGGCAGTGACTTTTCGACCAACAACCCGGGAAAATATGCATGCGCCTACAAAATACCCTGCGCGCTGTGCTGATGCAAGAAAAATCTTTTTACCCCCGTCTCCACATACACCCAACGATATGCTACACCTCACATGGTGAAAACGGACGCGGCCATTCTTCGGGTGGTACAATAAAGGGACCCGGCACGGCGAAAGGGTCACGAACTTCGCCGCGTAACCGGTAACGATGCGCCCCAACATTAGAGCCCAGGCCGATAAAAGTACAATCTGCATATTGCGCCCGAAAGACCCGAAAGTAAGGTGCGATCCAGCAACGATACTCCAACGTGCCCCAAAAAGAGATCCTGTCGCCGACAATGCCGGAGTAACCGCCCTCTGGCTCGTATGCAGTTATCACCGCACCCTGGAAAACCAACGCCTGGTAAAATGCCACCTGTGTCGCAGAGACGCCTATCCCAACCATCCACCATAGATTCTCGTGAAACGTACCGAAATAAAACGGCTTCTCAGGCGCCCATACAAACTCAGACTCCCACACAGGATTAACGAGCAGCATGATCCCCACGATGACACCGACCACGACGGCGTAGTATATTACCGCCGGATGCAGGAGCTCCGGCGGTTTTTCCAGGGCGGTCTTCCACACCGGCGCTACGTACGCCTGAATCCAGTAATGAACCAGGCGATTGCAGTGAATCATGTCACGGATCCCGAAATCGTACCAGTAGTGATTATAAACCCCCCGGTACAAATGCGTGGCCTGGTAAGAACTGTATCCCATACGAATCAAATGATGAATGATCTCCTGGCCGGAAGGCACGGCGGCAGCCTGCTCGAAAGGTGCCACCTCCGCCGGCTCCGGGTCCCGCTGCGGCAACAAACTGAACGAGTGCTTGTAGGTGATGGACCGCACCCTGTAAATTTTCATAGTGACATTCTACCACATCAACACCAGGCCATCCAGCAGCCAGGCCAACAGCAAAACTCAAACTGATCTTTACTAAAGCAAGTGGCCTGCGCCGGGCCCGGCGTCCTGGTCACTCACAGGAGCTCACAGCTGCCGCACGCGGCGGCGCTGCTCGAACGACACGAGCAGCTGAAAAAAGTATAACAGGGGCGGCTTCGCCGGCTTCGGCTACTCTGCAGAGTCATGGTAAGGTTTCAGCCCTGGCCGCGCGCGGCGGCGCTGGCCTAACGACCAGGCCAGCTTCAAAGAAAAAGATAAGGCCGGCTGCGCCGGCTGCGCCGGCTGGCCTTAAAGACAAGCCTATCGGCGTCCGGCCAATGCGAGCCCCGCAGATAATCGAAACACCACAGGCCACCGCCTGAGCCGGCGGTATTGTAAAAATAGCGCAAAGGAACACAGCGGTTAGCTGCTGCCCGCTGCAGAGAGAGCTCTACACTTTCCGCCAAAACGCCAAAAATTCCTCACGTGAGCAACCCTGTATCGCCGCAAGGTTCGCCACAGTTTTTCCCCCCTCAGACTCCCTCCTATCCTTGGCACTCCAAAATATTGAGGAGGTAGTCGATACTGAAGGGGGAAAACCAGCTCTAATAACCTTACTGAATTTCGATTCACCACCAACGCCACAACGACAACGAGCTGCGCTCGAGCCGTTGTCAGCGTCAGTCCTCCTCTCGAAATTCGCGATTTTGGCAGGAACTTACGACTCTGTTGCTTCCTGGGATCTCTGCGGTGAGCCGTAAGTCGCTTGCAGCTACCGGCGACAAACCTGTGCCATAAGTGGCTTTAGCTTATGTCAGGCGATTTGCAGAGGCCGGGAGCTGCAAAAAAGACGGCCGCGGCCCTCCGTGGCCTGCGGCCGAGATAAGGAGGGAGAAAAGAATCATCAGCTTAGATTCTACCCTTGCCCTCCCGGACTGTCAAGCGTGGAGGGCAAGTTTCTCTGATTGCAGCCGCCGTCCGGCAACATACCAAGGGCAGGGCACACGCGCCAGGGCAAAAAGACCTGGGCGGCCGTGCCATATTACCCCCGAATCCAACCCAGGGCTGATGACGAGCTCACAGCCGAATCGGGTCCTGGCCAAGAGCCTTAATTTTTTAGACATAATTGAGGGTTTTTCAGATTGTGTCGCTTTCTACTCTAAACTGCGACCAAAAAACATAGATCAATGTTTCGCCGGGGAAAAAATGTCGGAAAAAAAATGTCGGTTTTGTTCTTGACAAGGGGTCGGGTTAGCCGATACAGTAAAGAGCAAAAGGTCGCTATCGGAGTGGCCAGATTTTTAACGCCTTGCGAAAGGGGAAAAGCATGGAATTAGCCGAACTCATCATCGCCACCAATTGCGCAGGGACACGCGCGAGTACTCAGTACCTGGAAGGAAATCGTGAGCACGCCATCGCCGAACTCGACGAGCTCGAGACGACACTAACGGACGAGCTCGACAAGCTGAGGACGGCAGCCAAGGAGCCGCCACCTGCACCAACAGATCCGTGAGCTTATACTCAACTCAGGGTTCGCGCAACGGTCGGGGACTCGAACCCCCAGGGTCCCCGACCAAATTTTTTACAGGAAAGGAAAAAATCATGGACGAGCACGAATTAACAAAAACGCTGCTGGACCTGTTTGCGGATGAGCGTAGGAGACTCATTTGCCCAAACCGCGGTATCATCCTCCGCGGCGGCGGATTTTTAATAGGGTCAGCAGACGAGTTCGAAGCGGGTGACATAGTTATCATTCCGCCATCGCTGGTGACAACAGATGCACCAAGCCAGGGGTACATTCTCGGCTGCATCGAAAAATGCTGGCCGCAAATCAAGGAAAAAGTCCAATGACGACTACACCAAAAACACTTACCGACGACGAGAGCCACCAGCTGCTCAAGGCGCTCCTGGTTAAAGACGGTACAGAAAAACAAGCACGCAAAGGTATTCGAAATTGCACGATGGCTCTGCTCATGCTCGACGCAGGCCTGCGAGTAGGAGAGGTAGTCCAGCTGCGAATCACGGACCTTTGGTTTAATTCTCAGCCTGTAATGTCTATAATTGTTTCGGCCGATATCGCAAAAAACAAGACAGAGAGAATAATTCCGACCTCTGAGCGCCTCTGTGACGCGATAAAAGGTATCAAGATACACTACTGGACCCCGATAAATCATACGTCGTGCTGCTATGCGTTTTACCAGGTGAACCCCGCCAACCACGTGACAACCCGCCAGGTAGAGAGGATTATCCGCGCTGCTGCGATGAAATCAATCGGCCGGCCGATACATCCGCACGTGCTGCGTCACACATTCGGGACACGCGTCGAAAGAAAGGCAGGTCTGCGGACCGCACAGGAACTGCTTGGACACAAGAACGTCAGCAGCACACAGATTTACACGCACCCGAACCAGGACGATCTGAAAAATGCAATCCGTGAAATCTGCGAAGACCCCCAGGAAGAACACTTGATGATTACCGAGTCAGCGCTGGACTCCCACGCCTCGAATAGTG
>JAUVYV010000004.1 GCA_030602885.1 Phycisphaerales bacterium
GGGGAGGTGCAGGGAAGGGGTAGTGATCGACTATCGACTATTTACTATTGACTATTTTGACTGGGTCCCCGACCCGTCGGTTTGTGAATTGACGGGAGCTCACCCCGAGGGCAGGCAGGGAGCCAAGTGAGCAGCCCGTTCCTCTGCTGCAGGACCAAAGTAGCAATCCCTTCCTCTGTAGTCATGGCAGGATAGAGCCGTTCCTCTGCTGCAGGACCAAAGTAGCAACCTCCCGAGGACAAGCGAGGATAAACTCCAGGGGGGCAAGCACCGCGGTGAAACCCCGACAGACGGCGTCGGGGACCCTCCGTTTGTAGTGTCTGCGAAGCTCACCTCGAGGGCAAGCAGGCGGGGCGAAACAAGTTTTTATGACCCGCGCAATAAAATTGCGGGGCTAAATGAAAGTGAAGCTACGCCGGGACAAGTGGCCGGCGAATGTTAGCGGAGGGATTGGTATTGCAGAGTCGGCATGAAGTCACGGTCAAAAAGTCGAAATCCTCTCAAAATGCGAGTCATATTGAGAATGCATATCCTTCTCAGGGGTCGTAATGTGCTGATTAGGCGGATTATATCGATGGCACGGGTATTGCTTATGGAAACAGCAGGCAGTCAGTATGGCTTTGGCGGTCGGTGGTGACAGATGCAGCAGGATGGCTGAGAGTTGATGAGTGTAGAGGGGTTATTTGACAAGTGAAGAAAAAAGAGTTTACGAGTCAGACAACAGCTTTTTCTCCCATGCCGGGCTTGATTGCTCTAAAAAACAGGTGAAAGTTGAAGGAATGTTTTCAAGTCCGGCAGAAGGATGACACGGCTAAGCCGTGATTGGTCATAAGCGGCAAAGAAAGCAACATCTACTCTTTCTATGCTGGGTTTTGGTCGTCGATACACTCGACAACAAACCCAGCATGACGATGAGCACAGCCGAGTTTGGCTGTGACAACGATAAATAATGTGGGGCTATTTGACGGCTGTTTGCAGCAATTTTGAAGGAGGCCCGCAAAATGGCAAGGGGACATGAAAGCAACTGTGCTCAGGCAATAACAAAACTTCTGAGACGCATCGGAAGAGGAGACGATCCGAGACTGCTTTGCGAAGAGGCCCATAAGCTTATCACGGATGTGAACCCCAGGGATATAGTCGCCGCCGAGCAAAGCCTTGTCAAAGACGGTTATCCTGCGCGGACTGTCCAGCAACTGTCCGCCGCGTTTATGTTCATGGGTATGCACCGGGAGCACGCCGACAGAAACAAGAGCAATCTGCCTGAGAACCATATTCTCCGCAGGATCATGGTTGAGCACGATTTAATACGGTGCCTGCTGGCCGACCTGGACGAGGTTTCCCAACAGATACAAGACCTGGCCGAGCTTAGAGACGTCAGCAGCGAATTTCGCCGTCTTGTCCACATCGTCAGCCACCTCAATGTTATGAAGGAGCATATCGACCGGGAAGAGCATGTCATATTTCCATATCTGAAAAAGTATGGCTGGGAGGGGCTGTGCCGGACGGCGCAAGGCGACCATCTGAATATCGGGATTGAAATAAACAATCTTGTGCGATTGGTGATGTCACTCAATGACGTACGATTTGAACAGTTTAAGATCTGGCTTTTTGCCGTGGCCGGGCGGCTGCTGCCAATGGGGCTGGAGCATTTGTGGTATGAGGATGAGATTCTGTATCCGATGGCCCTTGGTGTGATAAACGATACGGACGTGTGGGAGAGAATTAAAGCGCTCTGTGAGGAGATCGGCTACTGCGGCATTCACCACTGAGCAGTCCTGAGAATCTCAAAAAACTGAAGGGAAAAACAGAAATGATAATGCCGGCTCTCAAACTGCGACTGAGGCAAATCATAGTCGATGTCGATACTCAGACCCATTTTTTCCAAAAGGACAGCGCGGTCTGCGTTGAGGACCACCGCCGCGTTCTTGCAAACATACTGCGCGTGGTGAAGTGGGCACATAGCAGAACTATTCGTAGGATCTCCACGGTGCAGACTCTCAACGGTAACGGATATTGTCATCTGTGTGTTGACAGTAACAGCCTTGAGAAAATCGGCTGTACAATCCGGGGCAGGTGTCACGCTTTCGAGCCCAGTGACCGCACGGACCTGCTGCCCGGAATACTGGACGAGTACGAACAGTTGATATTCTACAAGCGCTGTTTCGATCCATTTGAGGAGCCGCGTGCCGACAGGATGCTCAGCGAATTGTCGGCCGACGAATTCATACTCGTCGGCGCGGCAACCGAAGGCGCGGTAAGAGCGACGGCACTCGGGCTGCTGTCGAGAGGCAAGAGTGTTACCGTATTGACCGACGCAGTGGGTTCGTATATCGGATACAAAGGGGATCTTGCTCTGCGGATTATATTAGAAAGAGGGGGCAAACTCATAGAAACCCGGGCACTGCTGAGCCAGCCGCGGCCGGAACCTGAGTTAATATGCGACCGGGCCTGGTATTGAGCACATAGCGGCACTGCTCCGGCAACCTCTGCCGGGGTGCATTTTTCGCATTTTATCCGGCCAAACAGCGTTTCGAGACCATTATCCGTCGGGCAAAGTACGTCGTATTTACTTGTATCTTGCCGGTGAAATATGGTATAATATAACTTCAGCCAAAGGAGCAGCCGTACTTAGAGGTAAGATACGGGGATAATATGAGGCAGGCACGCAAAGACACTCAGAAGCCGAAGAGGCGTGCTGTCGAGCCGCTCAGGCCGGGAGAGGTTGGAGCACAGTTGCGGGAGCAAGGGCTCAAAGCAGTCAACCAGCAGCTTCGGGCGCGCGAGCAGCAGCTTAAGGCGGCAAATCAGCAGCTTCGAGCGCATGAACAGCAGCTAAACGCAGCCAATGAGCAGTTGGCGGCGCGCGAGCAGCAGTTGAGAACGACCAATCAGCAGCTTCGTGCACACGAGCAGCAGTTGAAAGCGGCCAACGAGCAGCTCGAGGCACGTGAGCAACAGCTAAGAGCAGCCAACCAGCAGCTTCGTGCGCACGAGCAACAGCTCAGAGCGGCCAATCAGCAGCTTCAGGCGCATGAACAACAGTTGCGGGCGGCGAACCAGCAGCTTCGTGCCCACGAGCAGCAGCTCAAGGCGGCGAATCAGCAACTGCAGGCGCGCATCAGGGACCTGAACTGCCTTTGCGGAGCAGCCGGCTCGATTCGGACACGCGAGAGTCTCAGTGACATCTTTGAGGATGTTCTTGCTTTGATTGAGAGCTGCTGGCATTACCCCGACACTACCTGTGCCAGGATATTTTTCGACGGGACCGAATATACACACAAGTCTTTCAAGCAGACAAGCCGGTGCCATAAAAGTGACATCGCAGTTAACGGCCAAACGCGAGGCTGTGTGGAGGTGTGCCGTTTTGAGCAGCACCCGGCATTTGACAAGCCCCCGTTCCTAAAAGAAGAGCGTGACCTTATAGATGCCGTCGCTCATACGCTCAGTGAGGCGGCAGCAAGAAAGGAAGCGGAAGAGTCGCTGGTGCAGGAGCGCAATATGCTTCGCACGCTTATAGACAACATACCGGACTCCATCTATATCAAAGATACGGAAAGTCGGTTTATGACAGGAAACAAGGCGGTCGCACAGTTCATGGGAGCGGCAAAGCCGGATGACCTGATAGGCAGGACCGATTCCGACTTTTATTCCCAGGAGCTGACGGGTGAGTTCTATGGCGACGAGCAGGAGGTTGTCCGGTCGGGTAAGGCGATTATCAACAAGGATGAGCCGAACAGAAACCATAAGGGCGAGCTGCGATGGATTATGACGAGCAAGCTGCCACTGCGCGACAGCAAAGGAAAGGTGGTCGGCATTGTAGGTATAGGGAGGGACATTACCGAGCGCAAAAAGGCAGAGCAGCACCTGAAGGAAGCCAAGGAAGCGGCCGAGGCGGCGAACAAGGCCAAGAGCCAGTTTCTTGCCAATATGAGCCACGAGATTCGAACGCCGATGAATGCAATAATCAGCATATCGAAGGCGGTGAGCAGACATAACATCACCAATCTTACGGATAAGCAGCGTGACGGTCTGGAGATGATATATCGAAGCAGCCAGCGGCTGCTGCTTCTGATCAATGATATTCTCGACCTTTCAAAAATCGAGTCGGGCAAGATAGAGGTAAGGATTAAACCTCTTTCGATTGACGCTCTGATTGCCGGCATACGCAGTATGGTCAAAACGCTCAAAGATAATCCGAATGTGGAGTTCATCGTTCAGAGGAGTGACTCTGTACCGGGCACGGTGTTCTCGGACGCCGAGAAGCTGCACGAGATTCTCACGAACATCATAAACAACTCCGTTAAATTTACACAGCGCGGAAAAGTCATGCTGAAAACGTTTGTTGAAAATCAGCGACTCTATTTTGAAGTTTCGGATACGGGTATCGGGATAGACGACAAGCACATTGACGGTATCTTTGATGAATTCACACAGGTGGACAGCTCAAGTACAAGAAAGTATCCCGGCAGCGGCCTGGGTCTGGCTATCTGCAGGAAGATGGTGGACCTCTTAGGCGGCGAAATATTGGCGGAGAGTGAGCTGGGCAAAGGTACAACGATAACGTTCTACGTTCCGCTAATGACCGAGCCGGTTGCCGATGAAAAAGAACGCGGTGAATCAGACGAGGCCGATGCCGGATACGAGGATGTCGCGGCGAGTTATAGTGCGCGAGCCGTTGCAGGCGAGCGAAAAACGCTGCCCACGGTCCTGGTTGCAGAGGATGATGAGTTCTGCAGGGCTGCGGTTGAGATGATGCTGGAGCATCGCTACCGACTGGTCTTTGCCGAAGACGGCGAAGAAGTGGTGGAGAAGTATTTTATGGCTCGGCCGGACATCGTTCTTATGGACATAATGATGCCTGTTATGGATGGCTATGCGGCATTCGACAAGATAAGGGCGCAAGCCATCGAACCGTTGGTGCCGATAATTGCGCTGACAGCCAAGGCGATGAAAAACGACCGCGAGGAGCTCTTAAGCTACGGGTTTACCGACTACATCCCGAAACCGATAGACGATGAAGCCCTGGTAAGAACAATAGAGAAATACGTCGAGGTTCGCTGATTTTCCCCAGCCGGGCACGCCGGCTCCGCGGCACTGTCCCTTTCATATCGCAAAGGGTGTCGGCCATCTCACTTTGGCTTGTAGAGCAGTCTTTCTTTCCGGTCACCTTCGCTGTAAAAGACACTGCCTGTTTCTACGTCCAGCAGGACACCTTTTCTCGTTGTTCCGCCAAGTGCGGCAGCTCTTATGGCGATACGTTTTTTTTCAAGCAGGGCGGTGATGGCCTGAATGTTCTCTTCGCAGATTGTGTCATTTTTTTCTTTGAGGACATTTCCTGCGCCGACAAGGCACGCCTCGATATCTCCGCTGTTTGAGCCGTACCGGGTCATTTCTGCTATCATCCGGCCGATGGCATCCTCAGCGTATTTTGTCCTTTGGACCTCTTCGGCCGGTGCTTTGCCCGGCAGCATGATGTGTGCCAGGGCCCCCACCCTGCTCTTCGCATCGTAGGCAGTGACCACAATGCATGAGCCGATGGCGGTGGACCTCAATAACGCCTGCTCTGTTGCGACCTTAACCTCACCTGTATTGACGTCAAAAGTCCGCTTCACTTGAGCACCGTTTTCCTGCCGTAGATTTAATCCTTACGGTATTGATTCTACCGGCCCCGAACTTCTTTGCCCACAGAAAATGGGCGGGTCCTTCGAGAAAAATACAAGGTCCGAGAGTTCGCGGATTTGTGCGGTGAATCGAATTGCAAAAAGCGGACTAACCCGTCAAATCGTCAGGACCAGCATAACCGGCACTATCGGCATCGCCCGCAGGTGCCCGATAATTTGGGGTGGTTCATTCTGTTTTCTATACTTTGTACGAAGGTATTTCGACAGGAGTTTAGAAACTCAGACTGTTGGCTGTCCCTATCCAAGAGCGGGCAAATTTTCTCATCTAAAGTGGGGGCTGAGATTTTACGAAGACACAATTGCCCGCGTCGGGATGCGGGAGCGGCATGTTTTTCGTAAGAGGCGAGGAGGCCTAGCAAAAATGTTTTCGACGAGGACCGTCTGGAGGAACGCATGGTAAATAATATCAGGAGGCCATCGGCAATTCTCAAAAACGCCAGGCGTGCAACCGTCGTTTTTGTATGCCTTATCCTGTTTGCAGCCGATGCAAGAGGCAGGTTGCCGGCAAAGAGCCCGTCGTGCAAATCGTTGCGGGCGATGGCGCGGATTTACATGGCATACGGAGACTATGAAAAAGCCGAGCCGTTGGCCGAGAAGGCCCTGACAGTTGCCCGTCACAGCGCCGATAACGAGCAAGAGGTCGGCTCATGTCTTATTGACTTAGCGTGGCTGTACAAGAACCAGGGCAGATTTGCCGAGGCCGAACAGATGTGCCTGTCGGGGCTCGAGCTGCAGAAAGAAGTCTATTTTAAGGACCACCCCTATATCGCCTACACCCTGCGAATCCTCAGCTCAATTTACCAGAATCGCGGCAAATACACCGAGGCAGAAGCGGCTCTCGACAGGGCTATGGCAATTATCACCAAATACCATCAGCCGGACGATGACATACTCGCCCCCTTCCTTGTTGACATCGGAAAACTCCTCGTTGCTCAGGGCAGACTGTCGCAGGCGGAGGGACACTACGACAGAGCGCTTGAGCTGCTCAACAGCAGCTACGGGCCCGAACATCTCTACACAGCCGGCGTGCTCTGCAACATTGCAAAACTTTATATACTGCAGGAAAAGTACGCACAGGCCGAGAAGCTCGTAGAAAAAGCGGCGGCAGTTCAGCAGAGAGTTTACGGCTGCGACCATTATCTTGTCGCCGCGACCTGGCTGACTCAGGCAAGAATTTGTCAGGCAACAGAAAATTGCGGACAGGCCGAAGCCCTTGCAAAAAAAGCTTTGGCCGCGGTAGAGAAAAAGCTCGGTTCGGCTCATCCGATGACAGGAGAAATTCTGAACGCTCTGGGTGAATTCTACATCGATGACGGCAAATACGCCGAGGCAGAGCAGACCTGCCGGCGGGCGGTCAAGGTGCTTGAAAATTCTCTGGGAGAGGAGAACGATAATACCGCGATGGCATTGAATAATCTCGCCCGGCTGTATCTGCATCAGGGCAGATATGCGCAAGCTCAGAGCTTGTGCGAAAGGGCGCTAAGTATCCTTGAGAATATCTTCGATGACAGCCATCCCAGCGTGGCAGCGGTGCATCAGACTATGCTCGAATTAAAACAGAAGGTCAGGACCGTAGCGAGGGTCGTAAGCGCCGAACATAGTGCGGAAAGACTATCGCCTGCCACACAGGCGGCATATTAAGCCACAGCCGCAGTCGCCACTGACAAAACCAAGGCCACGGCAGCTCAAAAGCTAAAGGCCTGTCTTTCGCAAGACAGGCCTTTTTCAATTCAGCCGGGATTATGGTACTGCGTTGCTCGCGCCGTCACCATCGCAGCATCATGCCGACATGTAAACGGCCCTTGCCCCGCCTGGTGTCGTTCGTTTCCTTAATGGGATAGCCGTAGTAAAGAGCTCCGCTGAAATTATCGCCCAGCTCGATATGCGCACCGACGCCGACCGAAAACAGTGTTTCGTGGCGATTTTCTGTGGAACTGGGGCTCTCTATCCTCGCACGTCCGAAATCGACGAAGGCCAACGGAGCCAGTTTCTTCAGCCCGAGCAGTTTGTCACGAGGTTTCTCCGGCTCGGCCGGCTGTACACCCTTTGACCGTTCGTACTTTACAAGGTCAAACTCGTATTGCGCAGATGCGAGCATTCCGCCGTCTGCGACTATTTCATATTCATCGTAACCCCTCACACTGTACATTCCGCCGAATAGAGTCATCTTCGCGGGCATTAGCCGTTCACTCGGATAAATCAGCCTGAAGTTTGCACTGAGACGCTGTACCCTGTTCACATCGAGCACCCGGCTGTAAGAGCCTGCGACGGTGGCGATGGAGAAATCGTTGTCCGGAAAGACGGTGCCGGCAGAGCCTCCGCCAATGCGTGTATTGTCGTACTCGTTGTCATCCGAGCACGCCCCGCCGATGCTCCGGACTTCTGTAAAGCTAAACGAGCTGTTTGAGATGTCATCCGACTTGTACAGGTTGACTCCATATCCCCACAGGGCCGTCTTAACGTCATACCCAAGCCCTGACAGTGACAGACCGAGGAAAGAAGGCGTCGATTTACTTTGTTCGTAACTTATCGAGCCGCTAAAATCGAGGAACCAGCCGTCGGCCTGGAGAACATTATACGTTAAAGCACTGCCGAGAAACTTGCCGCCGCCAATGAAGTCGAAGTCACCGGCCTCGGGGCTTATGTCGTACTCGCTGTAGCCGCCATAGACACGCAGACGCAAACGCGGACCGGCGACAGGCAGATCGTAAGAGCCATAGACCGAATAGTTGTCGTCAATATTCGATTCCAAATCCGCCTGGTACATTGCCACAAATCTGTCGTCTATGCCGAGAAGGTTCGTGTTTATTACGCCGAACCGCGGGCTCCACCGCCTGTCATCGGTGCCGGAGTTGTCTATATGGATAAAATAGTGCCACGGGTCTGCCTCGTAGATGTCGTAATTGACAGCGAGGGTCTTCGGCTCGGCGCCTTTGGAGACAACGGCCGAGACGTATCTGTCCGGGTTGGCGTTCAGCAGATTAATGAAGTCGTCAAGCTCTTCTTGGTTCGCCACCTTCCCGGGTTTTACCGGTGACCACTCGAGCACCGTGTTACTGTCCAGATATCCCTTTTCCACCTCGTTCTGATTCGGGTCGTACAACGTTACCGTCACGTCCGTGACCACGGCTTCGAGAACCTCCACCGGCAGCACTCCGCCTTCAAGCTCGACGCCTTGCTCGAGAGCTTCGGTGGGGACATAGACATATATGCCGGCGTAGTTCTTGTCCTGATAGACGCTCAAGACGTACTGAGTGAGCCCCTGGATGGTCCTTGCAGAAATCTGCCGGGCCGTACCAGGATCCAGAATAACCTCGTAGATCGGCGTCAAGTCATAGAGGTATCTACTCTCGGCTTCATCGACAGGCAAAGCGGAAGCGTTATACAGGATTGGCATCCTGTTCAAAAGCTCTGCCGTCGATACAAGCGTGTTGCCGCTGAAACGGATTTCGCTGACGCTGAGCCGAGCAGTCGTATCCTCAGGCAAAGTCACCGCCGGCTGGGTCTGGCCGGAAATCTTCAGCCGATACTCCATGTTTATCCTGGCAACGGCTTCAAGATACCCATCCTCAATTTCCTTCTTCTCGGCGGCGGTTGCGTTTTCACCGAGCGATAAGAGGTTCTCTTTTCTGTCACGTCGTGCCTGGTCGATTTCCTCGGCGGCCTGTTTTTTCGCCTCTGCAATCAGCGTTGCCATTCGCGTCTGTTCTTCGCGTTTTGCCCTGGCTGCCTCCACCGCTTCCCGCTTCGCCCTGGCCGCTGTTTGGCGCCTTTCCTCCAGCGCTTTGTTTGCCTCAGACGCAGTCGCACCCGCCAAAGCAAAAGCCAGCACAATCGCGAACAAACGTATAAACCCTTTTGTGACTCTCATAGCCTGTCCTCTTTTTTAACTCAAAATGTGCTGCTTTATTTAGCTTAATCGGTTACAGGCCGATTCCCGTTTTAAGAAAACTGCCGAGATGTGCGAATATAATGCCGCCGCCCCACAACTGCAACCCGTGCCCGAAACAGTAATCATCGCTTACAAGCATCGCAATGCCCCCGCACCTGCCAACAATAATCCCCCACAGCAAATCTTGCGACGCGTAAATTTCAGCAGAACAGCAGGGATAGTAAAGAAAAAAGTGCTGTCGAATAGGCCTTATCAATACTGACAACGCGGTTTGTGGGCTCTTGCTGCCGCTAAGCCGTTGTTTTTTCTAAGGATCGTGGTTCAGCACAAGCCTGGATATCACGCATCCGAATACAGATCGCTTTGACGAAAACCGCTATGGGTATGAAACAATGTTTAAACCACTTCCAAGTGATGGCCGGCTAATGCAGGCAATCGAAGAATATCAGGTTGTGTAGAGGACTTACACTTCCAGGTTTACCCGCCACTCCGTCTGGCGGGTTGCCAAACATGCTCGGCACACATAGTAAAGGACGCTTGCCAGTGGCAAGCGTCCTTTACAAAACTCCACTTCAAGTTATCGACTATACCAGGCCCTGGGCGAGCATGGCGTTTGCGACCTTGGTAAAGCCGGCGATGTTTGCACCGGCTACGAAATTGCCCTTGCAGCCGTATTCTTCTGCGGCCTGGCGGGTGCTGTTGTAGATGGTCACCATGATGTTTTTCAGTTCGCTGTCCGTCTTCTCGAACGTCCAGCCGATGCGCTGGCTGTTCTGCGCCATCTCAAGACCTGAAACGGCCACGCCGCCGGCGTTTGCTGCCTTGCCGGGCATAAACAGAATATTATTCTCATGGAATACCTCCACGGCCTCCGGCGTACAAGGCATGTTTGCACCCTCGCCGACCGCAACACAACCGTTCTTGACCAGCTTCCTGGCGGCTTCCTCGTCGAGCTCGTTCTGCGTCGCACACGGAAGCGCAACGTCGCACTTTACGCCCCAGACATCGGTGCAGCCCTCGGTGTATTTGGCATTCTTGTGTATTGTGACGTATTCTTTAATGCGTTTACGCTCAACTTCCTTGAGCTGTTTGACCGTATCGAGCTTGATGCCGTCTGGGTCATAGACAAGGCCATTCGAGTCGCTGGCGGTAACAACCTTGCCGCCGAGCTGATGAACCTTTTCTATGGCGTAAATGGCGACGTTGCCCGATCCGGATACGGTCACTGTCTTCCCGTCAAAGCTCTGGCCCATGTCCTTGAGCACCTCATCCATAATATAGACCAGGCCATAGCCGGTCGCCTCTGTGCGAACAAGTGAGCCGCCCCAGTCGAGCCCCTTGCCCGTCAGGACACCGGTGAACTCGTTGCGAATCCTTTTGTACTGGCCGAACATAAAGCCAATCTCGCGTCCGCCCACGCCGATGTCACCTGCGGGAACGTCGGTATCCGGGCCGATGTGCCTGCAAAGCTCCGTCATGAAGCTCTGGCAAAAGCGCATCACTTCGGCATCACTCTTGCCCTTCGGGTCAAAATCGCTGCCACCTTTGCCGCCACCCATCATAAGCCCGGTCAGTGAGTTCTTGAGTATCTGCTCAAAGCCCAGAAACTTGACGATTCCCAGATAAACGCTTGGGTGGAATCGGATGCCCCCCTTGTACGGCCCCAGAGCGCTGTTGAATTCGACTCGCATCCCCCGGTTTACCTGGAAGGTGCCCTTATCGTCCTGCCACGGTACGCGGAAGATTATCTGCCTTTCCGGTTCGACGAGCCGGTCAAGAATTCTGGCCTCGACGTATTCCGGATGCTTCTCAAGGGCTGGGCCCAGACAATCCAATACCTCCTTGACTGCCTGGTGAAATTCAGACTCGCCGGGATTGCGTTTGAGGACCTGTTCATAAACGGCTTGGGTGACGTTATTAGCTGCCATACGAGCAACCTCCATTAAAACTGTGACTTATGTTTTCCATAGTGCCGCTATAAGCTAAGCTAATCGAAGCTCGGACGCTCGAGCCGGCTCAATTGGCGATTGGTTTCCGACAATATCACCATTTTTTAAGCCGTACACCGTATATTATACTCCCGAAATCAGGTCGTCGGAAGCGTTAAAAGGTAATACATACTATAAGCACAGCTAATAAAGAGCCGTAGTGCTTTGGGCTAAAAACGAGGGGATTTCAATTTCAGATTTACGATTTTCGATCCTCGTTTACTACCTGCGAGGACAAGTTTACGATTGCCGAAAGGGAAGGACGGAGGGAATATCGAATTATGAAGTGGATTGCCGCCCCCCGCTTTCGCAGGGACAAGCTTCGCGGGAATGACCCCGGTGAGATAGACAGACGACGTCCACGGCGGGATAAGAAAAAGCGTATCCGGTGTGGTAAACATCTCACGGGGTAAACAAAAAGGAACCTTCGCCCCTCCCATCAGATGACAAAACGCCCAGATTATGATAATCTGTCGAAATGGAGCATTTTCAAGTCAAAAGCAAGGACAAGGGTAGTTCCGCACGGTGTGGGGTTTTGACTACCGGGCGTGGGGAGGTACGGACGCCGGCGTTTATGCCGGTTGGGACGAGCGGGGCGGTGAAGGGGGTAACACCGGACCGCGTAAAGGAGACGGGGGCAGAGATTATCCTTGCCAATACGTATCATCTGATGCTTCGGCCCGGGGTGGAGGCAGTGGAAAGCATAGGCGGGGTGCATAAGCTGATGGGCTGGGCGGGGCCTATCCTTACCGATAGCGGGGGCTACCAAATATTCTCTTTGAATTCGCTGATGCGAATAAGCGACGAGGGCGTTGAGTTCGCAAGTCATATTGACGGAACGAAGTTTTTCTTAGATGCGAAGGGGGCGACCGAGATACAAAATCGGTTAGGGGCTGATATCATTATGTGCTTCGATGAGTGCCCGCCTTATCCGTGTGAACGCGACAAACTGGAAAAAGCGGTTGCGCGAACGATACGTTGGGCGGGTGAGTGTAAGGAGGCGCATGCGAATACCGAGCAGCTTTTGTTCGGAATTGTGCAGGGCGGGATAGAATTAGATTTGCGAAAGCATTGTACGGAAGAGCTTATCAAAATTGGGTTCGATGGGTATGCTATCGGGGGACTTAGCGTCGGGGAGGGACATGAGAATATGAAAGGTGTGGTGGGGCATACAATCCCCCTGCTGCCGGAGGAGCGGCCGAGGTATTTGATGGGGGTTGGGATGCCGAGAGATATTATCGCAGCGGTGGCAGCGGGGATTGATATGTTCGACTGCGTGATAGCAACGCGGAACGGGCGAAACGCTTATGCGTTTACTTTCGACGGGCCTGTGCGGATGCGAAACAATGCCCATATAGCCGACCCGGCTCCGATAGAGGCCGGCTGCGATTGCTATGCGTGCACCGAATTCGGGCGGGCGACAATCAGGCACTTCTTTAATATTGATGAGATGCTTGGGCCTATTCTGACGAGCATTCATAATCTTCGGTTCTTTCAGCGGCTGATGACGGAGATTCGCGGCAGGATAGAGACGGGCGAGTTTGCCGAGTGGGCAAAGGAGCAATTGGCGGAAAAGCCGACGTGCGATATGGGGCAGGAGAATAATCGGGAAAATGGTTGTTGATTGTTTATGGGCAATGGCTTATGATTCTGGGCTTATTCCGGCAGGATCGCTAAATTACTTAAGGAAAGAGAAAAATGGGAAATATGTGGATATTGGCACAGGCAGGTGAGGCGGGTGAGATAGTATCGGAACAGGTATCGGCAGAAACCGAGGTGGTAACGACGGTGGCGTCCGACCCGAATGCAGGAGCGGCTCCTGTAGTGCGGAAAGGGCCCTTCGGGGAGTACGGGACGTTGATATTCCTGGTTTTCATCTTTGTGATATTCTACTTTATGATGTTCAGGGGCCCGAAGAAACAGAAGCAGAAGCATCAGAAGATGGTGCAGTCGCTTAAGAAGAACGACCGTGTGAGGACAATCGGCGGGATAATAGGGACGGTTGTCGATGTCAAAGGTGATGAAATCACGCTGAAGATTGACGAGTCCAACAACACGAAGATGAAGGTAGCGTCGTCGGCGATAGGCAAGAACCTGATGAGCGAGAATTAGCAGAGGGCAAGCGGGGCGAGCCGTTAGTTGGGATTTGACAGGGAAGAACTATGGACAAAAATCTGACTTGGAAGATAGTGCTGATAATCGTTTTGGTGGTGCTTGCGGTGGTGTCGTTGTATCCGCCGGACAAGACGCTGAAGCCGGGAATGGACCTCGGCGGCGGCACGAGCTTGATATACGAGATAGATGCACAGGGGCTAAGCTCACAGGAGAAGCGCGGTCTTTCGGAGAAGATGATAACGGTTCTTCGGCGGCGTATAGACCCTGCGAATATTCAGAATCTTGTCTGGCGTCCCCAGGGGAATACGCGATTCGAGATTCAGATGCCGCTGGCAAGTGCGGAGGCACGCGCGAAGCGAGGTGCATTCGAGAAGACCCTGAATTTGCTTTTGGCTGATAACGTGAATCCTGCGGTGATAATGCGGGCACTTTCAAGGCCCGCTGAGGAGCGGGCGCAATATTTCGAGACGGTGGCGCGTGACTCGAACGAACGTGATGAGATATTGAATAATTTAGCGAGCGTATATGACGCACGTAAGGAGCTGCAGGGCAAGCGAGACGAGCTGAAGGCCCAGCTTGGGGTACCGGAGAACTTAATCAACTTGGCGGGTCTTGACCTGGAAATGATCAAGTCACAGCTTGGTGAGTGGATGAAACTGAGCGACGAGCAGCTTAAAGAGAGCCTTTTGGAGTTTCTGGGCTCGGAGGGCAATGTTGAGCTTCTGACGCGATACACGAGGATGTACGGTGAATGGGCGGATGTTGTTGACCAGTTGACGGAGCCGGAGACGGGCAAGAACATCGAGTACAAACAGGCGAGAGCGGCGCTTAACCGGCTGAATCTATCCGAAGACCAGGTCAATCTGGTATTAGAGATGGATGAGCCGGGCTCGCTGCAACGGGCGCAGCGAAAAGAGGAGATGGAGGACTATTTTCAGGAGCGAGCAGCGAAGATTGACGCAGTGGTTGCGGCGTACGATGAATATTACCCGTTCAGAGGCAGACTCGACGATGCGGCAGATATCCAGCGGATGCTAAAGGGAGCAGGGATACTCGAATTTCGGATTCTGCCGACGCTGGGGCATCCTGAGGTGGATTCGGACCAGATGGGGGTATATGTCGAGACGCTGAGGGAGAAGGGGCCGAAGTACGCATCAGACACGATGTACGTGTGGTGCGAGGTAGAGAACGCAGAGGAATGGTTAGGCAGAGGGGCCGACGGGCAGGTGTACGCCAAGCAGACAGACAAAGAGGGTCGTCCGGCGATAGTGGCGCAGTTCGGTGATAAACTCTATGTTCTGGCGGGCAACAGGCAGCAAGAGAGTATGCTGCACACGGGTGAGTCGAAGGACTGGAAGCTCGAGCGGTCATCTTCGGGTCAGGACCAATATGGTCGTCGCGCTATTAATTTTACTCTCGATGAGCGAGGCGGGTATCTTTTTGCGAACGTAACGGGCAAGAATATCGACCGGCCATTGTGCATACTTCTTGACGGTATTGCAATATCTGCACCGACGATAAACACCCGGATATACATGCGTGGGCAGATAACAGGCAGTTTCACACCGACGCAAGTGGACGATATGGTGAGCAAGCTGAATGCGGGCTCGCTGCCGGCCATGCTGATAGAGCAGCCGATTTCGATAAAGACGATAGGCCCTTCAATCGGTGCGGACAATCGCGACAAGGGTGTCAAGGCGGGGCTGATAGGTCTCGCTGTGGTTGTCGGGTGTATGCTGGTTTACTATATACTGGCGGGGACGATAGCCGACGTTGCACTGCTTATGAATATACTTTTTGTGCTTGCGATAATGGCGGGTCTTCGAGCGACGTTTACGCTGCCGGGTATTGCAGGTATCATTTTGACTATCGGCATGAGTGTTGATGCGAACGTTCTTATTTTCGAGCGTATTCGTGAGGAGCAGCGGAAGGGTTCGTCGCTCGGCGTTTCGATACGAAACGGTTATCAGCGTGCGCTCAGGACGATATTAGATGCGAATCTGACGACGTTTATCACGGCGGCTATATTGTTCTGGGTGGCGTCGGAGGAGATCAAGGGTTTTGCGATAGTGCTTATGCTTGGTATCATATCGAGCATGTTCACGGCCCTTTTCGTGACTCGTGTGATATTCGAGTGGCTGCTGAGCAAGCGGATGATCAAAGACCACCTTTTTATGCTTTCGATAATACACAAGCCGAGCGTGGACTGGATGAAGCTTCGGCCGGTGTTTCTGGCGATATCCACGGTCTTTATCACAGGGGGTCTGCTTGTGTTCTTTACGCGTGATGACGTGAAGAACAACAAGTACGACATCGAGTTTACGGGCGGTACGAGTGTGCAAATCAGCTTAAAAGAGGCATCGACGCGCGGTGAAGTGGAAGAGAAGTTCCGAACGGTTGCGGCGGAGCTTGGCAATCCCGCGCTTGCTACAGCCAACATCTACAGCGTGGGCAAATCGAACAGGCAGTTTGAGATTACGACGACAGAAACGAACAAGCTGGTGACAACGGTGAAGTTTACCGAGAGTTCGGGGCAGACGACAGAAAGCGTAACAGCAGGGATAAGGAAGGCGCAGAGAGGGCAGGAGGGCAGATTGAGCAACCTCACCGTGAGCGAGGAGGGCACGGGCGGGTTTGTGATTGCGACGAGCCAGTTGAACAAGTCGGTCGTTAAAGGGATTTTGAGCAGTGCTTTTGCAGAGGCGCAGATAACAGAGCCGCAGATTGATGAGGTTGTGAACAACGCGATATTGGGGGCGTTTTCGGACGAGCTGGAGATACAGCAGGACCTTGAGCCGACGATAGTCTCGAACGAGAAGATAACGGAGGCGGCGATAGAGTCGTATCCGGAACTGGCTGACTTCCTCGGGGGGGTAAAGGTGACGTGTGAATTAGGCAGGGGCGCGAGCCTGGATGAGATAAGCGCGCGTCTTGCGGATTTGCGTTTCAAGCCGGACATGCAGTCTCTGGCGTGGTATCCGTATAAGCTTTTTGACGGCAGCATGGCCGAGGCGGACAGGAACAAAAAGTTGAGCAGCTTCGTTATCGTCAGCGCATTGCCGGAAGCGGGGTACCGTGAGCTGAGCGAGGATGAGTGGCAGCGGTTTGTCGAGAATGAGACACAGCGTGTTCTGGCGGCGACAAGACTTGAGACATCACTTCCTCGGGTGACACAGATAAGCCCGTCGATCGGAGGGGAGGCAAAGACGCGAGCGTTGATAGCGATTGTATTGAGTCTGTTTGCGATAGTGGCGTATATCTGGGTGCGGTTCGGCAACGTCAGGTATGGTATTGCGGCGATTGTGGCGCTGGTTCATGATGTGTGCATCACGTTAGGGGCGGTGACGGTGTGCACGTACATTACGACGACGTGGATAGGCGAGATGTTTTTGATAGGAGATTTCAAGATCAATCTGGCGATAATAGCGGCGTTTTTGACTTTGATAGGGTACTCACTGAACGATACGATTGTCGTGTTCGACCGGATTCGTGAGAATCGCAAGAAGGCGCAGTTGAAGGCGCAGACGATAAGCGACAGCATCAACCAGACGCTTTCGCGGACGATACTGACGAGCTTTACGACGTTTATTGTTGTGCTGATAATGTATATCTTCGGCGGCGACGGGCTTCGCGGGTTCACGTTTGCGATTGGGTTCGGGGTCATTATCGGTACGTATTCGTCGATTGCGATAGCGGCACCGATACTGCTGCTGGGTACGAAAAGTAAAATGGGAAGTGGGAAGTGAGAAGGGCGGGCAACAGGATTTAATCCGTTCGACTGCGCTCAGGACAAGTATTTTCTATTGAATATTTCAGGAAATAAAGAAGGCGAGAGGGCATTCTGCGGGGACGGTAGGATGGGTCGAGATTTCAAGATAGGGATGGCGTTTGGGCTGGTGATTGCGGGAGCTTGCGGGGTGTGGTTTTGCAGCCGGCCGGGCATAGGGACCAAGGTCGAGGGCCTGCAAATCAGCAGGCCGCAGAACTCCATTAGTGTTGAAAGGCAGAGCAGCATACCTTCTGAGAGAATTCGACAGAGCGCAGAGAGTAAGCAAGGGGCGGTGGGCAGCGGCGGGGAGATAACGACGATTCACTATGTGCAGCAGGGAGAGACGCTGACTGAGATTTCACGACATTATTACGGTTCGGCGAACGAGTGGGGAAAAATCATGGAAGCGAATCGCAATGTTTTGAAAGACCCTGATAAGCTCAAAGCCGGGATGCGGCTGGCGATTCCAGAATGAGTGGGTAAAGTTACCGAGCAAGAGTAATTCGTCATCGCGCTAATGAGTATTAGAGTAGCTTGGCGGCATCGGCGTCGAGGAGGAAGGTGACTTTGTCGAGCGCACACCAGAGGGCATGTATGGGGTAACGGACCTCGTCGGGCTCGGATGTAAGGACCTGTTTGATTATTTTTGCCTTTTCTTCGCCGCTGACGAGTACAAGGAGTCTGGAGGCGGCACAGAGGACGGGATGGGTGAGTGTTATTCTGTTAAGGCGTTCATCGGCGACTTTTTGGTCGAGGAAATAGACGACGCATGTGAGACCCTGTTTATCGAAGGAGGCGTAGCTGTCGGGAAAGAGCGAGCCGGTGTGGCCATCAGCGCCCATGCCGAGGACGATGAGGTCAAAGGTTGGTATCCGGCCTGGCTTTAGGGCGAAGACGCTGCGTATGGTGTCCTCGTACCGGCGGGCAGCGAGGTTGAAGTCCTCGAGTTCGGCTGGAATGCGGTGGACATTTTCCTCAGGCAGGGGGACTTTCTTGAGAAAGGTCTCGGCAGCGAGCTTGTAATTGCTCGAGGGAGAGTTCGGAGGGACACAGCGTTCATCGACCCAGAAGAGGTGAGTTTTTTGCCATGGCATCGCTTTTGCTTTCGTGCCGTCAGCGAGGAGCTCGAAGAAACGTTTTGGCGTGTGGCCGCCTGAGATTGCGACGAAGAAGACGTCGTTTTGTCTGACGGCGCTGAGTGCGGTATCGACGAAAATGTCAAGGCAGCGGTGAGCGAGCTTTTCGGTATCCGTGAGGATTTGCAGATTCGGTTTTGAATTCGTGACAGTCTCCATACTGTTTGCCCTTTTGTTAAGTTTGCGTCCTTACAGACTACGCCCCGACAGAAGCCGTTCGTATTTCTATGGTAAAGTCATTATCTTTGTTCGCGCGTTTTGAGGCCAGAAAAATATTGCCTTGTGGTCAGAAAAAAACCCTTTGGGCTCTAAGTATTTTCTTTGCCTGTAGTTACATTCAGCGAGCAGGGGGGATTATTTTGGCGGCAGCGGCGTGGCGACAGGTCGGCGCGGTTTATCGGGCAAAGATGGGCCTATCGCATAAAAGCGTGCAGGGGCCGATTGATGGGGAATCACTCTTGCGAAGGACGAGAGAAGAGGGCTTTTGCGTCTTCAAGGATCATATAGAGCGACGGGACGAGCAACAGGGTAATTAGTGTGGCGAAGACAACGCCGAAGGCAAGCGAGATGGCCATGGGGATGAGGAAGCGTGCCTGGAGCGAGCGTTCGAGGAGCATAGGGACCAGGCCGAAGAAGGTTGTGAGGGTAGTGAGCATAATGGGGCGGAATCGGCGCGTGGCGCAGTCGCGGATTATCCGGACGAGACCAACGCCGGCTTTGCGCTCTCGATTGATGAGGTCGATGAGGATGAGCGAATCATTCACGACGACACCTGAGAGCGCGACGATTCCGAACATAGAGAGCAGGCTGAGGTTGAACTTTGTCATAAAGACGAATCCCATGACGATGTGTCCTATGATGGCGCCGACGATTCCAAAAGGAATAGCAGACATAACAATCAGCGGCTGGAAGTAACTTCGGAACTGGACGGCGAGCAGCGCGTAGATAGCCAGCATGGCCAGCGGGAAGGTAACGAGCAGGGAACCGAGAGATTCGTTTCTTTCTCTTTCTTCACCGGCGAATCTGAACTGCAGGCCCGGGTACTCGCGCATAAGCTGGGGAAGAACGCGGTTGCCAAGGTCGGCGTTAATTTCAGCGGTATTTGCAATTGTTTCATCGACATCGGCTGTCACGCTGACAACCCGTCTGCGGTCTGCGCGACGAATGGTTGCATAGCCGCGTCCGTAGTTGACTTCTGCAACCTCCTTGAATGGAATCTCGGTTCCGGCGGGCAGGCGTATTCTCATATTCTCGACGTCGGCGAGACTTCTTCTTTCCTGCTCGGGGTAGCGGACCATGACGCGGATATCGTCTCGGCCCCGCTGAATTCGCTGTGCCTCTTCACCGTAGAAGCCCTGTCTGACCTGTCTGGCGAGGTCCGCAAGAGTCAATCCAAGCGCACGGCCGGTTTCCCGAAGCTGGAGTTTCAGCTCGGCCTTTCCTTCTTCGAAGTCGTCGGCGATGTCACTGATACCGGCATATTCCCGCAGGGTCTCTTTTAACTGTTCGACCGTCTTTAGGAGTGTGTTGAAGTCCTGGTGTGACAATTCGACGTTGATGGGATCACCTGTGCTCATAATCGTCGACATAAAAGTCAGCGATGAGACACCGGGTATCTCACCGACGATTTCTCTCCATCGCGCTTCCATTTTAGCGGTCGATTCGGTTTTTGGATTTCTTTCTTCGCCGCTGAGCATCTCGATATTGACCTCGGCCAGATGCGCGCCGCCGACAGCACCGACCCCACGAACGGGGCCGCCGCCTCGTGAGCTGGGCTGGTCTCCGATGATGGTTGCCATGTGCTTGAAGAGGGAGGGTTTCGACGGGCGTTCTGAATCGAACTCATTGCGGACCTGCTGGGCGGCACTTTCGAGCCGCGCAATGACTTTCTGTGTTTGTTTTACGGGCGTTCCCTGCGGCATGGTCAGTGTTGCGACTATATTGTCGGCCTCGACAGGGTCAAAGAAGACCACTTTGATGTAGCCGCCGGCAATCCATCCGACGGTAAGAGTGAAGATTGCGATACCGACCGACAGAGTGAGATATCGGAACTTCACGGCGCGCTCAACAAATGAGGCAAAGGGGCCTTTGACAAAGGCAAAAAGGCGCTGCTCAACCCGGACGCGGAGCTTTTCGATGAGGCGAAACAGGATGAACTTGCCTTCGAATCCGCCGGCGGAGAGGTGTGCAGGGAGAATGAGGAGCGCTTCGACGAGACTGACGCAGAGGACACTTATGACTACGATGGGTATGACCCGCATGATTTTTCCCATCACTCCCGGGATGAAGAGCATGGGGACAAAAGCGAAGACGGTGGTGAGGACGGCGAGTGTGACGGGCGCGGCCATTTCTCTTGCGCCTTTGACAGCGGCATGGAGGCGTGTGAGGCCCTGCTGTCTCCAGGCGAAGATGTTTTCGCCGACAACTATTGCGTCGTCAACGACGAGGCCGAGTGACATGATAAATGCAAACAGCGATATCATATTGATGGACACGCCGAACTTCGGAAGCAGCCAAAAGGCGCCAAAGAATGAGATGGGGATTCCCATAGTGGTCCAGAATGCCAGGCGGACATTCAGGAAGAGCACAAGACAGATGAAGACGAGGGTTAGGCCGAAATATGCGTTTTTTGTGAGGAGGCGAATTCTTGCGCGGAGGATTTCGGACTGGTCCTGCCAGGTGGCAATCGAGATGCCGGCAGGCAAGGCATTTTTCTTTTTCTCGACGTATGTTTTGACGGTATCTGCGACGTCGAGAGCGCCCTGTTCGCCGACACGGAAGACCTTTACGAGTGCGGCCGGTCGGCCGTCGAATCGTGCGTAGAGGTCGGTGTCCTCGAAGTCGTCTCTGACGACGGCGATGTCGCCGAGGCGGATTCGGGTTCCGTCATTTCCGGAAAGGACAATGATTTTTTCGAATTGGGACCCATAGTATTTCTGGCCCTGGGTCCTTACGAGGATTTCTCCACCAGAGGTTTTAACTGAGCCGGCGGGGACATCGAGGGATGAGTTTCTGACGATGGCGGCGAGCTGGTCGAAGCTCAGGCCATATCGGCGAAGGTTTTCTTCGGAGACCTCAATTGAGATTTCGTAGGGACGGACGCCGGTGACATCAATCTGGCTTATGTTCGGTAAGGCGGTAAGGTCGTCGCGGACCCCGTCGGCGAGTTTCTTGAGGGTTTTTTCAGAGGCATCGCCATAGAGAACGATGGTGATTACCTCGTAGCGGGTAGTAATTTCGGTTATGATGGGCTTTTCGGTCTCTTTGGGGAAGGTTATGATTCTGTCAACTTCGGCCTTTATGTCATCGAGGACGTCTTTTGTATCGGCGTACTCTTCGACTTCGATTATAACCATTCCGGCGCCTTCGGCGGCGGAGGCGGTGATGCGTTTTATTCCGTCAACAGCGGCTATCGCCTCCTCGACTCGCAGGACGACGCCTTCCTCGACATCGGTCGGAGTAGCGCCTCGGTATGGGACGGTGACGGTAATCACATCGAGGTCGAATTCCGGAAAGAACTCGACCTTCATCGTAAATAGGGTGAGCAGACCCGCGGTAATGATAAGAAACATGAGGAGATTGGCGGCGACGTGATTTGAGGCGAACCAAGCCAACAGGCCTTTGTTTTCCGTCAAATCCTTCATTCATCGGCCCCCTGAACATCGAGCCGGTTTGCATCTGCGTTGATATTCTGCTGTTCGGTGTCCGCTCTTACCTGTGTTCGAACATTCATACCGTCGCTTGCCGCATCGAGGGAACTCAGGACAATCATATCTCCGTGCTCAACACCTGAGACTGCATAGGCGAAATTCCTGTCGGCGCGGACTATATCGAGGGGTCGAATCCGGAGCTTGCCGTTATTGACGAGCCAGACCTCGTTGCCCTGGCGAACCGCGTCTCGTGGGACGGCGACGGCGTTTTTGAGGGTACGTCCCTGAATCTGAACTTTGACAAACATACCGGGTACGAGGGGCGGTGTCTCCCCGGCAGGGTCTGAGGGATTTGTAACCTCAACAACGACGGAAACGAGGCGTGAATTCCTGTCGACTTCGCCGGTGGTTCGCTTCACATATCCGATCCATACGTGCCGGCGGCCGGCGATGTTTGCCGCGACGTGAGCGATTGTGGCTTCGGCAGAATCGTGGTCTGCGTTTACCGCGCCAGACTGCCGGGGGATGTCAAACCAGGCGAGCTCGTCATCTTCGAGCGGCACTTCAATTTCAACCGCTTCAATGCCATAAGCGGAGCCGACAGAGCGGCCTGCGGCTACAAACTGCCCGAGATCGACCTGTTTACTTATGACGCGTACATCGATAGGGAGCGAAACAACGGTTCTTTCGAGATTGAGCCGTGCGGTTTCGAGTCGCGCTTTTGCGGATTCGAGCTGAGCTTCGGCACGGCGAATCTGGGGCTCGCGCAGCACAAGCGGTGAGTCAGGTTCGGTATTTGGATTGAGCTGCTGCCACTCTTTCTTTGCGACAGTGGCTTCGGCCTTTTCGATATCGAGTACGACATCGGCCTCGGCGACGAGGGCCTGTGCCTGGCGGACGGCGAGTTCGTAGTCTCTCGGGTCGATTTTGATAATGGGCTGATTTGCGGAAATGGTCCCACCTGCTCGGAAGCCGGGATTGACCCAGACGACATTTCCGGCGACCTGTGGTGCAATCTCAACCTCGACCTTTGGTGTGACGGTGCCGTAGCCGCTGACTGCCATAGGGATGTCTCTGACGCTGAGTCGCTCGACTTCGACGAGAGGCGCGGGGACCTCCATCTCGACGCGCTGCGGAGGTTTTCGTGAGACGACCATGAGCCAGGCGAGGGCGACGGCTGCTGCGATTACGAAAGAAGCGATTACCGCCTGCTTATGCCTTCCGAGGAGCTTGACGAACACGTTGGCTTTTTCTTTGGTCCGGTCCATATCCATATTACCGCATTAATTATCCCTGTGTTTGTTCTTGTTCGAGCCAGTTTCCGCCGAGAGCTAAGTGCAGGTTTACGCGGGTCGTCCAGATTTGCGCTTTGAGAATGGCGAGCCGCTCGGCGGCAATATATCGGCGCCGTTCGGATTCGAGGACAGTCAAAATAGTCTCGACACCGCGCTGGTATCGCTCTGTTGAGAGCTGCTCGGCAGCGCGTGCCTCGGCGAGGCGAACCTGGGCGTACTGCAATTGTTTCTGGAGCAACTGCTCAGCGGCAAGGGCATCCTCAACTTCCCTCAGCGCCGTCAGGACGGTGGCGGCATAAGTGGCGGCGCTCTGCTCATAGCGTGCCTTTGCCGCCCTGACCTGTGCGCGGAGGAGGCCTCCTTTGAAGATTGGCTGGGCAATATTGATTACCGCGGAATAGACTTCGGTCTCGTTTATCCAGAGGTCGTCCCAGATATCGGCGCTACGCCCGAGGTTGCCGGTGAGGGTAAGGTCGGGAAAGAGCTGAGCGACGGTGACACCAACTCTCTGATTAGCAGCTCGGAGCGAGAATTCTCCGGCCTGGATATCGGGACGTCGGTCGAGAAGCGAGGCAGGCAGGCCAACGGGAACGGGACAGAGGTCCGGCAGGTCAGCAAGGGTCTTGGGCAGGGGCGCCGACGAGCCGGGGCGTCGCGCCAGCAGCACGTCGAGGGCGTGGGTGGCAATTACAAGTGACTGCTCGATGACGGGTTCCGCAGCCTGAGCGGCGGCGAGATTCTCGCGTGCGAGCCGCACATCGACGGGGCCGACGAGTCCCTGGCTGTAGCGACGTTCGACAATCCGGAGGGTATTGGTGCGACTCTCGATATTTGCCCTGGCGATGGCCAGCCGTCCCTGGAGCGTTGCAATCTGTACCCTGGCGTTAATGACACTGGCTATAAGGGCATTTGTGAGCGCCTGTTGATTTTGTGCTGCGGCGAGCATATCAGCCCAGGCGGCCCTTTCTGCGTGGCGGAGCTTTCCCCAGAGGTCAACGATATAAGTAATCGAGATACCCTGTGAGTAGGTGGTCGTAAGAGCACTGATCCTTCCGGTGCCGAAATTAAAGGAAGATTTGTTGCGTGTTCTTGAAATACCGTAGGATACATCGGGCCAGAGGGCGCCTCGACTCTGCGCGAGGCCGGCCTGTGCCTCGAGTACCCTTGCTGCGGATGCCCTGAGGTCATAGTTGTTTTCGAGCGCCTGGGTGACGAGCTGTGCGGTAATGTCGTCACCGAATCGCTGCCACCAGGTGTCACGCAGCGGCATAGCGTTCGGGTCCTGGATGTGGTCGGCGGCGTTGAAGAAGGCGTCGTTGGTATCGGCAGCAGTGGTGGGTCTGTGGTACTTCGGGCCGACCATACAGCCGCCGGCGGCCAGACCCAAGACGACGATTACGACAGAATATTTTATTGCAGCTCTACTGCCCATCGGACCGGCCTTTCTTTTGACCGTAGGCACGAATGCCGGCGGCTGAAAACATCACGATGTGCTCAATCGTCCTGTCGATATCGAAGGCGATCAGCTTGATTTCCTCACCGCCTTCGAGCATTCCCTTTAGACGAATGACGTGAATCAACTGGGCCACAACCGACATAATACTCTGCTGGGTTGCGGTTTCGTCGAGGTAGGGACATATCGTCTGCAGCGCCCCTCGCAGCACAGCGAGAGTAGGTCCGGCAAGCTCCTTGACAAACATCCCTTTCGGCAGACGCCGCTCGAACATTTCGCGAGCAAACAGCTGCATAAATCGCTGGCTTGCCTGGCGGTCTGCAAAGGGCTCAAGAAAGGCCTCGGCGAAGATATGGATGAGGCGTTCGAGGGTCGGCTTTTCGGCCATAACGGTCTCGACGGCCCTTACGCGGGTCTCGCGCATTTCCCTGAACCGGTGACGAAACAGCTCTGCGTAGAGTTCGTCCTTGGTGCCGAAGTGGTAGTTGACGGCGGCGAGGTTGCAGTCGGCCCGGGTGGTCAGGTCTCGAATGGAGGTCGCATCGAAGCCCTTTGCAGCAAAGAGGTCTTCGGCAGCATCAATCAGGCGTTGTTTCGCGTCCTTTGCCTTTTTTTCGTGATTTTCGGACTTTTCTGCTACTGACATTGCGGTTTCCTTAAACGGTCGTTTCATACTATAGTATAAAACACTCGTTTGAAACAGTCGTTTGAATTCGTGCTTTTGGACATTAAGTTATCAGGACATTAGTCAAGTATTGGCCGGCAGTGGCGATTTGGCCGCTTTTTGGGCTTGTACAGTGGGAGAGGGTCTGTATTCACGGCTCGGCCAATCGCGCTGAGGTGAGCTGACCGGCGTTGGGGTGGTTATGAACTGTGCTTACGGCGCTGGTTTTCGAGGCAAATGCGAGCGTTGCGTTTGAGACGGTCGAGTCCGGCGCGACGCAGGGCCGAGTCGGCGAACGCAAGGTCAAAGTCCTCCTGTGAGAGGCAGGATAGCGCACGCAAGTCAAGGACCACCCTTTCCGGGTGAAATATGAAGCGAGCATTCCTGCATGTCGGCGCCTTGTGCTGATATGGGCAGGCCAGGACACATTCATCGCAGCCGAAAAGCCGGTCGCCCATTATTTCGGCGAGGTTTTCGGGGATGTCGCCATTGTGTTCGATGGTGAAGTAGCTGATACATTTATTCGCATCGAAGTATCCATCCGGCCTTAAGGCGCCCGTCGGACAAGCGTTGAGACATTTGTTGCAGTCGCCACAGGAATTCTTTATTGGCTCACTGGGTACAAGCTCGATATTCGTCAGCACCTCGCCCAGCAGGATTTCGGGGCCGAGGTCGGGGTTAATGAGCATGTGGTTTTTTCCGATGAAGCCGAGGCCGGCGCGTTCGGCGACCGCTCTTTCGAGGAGGGGTGCTGAGTCGCAGCAGATTTTGAATTTGAGGCCCGGCCCGGCGACCGAAATGATGAAATCCGTCAGCTTGCGAAGCTGGTTTTTTATGAACGGGTGGTAGTCTTCGTATTGTGCATAGTGCGCGACGCGGCCCATGGGCTGAGGGGACTGCCGGCAGATCGAGCCGGCAGAAGGTTTGTAATTGAGGCCTGCTATGATGACAGAACGGGCCCCTTCGAACAGATTGGCGGGATTGATTCGCTTTTCGAGGTTTCTCTGCATATAGCCCATGCCGGCAGCGAAATCGGCATCGAGCCAACTCTTAAGACACTCAACGTGGTTGTCGTCGATCGGCGATGCATCGGTTATGCCAACGAGGTCGAAACCTAATTGGAGGGCCTTTTGCTTTATGTCATCAGAGAGAAGCATATCTATATTATCGCGACAAGGGTATGAGGACGACCTTGCGGTAATAGACTTCCGCTCCTTCGGACTGGATGAGGATTTTGCCTTTTTGGACGCTGAGGTCGGTGGCCTGGTTGACGACGACGCCGTTGACAATATGTGTAATCTTGTCACCATCGGCAATGACCTCGATGATGTTCCACCGGCCGTGCGGTTTTTCGGCGTCTTGTGTCTTTATGATTCTGTCGTATTTTTTGCCAAATCGTTTGCCGTTGGCGGTGACGGCGGGGCCGACGAGCCAGATGTCGCCGCAGTCGCCTTCCTGAATCTGACATTCGATTGAATAGGGCCAGACCTCATCCCGCTTGTCTTTGGGGAAATGATAAAGGACGCCGCTGTCGCGCTTTGCGTTTTCGCGCGGGGGGAACTTTTTTTCGCCCCATTTGAATTCGACAATGAGGCGGTAGTTTTCGTATTCTTTCTTTGTGCAGAGGTAGCCGAACTGCTTTCCGAGGATGTGGAGGATGCCGTTTTCGACTTTGAAGATGCCTTCGGGGTCACTATTAATGCCGACTTTTTCAATGACGGTGTACCAGCCGCTGAGGTCCTTGCCGTTGAAAAGGTTGATTGCGGAGGTTCGTGCGGAGCCGGCGCATCCGGAGAGGATTGTTACGGCCAGGAGCACAAAAAGGGCGGCTGGGCAATTGAAACGTCTGAGTGAGGTCACTTAATTGTCTCCTTATTATCGACGGACGATTCACGGTCGTATGAATTTGTCTTCTATGTCAGGGCCGTTTTGACGGCGGCTTTTGTTTTTCGCAGGCCGGTCTTTGCGACGGTAAAGGCATCGTCGCTCTTCCAGTATTCGGGGTTGAAGAGCTCGAGCGAGAGGACGGTGGTGGAGCCGTAGGCGGCAAGGTCGCCGAGGACCTGCGTCAGCGGTGCTATGCCGTCTCCGGGATAGACTCGGTCTCTGTCGGTAATTTTATCGCGTGGAGGGTTCGCGGGGTAGTCGTTTATGTGGAAGACGGGAGTGGCGTGTGGGCTGAGTAGTTTGAGGCCGTGGTGGTCGGAGCCGGCCTTGTAGATGTGGTAGGCGTCGGCGAGGATACAGGCCTTCGGGTGGCCGGATTCGGCGGCGACGAACATTGCCTCGCCGAGTCGGCTTACGTTTTTGGAAAATGCCCAGTGTTCGAGCTGGGGGCGAACTCCAATTTGGTCGCCGAGCTCAAGAAGGGCACGGTATCTTTCGGCGGCCTTTAGCAGGTCGAGGCCCGGCTCGCGGGTGGCGCCGGCGGGCGGCGCGGCGATGCGTTTGGCGCCGATTTGGGCGAGGGCATCCATATCACGTTTGGCCTGTTCGAGGCCTTTGGCGCGTTCGGCGGGGTCGTCAACAATCCAGGCGGAAAAGGCGATGCAGCTTTCGACGGTCAGGCCAAGGTCTTTGAGACGTTTGCGCAGGTCGTCCAGGGAACCGCCGGATTCAGTGTATTCGTGTATTTTGCTTATCCAGGGCTCGATACCGGTATAGCCGGCTTTTGCGGTGATTTCGATTTCTTCGACGATGGCCAGGTTGTGGCCGCGGATGGTGGCGGTGTTGAGGCAGTAGGTAAATGAGGTGGTTTTCGCTTTTTCTGCAGCAGAGGTGGCATTGCCCACAGCGGCTGCGGTCGCTGCAGCGGCAGTGGCTGCAAGAAGCCGACGTCGAGAGATTAGCTGTTCGCTCATATCCATTACCTTTAACAGGGACTGATAATCGGGGTGCATTATAGCAGAGCGGAGGTGATTGCGAAAGTGACTTTAGAGACAGCGACGGAGAAGAGGTTATTCGAAGCTTTGGGCAAGTAGTGCGAGGTCTTTGAAGTTGACGACGCCGTCGGCTTGTGAGGGAGCTATGTCCACAGAAGGTTCGTCGCTGAGCCAGTAGTCCGCGAGGATTGTGAGGTCGCCGATGTTAACGAGACCGTCCCTGTTGAAGTCGGCGGGGATGAACGGCTGTGTTCTTTGGCCGGTGAGAATCAAAGAATAATACTGCTGACCGTTGGTGAGCGGGCCTTTGTAACCGATACGGACAGTGTATATGCCGGTAAGGGCAGGCGGCTGAATCAGCACCTGCTCAATGTTGTCGAGGATATTGTCGCCCGTGGCTGCGGGTGCATCAGGGACAGCGGGGTCGAGGATATAGGGATAGTATGTAAAACCGTTGGGGTCGGTGATTTGCAGGTCGAGGTCGTTGATTAGTCGGGGCGAAGGGTCATCGAGCTCAGAGAGTGCCGAGGCAGGCGGGTCGGTCCAGCAGAGGGTTGCGCGGATGGGGTTTGCGCCGTCTGAATCGAAGGCGTAAGTGTGGACGGTGTTGACATCGTCGAGGGGCGCTTCGACAATTATGTTCGCATCGGGGAACTCGTTCTGTTCGGCTATAATGTCGGCGGCGGCTTTCGTGTTCATAAGACCCCAGCCGAACTTGTAGTCGGGTCCGGCTAACCCGCGGTCGTCGGCGGCGTGGATGATGAGGGCTTTGAGTGTGCTTGCGCGCATAGCTCGGCCGCCGAAGAGCTTGCGGTAGTAATCGACGAGCAAAACAGCTGCGCCTGCGGCAGCCGGCGATGCCGTACTTGTTCCGCTGTATGAGGCGTAGCTTGTATCGGAGTCGCTTGTGGGAGAATACACAGTTGTTCCATTTGTGACGATATCAGGTTTGATTCTGCCGTCGTCGGTTGGTCCCCATCCGCTGAAGGAAGTCATAAAAGCCTTATTCGGGTCTCTAACGCCGGCAGTAACGGCATCGTAAACGGCGCCGACGGTCATGATGTTCTTGGCGGAGCTTACTATCAGGATAGTGTCGAAACCGCCGTTGTCCCAGCCGTCGTCACAGGGGTCTGTGTCCGGGTCATAGGTCTTTCTCTTCCACATACCGGGTGGGATCTTGTAGTAGTGGAAGATTGTTCCCTCCTGGGGGGCCTTGTCGTTTCGATCGTTTCCAGCGGCTTTGAAGGGCAGATAGTAAGGAGCGCTGTAGCAAAGCTGGTCCCACTGAGCGACCTCGTCGGCGTACAATCCAAAGAAGTCGGACTCGCGCTCGCCCCATGTTCCGTACCAGCGTGGGGGCGAGAAGCTGTACTCCCAGCCGCACACGTAGCCGTAAGAATGGTTCGACAGATGAATTTTGCCGGGCTCATTCGGATAAGACATGGCACGTGAGGTCATTTCGGACAGGTCATCGTTCCACTCGTAGGAATCGATGAGCGCATCAGGCGCCATACCCATAGCAGCCGGGTCCAGACCTGCGGCTGCGAGCGTACCGGCAACGTGTGTGGAGTGGTAATGGGGGCTTGCGGAGTCCATTACGGCGACACGAGATGTGAATTCCAGGTGGCTGGAGCGGACAGCGCCGGCATCCCAGACGCCGGCGGTGAGGTCGGAGCCGTTAACGTCGAAGGGCGGGGCGTCTCTCACGAGGTCGGCGGCGATTGAGACGGCGGAATTTTCGTTAAGGGTTTTGTAAACGTAAACCCGCGTACCTTCTATCGCCATCAGTTCCAAAGTTGTGGTGCTGGTCTGGATTTTGGCGGGCCAGTTCTGCTGTCGGGCAATTTCAAGAGCGGCGGCTTTTCTTTGCTGGCTTCTCTGTGTCAATTGCTCGACTTGGCCTCTGCGGATGTTTGGGTCGGCGAGGTTTAGTACGGCGGTGGTCCGGGCCAGGAGCAAGGCGGACGAGTTGTGCAATACAGCCGGAAAAATGAGGATGAATAGGAGCAGGTGAAATGCCCGCAGTACAGTCGGAACGGCTGTTTTTTTTGTTCGAGGACAACTATAAATCGGTACTATTTCCAACACCCACACCTCTATTGAGTATCCTGGAGGAACCTTGTGATATTGTACGAAAAAGAGGAGAAAAAATCAAGTCATAAAATTTGTATTTATCTGCGGGTTGCCATCGAGCGTGGATAGAGTTAACATAACGGTCGTCTTACAGGGACGAAGGAGTTTTGGAAATGACAGAAGAGCTGATTGGGATAATAGGAGGTACGGGGCTCGGTGACTCACTCGGTGGGCATATAGAAGAGGCGGAATACCGCGAGGTTGATACGCCCTTCGGCAAGACGAGTGCGAACGTCCTGACGGGCAGGATAGGAACGAGCAGGATTGCATTTATCAATCGGCACGGCGAGGGACACAGGTTGATGCCAGGTGAGGTGCCGTATGCCGCAAATATATTTGCTCTGAAGAAGCTGGGCGTTCGTGCGGTAATTGGGGCGGGGGCGGTTGGGTCATTGAAAGAGGAGATAAGGCCGGGGGATTTAGTCTTGGTCGATCAGTTTATTGATAAGACGTTTGGGCGTGTAGGTACGTTTTTCGGTGACTACGGTGCGGTGCATTGTGAGATGGCAGAGCCGGTGTGCGGGCGGCTGCGAGAGGTACTTACGGATATAGCAAAAGAAACGAAAGTGAAGACCCATTCGACGGGGACATACGTGTGTATGGAGGGGCCGCAGTTTTCGACGCGGGCCGAATCGCTGATGCACAGGGCGTGGGGTGGTGATTTGATTGGGATGACGGCGATGCCCGAGGCGAAATTGGCGAGAGAAGCGCAGATGTGCTATTGCCTGGTAGCACTGGTGAGTGATTATGACTGCTGGAAACCTCACGAGCAGGGCAAAGATAAGCAGAGTCTGCTGCAGGAGATAATCGGCAATCTGCAGAGGGCAACGGACAATTGCCTGAAGCTGATTGAAGAGGTGCTGACAAGCGAAAAGGAGCTTGTATGTGAGGAATGTGCGTGCAGGAAGACGCTGGAGTTGGCGGTGTGGACGGATGAGAGCGAGATCAGCGAAATGGAGAAGAAGACCCTGCAGGTGCTTTTTGGATAAGACAGGCTCTTGACAGGGCAAAAGCCGCTGTTATACTGCTGTGCAAGTCGTTTGCGTAACAAAGAATAGAAATGCCTGAGAAAGGACCGTAAAAGATGAAATGGACGAGCTGGGTTGCTGTTTGTCTGTCGGCTGTTGTTTTGGTTTCGCTGATTGCCGGCTGTGAGGAAGAAAATCTGTCGGATGTCAGAAAGCACCGTTTGATAGCGGTGGAGAACAAAGAACTTAAGGCGGAGATGGAAAAACTGGACAAGAAGATCACGAAGCTGGAAGATGATTTGGCCCAGTGCCGGACAGACAGGGATAAGTGGGAAGAGACAGCGACTAAGACGATTCAAGAAAACGTGCGGGGGATTCTGGGGCATGCTATGGAAAAGAACGTGCAGCTTCGCGAAGAGAATGTGAAACTGAAGGCAGAAATAGAACAGCTAAAACAACGTGACGAACTACAGCCGTAGTCGAGACGTTTGCGACAAGCGTTCAGCGGTATTGTGAGCAGACTTTGGTCGCAGCAGCAATGCAATCGGGGAGATTTTCTTCAGGGTATCGTTTCTGTACTGCTGCAGCGACAAGGCCGACGAACATCGGGTGCGGGCGCAGAGGTCTCGATGTGAGGCACGGGTGGGCCTGGGTGCCGATGAAGAACGGATGCGAGCGGACTTCGAGAATCTGCATAATCGGATATTCGGGCGCTTTTCCTGAGAAGACCATCCCTGCCTTTTCGAGCGTTTCGATGTATCGCGGGTCAACTTCGTAGCGGTGTCTGAATCGCATTCTGAGGGTGTCGGCTTTACCGAAGAGTCTCCATGCAAGGGTGTCGGGTTTGATTTCGATGTCTCGGCCGCCGAGCCGCATATTTCCGCCGAGGCCTTCGATTTTCTTTTGCTCAGGGAGGGTATCGATGACGGGCTCGGCGCAGTCAGGCTCGATTTCGGTGCTGTTGGCGTTTTTAAGGCCGCAGACGTTTCGTGCGAATTCGAGGACGGCCATCTGGAAACCGAAACAGATTCCGAGATAGGGGAGGTTGTTTTCGCGGGTGTATTTGATGCAGGCGATTTTCCCTTCCGCGCCGCGGGTGCCGAAGCCGCCGGGAACGATGATACCATCGACGTCGGCGAGGTGGTCGGCAGCGTTGGAGTCGGTAATATCTGTGGTTTCTATCCATTTTATGTTTACGTTTGCGCCGAGGTGTATTGCGGCGTGTTCGAGGGCGTTGATTATGGAGGCGTAGCTGTCGCGGACGGAGGTGTACTTGCCGGTGATGCCAATGGTGACATCGCGCCTAGGTGCTTCGATTTTATCGGTGAAATCGGACCATTTGGCACAGCATTTTCTTTCGTGCCGGAGACTGATTCGGTCTTCGATTTTCAGCAGACGAGCGACCTCGAAGTCGAGGCCTTTGTCCCTTAGCATTGCCGGTATGGTGTAGATGCTTGCCGAGTCGGGCAAAGACATGACACGTTCAAAGGGGACGTTGCTATAGACGCTGATTTTCTGTCGGACGGTGTCGGTGACGGGGTTGCTGGCCCGGCAGGCGATAATGTCGGGCTGGACGCCGAGCTGCATAAGCTGTTTGATACCTAATTGGGCGGCCTTTGATTTCTGCTCGCCTAAAGTTTTTGGTTCGAGTATGTAAGTGAGAGCGACGAAGCAGGAGCTTTGGGTACCTTCTTCGTAGGCGAGCTCGCGCATTGCCTCGATGAAGTAGGCGTTTTCGAGGTCGCCCACCGTTCCGCCGATTTCGACGAAGATGATATCGGCGCCGGTCTGCATGGCGAGGTGTCGCAGCCGCAGCTTTACCTCGCCGGTGACGTGCGGAATCATCTGGACATCACGGCCGAGGTAGTCACCGTGACGCTCCTTGTTCAAGACGGAGCTGAAGATTTGGCCTGATGTGCAAAAGTTGGCCTTTGAGAGGTCCTGGTCGAGCATTCTTTCGTAAGTGCCGAGGTCCATGTCGCATTCCATACCGTCGTCGAGGACGAAGACCTCGCCGTGCCGGAAGGGGTTCAGCGTGCCGGAGTCGATATTGAGATACCCTTCGAGTTTTATCGGCGCTACCTTGAGGCCTTTATCCTGCATCAGTTTTGCCAGGCAGGAGGAAAAGATGCCTTTTCCAAGGCCGCTCATCACCGTACCCATTACGAAGACGTACTTTGTCTTGCCCGCCTTGTAGCCTTCGGGAATTGGCGAGAAGAATTCACTGTCGGCCGAAACGCCGCTTACCGATGCTAACAAATCCTTGTCTTTTACCATATTCGTTCCTTCTTTTTCCTTGCCACAGAAAACACAGAGAATTCAGCCCAAGTAGCTATCCCTAATGCTATAAAACTCTTGTTTGATGTCGCCTATATCTATCCCGTAGTTTCTACGAATAACCCCGTTAATATGAAATGCGTTAATCACACAATAATGTTCGAGGTTTTTGCTGGAATCATGTCCGGATTGCCCGGCTACCTTTGGCATATAGTTTTCGACTAAACTTGTTACGTCCAGATGTACGGCGTTATTGAATTGTAAATAGAGCAAAGGATAGACCTCATCTTTGCATATATCCGGCAACTGGGCTACCAAATTCTTAAATGGGGGCAATTGCTTAACTGACATATCTGAAAACAGAGGTTCCCCTCTCAGATTCTTGAGCGCTTTCTCTATTTCCGCCCTAACCGCCCCGTTCGCGGCATCTCGAAATGCTTCCAGAATTTCCACGTTTCCGCACAACGTATCCTTTTCCCAGCAGCGAATTCTCCTTTTCACAATTGCGTCAGCACCTTTGTCATCGGTACCGTCAGGCACCCTGAGACACCAAAACAGTTTCATTGACAATTCACAAAGGCATCGAAGTAACGCCTTAGCTGGCATTTCATATTCATCCCGAAGCAAATGCAGCACGGCACAACAATATTCTCTTGCGCTGAGTAGGCAGCTTTCACAAAGCCCATCAATCGAATTAAAATCGACAATCTTATCACGAATCAAACTACGTGTTTCTTCAAACCAGTTATTGAGTATTGTTTCGATTTGCATTTCGTTTCTGCCAAACAAATCCCTGATTCTGGCCCATACTCTCAGGCTAAACTCCTTAAGCCATTTAATTAACATGCTGTTTATCTTCTCTGTGTCCTCTGTGATCTCTGCGGCTGAAAAAACTATTTGTTTTTGTAACGTTTTACGAACTCGGCGTATTGGGCAGGTGTGTCGATGCCGTCGGCGGTGTGTTTTACCTTTGCGACGAGTATATCGAATCCATTTTCAATTGCACGGAGCTGCTCGAGCTTCTCGGTTTTTTCCAGCGGCGTCTGCGGCAGGGATGTGATTTTGAGTAAGAAATCTTTGCGGTACGCGTAGATGCCGAGGTGACGCAGATAATACCCGATATCGCCAACCCCCGCTTTGTCTCGGTCATACGGAATCGGCGACCGCGAAAAGTATATCGCTTTGCCGTTAACATCCACTATAACCTTAACGACATTCGGATCAACTACCTGCTGTGCATTCTCAAAATCCGCCACTAATGTCCCCATCGGGGCATCGGGGTTATCAACCAGCAGTCGGGTGAGCGTATCGATATTCTCCGGGTCGATTTCCGGCTCGTCCGCCTGAAGGTTGACGACGATATCGACGTCAAGGGCTCCTGCCGCCTGGGCTATACGGTCGGTGCCGGAGGCGCAGTCGGGGCTGGTCATTATGCATTCGGCGCCAAACTGAGAGCAGGCAGCGGCGATTTTCTCATCGTCGGCGGCGATGATTACCCTGTCGGGAAGTTTTGCAAGGCAGGCACGCTCGTAGGTATGCTGGATGAGGAATTTGCCGCTATCTTTGGCGAGAACTTTAGCGGGGAATCTTGTCGAAGCATAACGAGCAGGGATAACAGCTATGATTTTTTCATTCGGCATCGGCAGTAGTTTTTTTTCCAGGCTACTGCATAATCATGTTAGGGGAATTGGAGGGTCGTGTCAAGAAGGTGATAGAGAGAAAATGGGAAAATGCGGAAAAAGAGTTGCGGGCTGATATGAAGTTTGCCGGAATCAGGTCATGTTACGGGGCCAGAAACGCATCTGTCTCGCAAGAGGGGACTTCAATGCCCGTGTATGCCCTTGTATTCTGCAGCGTGAAGATATCATCCAGCGAAACCCCCACATGGCGCTGGCGGACAAAAGCCACACTGCCGTTGCAGAAGAGCACATTTTGCCCTCGACCGCCGTGGTTTCTGCTGTTGCGCTTCAGCATTTCATCATCAACCTCAACGCTGAATCTGCCGGAAAAACTGTCAGGCAGGTTTTCGCTTTCAAAGATCGGGTTGAGGTCTGCGATTACGACCTTTCTGCCACGCATAGCTACCGGCGACTTACTGCACGTTATTCGCAAGCTATAGGTAACAAAGCTCCTGTCGGGAAAGTCGTTGAGCATCTTTGTGGTGGCAGGCGATATTTGAAGAGTATTCCTGTCTTTTCTGCCCGGGCAGACAAACTTGTCGGCATCGACGTAGTCATTCTTTACGAGCAGCCACATTCGCCGGGTGTTTGAGTGATTCTCCGGCCCCTGATAGCCGAGCTTCCACCACGGTGAGTTGGCAGCGGTGGCAACGGCCGGCATGCGATCGCCGTTATCTGCCCTGTAGTTGCTCATACCCTGGAAAATACCGCCTAACTGAGTCGCACACTTATGCTGCCAATACCTCTGGTGAGCGTAGCTTGAGCCGGCCCTAAAACCGGTTATGAGAACGCTGCCGACTATGATAAAGAGGGCTGCAGTTGCCAGCCTGCGCGCCAGTTCCGGCCAAAAACCTCTTTTGCGGGCCTTGCGGCCTTGTTCGGCTGCGAGTAGTTTTTCGAGACGGGTCTGGCCGGCCCGGGCGGCCTGCTTGAAACGCCAAATAGTGCCTTCAGCCAGCTCATCCGGACACGGCTCTGGCGCAATCGAATCGAGAGGGGAAAGGGCCGCTTTTAGCTTTGCGTGGAGTTCTGAGGCCTGCGGGTTTGCGGATATCAACTCTTGTGCCTGAGCGGTTTGCTGCTCTGAGGTCAGGCCTATTGCGTAGTCGAACAGGAGCTGCTTTTGCGGGTCTGTTAGCGGCGTCATTGAGTATTCTTACTCCTTACCGTTGTTTTCCACTCTTTGCCAAACCGGCCAACAGCGGTATGAAGCCGGCTTTTTACTGTGCCAATAGGTATACTTAAAACCTGGGCCATTTGTTTGTATGAAAACTTGTTAAAATAGGCCATAATCAAAATTTCCCGCAGATTTTCCGGCATATCCGCTATAATCCGACGTACGCTCTCAGCGGTCTCATCTCTTTGCAGCTCTTCGTAAGGTCTCTCTTCCTCAGCGGTTAGAACATTCAGAACATCGTTGAAAGACATCTCCTCAGGACTGGTCATGCTGCCTATCGGCACGGCCGCCGTGCGCTGCATCTTACGAAGGGCGTCTTTGGCCTTGTTCGCTGCTATCGTGAAAAGCCACGGCCGAAGGGGCCTGGACGGGTCGAAGCTGGCCTGGCTGGTATACAACTGCAGGAACGTCTCCTGGAAAACGTCCTCGACCAGGTCGTGGCGGTTGAGGAAGTTCCGCAAAAACGCATACAGCCCATTCTTGTAACGGTTTACGAGCTCTCTAAACGCAGCTTCATCGCCTACCGCAGAGCGGCTGAGAAGTTCCGCGTCACTTAGTTTTGTAAAATCGGGCGCCATATATGAGCCGCTAAAAAATCAAGGGTGAACACTATATTGTAAACGGTTTAGAAGTAAAAGAAAAACTTTTGTCAGCGCATTTATGCCCCGCTGTGCCGGGCTACAGACGGCTGCAATCGGCGGGGCGCAAGCCACTTGGGCTTTTGTACAATACGGCAACGGCCAAAACGCTGCGATTTTTCGGTTAATATCGGGGGGCTTGGGCAATATAATCAGGTCGTCTAAAACATTGGCAGGGGGGTGTAGTCCGCATGTAGAGAACTCACAGCAGAAGGTATGTGTTATTGGACGTAAAGCGGTTGCCTAAATTGCCTGAGTTGTTTGTGTTGAAGGGCTTTGGGTGTGGGTACATTGCCTAATTCAAAAAGTGTGAAAAAAATTCAAGAAGAACAAAGAGGCGGGTCGATTGTGAGTAGTGGAGCGAAAGAAGAAATGACAAAAAGAAGTGGCTCTGGAAAATGACCAATCCGGCCATAATTAGTTTGAGCTTGCCGGCCCGACACGACAAACATGCAAGTTAGATCGAACGTACAAGGTTACGGTGAGTGACGGCTAAGGCAGAAAAAGGAAAGAGCCACGTTGAGCAAAGGGAGAGCCGTAATGGTTCTCCCCTTTTTTTGCTGTGCCGAGCATGTTTGACAACCCGCCCTTCCCTTGGCGGGGTTGCCCCCCTGGAGTTTACCCTCGGGTCGCTGCCACCTTGGCCCAACAACGGAGGGCAAGCAACGCCACCTCCGTCCTGAAATACCCCAAATACGTCCGCTTGCCCTTCGCCAAGGCTTCGGAGAACAGGTCGCTTCGAGTTGAAAATTGGTCCCCGGTTTGTGGTTTCAAGGAAGCATCCCCGCAGGGATCTGCGCTTCGCTGCGAGTTTGTAATTGGGTTTGTTTGGGCTGAAATTGGGTTTGAATTGGGTTTGAATTGGGTTTGATTGGGTTTGTTTTTCATTGTCCGAAGGGGTGAATAATTTTCGTAAACCCTTTTTGCATAGAGGGTTAGGCTCATTGTGGGCCTTGCCAAAATTGGGTTTGTTTTGCATAAAAAGTGTTCGGCCGGGACGGCCGAAATCCTAAATCCTAAACTCTAAATCCTAAACAAATTCAAAATACGAATTATCAAAATCCGAAACACAATGTAACTCCCTTAAAATGCGTGAGTTACGGCAGCCGGCAGAGAATTCTTGGACACTGATTCACGCTGATTAACACTGATTTTTGAAAAAGTTCAAGGGCTGAGAAACGAAATATAACATCTTGTAAATGGGTGGTCATTTTGAACCTTCCCCGGCTACGGCTTCGGCCTTCGCCGAGACAAGCGAATTTACGATACTGTATTCACTTTCTGTATATACGCTTCATCAGGGGTTAAAGCGCCCCCCGTAATTAGGTTCGAGTTGCGCGTTTGATGCGAAAATTCGCCCTTTTCGGCGCAGCCGATTTGCGTAAGTGCTTATAGAGACGAGAGGTAAAAAAAATTTGGAATTTGGATTTTAAGGCGCAGAGCGTTGCGCATTTGCGCCAAACGTCCGGCGGGTAAATTTCAGTAGATGGCAATGAGACCTAGCGCCAGGAGGGGGAACCGCGAATTAGGACAGTTTTTTTACCACGAAGGACACGAAGGGGCACGAAGATTACAGCGGGCAGATTGGCTTTGTGGCTCGCCTTGCGGCGAGGGTTGCCTCGGCAGAGCCGGCTCTCTAAGCGAGCTTATTCGCCGTCTGCTGCCTTCGGCGTTGCGGTCGACTGCGTCGGCCTTGCCCCAAAGCTTAGAGCAGCTTCACATGGGGAGCGGGGAAAAAGGGAGAAGTAAGAAGTGAGAAGGGGGAAGTTGGAATGGATCCCCTGTAGCAGGCCAGGTTAGCAGCACTCGAGGACAAGGAAGTAAGAATGGATCCCCTGTAGCGGGCCAGGTGAGCAGCACTCGAGGACAAGCAAGTGCCTATGGCATAAATTATGCTGATTTTTGTTAGTGAGAATTAAATGTTGTAGTTTTTGACCGGAAGGGTATAATTTGGGTGCCCGCCAGCACGTACTTTAGTTTTGAGTTTTCAGTCTTTAGTTGTTAGTACGCAATACGAGATACGCTTCACGAGATACGAAATTGGTGCGAGAGAGTTAGAGTTTTATTTGATAAATTTAACAAGGGGTTATGTATGATAGAATTTAGAGAAGCGGTAAGGCGAATAATTGAGCCAATTAGAAGCGATTTCGTTTTTGACAGTCATTATGTGATCGAATATAACAAATAGTTGGCTCATGTTGAGAAAGGAGAGCCTATGATAACAAGGTTTGAAATTAGCAATTACCGCTCATGTCTGAACTGCTCATTCGACTTCCAACCACATCTGTCAGTACTCATTGGCCCGAATAGCAGTGGAAAAACAAATATTATGAATGCACTTCTTCTTCTGAGAAAACTTACTGAGGAAGAGCATTACCACTCCCATGAGGAGGAGCCCACTGACAAGTCTAAGCTCAAAGTATTGTTCAAAATTGGTGAAAAGAAAGCAATTCTCACAGCCACCGTGGGAACCTACACTGATGAGAAAAACAATGACGTAGTTGTGAGCTCTCGCCAGCTGTGGTATATGAAGGACTTTACCGGAAACGCCAAACGTTTGAATATCTCCCTATTTCTTGCAAGAAGCATTGACAGACCGAGAATGGGCAAGAATGAACTCTTTTACTATAGGAGTGGCTACTATCATTATCCCGTTAAGATGAGAAAAATTCACGAATCCGCATGGAAGGCGATCATGACAATAGCGCGGTTCATTTCAGAAATGCGCTACTATAGTGCATCTCAGTTTACAAATCCTGGTAAATGTCCTATTTCTTTCGAGATAGAGGAAGAGGGAGGGAAAAGACGTGGTCTTAGACTATACGGGCATGCCAAGTTTCTTTACGACCTTTTCGGTTCCTTCAAAGCTAATAGCAATGGATACCAACAGTTCTTTGATATCATAGGACCAAGCGGAATTGACTTAGTCCAGAATATTGATTTTCAAGAAATAGTGACATCTTCCGTAGAATATTCAGTTAAGTCGGGCGGCAGGGTTAGAAAGAGAACAAGAGAAAAAATGCTCGTCATTCCTCGGTTCACTATTGGAAGACATGAACTGTCACCTAACCAACTTTCTGAGGGTACCTTCAAGACGATTACGCTTTTATTCTACCTCGTGACAGAGGCAAGTAGCATTCTTCTAGTCGAGGAACCTGAAGTCTGCGTACACCACGGTCTTTTGTCTAGTATCGTTGAACTAATTAAAGCTTATTCCCTCAACAAACAAATTGTGCTTTCCACACATTCGGATTTTGTTTTGGATCAAGTGTCTCCAGCAAATGTGTACAAAGTTTCTAGCACACCGCAACAAGGCACAAAAGTCACGCACATCCCAAAGTCTATGTCAAAGCGAGAGCTTGCAGCGCTCAAGGATTATCTGCAAACAGAGGGGAATCTTGGAGAGTATTGGAAACATGGAGCATTGGAGTCGTAGAGTATGAGAATAGGGGTCATTGCCGAAGAGAGCAACGATATAGAAGTCCTCTATGAGTTAACGTGTAAGCTCATAAAGGAAAATACTTTTTCCTTTAGGAAATTTGTCGGCCATGGAAGCGGTATGCTACGCAGAAAATGTAAAGCGTGGGCAAAGAATCTGTTGCAACGAGGATGTACGCATCTTGTTGTACTTCACGACCTTGACGAGAACAATGAGAATGAGCTACGCTTAAAACTAACGGATTGCGTGCAAAATGTTAACTTTGAAGGATATGTGATCCTGATTCCGGTACATGAGATCGAGGCTTGGTTGCTTGCAGATGCGAAAGCTCTTAAAGATGTCTTCCATATGATCAATTTGCCAAAGCTGCCAAGAAATCCTGAAGCTGTCAAAAGGCCGAAGGAAAAACTTAGAGATATTATCCGGAAGGCTACGAAGAAATACTATGTGAACACCATTCATAATAAAAAGATAGCTGCTGCCTGTCGAATTTCTAAGGTAAAAATCTGTAAGTCATTTTGTCCGTATCCGAAATTCATTACCTTGCATACAAGCGAATGAGCCAATTTGAAATTATTTGATAAAATTTTATCTTTTAAGCAGATAAGAATCATTCAATAAACCCAAACCCGCACTCTTTATCAAACCAAAAAATACATCAACGGCAACTCTCTCGAATTGACTCCCATCAAAGCAGCCAACCAAAGCATTCTGGCGAGGCCCCCTCAAGATCAGTTGACATTTCGGTCTCCCGTAAGCCCCCGCGGCCTATGCCTTAGGTGCGTATGTCCTCGGGACCCCTAACGGGGAGCGGGGATAATAGCCCGCTATTTCTTTTTCAGGCCCAGGTCCCAGGCCTTGTGGTAAATGGCGCGCAGACTCTTATCCAGCCGATTGGCTAAAGCCCGTGTGCTGGTGGTTGGGTACAGTTTCTTTAACAGGGCTATTTCCCGGCTTGACCAGATATTCTCGGATTGCCTGCTAAGGCCGAGCTCGCGCAGCTTGGCCTTTACGGAATCATTGGAGCGGTTGAGCCGAGCGGCTATTTCAAGGGTCTCTGTCCTGGGAAAGAGCCGCCTTATAAGCTCAACCTCATCATCCGAAAACGGCCCTTGTTTGTACTTTCTCTTTGCCACCTCTAAATCCTCAAATGCGGGCATATCTTACACGATTTCCGCCCACAGTACCATACGGTTATCACACCTGCAAAGAAAGACGGGATTTTGCGGCAGTAATTCGTATCCTTCGACTACACTCAGGACAGGTTTCGCATCCCTTGGGGATAAATCTCGCGGGAATGACAGATGGGCATTCCTTGCGCATGCAACCCCGCAACGCCCTTCGGGGTTGAGGGGCGAAACAAATCGCCTGCGGTGCAGGCAAAGTTGGGAAAGCATACCTCACGCCTGCAACCCCCGGTGAAACCGAGGGCTAAATATTTGGATTCGGCGTGCCGGGACCGGGCCTTGCGGTAGGTGGTGCGGGATCGTTAATTTACGATTTTCGATCCTCGCTTACTACCTGCGAGGACAGGTTTACGATTGACGATTGCCGAGAAGGAGGGAGAGTCAACAGCCAACAGCGAACATTCAACATTCAACGCAGAACAGGTGAGATTCGATGGGGAGAAGGGATTTTTGATTTTCGATCCCCGCCTACTGCCTGCGAGGACAAGTTTGCGATTTACGATTTACGATTTGGTATAGGGCGAGGATCGCATTGGCCTGTATGGAGCGGCCTGGGCGTTTTTGTTTATTCGAGTTTCATGGCTTCAGCGAATGTGGTGAGGTTGTTGGCCCATTTGTGGGCTTCGAGGAAGTCGATTTTTTCCTGGTTTACGAGTCGAGCGAGGTGTCTTTCCATTGTAATCATTTTTTCGTCGTGCCTGTCCTGAGTTTTTGTCTGGAGCTGTGAGTACATCTGCTCGGGTTTTCCGGTTCGTATGAGGTTTGCAATGGCGTAGTTGTTGTTCAGGATTTCCATAGCGACGACACGTCCTTTTCCGTCTTTTCTCGGTATGAGTTTCTGGCTGATGATGTATGCGAGGCCGAGGGAGAGCTGGTTTCGGACTTCGGATTGCCGGCCTTCGGGGAAGTAATCGAGGATACGAGTGATGCTTCCGGCGGTGTCTCTTGTGTGCAGTGTAGAGAAGACGAGGTGTCCTGTTTCGGCGGCCATGAGAGTCATAGCGATAGTTTCAGCGTCTCTCATTTCACCGACGAATATGATGTCGGGGTCTTCGCGGAGCATTGAGCGGAGTCCATCGACGAAAGAATAGACGTCCCGGCCGATTTCCCGTTGAGAGGTCATTGAGCCGTTTTGGGCGTAGATGTACTCGATTGGGTCTTCGATGGTGATGATTCGACAGGCGCGTTCGTGGCTGATACAGTCGATGAGTGAGGCGATGGTGGTGGACTTTCCCGCGCCGGTGATACCGGTGACAAGCACGAGTCCATGGTTTCGGTGAATGATGTCTTTGAAGATATCGTTTGGGAAGCCGATGTTTTCGATGGGCGGTATGTCGGCGGCGAGGGCACGGATAGCGGCGCAGACGCCGTCGTTTTCGTGGAAGACGTTGATTCTGAAATGTGTTTTGGCGAGGCGGTATGAGCAATCAACACTGTGTAGCTCACGGAGTTTTTCGAGGTTTGCGTCGGAGAGGAGCGGGTAGATGAGCTGCTCGGCGGTATCTTTGCTGAGTAGCGGGCCTTTTATTTTTTCGAGGTCGCCGTCGATTCGGTATGTAGGAGGAGCACCGACTTTGAGGTGGAGGTCTGAGACACGCATTGTCCCCATTTTCTCGAAGAATTCGAGCATGTTGTGTATGCTGAGCTCACCGTTGTCGATGGAAGAGTAAACAGTTTTTGTGGCTTCGAATGTTCCGGCCATTAGTATTGCCCCCTTAGGAATGGTTATTCAGTTTTCAGTACCGTTTTCTGCGTGGTCAGCCGTGTAGAACGAACCGGCAGGGAATATATCGGCAGAAAAGGCCCTAAGGAAAATGTAAAATTCAACTGGGCGTGATGCAAATTTGGTGGAGTTATTTGGGGTTTTTTGCGAGCCATTCGTTGAGGTTTTTTGCGAGTAGGCGGACGTCGTGGGTTTCGATGATGTGCCCGATAATAGCTGGGGGGATTTTGAGGTTTTGCATGGCCTTTTCGGCGCGGTTCCAGAGCCGGTCTCGTTTTTCGGGGGTTTTGGCGAGGTAGATCTCTGTGACAAGCTCGCTTAGCTTGTTTAGCATGATGGAGTCGAGGTTGTTGTAGTAGTTTGCGATGAGGCCTTTTTGGTATTTTGAGCGTTCTGGTTTTGGCATAGCTGGTCCTGCGTATTACATCGTGAATACCGGTTATGTGCCGCTACAGAGGTGTGTTTTTACAGTAAACGGGGACGCAAATCAAGGTCCCGGCGCGCCGGGATTGAGGTTTTTGCTGGTGTTGGGGTTTTGAGGGGTTATAATCCGGCAGAAGTTGACGAGAGGGTGATATTTAGGCGGCAACGGAAGGTAAGTATGTTTGGCAGAAGGGGCAATCTGGTTGCAGCAATGGGCTTGGCCATGCTGTGCACAATTCTGGTGGTGGTGCGCGTGGGTTTTGGTGTTGACAATGAGATTGGTCTGGCGTTTGTGGGCAGTGACGTTCATTTCGAGGGTAAGAGTATTTTGAGGTATCGTGGCGAGGGCGGTGAGCAGGTTCTTGTTTTTCGAGACGGTTTTTCGATGTCGGCGGGGGCAAGGAGGTTTGCGAGCGACAGCGCAGTGGTGTGGGTTAGGCCCGGCGGAGGAAAGGTTAGGGTCGGTATAAAGGCGAAGGTTGCGGCTTATCTGGAGGGGAAGATTTCGGTCAGCAGGTCGAAAGGTGTTCGTCAGGTCGAGCTGCACGAGAGCGTAGCCGAGCAGGGACGTTCGATGGTAGTGGGTTTTGAGTCGCGTGGGGAGGTTTTCGTGACGGCGGAAGAGGTTGAGGCGGGTGAGGTACGAGGACTGGCTTTGTATGGTAGGGGATTTGGGGCGGTTGAGCAGTTTGAGGCGTGGTTTGGTGAGGAGTATGGCGCTTTGGCGCCGTTTGTTAGTGCAGTTGAGGCGGAGGTTGAAAGGCCGGCGGCTGAGGTAAAGGGTGAAGAGGTCAAGGCAATTAGAGAGGGAGCTGTGAAAGAGGAAGAAGAGAAGGGTCTTCTGGAACAGATATTCGGTGGCAGCAGAGAGGCGGCTGGTGAAGAGAAGCCGAGCGAAGAAGGAGTAGCAAGGGAAAAGGATGAGAAGGGTTTTTTAGAGCGGATATTCGGGCCGAGGAGAGAGGCGAAGCGCGAGGAGAGGCCGATGGCGCCGGAAGTCAAGGTGAGGTATCCTGTGAACGTGGCGCCGGCGGGTGCAGTGGCATTGAAGATAGAGTCAGCGCCGGCGGTGGAGGGGCTTAGCGTTGCGACGGTGAGAGGGAGGTTCTATCTCTGGCAGAAGCAGGACGAGACGGGGGGGCTTTTGGAGGTGCAGGCGGACGGGGCGGTACTGTATTATTCGGGTGAGGATTTGAAGGTCGGTCAGTCCCGGCGCGCCGGGAGCGCAGCGGCTGAGGCGTTGGCGCAGGGTGCGGTGAAGTCGGCATACGTTTGTGGCGACGTTGTGATGGCGGAGGGTCAGCGGACGATACGGGCGGATGAGATGTACTACGATTTCGAGAATAAGCGCGGCATTGCGATAAACGCGGAGATGCGGAGTTTCGACGCGGGGCGCGGGATACCGATATACGTGCGTGCGGCGGAGCTTCGGCAATTAGATGCGAGCATGTTTTCGGGTGAGGACATTGTTCTGACGACGAGCGAGTTTTACGTACCACAGGTTTCGCTTGGGGCGTCTCGTGTGGTGATAACGGACCGGACGGTAATCGACGAGCGTCTTGGCGAGGTCAGTGACAGCAGTTATGAGGCGCAGATGCGAGATGTTCGTTTCAAGGTCGGTGAGAGGACGACATTCGGGTGGCCTTATATGCGGAGCAACCTGGAGAGGCCTGACGTGCCTGTCAAGAGCGTGCGTTTTGGTCATGACAGTATATGGGGCACTTCGATGGAATCGAGGTGGCATTTGTCGCGTCTTCTGGGATTAGCAGAGCCGGAGGGTACGGACGGGACGTTTGAGCTGGATTATTACAGCGAGCGTGGGGTAGGGGCCGGGGTGAGTAGTGATTATGCAAGCGAGGACCACTTCGGGCGGATGTTAGGTTATATAATCGACGACAGAGGCGAGGACCGCTTAGGCAGGGACGCGAGCCGGCGAGATCTGGAGCCGCCTCGCGAGCTTCGTGGTCGATTTAGCTGGGTACACCGAGAGTTTATGCCATATAACTGGCAGGTGACGACAGGTGTGAATTATGAGTCGGATGAGAACTTTGTCGAGAGCTACTACCGCAGGGAATACAACGTCGGGATTGACCGCGAGACGTACATTCACATGAAGCGGATAGAGGACAACTGGGGACTGGCGTTTTTGGGCAAGGGTCGGATAAACGATTTTTCGGACGAGCTGGAGGAGATGCCGAGCGTGGAGTTTCACCTGACGGGCGAATCGATATTCGAAGACAAGCTCACTTTGTATAGCGACAGTTTTGCGGGTCAGTTTCGTCAAAGGATAGGGGATGAGCATACAACGATGATAAACGGCGAGAGTTTTGGGTTTGTATCGCACCGCAGCGAGCTCGACATGCCGATTCAGATGAAGGGATTCAAGGCGGTCCCGTTTTTTGCGGGTACATTCGGGTACGACGACCGGAGCGGATTTACGCGGAGCTTAGTTGACGGGACAGGCGCGGGCGTTTTCAACGAGGAGACGGTTTGGATAGGTGAGGCGGGGGTACGTTTGTCGAGTCAGTACTGGAAGGTATATCGTCATATAAATTCACGGTTGTGGGATTTGAACGGTCTTCGCCACGTTGTAAGGCCGGGACTGACAGCCGTTGCTTACGCTGAAAGCGACGTGGTAGTGAGGCAACACGACGTTGTGCAGTTAGGGCTATCCCAGCGCTTGCAGACGAAGCGTGGTCCGGCGGAGAAGCAGCGAACGGTTGACTGGATGCGTTTGGATACAGCGTTTACATGGGTTAATGATTCGGAGAAGGACGTGGCGGGTGCGCCGGACAAACTTCTGTGGAATCGGGCTATGACGCCGCTTCGGATATATTCGAGGCCTGGGATATTCAACGGTGACCTTGCTTCTGGTCTTGAGCGGTTCGAGCTATTCGGGCCGAGACGGAATTATTTCAGTGCGGATTATATCTGGCGGATGAGCGATACATCGGCGCTGCTGAGCGACGTCTATTATGATTTGCAGGAGGGGGAGGTGGAGCAGTTAGACGTTGGGTTTACGCGGACCCGGTGGCCTGACCTGAGCTATTATGTCGGGAGCAGGTACCTGCGGAACGTGAATGTGCTCGATGAGGAGGGTTCGAATGCGTTTGTTTTCGCGGCGACGTACGTTCTTGACCCGCGGTACACGTTGGTATTTTCGCAGCAGTATGATTTCGACTATGGGGCGAATATAGGGAGTGATATAACGCTGATACGACGTTATCACAGGATATTCTGGGGGTTGACATTCAGTGCTGACGGTTCACTGGATCGCCAATCGATAGTGCTTAGTATATGGCCTCAGGGCGTACCGGAGCTTGCAATCGGGACACGTCGTTATATGGGAATAACGGGGCCGGGGGGGTATTAGTTGCTCGCCTGGGCAACGTCTCGTCGGGGCGGTATGGTGATGAGGCGGCGGGGGATAAAGTTTTTTTATTTTCCTGAAAATTGTTCTTGATATTGCAGGGGTGGGATTGCAATTATGGGGAGTGTTGATTGAAATGTAAAAGGAAAAGGGTAAATTACTCAAACTGACCGATGGTCAGTTTGAAAGTGTAAAAATCAAAACCCAAAATGCAAAATTGTTGAGTCCGCCTGCGGCGGACGGCTGATTTTATCGTATTTTTTGTAACGCAGAACATATTAGCGGATAAAAGGTTACGTTAATTTTTGTCTGCAAAACGGTCGGTTTGAGTAATTCGGTGTTTGTGGTGAAATGGAACAAAGCCCCTTGTTTAATGTAAGCATTTGGTATCTCGTGAGGAGTATTGATACTTTGTAGTGCCTGGGGTAGAACTGTCGCGACTGTGAGAGTTGTTTATGAGTATGGTTTTGCAGAGGCAGCTAAGCTGGCGGTGGATAAAAGAAGGCTGCCCGACGATTAGTCAATCAGGGAGATATGATGATGAAGAGGACGGTTTTAGTGACGATTTTTTTGATTGTGCTTTTTGCGCCGGCGGTGCAGGCTCAGGCCGAGCGGGAGGTATTTCGCCTGGGAATGATAGGCCTTGATACGTCACACGTGATTGCTTTTACACAAATCATTAACGAGGCGGAGAAGAAGTACGGTTGTAAGGTCGTGGCAGGATATCCTGGTGGGTCGGAGGATGTTCACTCTTCGGTGAGCCGGGTGGAGGGCTACACCAGGGAGCTTCGCGACAAACTCGGGGTAGAGATTGTTGAGAGCATTGAAGAGCTTTGCAGAAAGGTTGATGGGGTACTGCTGGAGAGCGTTGATGGTCGGCCACATCTCGAGCAGATAAGGCCTGTGATAGCGGCGGGCAAGCCGGTTTTTGTCGATAAGCCGATGGCGGGCAGTCTGGCGGACGTGATAGAGATATTCCGCCTGGCCAAGGAGAAGGACGTGCCGTGCTGGTCGAGCTCTTCGCTGCGTTTTAGCCCCGGCATAATCGGGATGCGTAGCAATGATGACGTTGGTGAGGTGCTCGGGTGCGATGCGTACGGTCCCTGTCATCTCGAGGAGCATCATCCGGATTTGTACTGGTACGGCGTTCACGGAGTTGAGATTCTTTTTACGATAATGGGCACGGGCTGTGAGAGCGTCGGTCGCGTTCAGACAAAGGACTATGAGTTTGTGGTGGGCGTATGGGAAGGCGGGAGGGTGGGGACATTCAGAGGTCTGCGCGCGGGCAAGAGCGACTATGGGGCAACGGTGTTTGGGACAAATGGCATTGCGGCTGCGGGCGAATATACCGGCTATGAGCCATTGGTCGATGAGATTGTGAAGTTCTTTAAGACCGGCAAGGCACCGGTACCGGCGGAAGAGACAATCGAGATATTCGCCTTTATGTCTGCTGCGGACGCATCCAAGGCCAAGGGCGGGGCCCCGGTGTCAATTGCCGAAGTGATCGAAAGGGCCAGGCGGGACAGTGAGCTTCGTTGAAAACGCGCGTGTAAAAGATGCCCACATTTATTGAACTCGCGGGGTCACATAGTGAGAGTCAAAGAGGCCCTGGCTCGATTACTGCGTTATGCAACGACGTGCACGGCGACGGCGTGGTTTGAGTATATTAACGACAAAACACCCGAGCCGGAAGAGCTGCATACCGACGGTGCTTACGGCAGCGAAGAGAATGATAAAAAAACAGAAGATCTCCAAATCACTCATGTTCAGACGGCTGTACGAGCCGCAAATACCGGAAGTGAGTCATTTTCACGTGACTCACCTCTCGTACCCTCTTAAACGCACTTAAGGCCTATTTCGGCCCTTTTGAGAATTCTGCCCCCGCCAGGCCTAACCGAAAGCAAAATCGTAGTCTTGCGCCACTTTGATTTTCCCCCAGCATGTCCCCAGCCCCTCCACGTAAGTCCTTGCTGTCCCACGATTTGCCGCCCAACCTCGCCCATTGCCACTGATGTTCGCTCTACGCCATTTAGCTTGAGAGATTACCCCCACTCAAAACTCAATTTCCCCGTCCCCCCAAAAAAAATACTTGTTTTTTTTGTAAAAAGGCCATTTTCCTTTGACAAAGTATTGCCGGAGCATTAGTTTTCTGGCAGCTATGGCCTATTTTTAAGCAATTTTAACCGCGAAAGTGGAGGACAACATCAATGCAAGAGTACGAAAGCCTCAAAGTGCAGATTGCCGAAATTGAAGCCGACATTGACAAGGCCGAAGGCGGCAACAAGGCGGCAGGGACGCGAGTTCGCAAGCAAATGCAGAAGATCAAGCAGGCGGCCCAGGACGTCAGAAACAAGATTCTGGAAATCAGGTGTGTCGATTAAGTTGCAAAGAAGGCGTTTTTGAACACCGAAGATAGCGCATATTCCGGCCTGGTCCCGGCTGAGTAGGTAGTCGGGGCGAGCCGTGTCTATCATTTCGATTGCGCAGGGTTTCTTTTTTAGCTGAGGTACATAATGCCGCCACCATTGTTGTTTGATTTATCAAAAATAGACCTTACCGCCAATCCCGTCTTCGACAGGCAAGCCATCTGCGAGGTCAATCCACAACAGTTCGAGATGCAGCAGCTCGATGGCATCCTCTGGTACGACAAGGACAAATTCCTGATTCTCGGCTACAAGGACGTAACCGACGACGAGTTCTGGGTTCGCGGGCACATCCCGGGCAGGCCGCTGATGCCGGGGGTTATCATGGTCGAGTCCGCAGCCCAGCTTCTGAGCTTCTTTGTAAGGAGGGTCTATGGCGAAGATGCCTTCATCGGCTTTACGGGCATAGACTCAGCGAAGTTTCGCTCCACCATCGAGCCGGGACAGCGGCTCTGGCTGCTCGGGCATATCACCAAGTTCAAAAAGGGCAGGAAATACAACGCCTACATCCAAGGCCTGGTCAACGGCACGATGATATTCGAGACCAAAATCTCCGGCATGGCCGTGTGAGTCGTCTCTCATCGCTCGGCCCTCGCAGAAAACGGAGAAGGGTAATGGCGCAGGAAGAACAAATTCTGGTTGTCGAACGAAAAGTCTTCGAGGAGGTGGGGACGTTTCACGGCCTTGCGTTTGACGTGGAGCGCTATCTCGACAAGCTCTTCGTTGCGGGTGTCCCTCGTTTTATGCCGCGGTCACAAGCCGAATCGGACCCTTCATATAAGCAGCTTATCCCGTATGTGATAATGAGTTGTGGGGGCAAGTACCTCAGCTATGTTAGAGGCAGGCGAGCGGGGGAGGAACGGCTTGTGGGCAACAGGTCAATCGGTATAGGCGGGCACATAAACCCCGTTGACTGGACGCTGTTCAGTGCAGATCCTTATAAAACTTACCTTGAGGCCGTTAAGCGAGAAGTGGCTGAGGAAGTGGTTGTCGAGGCGAACCATACCGACAGGATTGTTGCTCTGCTCAACGACGATTCCAACGAGGTTGGAAGTGTGCATCTCGGCATTGTCCACTTCTGGACTCTGGATGCCCCAAAGGTCAGCAAGAGAGAACAGATGATTACCCGGATGTCCTTTATGACTTTGGCCGAGCTGCAGGAGGTACGGGATACGATGGAGACGTGGTCGCAGCTTTGCTTAGACGGTCTTAGCGAGATGGCCAGGCACGCAGAGGCCGCGAGTGCGTCGGACGACCTTGCCCAAAATGGCTGACGGGTGTTGAGCGGCGTGATTTACTCGTCGGAGGGCAAGTTTAGATGCTTGAGGTCGATTTGGTATTTGTCATGGTTTTGGGGTCACATCAATAGATGACCTCTGATGCGAATTCCTCAGTGAGTCAGTGCAACTACGGAGCGTCTTATTCAGGCTACCAATGTAATTGCTCAGGTCGGATGGCCTTTTCTATTGCCCGGTCAGGGTTTGAGCCATACAATGGCTGATATGGAAAGGGAAGCTGATACGGGAAAGGTTGTTCGGCAACATGCTGAGATGGAGAATTTCTTTAGTGGCGGCTTTGCAGTCAAGGTCCCCAAAGGCGAACCCAAAACGCAGAGCTCGACAAAGGGCCCTGCCTCCGCAGAAACCGTAAAGGCGCTCGAGCAGATTGCCGAACAAACCGGCCAATGCCGCAAATGTGAGCTGGGCTCGCTCAGGACCAACGCTGTTCCAGGTGAAGGCAGCGCGGGCGCGAGGATAATGTTCGTGGGCGAAGGGCCTGGTGCGGATGAAGACGCTCAGGGCAGGCCGTTTGTCGGCAGGGCCGGGCAATTACTCGACAAAATAATCGCTGCCTGCGGACTCAAACGCGAAGACGTATGGATAGGCAATATCCTGAAGTGCCGTCCGCCCGGTAACCGGGACCCGAGGCCGGAGGAGATAATAAGCTGCCTGCCGTACCTGCAGCGGCAGATTGAGCTGATAAACCCCGATGTAATTGTTGCGTTAGGTGCGCACGCGGCGAAAACGCTGCTGGATACGACCAAGTCGATAGGTCAGTTACGCGGTATATTCCACGAGTACTACGCCGGTATAGGCCATCCGCCCATAAAGCTGATGGCAACCTATCACCCCGCGTATCTGCTGAGGAGCTACTCGCCGGACAACCGCCGAAGGGTTTGGGAAGATATGAAAAAGGTGCTTTCTGAGCTCGGCCTGGCCGTTCCGTAGTAAGCGCCAGTGCGCAAATCGGTTGTTAGAGTTGCAATAAGGCCAAGCCACGCAGAAAACGGCAGGTTTAGGTTTTCTAATAATGCTTTCATTCCTGCTAATATCGCGGTTTTTCGCAGCTTTTTCACTCGTTTCACTGCTCTGGCATACCCTTACCCCTGCGGCGAAATCCTCAAATTCTCCTTGTAGCGGCTTCTTTGCCGCGTTTTTGCCCGGTTCGGAGGCAGATTCTCGAAAATCCTCCGGAATGGTTGGCCCAGCAAAGGCCGGGGTAAACAGCTAAATTTGCAAATTTAGGCAGTTTAGCACTTGACTTTTTGCGAAGAGATGTGGTAGAATCTGTACAATAGCTCCGGCAGGACGGGGCACTGAACCTGTGTTCTGCTAAGGAGCGACGAGAGGTTTGTAACCGCATCAGGGAGAACCGACGACCAGGACAGTAGTAATTGTGGTTCTGGTGCGGCAGGAGGGGAGATGTGAAAGGTCCGGGAGGCAGACAGGGAGGTTTTCCACCTGAGAATAAAATGCGGTTTGACCGTGATTTCAAACCGGCAGGATGTCTGCAGTGAGTGTTCTTTCCTGGCCGGATGGGCGTGGCAGTAACCAAAGCCGGGTTCGGCCCGGGTTTTTATTCGGTATTCACGGATGAAAGGGCAGGGCAGAGACTGCCGAATAATCGACGCCGGTCACTATTGCCAGACAAGGACGTACAAGCTGAGTTTACGCATTTGCTGCGGCAAATGAGAAAAAGATTTTGGTGGGTAGGTAAAATTTGTTGGAGGAGAAAAGTGATGAAAAACGTATTAGCAGCAACAATCGTGGCAATTGTTGCCACACTGTGTGCCGGCCCGGCACAGGCGGTAGAAATCAACTGGCCGGAGCCCAACTGGCCGGAAATCTTCGAGCCAAATCAGCTTCTGACGCTGAACCTGGAGATGGACCCTTGCGACTGGCAGGCCGTCATAAACAACCACCCAGCCGAGGATGGTTGTTTATATGAGGAGGTTGAACTACCCGCCTGGTTCTGGATGGAAGGCGAGGAACACCTCCAAATCAGGGTAGCGGTTCGCAGAAAGAAAAGTATTGCATTCCCCGATGAGACCAATACCCAAAAAGTTGCCTTAAAAATCGACATCAATGAATACTATTGCGACCCGTGCTCAGAAGACTGCAGTCAGAACCCATTATATGACCCGAATGCAGCCCCTGATTGGCATGGCCTGAAAAAGCTGAGCCTGGAAGCCAACAGCGATGCCATTGATGCGATAGTCGAGGGCGTGGCCTGTAACCTGCATCGGATAGCCTCTGCTACGGAGGGATATGGCTGGCCCGTCTGGCACGCTAACTGGGCAAAAGTTTATGTCAACGGTGCCTACATAGGCTTGTATGTAAACAACGAACAATATGATAAGCAGTATCTGAAACATCGCGACTATTACGTCAGCCATGACAGCTGGCTGTATAAGTTCATGGACTGCTTTACCAGATTTGAGTTAAAAGTTGGAGACGATACCTATCCAAAGAGTCCCGCATTGGATGCGCTATGTTACAGCCCCTTCGCTCATCCTGACGACCCTAACTTGATGCCGGCAGGCGGAATATGCCCGGTACCGGACGATGCCAACGTGTTTGCCGATATGAATAAGTGGATTAATATGGAGCGAATGCTGAGTTCAGCGGCTATCGACGCCATCATAGCAAATTCGGACCCGCTTTTTTGGCAATCCAACAATACTTACTGGATGGACTGGAACCTTGATGACCCCTGTGAAACCAGAAAAAGGATGTATTTCCCCTGGGACGTGGATGCCAGCTTCAAGTCTTACGACACGACAATTTATTATGAGGGAAGCTCCTCGGCGTATGATGACCTTATTCTGACCAACCCAGTCTTCCGTTCCCAGTACAACCAGATAACGAGAGACCTGCTCGACGGCCCGTTAACGTTCGCCGACATTAATGACTTTCTCGAGATGGTTGAGCCGGTGATTACCGATGCGGCGGAAGCCGACCCTTGGTTGATGTGGCACATCAATAACAGGATAGGTGCAACGACCGCAGCAGAGGTCTTCGACTGGCTTCGCTCCTGGTTTGCGGCCAGAATCCCCAATGTCCGGGATCAAGTTGCTTGGGATGAGCCCCAACTGCCTCCGGGGACGGTATTACTGAACGATGATTTCGGGGGTACGACCTGGGATGCCAATTGGACCCACACAGGTTGGGCGGCAGATACCAGCGTCTATGCTCATAGCTCACCTGCTGCCAAGGCACCGGCGCTAAGCGGCGGCGATTTTATCTGCAACGCATTAGATACCAACGATGCTACTGCCATTCACATCGAGTTCTGGTGCAGGAAGGATAAAGACGCCGAAAATGATGACCTGCTGCTGTATTATTACAACAAGACCACTGCCGGCTATGACTTTATCGCTGACCTTGATTCTCTCGGCGAGAACCAAGAGTGGCTGTTCTACACCGATACGATAACAGACAGCAACTATTTCACACCCAATTTCCGGATAAAGTTTGTCGGTACTCCCGAAAGCAAGGAAGAGGTGTGGGTTGATGAGGTTATGATTACAAAGGAAGCCCCGATGGCAATTTCCGGTTATATTCGAGATTCCGGTCTGTCACCCATCACCGGCGTATCTGTCGATGCCGATAACGGCGGCGGCTCCGATATAACCGATTCAAACGGCTGCTACGAACTATCGGTGCCGTTTGACTGGAGCGGCACGGTTACGCCGACAAAGGCAGGCTATACCTTCGAGCCGAACAGCAGGCCATACACCAACGTTACCGAAGACCAGGCAGAGCAGAATTACACGGCGACACTGCTAACATACACAATCTCCGGTACGGTTACCTGCGGTGGTTCAGGCCTTGCAGGGGTGGTAATGAACGGCCTGCCGAGCAGTCCGGCTACCGACGCCAACGGCTTTTACACGGACACCGTTGACTACGGCTGGAGCAATACGGTTACGCCGACAAAAGCGGGCTATACCTTTACTCCTGCCAACAGGGTTTACAACAATGTAACTTCAGACCAGACAGCTCAGGATTACGCTGCAACACTGCTGACATACACCATTTCCGGTACGGTTACCTGCGGCGGTTCGGGCTTTGCAGGCGTAACAATGGCTGGTCTGCCGAGCAGCCCGGCTACCGACGCCAACGGCTTTTACACAGACACCGTTGATTACGGCTGGAGCGGCACGGTTATCCCGACAAAAGAAGATTACAACTTCAGCCCGTCTCAACGAATATATAGTGGCGTAACTTCTGACCAGCCAGCCCAGGACTATGTGGCCACGAGCATCTATGACCTTGATGCCAACGGCTCCATCGACTTGGCTGACCTTAAAGTGATGTGCGGTAATTGGCTGGGCAGCGGCCCGGGCGATTTCGACAATGATGGGACGGTGGCCCTGGACGATTTTGCTGAATTTGGAGCTGCCTGGTAGCTCCGCTAAACGATACGAGAAGAAGTAAGTACCGAGCGAGGATTAAACGGCCTGTTGGGAGTTTCCCACAGGCCGTTTTTCTTTTACAGTGAAACCCCCATTGGATATTTACGCCGCTTGCGATGGTTTCCCCAAAATTTTGGTTGAAAAATGCGAAGCTTTAAGGATACTGTGTTTATTAGACGGTTTACAGTCGGGGTGATTAGCTCAGTCGGTAGAGCAGCTGACTCTTAATCAGCCGGTCGCAGGTTCGAATCCTGCATCACCCATTCATTTCGTCGTGCGTATCGCGTATTTCGTCTGTGGAGAATTGCGGTAACCGGTCAGTTACGGGGGTTGGCTTTAGGGTTGTGGCACGGGCTTCCAGCCCGTGCCTGCACGGCCAGAATGGCCGTGCTACTTCCCGGATGGCCCCATCGGCGTCTAAGAGCGTTATGTGGGCGTGAATCATCGGTGTTACGACTCATCAGTTCATGGTCCAGAGGTACATCACCTGCGGTGTCGCCAGCTCGAATAGCGCGGTTCTATTAATCTTCAAGAAACTCTTGCCGTATGAGCCGAAAACGTCGGCGAGAGAGAATGGTTTGCGATACTCGACAACGTGCGGATTTTCAATGCCCGCCAGGGACGAGACGAGCTCTATTGCGCGGTCGAGGTAGCCGATGTGGTCGATGAGCTGCTCGTCACGTGCTTCGGCGGCGCCGAATATGCCGCCGTCAGCCAGCCGCCTCACATCCGCCGGCTCAAGCGGCTCTCTGCCGTCGGCGACAATCTCAACAAACCTTTCGTAGGCAGGGGTGATTACCTTATCTTCCAGATACTGCAATTGCTCTTCGGTAGGCGCCTGGAATGAGCTGGGCCAGTCCTTCTTCTCGCCGCCCTTAACGATCACCGGCTGAATGCCAAGCTTGTCTTCCAGCAGCTCTTCGAGGACCAGATATCCCATAATCACACCAATCGAGCCGGTTATTGTTGTCGGCTCAGCTACGATCTGCTCGCACGCCACGGATGTGTAGTAACCGCCGGACGCGGCAACGCCCTGCATAAAAGCGACAACCGGCTCGGCCTGCTCGTGTCTGTACTGCAGTATCTCATTGTAGATCCGGTCACTGGCCGATATCGTGCCCCCCGGTGAATCAACTCGAATAATCAGGCCCTTGACATTTTCGTCTTTCCTTGCTGCCTTAAGCTGCTTGTAAACATCTCGCGACTGCTCATCGTCTATTATGCCCTGCACCGAGACTACGGCGATTTTGTTTGCCCTGGTCCCTTCCCTGACAACTTCTTCGATGAAGACATCCCGGGACCCTCCGGCGAAGATCAGGAACACGCCGAAGATGAGCAGGAACAACATGATGTTGCCTAAGAGCGACAGTCCCAAAATAATGCCGCTGAAAATTTTCCAGCCGATCCTGCGCTTGCGAGGTACGGCTGCGGGCATTATCGGCAACGCAGGCGGCGGCGGCTCGGGTATCGGTGTATTGGGTGGTCCTGAAAAGCTGTTATGCTGGTCGAAATCCATTGCGAATCCCTTTCCCTGACAAATATGGCTGCGATTGAGTTTAGTATTGATTGTTCAGTTTCTTCGAATTACAATTATTGCCTGTCAACCATCGATAATCAATAACAAACTAACCCGTAGAGAAAAAGGATTTACCAGTGGCAAGCAGCAACGGATTCGTTCATCTGCACCTGCACAGCCAATATTCACTTCTCGACGGCGCAATCGCCTTTGGTCGGCTTTTCGAGAGATGCAAGAAGCTGAATATGGACACGGTGGCCGTTACCGACCACGGGAACATGTTTGGCGTAATCGAGTTCTACACGAAGGCCAAGGCCGCACATACAAAGCCGATTATCGGTATGGAAGCGTACGTTGCTCCGAAAAGCAGGTTTGACAGGACAAAAAGCAGTATCAGCGACGCGGCATATCATTTGGTTCTTCTGGCAGAGAACAACACCGGCTATCAAAACCTGATTAAGCTGGCAAGTGCCGGTTTTACCGAGGGCTTTTACTATCGGCCGAGGATCGACAAGGAAATCTTAGCCGAGCTGAATGAGGGATTGATCGCAACCACTGCCTGTCTGAAAGGCGAGCTGGCGGTCCAAATCGCCGGCGGGGACGAAAAGGCGGCGGCCGCTGTAGCAGAAAGCTATCTGAAGATTTTCGGGCCGCAGCGGTTCTTCGTTGAAATCCAACATCACGAGCCGGATGAGCCGGCCGTGCGCGAAGGACTTATAGATATTGCCAACAGGATGGGTATCGGTCTTGTGGCAACAAACGATGTCCATTTTTTAGAAGAAGAGGACCATGAGGCCCACAACTGTTTGTGTGCGATAAGCACAGGCAAGAAGGCGGACGACCCGACGAGGATGATTTACCCCAGAGACGTCTTCCTCAAAAGCGGCGAGCAAATGCGGCAGCTTTTCGCCGGAGAGGCACAGGCCTGCGACAATACGATTGCTATAGCCGAGCGGTGCAACGTGGAGCTTGATTTGAAGACACGCCATGCGCCGCGTTTCAGACCTGCCGACGGCTCAACACCGGAAAAATTTCTCACCAGACTCTGTTATGAAAAGGCCGAGAAAATCTACGGTCGAATCACCGACGAGGTAAAAGAGCGCCTCGACAGAGAGCTCAATGTCATCGAGTCGAAGGGATTTGCCAGTTACTTTCTCATTGTCTGGGACTTCTGCAACTACGCTCACGAGCACGATATACCGGTCGGCGCCAGGGGCAGCGGTGTAGGCACTCTCGTCGGCTACTGCCTCGGGCTGTGCAACGTTGACCCCCTCAAATATGACCTGCTCTTCGAGCGGTTTATGGACCCGCACCGAAATGAGATGCCCGATATCGATATCGACATCTGCCAGAGCAGCCGTGGTGAAATCATCGATTACGTCCGCCGGAAATACGGGCACGTCGCCCAGATAATAACCTTTGGAACGATGAAGGCCCGGGCTGTTATCCGAGACATCTGCAGGGTTCTCGATGTGCCGCTGGCAGAGGCCGACCGATTAGCCAAGCTGGTCCCGGACTCTCTGGGAATGACGCTTGACGCAGCCCTGAAATCGGAACCGCAGTTGAAACAGGCGTACGACAAAAACCCGCAGACACGAAGGGTAATCGATATCAGCAAAAGGCTCGAAGGCCTTGCCCGCCACGCATCGGTTCATGCCGCCGGTATCGTCATTGCTGATGAGCCGCTCGCGAACTTCGTGCCTCTTTACAAGGCATCCGGCTCGGACGATATCATCACGCAGTTTGAAGGACCTATGGTCGAAAAGGTCGGGCTGCTGAAGATGGATTTTTTAGGCCTTAAGACACTGAGCGTGCTACAGCGGGCACGGCAGCTTGTTAAAGAAATCCACGGTCGGGACATAGACCTCGAAAAGCTCGATTTGACGGACCCGAAAGTCTTTGAGCTATTTACCGCAGGCAAGACAAAGGGAATTTTTCAGTTCGAGTCGGGCGGGATGCAGGAACTTTTGATGAGGATGAAGCCCGACCGGATAGAGGATCTTATTGCGGCAAACGCTCTGTATCGGCCTGGCCCGATGACACTAATCGGTGACTACATCGACCGCAAGCACGGTGCAAACTGGTCCCTGCCGCATCCAATAATGAAAGAAGTCCTCGAAGAGACATACGGTATCATGGTGTATCAGGAGCAGGTGATGCGCATCTGCAACCGGCTTGGTGACATACCGCTGCGGGAGGCATACGCGCTAATCAAGGCAATCAGTAAGAAAAAAGCCAGGACAATCGCCAAGGAAAAGGAAAGGTTCGTTGCCGGCTGTGTTGACAAGGGGCTCAAAAAGCAGCAGGCACAACAGATATTCGAGCTTATCGAGCGCTTCGCCGGCTACGGCTTCAATAAGAGTCACTCAACCCGCTACGCCTTCATCGCTTACCAGACGGCGTATATGAAGACCCATTGGCCGGTCGAGTACATGGCGGCGCTGCTGACCTACGAAATGCAAAATACCGACAAGGTTGTCGATTACATCGCCGAATGCGCGGATATGGGAATAGAGGTTCTGGCGCCCGACATCAACGAAAGCGGCGTTGATTTCACACCTTTGTATAAGGAGGCCGGCAACGGTCAAAGCAAAAAGGGTGTAATACGTTTCGGCTTAGCTGCCGTCAAGGGCGTAGGCGAAAAGGCAGTCGAACAGATTATCGAAGCACACGAAAGGGTTGGCCAATTCCAGAGCTTGTTCCACTTCTGTGAGAATGTCGATATGCGAGCCGCAAATAAACAGGTGGCCGAGGCCCTGATAAAATCAGGCGCGTTCGATCGTCTCGGCGGAAACCGCGCCCAGATGATGGCAGGGCTGGAGATGGCAATGCAGATCGGCGCGAGCACCCAGGCAGACAAGCAAAACGGCCAGCTCAGCTTCTTCACCGGCGCCATCTCCGGTGACTATTCCCATGACCATGACCGCCTGCCCGATGTTGGGCCCTGGCCCGAACCGCAGATGCTCATGTATGAAAAACAAGTCCTCGGCTTCTATGTCACCAGCAATCCCTTAAGTCACTGTGCCGAGACGATAAACCTGTATTCCACGGTCAATACGTCGCAGTTGAGCGATGCCGGCGAGAACAAACAGGTCGTTATCGGCGGAATGATTACAAGGATAAGATATAATCTTACGAAGTCGGGCAAGAACGCCGGCTCGAAGATGGCTGTCTTTACGCTCGAAGACCTGCAGGGGCAGGTCGAGGTCGTTATGTTCCCGAGTACGCTCAACCAGTTCAGTGCTCTTCTGGCCAACGACAAGGTCGTCTTCGTAAAGGGGCGGCTCGATTTCAGAAGAGAAAAGCCGAACATACTGGCTTCGGAGCTTATAGAGCTTGATGATGTGGCTGATAAATTAGCCGGCAAGGTCAGGATAAATCTGGACGCCAGGGACGTGACAAAGGAAAAGGTGGCCCAGATAAAGAGTATCTGCCTGCACCACAGAGGCAGAAGCCCGGTCTATGTTGCGGTGCGTACCGACAGAGGCAGGGTTTATGCCGCCGCCGACAAAAACCTGGCTGTCAACCCCGACCCGGATTTCTGCAGAAAAATCCGTCAGCTCGTCGGTGCGGAAAACCTGCAACTGACAAGATAGAAATACGAGGTGTGAGAATGGACTACATTCCGGCAGATACGACACAGGATGCTTACCGCAAGCAAATCGAGATTCTTCGGGATATGTCGCCGGAAGATAGGGCAATGCTCGCTTCCGAGCTCACCGACAGAGCACGTCAGGAACTGATCGCCGACATAATGAAGCAGCATCCTGAGTTCACAAGGCAACAAGTGATGAGAGAAGTCATCAGAAGGTGCTACGGCGAGGAACTTTACCGAGAAATCGCTGCCGCCAAAGGTTGGAAAGAATGAACTCGAAGAAATTTGCAGGCAAATTCATCGTACTTGATGGGCCGGATGGCTGTGGGAAAACCACGCAAGTAAAGCTGCTGGTCGAGTGGATCGGGAACCAGGGTGTCGATGCGGTGACTTTTCGCGAACCCGGTGCAACGGCAATCGGCGAAAAGATAAGAGAAATCCTGCTCAATCCGGAGCATATCGCAATGAGCACCGCCGCCGAAGTCATGCTCTATATGGCGGCAAGGGTACAGCTTTGGGCCGAGAAGATTAAACCGGCCTTGCAGCAGAACAAGTGCATCGTCCTCGACCGTTGGCTTTCGAGCACATGTGCCTATCAGGGGTATGCAGGCGGGTTCGGGATGGACAACGTGATAAAGATTGCTTCCGATTGTCTGGAAGAAATCTGGCCGGACTTGACCGTGATACTCGATGTGGATTTGGAAACGGCAGCGAAGCGATTAGACCGCGACCTGGACAGGATGGAACAAAAAGGCGACGGCTACCACAAACGTGTCCGCGAAGGATTTCTGAAACTTGTAAAAGACCGCGACGGTTTTGTCGTCACTGATGCGAAAGGCGATGTGGAAACAGTGCACAACTGTATAGTCGAAATCATAGAGAAATACGAAGCAGAGTAGATGTCACTGAAGCAGATTTACTGTCAGGATAGAGCTATCGGGGTTTTGCAGAGGGCTTTTGCCGCGGGCAGGGTGCCGCACGCATATATATTTGCAGGCCCTGTTGGCGTCGGCAAGTTCACGACAGCCCGCGAGTTCGCCAAGCTTTTACTCTGCAAAAATCCGACGAGCCAAACCGGTTTTGCGGACAGTTGCGGCATCTGCCGGTCCTGTCAACTGCTCGAAGCCGATTCGCACCCCGACTTCCAGCACGTCTATAAAGAGCTGCTCGAATTCACCAAAGACGGGAAAGGCAAAAGTCCGCCTGTAGAATTTCCGATCGATGTGGTTCGTGAATTTGTGATCGAGAAGGTATCGGGCAAACCGGGGTTGTCGCAGAGGAAGGTCTTTGTCCTCAGCGAAGCCGAGAAGCTCAATAACTCATCGCAGAACTGTCTGCTCAAGGTCCTGGAAGAGCCGCCTGCATACTGCTGCATCATCCTGCTCTGCACGCGACCGGACAAGCTCTTTGCGACAATCAAATCAAGGGCTCATGCCGTTCGCTTCGGGTTAATCGCAGAAGACAAAATAGCCGAAAAACTAAGCGAATCGGGTCTGGATAAAAAACAAGCCAGATATTTTGCCGGCCTTGCTCAGGGCCAGCTCGGTCTGGCCTGGCAGTGGGCCCAACTGGAACTGGCTGGTGCAAATCTCTATCAAATCAAGACAGAGCTGGTGGATTGCATTGCCGACCCGAACTACTCAGATGCCCTCGATCTTGCCCAGCAGTTGCTCAGGGCAAGCAAGAGTATCGCTGCGGCGTGGGCCGAGCTTGCTGCCGAGGTCAGCAAGTCCGACCTGAACCGAAGAGCCGCAAAGAGCATAGTACAAATCATCATATCAGCCCTTCACGATGCAATGCTCGCCGGCGTCGAGCCGGCAAAACCGCCCGTCAATTTCGACCAGACCGAGCAGATAAGAATCCTGTCCCGCCGATTCGACCCGGACAGTGCAGCAGCAAAAATCGCCGACTGCTACAGAACAATGCGATGGGTTGAGGCGGCGGTGAACGAAAAGCTTATTTTCGAGCAGCTATTGTTAAATCTGGCGGATTCTGATAGAATCAGGGTTTGACCGAAAAATGCGGATTCGATGCCTGCAACGATTGCCGAGAAGAGAACCGGTGTAGCTATTTCGTATTGCAGGACTAATCAGTTGAGCACAGCAGCTATCAGGTACTTTGCATGGGGAAAACACAGGCAACAAGGCCCAGACAGGCAAGGAATAAGAAATATATGCTCGTCCGATACAGTCGAATGAACCTGCTCGGGTTGTTCGAACATAACGAGGATCATATACCCTCTCTGCCTACTCAGGTGGTAGTTAAAACCGACAAGGGTTTCGAATTAGGCGTTATAGTAGGCAACCCCTGTTCGTACAGAACGGGGCAATTGAAACTGTCCCGGGAGCAAATCAAGGGATATTTCGGCGACTCTTCCATCGCCTTCTTCACCGAACCAGCAGGCAGATTTATCAGATTCGCCACACCGGAGGATCTAAGCGAAGAATGGCATTTCAAGAAAATCGCAACCGAAGAGGCAGAGTTTTGCAGACAGCTCGTCATAGAAATGAACCTGCCTATGAAAATCGTTGACGCAGAACATATCCTCGGCGGCGAGCGAATTATCTTTTACTTCATGGCCGACGGCCGGGTTGACTTCAGGGAGCTGGTCAAGAAGCTCGCACAGGAATATCAAACGAGAATCGAAATGCGACAGATTGGCTCGCGCGATGAAGCCAGACTGCTCGGCGACGTGGAAAGCTGCGGTCAGGAATGCTGCTGTATAAGATTCCTCAAGGCGTTAAAGCCGGTCAATATGAGAATGGCAAAGCTCCAGAAGGCCACACTTGACCCGTCAAAAATCTCCGGTTACTGCGGACGATTGAAGTGCTGTCTGCGATATGAGGACAAAACCTATACTGAGCTTAAGAAACAACTGCCCAGAAAGAACACGAGAGTACGAACTCAATACGGCGAAGGTAAAGTCATCAACAGCCAGATACTGACGCAACTAGTCATGGTAGAACACGACAACGGAACAACGGCTGCAATTCCGAGAGAGGAGATTGAGATAATCGCTCCGGCACAAGGCGCAAGGAATAAAAACAAAGCCACGACGGACAACGCAGACAAAGGGAAAAACACGGAGCGATGAGCGATAGGAATAAACTATGCTGCCGCCAACCCGGGGTTATTTGGCAAAAAGGGAAGGTAATGCCTCGAAACATTGTCGTAACATCAGCTCTGCCTTATGCAAACGGCCCGATACATATAGGTCATCTGGTCGAATATCTGCAGACCGATATCTGGGTCCGCTTCCATAAGCTGTGCGGCAACCGTTGCCTGTACTTCTGCGCCGACGACACACACGGCACTCCAATCATGATTACCGCGCGAAAAGAGGGTATAAGCCCGGAAGGGCTTATCGAACGAGTTCACAAAGAACATCAGAAGGACTTCAGCGACTTTTTTGTCGAGTTCGACAATTACTACTCGACACACTCGCCGGAGAACAAAAGCTTCAGTGAACTGATATTCAACCGTCTCAACGAAGCCGGCGCAATCGCCAGACGAAATATCCGACAGCCGTACTGCGAAGGATGCAAAATGTCGCTGCCGGACCGATATATTCGAGGGGTCTGTCCCCGCTGCAACGCCGAAGACCAGTACGGTGACTCCTGCGAAATCTGCAGTGCAACATATCAGCCGACTGATTTGATAAATCCGTACTGCTCAACCTGCGGGGCAACGCCGGTTCTGCGAACTTCGGAGCACTATTTTTTCAAGCTCGCTGATTACGAGCCGCAGCTAAAGCAGCTCATTACAGAAGGGTATACACAAAAATCGGTTGCGAACAAGCTCGATGAGTGGTTCGACACAGGGCTGAAAGACTGGGACATCTCCCGAGACGGGCCTTACTTCGGCTTCAAAATCCCCGGCGAAGAGAACAAGTTCTTCTATGTCTGGCTCGACGCACCCATCGGATATATGGCGTCGGTCAAGAACTACTGCGACAACAACGGCCTTGATTTCGACGAGGTCTGGAACGGCGATAAGTATGAGCTGTATCACTTCATCGGCAAGGACATCATGTACTTTCATGCCCTGTTCTGGCCTGCGATGCTGATTGGCTCGGGCTTCAAGACCGCCGACAAGCTCTTCGTGCACGGCTTTCTGACGGTCAACGGCCAGAAAATGAGCAAGTCACGGGGTACGTTCATAAAGGCGAGCACTTACCTCAAACACCTGGACCCCGAACACCTGCGGTACTACTACGCAAGCAAACTGACAGCCGGCATAGAAGATATAGACCTGAGCATCGAAGACTTCGTAAACAAGATTAACTCAAACCTGGTCGGCAAATTTGCGAATCTGGCATCGCGCTCGGGCCCGATGCTTGCAAAGAAGCTCGACGGCCGGCTCGGCCAGCTGGATACCGAAGGCAAAGGGCTCGTCGCCAAACTGCTCAACGCAAAAGGACGGATTGTTGAGAACTTTGAGAACTTAAACTACGCCGCCGCCGTGCGAATCATCGCCTCTCTCGCCGACGAGGCAAACCGTTACGTCGAGCAGAACCAGCCCTGGGCGACAATCAAAACCGATATTGAGAAGACACGCACCACACTCACCGCGGTCATAAACGCCGTTCGCATCCTTACGGTTTACCTGAAGCCCATCCTGCCCAAGTATGCCGAGAAAGTTGAGCGGTTTCTTAACATCGGCCCGCTGACGTTGGATGATATCGAAACGGTCCTGCAGGGGCACCGGATAAATGATTTTCAACACTTGTTCGAGAGGATCGAAAAAGAACAGGTGGACGCAATGATAGAAGAAAGTAAAGAAACGGGAGGTACGAAAACAATGACCGATGAATCAGTCGAACCGATTAAACCCGAATGTACCGTCGATGATTTCGCGAAAATTGATTTGCGAATCGCCAAGGTCGTAAAGGCCGAACCCGTCGAGGGCGCCGACAAACTGCTGCGTCTGCAGCTCGACGTGGGCGGTGAGCAAAAAAGCGTCTTAGCCGCCATCGCCCAGGCGTACAAACTCGAAAACCTCACAGATAAAATCGTGATCTACTTTGCGAATCTCAAGCCCCGAACCATGCGATTCGGCACCAGTGAAGGAATGATTCTCGCAGCGGGCAGCGGCGGCAAAGACATCTTCATGCTCGGCGCCGATGCCGGAGCAAGGCCGGGACAGCAAGTCAGTTGACACAAAAATGGCAAGAAAAAAGTCTCTTGAACAGATCGCCAGAGAGGACGGCAGATACCACCCAAAGGCCGTCAGGTTCGTCTTTGAGGGGTTAAGCTATACCCTGAAGAAAGTCGCCTCCGAGCCCGGACACATCTCCGGCGAAATATTGTGCGAAGGCGTGCGAAAATTAGCCCTCGAGAGATGGGGACGCCTCGCGATGATGCTCCTCAGCTCCTGGGGCGTAAGAACAACAAGAGACTTCGGCGAAATCGTTTACCTGATGATAGAACACAAGTGGATGCGTGCCCAGCCCGCCGACTCCATCGAAGACTTCAGTGATGTCTATGACTTCAAAACTGTTTTCAAAGACCAGTTCAAATTCTGAAATTGCAGCGTGCTCGACCGTTTCCGCAGGACCAACTGGAGGCAACTGCAGAATATGAAATCCAGTCATCTACCAGACAGCCATAGCCAGTGACGGTTGCCGCGGGCCAGCCAGCCGAATGCGATTAACCCGACCGACCAGAGAATTGTCATAAGGGTCAGGTGATAGCCTTCTATCCAGTTGGGGAACTTATCGACGTTGGCGTCAATGAGCTTTCGCTCATATTTGGCCAGTAGTGTCTTCATCGGCAGCTTCTTGTCACCGCCAAAGGCCTGCTTACCCATCTCGAATCTCCGTTTCGTTAAATACGTCTATCATCTTTAACAGGAACAATCGGCGTACGCAATCATATCCGCGCTCACTCGGATCTTCGATGTTCATATAATACCAATAGGTGGGGTCGGACCAGCGGTAGTGCTTAATCCAGAACCTGCGACAGTGTAAGCCGTGCCCCATAAAGGGGGTGTGGATATCGATGAGGTGAACGTAATCGTACCTTGCGGCACAATTCGAGATTATTTTGTTGTATTCGGCTAATATTTCAAGGCCATCGGGCCAGGCCGGTAAACCCGTAAACCATTCCTTTGTGTTGCCAGTGCCGTCGCTGGGGTCATATATGTTTGCCAGGAAAATCTGATGGCCGCCGGGAAACTTCTCCTTTATGATTCTCATCATCCTATCGAGCCGCTCTCGATAGTTATCAATCCAAGGGCTCGCCTGCTCCATGGTGGCGCCATACATTGCTCCTTCTTTGGGAGGACGTCGACCATAATTGAGAATCAGGTCGTTGCCTCCGCTTGTCATTACAATGATACCAATCAGATCCGCAGGCTGTGGTGCGAGCTGCTCAATATCTTTTAAGTGCCGTAATGAATTGCTGCCGGAGACCGATATGTTCAATGCCTCGATATTTGGAAATACGACCGAGAGGTTCCTGCCCGACATGTCCGGGCTGTCACCTACGGGATTTTTGATAAGGCGCTGGAAATACGAAAAGCCGTCTCTGGCCCCAAACCCATCGGTAATGCTGTCGCCGATACCGAGCAGCAGGACCGGCTGTTCGCTCCAGATATGCGAGAACGGCTCGGCGGGTACGTCCGGACCTGCGGGACCTTTGCCCTGCGGCAGATAGATATTGAAGTAAAGAATCCCGCCAACGAGCAGGGCGACTACTACAATCGCAATTATCAGGCATTTGAGAAACCGCAGGAAAAGTCGTTTTTTCCCGACTGATTTGCCCTTCGGCTGCTTTTTGCCGCCATTAGGTTTTGAGTTCTGCATTTTGCCCCTTAAGCCGTCAGTTGGCGGTTTGTACCCCGGTGAACCCCCGGCATGAAGCCGGGGGCTTTCGGCGGAAAATTGGGTTTGAATTGGGCCCGGCACCACGATGGGTGTGGGGTCTGCGCGACCCTCGCGGGTCGCTTGAAAATTGGGTTCGTTTTGGGTTCGTTTTTCATTGGCCTAATTCGTGATTTTTGTTGTAAATCTTTTTTTTGTAAAGAGTTAGCATCTACTTTGCCTATTTTAACATTGGGTTCGTTTTGGGTTCGTTTTTTTGTATCTTTGCCGGCAAACATTTCTGTAAATCCTTTTGATACATAGATTTAAGTGATGTCTAATTATTTTGACATTGGGTTTGTTTTGCATAAAAAGGTTGTTGTCGTATCTCGGATCTCGTCGTTCGTATTTCGTTTGTTGAGGCGCGCTATGCACGCGGTGTTTTTTATGCCCCCGGCCTCGTAGGGCCGAGGTTAATTTAGGCGGGTAAAAGTGGAATCGAGTGGTTGTTGTTGAGGCCTTCGAATTTTAGTTTTTTATCAAGCTTTCATATGTTAGGTGGGTATTATACTCCATGGGAGGTTAGATGTCAAGTGAAATTTTTGGGTTGGCCAAGGGAAAAGGAGAAAACCAGAATGTCCCTTTTATTACCTTCACAGCATCGTGCTCAGGATTACCAGCAGGCCCAGGACGGTGAGTATTGCGCCGAAGATATTACCAAGCAAGCATAATTTGTCGTCGCCGATTTTCTTATGGAATATACCGACCGAGACGCTCAGCAGAAGCCACCATAACATCGAGCCGGCGAATACACCAGCCACCAGAGAACCGGCGGAGGCATAGCCGGTCCGTGAGCTGACCAACCCCAGCCCGGCGAAGGCGCCTGTCAGCATTATAAACGTCATGGGGTTTGACAGTGTAACGAAAAAGGCGGAGCCGAAGTTGTTCACGTGGCGCATACCGTCACTTGAAATTTGCTTTCGAGCCGCCTTTGATACAAATGCGCGAATCCCGATTATACAGAGGAATATCCCGCCTAATACCCTGAGCCACAACTGCTGTTCGACCATAAAATCGGATATAATCGTCAATCCAAACGCCGCCAGCGATGCATACAGTGCGTCGGCTGAGGCGGCACCAAGACCCGACGTTAGCCCATGTAATCGCCCCTCTAAAAGTGTCCGCTGGGCACAGAGAAAACCAACGGGGCCAATCGGTATCGCGACCACTATTCCGACAATCAATCCTTCGATAAACGCTCTTAAACCCATAGCTGTCACTCAGCGGTGTATTCGGTGAATACCTTTTCGAGCTGCTCTGCGGAGCGTTTGCCTTCGTAGATGAGCATTCGGAATTTGAACAGGGCGGATTGGCCTGGTTCGAGAGTAAGGGCGAAGGCCTGCGGGTTATCTATGCCGCGACCTTTCTGGAAATCGAATTGGCCTAATGGGTTCGCGCTGAACAGGCCATAGCCCCGTGCGTGCCAGTACGTTGGGTAGTTGACACTGTCGGGATGATTTAGTATCGAAATGCCATAAGTCTGGTTGTCCTTTTCGCCTTCAAGCCGAACCCAGCTTGCGCGCTTGCCCCAAACGCCCTTCTCTCTCCTGTCCCCATTCGAGTTTAGGTACTCGCCGGTACCGTTGTCTTCTCTCAGCCAGCCCGCTACTCGAATCGCGAACATTCCCTCCTTTGTATCGCCAAATACCACCTTCTGGTCCTGAGCAGTAAGCTGAATCGTAAAGTCTATTGCATACTCATCCTTCGCGGCTCGAAAGACCATATCCCTTTTCTCTTTAAGCAGGACTTTACCGCTCTTGCCCACCCAGTGCAAAACAACCGAGAGCGTCCCCTTACCGTCGTCGCCCGCCATCTGAGCTACATTTACGTGCTTTATCTGTGGCGGCGATGTGGTGTTGTTCCAGAAGCCGTCGGCATTGACCTTGTCATAAGTGAAGAACAGGCCCGTATGGTGCGGATGGTCGGTACTTTCACCCTCAACTTTCTCAAAGGGGAAACTGCGGTTGACCACAATACCCGACGGGCTTTTCACCGGATACAGAATCGGCTTGGTAAGCTTATCACCGTACCGGTAGCTCGTAAAGAGATTGTCGCCGACCATCACATCAATCTTGTCCTCGCCCTCAACAAACTCAACACACGACGACAACTTTGCCGCACAGCCCACACTGCAAAACAGCAGAACAATCCCAACACTGGCCCACCACCTTATCTTCATACTCCACTCTCCCTACTTCATCGCTATTTTCAATGCCCTGGTGGTCGTATAGTATTTCGCCTTCATATTCGCCACTTCCCAGTCGGGTAGCTTAGCCCCTTGCAGGTACTTGAGGTATCTTTCGGTGACCTGTCTGAAGTGCGCTTCATGCCCGATTCGTTTGTCATCAGGTATCTTTAGCTTCCAGCCCGTCTCGGTCGGCTCGAACGATACACCCTGGCAAACTTCCAGAAGCCGCATAAGCGACGTCAACAGGGCCAGCTCGAGCTTGTCCTTATCAGCACCCGGTACGGGCTCGATATAAACCTCAGGTCTGTAATTCTGCTCGGCGCCCTGTTTGATAATGATATTGGCTTTCGTGCCGCGCATGATTGAGTAATGTGTGTCTGCGGCGCCTTCGGGGGCTTGGAAATTCCAGACAACAGAAACCTTTGCATATATGCCTTTAATCTTGTAGATAATTTCACCGTTCGCATAACAGGGCAGGGCGCCATCGGCGTTGAGCTTGTCGGTCAGGAAGGGCTCGAAATCATCGAGTTGTGTGACCTTTTTGTACTGCTCTTTGGTTATCATTGTAGGCCAGCGCCTGGTCTTTTTAATCTCGATATCCGTATGGTAATCGATAGACTGCTCCGGGAAAGTCTCCCACATCACCAGGTCCAGCAGATGCGTCGTCACATCAACAATACCTTCTCCCTGCTGGGTCGTATCGAAGTACCAGCCGGGCCGTTTGATTGGGTTACCCGACACATATTTGAAAAAGTGGTGTACGCTATCTTTAACCACCGCCGGTTCATCCGCCGAGCCGGTAACAAGCTCGCCGAACACGGCCTTGTTGTGCACCAGCTCCTTTTGCAGGATTGTCGTAATCCCGCTCCGCTCGGTCATAATATCATAAAGCAGCAGGCCGTTTCTTTCGGCAGTATCGAGCGCACTTTCGAGGATATCGAAACCTTCCTCGCTTATGCACATCGGCTTGTCCGCCAGAACGTTGAGACCTGCGTCCACACAGGCCCTGATATACTCCGCCTTCCTTTTGTTGTTGCCAGAAATAACAACCACGTTGCCTTTTTTCTCGGCCAGCATCTTCTCAAGGAAGTCGTCGCCGGTATAAACCTTCTCAACCCAGCTTGTGGGATTTTCCGCCCTCGTGTTGTAACCCTCGATTCGCTTTAGATGGTCCTCAACATCCGGGCCCTTCGGGGCATACACATAAACCGTCGGTGACACCTCGTCGTACATCGTCTTCTGGACGAGCGCCGCGTGAAAATGTCCCGGGTCAAGCGTAATCAGCTTGACCGCATATTCCTTCACCGGCCTGGCCGCTTCCTTCTTTACCGGCTCTTCCTTCTTTACACCTTTCTTCCTGCACGAAACCGCCGACATCACCAGCAATATCGAAAGACCGACTAAAATCACTTTTCTGAACATATCTGAATCCTTCCCGCAAACTAACGTTCTTCGAGATTAGCCGTTACCTGCACCGGGCGTGCCCATACAATAATCTTTTCATCGTTCAAAGAACCGCGAGCACACCTTTGACATAGCCAACCGACTCGGCCAGCCCTGCCAGCGGGTCATTGGGGTCCTTTTCGTATTCAAAGGCCACAACGCCTGTATAGTTAATTTTTATCAAAGTCCGCAGGAACTTTGGAATATCAATCACGCCTCGACCTACTTCAATGCTTTTTCCTTCTGCCGCTGCAACATCAACATCCTTCATATCTACATCATATAGTCGATCTGCGTATTTCTCCGTGGCTTGTGATGGATCCACGCCCGCTCGTTTGGTGTGGCCAATGTCATGACATAGGCCTATACGCAAATCAAGGTCTTTTATCTTTTCGTAAGCACTTGCTGGTGTTGGATAAAGTTCATCACCGGGCCCATGATTGTGAATCGCCACCTTGATATCATACTCTTGAACTTTCTTCTCGAGAAGTCCAAGCAGCTCGTACTTAGGCACGCCAATAATTACCTTCATCCCTGCCGCTTTAGCATAATCAAATGCACGATGCACCTCCGAGGTTTCATTCATATAAATCACCCCACCGCCATAAAGCTCCAGCCCTGCCTCTTTCACCTTTGCCGTGATTTTTTCTATAACCTCAGCTTTACTGTTCAGAGGCAAATGCATGCTTTTTAATTTAATATACTTCAATCCTACTTGTTGCGCCATCTCCAGCACTTCATCCAGCCGGAACTTCCTTAACGTATACGAAGCAAGGCCCAGGTTAAACTTGGTCTTTGGCTGACTCTGACGTTGTTCCGCGGCAAGCGACGCACTCTGTTTGGGATTCCCGCCCAGCAGCGAAGCTGCGGCTCCAAGCCCCGCCAGTTTGACAAATTCCCGTCTGTTCTGTCTGATTTTCATTCGAATCACTCCTTACATGTTATAACTGGCCTGCTACCATGCCTTTTCCAGCCCAAAAACGAAAGACACGAGTCCAACAACCTTCAATCGCACGTCCATTGTCGCTGCATCACTTCTCTTGTCAATCAGAAAAGAGACGCTCCAAATTCTGCTTCTAAAATTATCACGGATGAAGTTTTCCTTTGACATTCACCGTCCGGCAATTAGCATACCAGTATATGCTCAACCAGAGATACTCGCCTGTGGTATATCTCGGTTGTGAAGAGTTAATATAAGCGCACAATCAAAATCTTTTGGTTGAATTAAAGGAGAAGCTCAAATGTCATACAAACCGAAAATATCACGTCGCGAATTTCTGAGTAAAGGTTCCCAGGCAGCGGCAGGCATCGCCGCCGTCACTACGTTGGCCTCTTGCGCCGCACCGACCGCAAAACCCGCCGCGAAAGCAAAAACCATCGGCGCCAACGAGCGAATCAACCTCGGCGTCATTGGCATCCGTGGCCAGGGCATGGTTCATGCCGAGGGATTCGCCAAGATACCAAACGTCCGAATCAGGACACTCTGTGATGTGGACGAGAATCTCTTCGGCTCCCGCGCCAAGACAATCGCCGATATCCACGGCGCTGCCCCGTTATACGAGCAGGACCTTCGCAGGGTCTTTGACGATAAAGACATCGACGCGGTCGCCATCGCCACTCCCAACCACTGGCATGCGCTGGCGGCCATCTGGGCCTGCCAGGCCGGCAAGCACGTCTATGTCGAAAAGCCCTGCTCGTACAACATCTTCGAAGGCCGAAAGATGGTCGAAGCCGCCAGAAAATACAACCGCCTCGTCCAGGTCGGCTTCCAGAACCGCTCCATCAAAAACGTCCGCCAGGCAATGCAGTTTCTGCACGAAGGCGGTATCGGCAACGTATATATGGCGCGCGGACTCTGTTTCAAAGCACGGGACAGCATCGGAAAGGTCCCCGACGGCATCGGCTCAGGGCCCAGATACAGATATTTCGTCTGGAACAATCCGGGCGAAAACTATACGGAAGATTATATGAGCAGGGTCGATTACGACCTCTGGACAGGCCCTGCACCGAAGCAGCCCTTCAACTACAACCGCTTCCACTACAACTGGCACTGGAACTGGAACTACGGCAACGGCGACATCGGAAACCAGGGACCGCATCAGTTCGACATCGCAAGATGGGGTCTCAACAAGAACGAGCACCCGAAAAGAGTACAGTCTATGGGCGGTTATTTCGCCTTCGACTCAGACCAGCAGACCCCCAACACGCAGATAGCCAGCTTCGAATATTCCGATGGGAAAATCCTTCAGTTCGAGGTCCGAGGCGTTTACAGCAACGATGAAGCTGCTATGTTCAAAAAGCTGGAGGACCAGGACCTCTATTCGAAAATCCAGGATGGCGTTGCAATAGGTAATCTTTTCTACGGGTCAAAGGGCTGGATGTACGTCAACGGAGGTACATGGAAGACATTCCTCGGAAGAAACAACGAGCCCGGCCCAAGCTCCGAAACAGCCGAAGAGTTCGCAGACCCGATGAACATCATAGGCTCAGGCGGCGGCTCTCACCAGGCCAACTTCATAAACGCTCTGCGCAGCGGCAAAAAAGAAGACCTCACCTGTGACATCGAGCATGGTTTTATGTCAACGGCCCTGCCTCACCTTGCCAATATCTCTTACCGACTCAGACGCCAGCTCACATTCGACGCTAAAAAGGAAAAATTCGTGGGCGACTCCAAGGCCGACAAGATGCTAACCCGCCGGTACCGACACCCCTACGTCGTCTCTGAAAAGGTCTAAACAATACATTGTGCCCTGGTCCCGGTCCAGACCGGGACCAGGTGCCAAATATAACGTTTACAAGAATCAACCCACCTGTAACCGGCCGGTTACGAAAATTTTGCGTTTGGTGTTGCTTTGACGGTGAAAATTTGGTACACTTAAGGGTTTGTGTAATAAAGAAAGAGTGTGGTGCATATTTCGGTAGTAGGAATGATACTGACACAAATACTCCGGCCTGCCTGCGTGAAGGTTCCGTTAGACGGCAAAGACAAGAAATCGGCAATAATCGAATTGGTGGATGTCCTCGACAACAACGGGCTTCTATTGGACAAAGAGACTGCCCTGCAGGCGGTTCTTACGCGTGAGGAAACTCGCAGCACAGGAATTGGGTCGGGAATAGCAATTCCGCACGGCAAGTGTACAGCGGTCAAAGAGCTGGTGATGGCCATTGGGATTGCGGCTGAGCCGATTGAATTCGAGAGCGTGGACGGCAAAGGTGTAAGCATCATTATACTGCTGGTTTCACCGGCCAACCAGACCGGACCTCACATTCAGGCACTTGCGAAGATAAGTCGGCTAATGCTTGATGAAGAGTTCAGGCAGAAACTTCAGAAGGTCGGCTCTCCTGACGAGCTGTACGAGCTTTTGAGCAATAAAGAGAACGAATAGAGGTCGTTCTCGGGCAGGTTATGGTCATTTCATACGGGGGCGCGTAACAAGTTTACCAGCCAATCCTTACTGCCGGCTATCAACAGATACTTCCCACAAAATGAGTCCCATCTCATGCGGGTCGACAAGGTCAGGATGCCTGGGCAGCACGCGGACAGCAACGCCTCTGCGGCCTGAGGCCTGGCATGGGGTCAGACCGCTGAACCAGTGCTCACCATCGGTTCCTGCGGAGCCCTGATAGTCCATTGCGGCGACAGAGCCATCGTCGATATTGCCTCGTGCGTCCAGCGGGCCATGGTAAAGCTCAACCGAAACGTCCTCAGGGCCGAGCAAGCCGAGCTTGACCAGTGCGCTGACCTTGAGTTTTGAGCCGACCTTGAGCTGAGGGTTTTTCATATCCAGCTCGGTTGCCGCCTCGCCGTTGCCGAGGTGAACCTGAACGTCTTTTATTTGTAATTCGTCCCAGGCGGTTTTGATATTCGATTTCCACTGCGAAAGCGCCTTTGCTTTTGCCATGTTCTCGCCGGAAAGATACTCCCACTTTTGCTGAGCGGGGATATAGCAGTTCTGTGCGTACTGGGCCACCATTCTGCGTGCGTTGAACCGCGGTGCAATCCACCCGACGGAATTTTTCATTCTGTGAATCCAGGCCCTCGGCAGATTGTCGGGCGAACGGGTATAGAAAAGCGGCACCACCTCGTTCTCGAGCACGTTGTAGATCGTCTGCGACTCAATGATGTCCTGATAGTCGTGGTCACTGTAGGTTTCGCCGGCACCGATGACCCAGCCGCCTTCCGGTCTATACCCCTCACACCACCAGCCGTCAAGCGTGCTGATATTCAGCGCCCCGTTGACAGCCGCTTTCATACCGCTTGTTCCGCTGGCCTCCCAGGGTCTTCTGGGGTTGCTCAGCCAGACATCCACGCCCTGGACAAGGACCTTGGCAACGCTGATGTCGTAGTCTTCGAGGAATACAATTCGGCGTCTGACATCGAACTGTGAGGCGAAGTGAATAATCTGGCGGATAATTTCCTTGCCCTCAGTATCCTTCGGATGGGCTTTCCCGGCGAAGATTATCTGGACGGGACGGTCAGGGTTGGTCAGGATTTTTGCGAACCGCTCAGGGTCTTTGAGCAGCAGATTCGCCCTTTTGTAGGCCGCAAAACGTCTGGCAAAGCCGATAGTCAGGGCTTCGGGGTCGAGGACTTCCTCGGCGTGATTGAGCTCAGAGTGATATGTTCCGCGTCTTTGCATTTGGGCTTTCAGGCGGTTGCGCGTGAAGGCAACGAGGCGTTCCCTGCAGCGCTGATGTGAACGCCACAACTCTTCATCGGGAATCTGGCTGACGTTCTCCCAGGCGTTGCTGTCGGCGTCCTCTTCAAGCCAATTAAGGCCGAAGTATCTCTCGTACAGAGATGTCATTTCCTCCGACAGCCAGGTTTTCATGTGTACACCGTTCGTGATGGACGTTATCGGCACCTCAGCGATAGGAATGCGCCGCCACAAACACGACCACAGCTCCCGCGACACTCGTCCGTGCAGCTCGCTTACGCCGTTAATGTGGCCACTCAAGCGCATGGCGAGGATCGGCATCTTGAACGATTCTCCCTCATCCTCGGGAAGTATTCTGCCGAAGCCGAGTAACTTTTCTCTGCCTATACCCAACATCGGCAAGTAGTCTGCGAAGTATTTGTCCATAAGTTCGGTGGGGAATTCATCGACACCGGCCCTTACGGGAGTATGCATTGTGAAGACATTACCGGCTCTGGTGGCTTCGAGGGCCTGGTCAAAGGTTGCGCCGGCACTATTCATCATCTGTCGGATTCGCTCAAGTACCATAAAGGCGGTGTGGCCCTCGTTCATATGACATATTGTGGGCTGGATGCCCAGAGCGGCCAGAGCCCTGAAGCCGCCAATTCCCAGCATAATCTCCTGGCGAATCCTCATCTCGCTGTCACCGCCGTAGACGGTGGTGGTAATCATTCTGTCGGTCGGTGAATTTGCCGGCAGATTGACATCGAGCAGATACAGTTTTGCCCTGCCGACCGAAGCGCACCAGATTTGCGCATGAACCGTTCTGCCCGGATAATCGACACTGATTGTCAGGGGATTCCCCTCTTCGGAGCGAACCAGCTTGACCGGCATATTATAGAAATCGTTCTCAACATAAACCTCCTGCTGCCAGCCATCTACGTTCAAATACTGACGGAAGTAGCCCTTCTGATACATAAGCCCGATACCGACTATGGGTACACCGAGATCGGAGGCGTTTTTGAGCTGGTCACCGGCGAGTATTCCCAAGCCGCCGGCATATATTGGGAGACATTCATGTATGCCGAACTCTGCGCTGAAGTATGCGATGGGAGATTTTGTGGATGACGGGCATATCTGATCAAACCAGGTTGGAGCATCAAGATAGGCCTTTAGCTTGTCACAGACACGGCGCAATTCCGATAAGAAGCCGTGATTTTGAGCCAGTGCGTCGAGGCGTTCCTGAGAGACACTGCCAAGCAGTTTTACGGGGTTGTGGCCGCTGGTTGCCCAGAGGTTAGTGTCGATTCTCTTGAACAGTTCGACAAACTCCGGGTTCCAGGACCAGAACATGTTTCTGGCAACAGTGTCAAGGTCTCTCAGGGATTCCGGCAAGGCCGGCAGAACCGTGTAGTTACGAATCTTCAACATCTTCACCTCTCTGAGAAGCAAGTCTATTTGCTACAAATACTAAGAAGCAGAAGGCAGGGCACATGTCACCGCCCCTTCGCCCCTTCATTAATCGACAAAACTGAGGTTTCGCTTAAACGCAAAAAGGTCTGTGCGTGCACTTGGCCGCATCTTGCTGGTCCGATATTCGTGCGTTTATCTCGCAAAGGGCGCAAAAAAAAGGCCTGTAAAAACAGGCCTTTTATGAACAGCAAGGCCTTCCCCCACACGTGCGGCATGAAAGCAAATTGAACAAAACCCTGTATATCCAGGTGGGCAACCGTTGCTTGCGTTCGAAAGTCCTATCGAGTAGGCGTTTCCGAGCCGGCAAGGTCTGATTTCCCCGAGTTAGGTTTATCGGTTTTTTCAAATGATGCTCTCAATACCAACACCGCAGGGGTCAGCCTGCACTATCTCTTTTATACCAAATCCCAGGGGGGTAACTCAAGAAAATAACGGCAACAGCGGGCTTTTTATAGGTGCGTTTAAGCACTACTCTGATGCGTATTTTGGGCAATTTGGCGCTCTCGGCTAAAAAACAATAGGACCTGCGTGCGAACCGGTACCGAAAAAACGCCATTTTTGGGGTTGTCATTGAGCGTTTGTTTCATATACTGATTAACGAGCAAATAAGTACACGAAGAGATTATGCCAAGACTTGTCATAGTATCCAACCGGCTGCCAATGCGTATCACAAGGGATTCGCAGGGAATCCTATTCAAGAAAAGTGTTGGCGGCCTTGCCACGGGACTGGCCTCGCTGACCTCATCCTATGAAGTTTGCTGGATTGGATGGCCGGGAACAGCAGTCGAAAGACTAACGAGCAAAGAGAAAGAGCAAATCGGCGAAAAACTAGCCGGGGAAAACTGTAAGCCGGTTTTCCTTTCAAAAAAACAAATCAAAGGTTATTATCAGGGCTTTTCCAACAAAACGATTTGGCCTCTATTTCACTATTTCCAGTTGTACACAGTTTATGAGGAGTGTTATTGGCGAGCATACAGGGAAGCAAACAGGGTTTTCTGTGAGCATGTGCTGGAAATGGTCACGCCCGGCGACTGTATCTGGATACACGACTATCAGCTCATGCTGCTGCCGGAAATGATACGAGAAAGACTGCCTGACGCTCAAATAGGTTTTTTTCTACATATCCCATTTCCATCTTTCGAGCTGTTTCGTCTGCTGCCCTGGCGTGCGGAGCTTTTGAGAGGCCTTCTGGGCGCAGATTTGATAGGTTTCCACACGTACGACTACGTGAGGCACTTTCTCAGCAGCACCAATAGAATACTGGGTATGGAGCACTCTATGGGCAAGCTGGAGATTGGCAACAGGGTCGTCAAAGTGGACGTATTTCCGATGGGGATTGATTACGACAGATATTCCGGTGCAGGTAAAGAACCCCTGGTCAAAAAGAATGTCAACGCAATTCGCAAGAAGGTGGGGGAGCGTCAAATAATCATATCAATCGACCGGCTGGACTATACCAAGGGCATTATTGAGCGTCTTGAGGCATTCGATTTGTTCCTGTCGCAGAACCCAAAATACAAGGGGAAGGTGACACTGATTCTTCTGGCGATTCCGTCTCGAATGGGTGTGGGCGACTATATTGAACTGAGGAAAAGACTCGAAGGTCTTGTCGGCCGAATCAACGGTGAGCATGGCACCATCGGCTGGGTGCCTGTCTGGTATTTGTTCCGGGCGGTGCCGTTCGAGCGCCTTTCAGCTCTGTACAGTATCGCAGATGCAGCGCTTGTAACGCCGCTGCGCGACGGGATGAACCTGATTGCAAAGGAATTTGTGGCATCGAAGACAGACGGCAGGGGGGTTCTGATTCTAAGCGAGATGGCGGGGGCGGCCAGCGAGCTCGGTGAAGCGGTAATTGTGAACGCCCACAACAAAACAGCAATCATAGCAGCCATAAAAGAGGCGCTTGAGATGCCGGTCGAAGAGCAAATCGAGCGGAACAAGCTTATGCAGACGAGACTTTCACGCTACACGGTGGCACGATGGGCTGATGATTTTATCAAGGCCCTGTCCGACATAAAGAAAACCCAGCAGGAGCTTTCCGTCAGAAAGCTTTCAACCGAGAACAGAAACAATTTGACCCAGGAATACTCAGTCGGGCGCAAACGACTGTTGCTGCTCGATTATGACGGGACACTTGTCGGCTTTGTCGGCCGTCCTGAAAAGGCGGAGCCGGACAAAGAAGTACTCGGCCTGTTGGGCGAGCTGGCGTCACAAGAGAGAAATGAAGTGGTCATAATAAGCGGCAGAGACAAAAAAACACTGGATGACTGGCTGGGTGACATCAAAGCTTCGCTGGTAGCTGAGCACGGCGCGTGGATTAAGCAGGTTGGGTGCGATTGGCAGGTTATAGAGCCGCTGCACAATGAATGGAAGCAGACTGTCAGGCCCGTCCTCGAGATGTTCGCGGACAGAACAGCCGGGGCCTCCGTTGAAGAGAAGGATTTTTCCTTAGTCTGGCATTACCGCAGGGCCGACCCGGAACTGGCTTATGTCAGAGTACAGGAACTGCGTGATGCAATTTTGAACCTTACCGAGAATATGGGAATAAGCGTTTACGAAGGCAGCAAGATACTGGAAGTAAAGAATATCGGCGTCGGCAAGGGCAAGGTCGCGGAATTATGGCTTGGAAAAGAAAAATGGGATTTTGTGCTTTCCGCCGGTGATGATTACACGGATGAGGATATGTTTGCGGTCTTACCTGAGAGAGCTTACTCAATCAAGATAGGATACAGTATTTCCAAGGCCCGATTCAATCTTGGTTCGGTGCAGGAGTTCAGGTCGTTACTTGAGAATTTAGCTGGTGCCAGGAGTAATAAGGAGAAGGTATGTTAAGTCTTGAAGATTACCGGCATATAGTTCCTGATGAGAGACTTGCGGAAATCTATGCGCGTGCGAGAGGCCTTTACGGCAAACATATTGTTCATCTTAATGCGACGTATCAGGGCGGCGGAGTTGCCGAGATTCTCTATCCGCTCGTAATGCTGATGAACGACGTGGGAGTCAACACCGGCTGGCGAATTCTGCACGGCAGCCAGGAGTTCTTCGAGATTACCAAGGGCTTTCATAACGCCCTGCAGGGAGCTAAGTTGGATTTTTCGGAGAAGAAGAGGCAAACGTATCTTCAGGTCAACGACAACTTTGCGAAATTCACACACTTGGACCACGACTGCATAATCGTTCACGACCCGCAGCCGCTTGCGTTGATAAGGTCGTACAGGAAACGCCAGCCCTGGATATGGCGATGTCACATAGATTTGACCGACCCGGAACGGGAACTCTGGGACTGGCTGAAGGGATTTGTCCTGAAATACGACCAGGTGGCGCTCTCCAGCGAGAAATACTTCAAGGACGACCTGCCAGTTGACCAGCGGCTTATGTACCCGGCGATAAATCCGCTGAACATGAAGAACAGGGATATCAGCGAAAAAACCGTCATCGACCAGGTGAGAAAAGTCGGCGTGCCTACAGACAAACCTGTGATTGCTCAGGTATCTCGACTCGACCCATGGAAAGACCCGGAAGGCGTGATAGACGTGTTCCTGCTCGTTAAGGAGAAGGTAGATTGCCGCCTCGTGTTCTGTTACAACGTTGCCACTGACGACCCGGAGAGTTTGAAAATGTACAACAAGGTACTCCGAAAAGCCAACCGATACCTCAAGGCGGGCGATATCTTGTTTGTAATCGGCAACAAAGAAGTGCTTGTCAATGCTATTCAGAGATTTTCCGATTGTGTTATACAAAAGTCCACAAGGGAGGGTTTCTGCCTGGCGGTCACCGAAGCGATGTGGAAAGGCACACCGGTCGTGGCCTCCAACGTAGGGGGAATACCGATACAGATAGACGACGGCAGGAACGGATTTCTGCTGGAACCGAAAGACACAAAAGGTTTTGCAGAAAGAATCGTGCACCTGCTGAAGAACGCCGACGAACGCAAAAATCTCGGCGAAAATGCAAGAGAAACCGTGAGAAAGAAGTTTTTGATAACACGGCTCCTTTCGGACTACCTTGATATGCTAAACGCGATAATACAGGACTGAACCGCCAAAGCGGTTCTTTATCAGCGCTTCACGGCAGTGAAGCCCTTTTCGCTTTTCTCTATCCACAGGACGACCGGTGCGATGAGTGCTAAACTGTCCTCAGCTCGGCTGCAACCGATTCGGTAAGCTCGGAGACGATTTTCGCTTCAAGATTGTCCACCGTATCGTGTGTCAGCGTGCCGTCAGGGTCTCTAAACAGCAGCGAAAATGTGACGCTCTTTTTGCCGGCGGCGATACCCTTACCTCGATAAATACCAACGAACCGAATATCTTCAAGCTCGGCAGATGCCTTTCTGTTAATCGCATCTGCAATCTCGGCCCAGGGGACATCTTCGGGGACAATTAGTGAAAGGTCGCGTTTGATCGCGGGGAACCTCGGGATGGGCTTTACCTCGACGGGCCCTGCCTGCAACAACGAGAGCTGTTCGAAATCAAGCTCGGCGGCACAGACAGTGACATCCTCGAGGCCGAGTCTTTGTCCGACGGAATCGGACAGGACGCCGGCAATTCCCACAATCTTATTATTCACCAGCACTTGCGCGCCGGCCTGCGCCCAGTCAATCTGCATCGGAATAAATGTGAGAGGGACATTTTTGTCGAGACAGCTAACCAGTCCTTCAATTACGCCGCGGACGTCCCGAAAGTCACTGTCACAGGCAAAGGCAAGCTTTGTCTTTTCTATTGGCAGCCCTCCCGACTTGCCGGCGGGAACAAAGGTATCTGCAATCTCATATATTCTGCAGGGGCTGTTGCCGACATTACGGTTTGATTTCATAACCGACAGCAGAGACGGCAGTAAGCTTTGCCGGAGAAGATTTGCGCTCTTTCTTGAGACGTCCTTTACGGCCAGATGCTCGCCGCTTTGGTTCTGTACGAAAAGTTCGGCGATGGAGCGGTCAATGAAGGAGACGTTGATCGTTTCATAGAAACCACAGCCGTTAAGGTATCGTCCTATTGCCTGGACCATTTTCTGGCGGGCGTCCACAGGCGCTACTTCGATTCGGATTTTCTGCTCGGTCGGCACCTTGTCGTAGCCGTAAACTCGCGCTACCTCTTCTATAAGGTCAACCTCGCGATAGACGTCACTTCGCCACGAAGGAACAGAACACAGTACGACGTCACCATCGCGCCGCGGCTGAAAACTCAGGCGAGTGAGGATTTCCACTGCCTTTTTGACAGGCACTTCGATGCCGAGAAGCTTGTTCAAACGCGACAGGCGAAGTGCAACCTGTCTGGGTTTGGCTTTGCCGGGATAAACATCGATTAGCCCCTTGCTCACTTTGCCGCCCGCCACCTGGACAATCAACTGGGCTGTTCGCCTGGACGCCCGGTCTATATTCTCGATATCGACGATACGCTCAAAACGAAATGCCGCCTCCGAGGGCAGGGCAAGGGCGCGCGAAGTCGTTCGAACGCTCACGGGGTCAAAATATGCGTCTTCGAGCAAAATCGCAGTCGTGGAGTCACCGACCTCTGTATCGAGCCCTCCCATAACGCCGGCTATTGCTACGGGGCCTTTGGGATCGGCAATAATCAACATTCCAGATGTCAGCTCGCATTTTGAACCGTCAATGCTGACAATCTGCTCACCGGCGACGGCTTTTCTTACTATTATTTTGCCCTTATTGATTTTCGCATAATCGAAGGCGTGGGGCGGCTGACCCGTTTCCATCATTGCGTAGTTGGTCGCATCGACGATGTTGTTTACGCTGCGCACGCCGACCGCCTCCAGGCGTCTCTTGAGCCAAGCGGGCGATGGGCCAACCTTTGCACCTTCAATGACTCTGGCCGTGTAGCGAGGGCAGAGTTCGGGCTCGATAATCTCGACACCAGCCAGCTCAGATGCACACCTTTGGGACTCGCCAAGTTCGACTTCAGGAAGCTTCAGCTCCTTACCTGTCGCGGCGGCATATTCGCGGGCGATGCCGATGTGACTTAGGCAGTCGCCGCGGTTACTCGTCACCTCCACGTCGATGACAGCATCATCGTCGAGATGCTCGATACCCTCATACGGAAGGCCCAGATCGCTCAAAATCTCAGCAACCTGCTCGACGGGCCGGTCAATATCCACGTAGTCCTTCAGCCAATTCAGTGAGATTCTCATGGGCCGGATACCAAAAGCATAACCATTAATTCGCCAATAACTTAACCTGCACAGACGCCGCTGTCAATCATTTTGGATTGTGCTTTTGTTGCCACAGGCCTGCTCAGGTAGCTACCGGTTTATGTTGACAAGCTTGCGTATCCCGTAGCTTCGACTTATGAGCACATCGGCGGCAGGCAACTGGTCACGGGCAATGACAACCCTGGGATTATCGAGCTCGAACTCGAACACATCGTACCGGGCGTCGTGGTTCAGCTTCTGCGCAATGAGAATATCCGAGACAGAACCTATCTGCATACCGTTGACTTTTCTGACTACGATTCGGCGCAGGTCCTTGTAGCCAAGGTTTATCTCGGCAGGCAGCACATAGCTTAGTATCACAATGTCACTTCGCTCAGGGCTCGGCTCAAAAGCCATGTCACGATAGTAATGGTACAGATGCGGCGCGACCTTGCCCTGCCAGTCGGAACCCCAGCTCGTCAGATATGAACGGGTCAGCTTCTGGAATACGAAACCGCCTGTGATAACGTATTCCGGCTGTAGGCCGTACTCGTAATAAGGAATAAGCATCTGCTGAGCATCGAAGTTCTCGGCTTTGACCTCTATTTGCTGTTGGCTGCCGTCACGCCAGATGTCAAAACTGATGATATCACCGACTTCGTGATTGGTTATCAGATGATGGAAAAAGATGCGGTCGTGCAGCGGGTCGAGGAATCTGCCATAAGAATCGAGCTCGTGTCCGTCTATGGCAAGGATAACGTCGTCGGCCCTGAGCAAATCGGCGCCCGTTCCCAGACCACGGACTTTAGACACCCGCACACCGTTTTTGACCGAAGCAGGCATCTTCAAGTATGCGCGCATCGCAGGGTCGCGCAAATTCGCGGCAGCGAAACCCACCAAAGGAGCTCCACGGTATTCGCCGTCGGCTGCATCGGCCAGGAACTTATTGATAACAACGGCAGGGATGAGTCCGGCTTCCTTTGTCCCTTTGCTCCAGCAGGCAATTGCCACCGGTTTGGAACCGTCACAATAGACCTGCCCCGTACTGGTCTCGCCGGAAGTGTTGGTGACAATATAATTCAGGAAACTGGCGAAGGAAACCGTCGAGCGACGAACCCGCGCCCGGTCGAGATAACCGTGGCCGGTGTTAAGCTGACCATTCTCGCTCAACCGGTAGTAATTAAGTTTTGCGCCGGGCTCAAACTGCTCTGTGAACTTTACCGGCCTTAGCGGCTCTGTCATACTATTTGCATCAAGCTGCAGGAGGGCAAGGTCGTTCTCGTAATCGATTACTTTTATCGTCGCCGGGATATACTCATTCTGACCGAAGCGCCGCACTTTTATCAGCCTGGCGTCGGTCAGATTCCATGCCGGCGTTATCACCTCATAGCCGCCGACCGCACAGCCGATGCCGCTCTTGCGCTTAACGTCGGCATTTCTCCAGGGCCGAAGCCGGTCGTAAGGATAAGACGAGATGTCGAGATAGACAATGGACTCCTTCATCTGCTCTGGCACATCAACGTAGTCGCGCTCGGCGGCAGCCGGCAGCGAGCAGCCGGTCAGGCACAACAGCATTAAGACGATAAGACAAAGAGCCGGTGCTTTCATTGCTGAATCTCCAATTTGGCCTCTTCGGGTATGTTGTATTTCGCAAGTATCAGCGGATTTCTTACCAGAGCTGCGCCGTCGTCCAGGATTAGAGGGCTTTCAACGCCCATAAACTTAATCGAATGGAAACCACCGACCGGTCCCTTGAACGCACGATAGAGGTCATCAAGGGCCCATACCGCTGTGCCGTTGACACTTTCGAGCACCTGACTTTTGAAGCTGCCTGCGTAAGCATTGACCTGGTCGGGCATTATCTCGGCCAGCACCACATACTCCTTGCGCTGCCGGTCGGTATTCAACTGAATGGAATTGTTGAAAAGATACCGCAGATAAAACGGCATATCCGTAATCCAGTCCCCCCCCCAGGTTTCGAGAAAATTGCGCGTGGCCGGCACAAAAACAAGCCCGGCAAAGCATACGTAGCGCGGCGGGAGGTCATACTGCCTGGCATATTCAAAGACCGGCCTGTTCAGAGCCACCGTGGCTGTGGCTTTGTTGAGCTGTCCCTGACGATAGAAAGTCAGCTCAACGGTTTCTCCCATCTGTTTGCTCTCGACGACCTCGGACAAATGCAGCTTCAGCCCGTAGATGTCCACCCTGCCGTCGTTGTCAATGTTGTAATCGTCAATCTGTGTCAAGACGTCATCCGGCTCAAAGACAGACTCGACGGAGCTGTGCATCAAAGTGCTTATCACAACCACACCGTCCTGGTCATCAGGGACCTTCAGATAGTCCCTGTAGGCGGGGTTATGCAGCCCCTGATAGAGCATAACACCCAGCGAGCCGAATCCGTCGTATCTGCCGTCTTCGATATCGGCGAGAAAATGCCTGACCACGGTTGTCGGAATCATATATCCGATATTCTCGGCCTGCCTGAGCCCCTGAAACGCGACTCCGATCACCTTTCCATCCTGCATCACAGGCCCGCCGCTGTTGCCGGGGTTGATGGCGGCGTCGGTCTGTATCACTAAGTGGGAGTCGGCGCCGGTGTGCGCGTAATTGTCCATCTGGATACGTGAGACGACCCCTTCGGTAACCGATATGCGCCGCCCGCCGACGGGAAACCCATACGTGGAGACCGTAGTGTTAACCTTCGGAAGGTCGGCGAACTCCAGCGCAGCGGTGTCGTCAAAGAAACTCTCGTCATCGACGGCAAGAATCGCCAGGTCGCAGTCATGGCCGATGAACGCAACCCTTGCCGCGTAGCGTTTGGCGACCTTCTCTTTTTGCAGCTCGAGGTATTTGTTGTTGCTGACGTTGTGGGCGTTCGTGAGAATTCTCTTGCCTTCGATGATGAAGCCGGAGCCGACCCCCTGAGTCATTGCTTTCTGCTCCCAGGGCGTGACATAGTCGAAGTCCTGCCCGACACTGCGTATCATAACCACTGATTTCTCAAGCTCTTCCGGCTCGACAGCCCGCAGCGCAGGACAGAGGGCCGCAACAATCAAAAACGCAACCATCACATCGAGAAATGTGTGTTTACAACAGACAGACCTTTGTCGAGTAGGCCGAGTAGACATAATATGGTTCCTTCATTTAGGTTTAATTTGTTTTCTCTGTTTCTCTTGCCTTTCGGTATCAAGAGTGCCACAATATTTAACCTTGTGAGGGGCCCCCGCTCCGCGGGAACCAACTTCAATGCCCCTCACAGAACCGGACTTGAAGATCTCCCACATCCGGCAGATCATCCATTGACCACATCAAACACATTTGCTGCGAGTCAAAGGAATTTTCCCTGTATCGCCGCCGGTGCTTATCATAAATCCGATACAGAGTTTCATATGTCGTTTGGAATGTTTTCATTATGCTAACTTGAAAGTGAGCGGCCGAGTTTACGAGATCCGCTCCACTGCCTCGTTAGGAGTCTTGAGCTATTCTTCCTGATCTGTCTCCGTTAGCCGCCCGTGCTGGGACCTTGAGTACGGGCAATTTTGCGCTCAATCTGTCTGAGTCTGCGAAACACCCCGCCTAAGCACATACCTAAGCCAATAGCGAAAATAACAGTGAGAGGAAGGTTGGTTGCGGGAGCCAATGCGCCTACTGCCAAACCAAGGCCTGCGGTGGAAATGACAAAGCTTGTGTTGAGCCGCTCTTTCATGATTGGTGTCATCCTAACAATGATTATGCAGTCTGTATAAAACGGCAAAGACAGGCTGCTGGTTTCTATATAAGAAGTTGCCGTAACTTCTTATCCTGTATCCCAAATTCTTCTCCATCAATTTTTTGCTTCATTTTTTTTGCTGTGAAAGCCGAAGGGTTGTTTGGGCTTAGCTTCTTTGGCAATCATATACTTTAGAACGGCAAAAACATGCTGGAATTTTTCATCGTATTTGCGTTCCATCGATTCGATTTTGCGGCGCAAAAGAGCGTTGCCGGCAAGGATTTCCCGCAGTTTGACAAAGGTTCGCATTATGGCGATATTGACCTCAACAGCGCGTTTGCTCCGCAGAACGCTGGAGAGCATTGCCACGCCCTGCTCGGTGAAAGCGTAAGGATTATGGCCACCTAATGACTTACGAGAAGGTATCACATTTTGTGATAGCAAGACCGTAACTTCTTTATCTGTGAGTTGATACATAAAATCAGATGGAAACCGCTCGATATTACGCTTAACCTGCTGCCTCAAAGCAATTGGCTTGACTCCATAAAGAGAAGCTAAATCCTTATCCAGCATCACCCTTTGCTTGCGGATAAGATAGATGCACCGCTGGATTCGCTCGGCTGGGATAATTAAACCTGTTTTCTTGTCCATATTTGCTTTTTCCGTTCTTTTTTGCGGTTTTTTCGCCTAACTTCATTAAAATCAAGGATTTAAACGCCCTGCCATAAAGTAAACCGCCTCAGCGGAAAAGTCAAATCGCTTTTTGCTCACATCAGCTTGCTTGGCGCTGCTCATTTTCTTCCTTCCGCTTTCATCTCAACTGATTAAAAGCCGCCGTGATACTACCACACAGCCGCTGCAATGACAATGCTTTTAGCCCCCCCAAATAGTCCTCAGCTCAAACCCGACTCTAATCCACACACCCCCAAATTTTAATTACCATACCTTTGCTTTTGCCTTATAATAGTCCGCATAACCGACAAAAACAAAACTGAGGAGCATGTTATGAGCAAGTCTTCTTCAACAGTTATGTTGCTCGTCACCCTCGTTGCAGCGATGTCTCTCCTCGGCTGCGTCGAGCGCAAACTCACAATAAACACCCAACCACAGGGGGCAGTCGTCACTCTCAACGACGAGGAAGTCGGCCTCTCGCCTGCCACGGTCTCGTTCAACTGGTACGGCGACTACAATGTCAGGATAAGCAAAGAAGGATATGAAACCTTAAAGACCCACCGCAAGCTGAAAGGCCCCTGGTACGATTACTTTCCATTCGACTTCTTCGCACAGGTACTCAATTCGAAAAGAATCGTCGATTCCTACGAATGGACGTTTGAGCTGGAGCCGAGCAGAGAGATTGGTACCAGCGAGCTGATTAACAGGGCCGACGTGCTGAAAGCTCAGCTCGAAAGCAACTGACCTGTTGCAGGGCCGCCCCCTACAACAGATTATCCCGATACCACTCTATGGCCTTTGCCAGGCCTTGCTTGAACGAGACTACGGATTCGTAGCCAATTAACTCTTTCGCAAGCGTGATGTCCGCAAGAGAGTGCTTTACGTCACCGGGACGAGGGTCGGTATACACAGGTTTGACGTCCTTACCGACAGCTTCATTAATCGTACCTATAATCTGATTTACCGTCACCGCTTCGCCACAGGCGATATTGATGACCTGGCCTTCGGTCTTTTTCGTTCTTGTGGCAAGCAGGTTGGCTTCGACAACGTTATCGACGTAAGTAAAGTCTCTGCTTTGTTCACCATCGCCATAAACGGTCGGCTGCTCGTCTCTCAGAATAGCCGTGACAAAAGCCGGTATGGCGGCGGCATACTGGCTCGCGGGGTCCTGATGCGGGCCGAAAACATTGAAGTATCGCAGAGAAATCGTTTCAAGCCCGAAGACCTTGTAGAAAACCGAGCAGTAATATTCACCCACCAGCTTCGCAGCAGCATAGGGTGAGAGCGGATTCGTCGGCATCGTCTCGACCTTCGGAAGAGTCGGCGTATCGCCATAAGCAGAAGAGCTGGCGGCAAAGACGAAGCGCTTTATGCCGGCATCGCGTGCGGCCAAAAGCAGAGTGAATGTCGCATCTACACAGTGTTTGTGTGTTGCAGCCGGGTCATCCACACTGCGAGGGACGGAAGGCAGCGCACCCTGGTGCAGGACGACGTCGATATCCTTCATAGCGGCTCGGGCAACTTCTGCGTCGCCCATGTCCGCCTCGATGAAATCGACCTTGTCGATAATACCCGCAAGGTTGGCCTTTTTGCCCGTGAGAAGGTTATCGACGACTCTTACGAAACAGCCGCCTGAAACGAGTTTTCTGCAGATGTTCGAACCGATGAATCCGGCTCCGCCGGTTACCAAAAACCTGTCCATCCGATAGTTCCTTCCGGTAAAAACGGCCGATGCGTCACACGCTGTGCGCTGCGTCTCAGGCACCGGCTACTAAATCGGGCGAGCAAGCTGAAGCTTCTGATATTCCCGGTAGGACCTGAACTGCTCACGGAAATAGCCGCCCTTCAAAGTCTTTACACCGAGCAGCACACAGCCAATTATCTCGGTATTGACGCTTCTCAACTCCCGTATAGTCCTCAGGGCAGCACCTCTTCTTGTAGCGGCTGCGTTAAAGACCAAAATGGTGCCGTCAACACATTTTGCCAGCACTTTGGTCTCGCTGGCGAGCAATACCGGCGGGCCGTCAACAATGACATAATCGTAGTTTTGACGCTGCTGTTTTATCAGCTGCTCCATCCGGGCCCCGCCGAGCAGCTCTGCCGGGTTAGCCGGCATAGGCCCGGATTCGATTATGTCAAGCCCCTGGATCCCGCTGGGTCTCACAACTGCAGCGTAATCACACTGGCCCAGCAGAGAATTGCTCAGCCCAAGCCCCATTTGCTCGCCCGTCCGGTTTTGAGCCTGCCGGCCGGGGAATATGTTATGCAAATTAGGCCGTCTGAAATTGGCATCGATGATCAACACCTTCTTATTGTCGGCCACGAGAGTCGTTGCAAAATTGACCGCTACGGAGGTCTTGCCGTCAGCCGCCACGCCGCTGGTGACGAGCAATGCTTTTGTCGATTCTGCAGAGGCTGAGAGCCTCAGATTAGTTCGAAATCGCCTGTAGGATTCACTTATGATAGAGTAGGGGGCCTGACGAACGACCAGTGCCAGGTCAACGTCCTCGACCTCATCATCTTCAGCGGCATCGGGAATCATACACAACAGCGGGATGTGCAGGTATCTGGCAATATCCCGTGGGGTCCGAACAAGGTCATTAAGCACTTCAATCAGAAAGGCAATACCGACACCGAGCATCAACCCCAACATGGTCCCGCCGGGAAGGAACACCCGCCATCTGGGAAAACTCATCTCCAGCGGCTCGGGGGCACGGGCCACAAACTGTACCTTAGGTGTTTCAGGATCGTCGTGTATAATTTTGAGTTTCTCGGCTTGCTGCTTAATCGAATCGAGCATCACTCTTCGTTCATCTCTTATAGCCACTCGCTGCTGGTACTGGGCGCGCGCCAAGTCAAGGTCTCTCTTTTTGGCAGCCGCTTCCTCGCGCATCCTCTCAAGCTCTTCGAGTTTTCTTTCCATCGTAATAAGCATATCCTGTGCGTTTCGAAGGTTTGACTGCCTCGTTTGCTCAGCGATTGTCGCCTTCCTTATCGCTCTCTCTTCCTCGATGGCGTTTATGAACTCACGTATCTGGCGCACAACTCTGTGATTTTCACCGAACTTGCTCAGCGAACTGGCAAGCGCCGACTCCCTCAGCGCAAGCTGCTGGGCAAGCATAGTCATCACCGGATCACGCTCAACTTGTCGCTCTACCTGCACCTGCACCGGCCCGGTCGCCTGTTCTTCCAACCTCTCTATGGTCGCCTGCGTCTGACCTATGTCCATTACCAGCTCATTCTGTTGCATCTCCAGATCGGCCAGCTTCCTCTCGATAATCGGCTGGAAAGCATGCTCTTCAAGATCACTGAAGCCGTACCTTCTGCGAACATCATCAAGAGCGGCTTCGGCATCTCTCAAATCGCTTTGGATGCGCAGCCGCTGGGTTTCAAGACGGGTCAGTTTTGCAGTAACTTCCTCCCTCTTCTTGCCGCCCTGCATACTCAGGAAAAGCTGAACCATCTCGTTCACTATCAGCGCAGACTCCTCCTTGCTTCGGCATGTCATCGACACAATGATAGAATCGCCGTCTCGCTGAGGAGATGCACCAAGACGCTTTTTCAGATTTCGGACGGCCTTTCGAATCCGGTCTGCCTGAATGTCCCCGAAACTCTGAAACCATTCGGTCTGCTTAACTTCGTCCCTTGTGAGCAGCTCCTGCAGAACGTTCTGGCTTTTCAAAAGAGCGGCCATGGAAAGCCGATACCCATATTGAATGTCCTTGGCTACCATAGGCGCCTGGACGACGGTCGGGTCTTTTACGATCGGCGGCAATACGCGTATAAAGGTCATAGCCCTGTATTTCGGCGCATATCTCTTCAAGAGAAACCAACCGGCAGAACCACAGCAGGCACCGAATATGGTCAAACCAATAATCAGCCAGACGTGCCGCCGCAGCATCCCAATTATTTCCTTCGGCGTCAGAGCTGCCTGAGGCGGCCCCCCGGATGCAGCCGGTCTAAGCGGCCCGCCTCTGCTCTGTGTGCCTCGAACGATACGTTGTTCTTCTCTCATTTAATTTCCAATTCACGGCTCAACCACACAAAAGTCCGTCGTCACCCACTCTCCCACACAAGGCCTGCCCACCATGGGCTTATAATAGCCCTTTCCTTCACAAAGCCTCTTTTCTTTATCTCAGTTGCTGTATAGCCGAGTTCAGCCGTTCCTTAACAGCCCCCGGCAAATCATCACCTCCGGTCTCCAATGCCTGCTCGTATGCGTCAATTGCCTGCGTCGTATCTCCTTTCCTTTCATGTATCCGCCCCTTATGTTCGTACACCTCAGCAGGAACCGGAACCCGTTTCGTTTCATATTGCTGCAGCGCCTCCAGTACCACTTCCTCCGCCTGAGGATATTCACCTCTCTTATAGAGCACAAACGCGTACGTATCCAGGAACCCCGGCTCGTTTGGTTGAAGCTCCACTGCCCTCTTTATGTATCTGAGAGCCTCGTCCAGTTGTTCATCATTTTCAGCAAGTATATACGCGAGGTTGTTCAATACCCCGGTATTATTCGGCATTTTCTCGAGGAGACTTTTGTACTCACCAACAGCTTGCTGGAGATATTTATTATCGGAAGTTTTGCTGTACGCGAGGATGTAAACCTCCGTCTTTTGCATTATGCATCGAACACCGCGTGTGCTGTCATGTCCGCTAATCTCGATGCACTTGCTGGCGTACTCCAATGCCTTGTTATACCTCCCGCTGAGTTTCATCAGCGTGAACATCGTCCAATTCTCGGCAAAGGAATCGGGGGCCGCCTCAAGTCTTTCATTACAGAGTTTCTCAACCTCGGCCGGCCCGAGCAGCACGTACATTCTTTGCAGAATGCTCCCAACGGCATTCTCATCGGCGCCTACCTTATCGACCGCTTTGCGGCAGTATTCTACCGCATTTTCTTTGTCACCGAGCTTGAGTCTGGCCTCTGCCATTCTGAAGTAAGCTACAGAAGCAAATTCACTATCGATATATTGTGCGGCCTGTTCAAAGAGCTTGTCGAGCTTGCCGCTACGAAGAAGAGCCTGTAGGTACCCTGCGAAAGCGTCCACGTCGCCCTTGCCCTGTTCTCTACTTTTCTGCCAGGCCCGCTCGTACAGATATTCTGCTTTGGGGATATCGTTGGTTGACATAGCGAAACCAGCCGCCCGATTGTGCCAATAGACGCTATCGGCCAATTTCTCCAAAGTCGCCTCATAGAATGCCTTGAGCAGCTCGGTCCTTCCAAGCCGCCAGTAGATTTGCTCCAACAATAGTCTGGCTTCTTCGGGGGCCCCTGGATTTTCGATCGTGCTCTTGAGCTCGGTTATGGCATCTTCCACTCGCCCGCTGCGCATGTAAGCTTTGGCAAGCTCAACCCTCGTAAGAGGTTCATCTGATAATAACCGGCTTCTCTTCAGATCAGCTATGGCCTGGTCGTAGTTGGCCGTCAAACGATTGATCTGACCTCTTAATCTCCAGGCAGTTGCATTGTTTTGCTCAACCTCGAGATACCTGTTTGTCTGCTTCAGCGCTTCCTGGAGACGGCCCTGTCTCATAGCCAGCCACGCCCCCAGAAGCAAGCCGCGAGGCTCATCGGGACTCTTTTCCCGGAAGCTCTGTAATCTCTTTTCCGCTTCCTTTACGAGCCCAACGTGCAAAAATGCCTGAATTGTTATGAGGTTGGTTTGAACCGTATTCTTTACCGACAGAAGTTCACCTGAGTATTTGCTGACCGCATCTTTATCACCGGTTTGCTCGGCCAGGAATATGAACCCTTCAAGTATGTTTGGGTCATTTGGGTTAGCTCTGTAGGACTGATCCAGTATCTCCCTGGCCTTGTCAAATTCACCGGCCCGCACACGGTGACGCCACAGTAGTCTCCAGTCGTCGGATTCTGCCAAAAGCTGCTGGGCCTTATCCTCTTGCCCGATAAGCCGGTAGTATTCCGCGTAGGTCTCCAGCACGTCCTTATTCTCGGGGTCGTAGGTTCTGGCCTGCTCCAATGACGAACCCGCAATATCCAACAGCGCTTCTCTGCTTTCCTCACCCGTTTGCTCCAGAGATATCCTTATGGCCATCTTGGCCAGAAGCAGAGAGCTTGCCAGACTCGGAACACGGCGATGCAGTCTCTGGCGAAGCGCCAGAGCCCTCTCGGGCTCGGTGGTGCCGATGTATTCGGCGTAGAAACTGAGCAGTTGTATATCACCGGGGTTGAGAGCGATAGCCCTGTCCAAAGCTGTTCTGGTTTCGATCAACTGTGCGGACGAGACATTATCGCCAAGTTGCTGATTGCGAATATACAGCGCCTGTGCCAGGAATTTCGCTATCACGCTGTCATCAGGCCGCATGCGTGCGGCTGTCTGTATATCCCCCATCGAGGCATGCTGATTGCCAAGCGCAGAATTGATCCTGTGCCTCAGCAAATACGCGTAGGAAAAAACCGGCCTTTGCTTCAAAGCAGCATCCACGTCGGATAACGCCTGTTCGTACTGCTCTTTGCTCATGGCAAGCCGTGCAGCATAGAATCTACCCGAACACTCGTCGAGATTCTCACGTTGCGCGATTGACACAATCTGTTCAGCCAAATCCATATCTCCCTGCGCAAGGGCCATCTCAAAAAGACCGTTTGCCGCAGCCAACCGTGGCGCCTTGTCCTCGGCGCTTTGGCTGGTCAGATCCAGTATCTTCTTAAACTGTTCCATAGACCTGTCCGGCTGGTCGTTCCTCTGGTACAGGATGCCCAGGTTCAAGGTCCTTCTGACCGGCTCAGCAATGCCAAGCGCCGCCTGCTCTCGCAACTCGAAGCGACGTTGTGAGGATATTTTGCCCGGATCAGGCTCGGCAAGCATAAGCTTATATAAGAGGGCTGTTGGGTCATCAGGAAAATGTTCCAGGTAATTAGCAGTCAAGTCGCGGGCATGCTCAAACCGGCCGTTTTCAATAGAGTTATCACAAAGCACAGTGAGCGTGCCTCCGTCAACAAGGTTGGGCTCTATAGACAATAAATCTTCCACGCACTTAGCTAACGTCTCCAGGGAACTCTTTAGCTCTATCGCCAACGTCTGGTCTGAGGGCAATTCACGACTACCCTCTTGTACCTGGTCGTCCTCGCTTTCAAAGACCATCTCGAGGTCGGCCTGCCTTTGCTTCTGTGCCATAACAGACCGGACGTACGAAATTCTTGCCTGTGATAACCTCCCCTTGAGAACAATGGTATTGGGGTCATTCGCGGGCAACTGCTGCAACTCCTGCTCGGCCTCATCGAACATCCTTGCCCCAGTATATATACCGACACGGAGAATTCGGCTTTTCTGGTTCAGGCCAAATATCTGCTCGTACACTCGTACATTAGCGAGGGCCCTGCCGTATGCTCGCATACTGACAAGGATAGCCGCGTAATCCAACCGCACCTCGGGTCTGGTCAGCTCAATTCTCCCGTCGAGTGCGCTGATAAAAAACTCCAAGACCGCCCCTGACTCTGCGCTTCTCGAAAAAAGTTTTGCAAGCAGATAAGAAAGGTGTGGATTCGAGCGCCCCGAGGCCCTCATCTGCTCGTAAGTCATGTACAGTTTTCTGATAGCAGCATTTCTATCGCCCTGCCCCATCTCGGCCTTGGCAAGCTCAAGCATACCTTCCCATTTGACCACCTGTGGGTCTTCGCCACTTCCAAGTATCTGCCCGATTTCGTGCACGGCCTGTTCAGCACCGGCCAAAAACTCGCGGCTTTGCGATTCTGTCATCTCCTCAGCCGGCTCCAGTATCTGCTCGATATACCATCTCGCAAGGTCGCTGTTTAGACTCATCCTGTATGTCCTGTTCACAACCGCCTCTGGCCCAGTCGTCTCCTGAGCACCTGGCAATGTAAGCGCTCTCTCCGCAATCTCTGTTGCTTTGAGAAAATCCGCTTTTCCACCCCGTAGAGCATACCTGCGGTGGTAAAGTCTGGATGCGTTTATCGCATACAGCACATTCTCAGGCGCAAGCTCCGTAGCCTTTTCCACGGCTTGCACTGCTTCATTGATGTATTCGCCTCCCAAACGAAATGCCGAATAGAAACGAGCAAGCGCCAAATGAACCTGCGGACTCGAGCTGAATCTCTCCCTTAGCGTCAGATACTCCGGCTCAAGCGCGAAGATTTTCGCCCGTCGCTCCGTCGTATCGGTTCTCCGAGCAAGTATAAGCCTCATCCTCAAAAGGTTAATATGAGCTTGCACATCCGTCTCTGCGACCTCAACTGCGTGCTCCAGGAGCTCCACTGCCCTCACTTCGGCTGCCTGCCGTTCTTCAAGCTTACCGCGAGCAGCCAGAATATCTCCTCTCGTAACGGCAGCGTCCGCCAAATACAGGTGCACCTCCACGCTTTTCGGATTCAGCTCTCGCACCTTCTGCAAATCGGCAACCGCCTGGTCGAGCGATTCTTCCTTGTTTGTTACGGCTCCCAATTTCACCATTTCCAGAGCCGCTCGGCCACGAAGCAGGTACAAGTGTGTTCCCAAATGGTCACCGTGAGCTGCTTTTTCGTCAAATCCCGGCGGTTCTAACGCTGCCGTATCCCACGCCAGCAGCTCTGATGCAGAGCTTGAGTTCTCTACGACCTCTATGAACTCCGATGCCTGCGAAGCAACCTCCTGCCAAACCCTGTCCACGCCACCGTTAGCCATAGTATAGAAGTATTTTAATCGGCCATATCTGGCCCTTAAATTCTCGGGGTCCAGTTGGATTATTCCATTCCAGCAGCCAATCACATTACGCCACTTGTCTGTATCCACGTAAACATCAATGACTTTGAAAAACATTTCTATCTTTAGAGAGTCGCTTTTTGCCAGACTCCGTGCCTTGTGATAATTGCGCTCGGCTTCCGTGTACAGCTCCTCTCGCCTCTGCTCATCAACCGCTTCACGCGCTGACTGCAACGCCAGGTCCCCGTCCTCTATGAACTTCTGCGGGTCTCTGCTTAAATACAAGATCGCTGCAACAGTTATCAGCACCAAAACCACAAAGACCGCTGAGCCAATAAGCGCGACCTTTTTATTTAGTCTTTTCTTTGCCATAATCCTTCCTCTCTAAATGGCACCTTCTTGAACGGATGCGACGTTTAACAGAGTTCTTGGTCTAACAAACCCAATCTAACTTAATTCTGATTCTTTGTTACATACTCTTTCCACCCACGCGCTATCTCCACTGCCCGGCAGGCCAATGGTGCGCGTCCAACACGGGCAGCAGGATACTAAGGAGTTTTTCGCTCGCGGAAATCGCCTCTTCTTTGCCCGGATAAACCGGCCCGCCAAAGGTGCTGCCGAAAAACTTCCACTCAATCTTCGAAAAGTACGAATGCCTGCCAAAAAGATTCCTGTTTAGAATTATCCGTGCATCTTCTCTGCCGCCGACATACCGACCATTGACATTGAGAATATACAATACGGGAAACTCCATGGTTGTTCCCAAAAAACCGGAGCTGGTGCCCGCAAAAACCACGTAGTGGACATCAAGCCGCTGCTCGGTCTGTTCCCTGTTAATCACGAGCCTCACATCTTCGGAGCTGAGCTTCTGGAAACCACCACCTGTGTAGCACTCCTCCGGCACATGAGGAACGTTATCCGGAAGCTCGTAATACGTTATGAACAGTACGCAGAAACGCACGGAGCTGTCGACCGGAGCACTCGTATCTTCGAGCCGCCACTGAATGTATTCCTCCGTACCCATTGATTCAACAACGTCCTTGTTGTCAATCGTCACCCGCTGGACGACCCTGTAGCCCCCCAGTTCGCCCTCATCCAGAAGATACAGAGGGTTCTTTAGAGGCAGCGGTTCCTTCTTCAGGTACCCCCCAAGACGTTCTATCGTAATAGACATGCCGCTTCCGGACAGAGCCAGCACGGCTATGCATATAACAAACGCGGGCTGCAGGTAGCAAGCACGCAATACACGCCATATTTCGTTCGACTTTGCCACAAGTCCTATCTCTTTTTCAAATCACTATATTCATCCGGTCAAAATCCTGTACGAAACCGCTATCGGTCACGCCTTACAACAACGTCCACCGACTTTGCCCCGCTTTCTTCCACAAACAGATTGGACATAAACCAGGCAAGAAAACCGTAAAGCCCGAAGGCCAACGGCAGCATCAGCATTCCAAGCATATCGTGATATATACCTTGAGCATACCTCGGGGCCAGCAGGACGTGAATAAAACCGGTAACAGTTACCCTCACAATGTTACACAGTATCGCTATCGGAATCGTGCTGGCCAGTAAAACAAGACGCTGCCAGACAGGTCTGTAATGCAGGTACGCCATGGCAACTCCAAGGGCCAGAAACGCCATCAGCAGCCGCATTCCGCTGCACGCCTCCGCTACGTCCAGACTCGGTGAAAGTAGTTGACCTTTATATATGATATCTATTACGACGCCATTGGCGGTGGCCTCGATGTCTTTGACCATGCTCAGCAGGGTAGCCGCCACACTGGCGGCCCACTGCCGCATCGGTATTGTAATCCCCCTGTAATACCGGCCAGGCAGGGGAACTGCAAATATCAGGTAGACAACAGGAAGCCACGTGTACCACACCAAAGCCCATCCACCCAGAAACAACACTACCGCCCCAAGAACTGCCACCATCGAGATACTACGGAAGTACCCGTAGCCGGCTGGGCTGACAACGTTGAAAATGTAAAACAGTATCACGCAAATCAGAAAGAACAGCCCCAAATAATTAGGCCTGACCCGAAGATTAAGAATGTCATCCTTGCGCTGATTCAGAAAATAAAGACTGAACAGAGGGATAAGAAAGCCGTGTGACCAGCTGCTGTCGGATACCCACCTGTACACAATGCCCTCGATCTCACTGCGAAAAAGATAGTAGAATAACACCGCTATAATGAAAATCTTGGCGTAGGTGTGCACGCTGAACTGGCGCCACTGCTGCCTGCGCAGCGGCGATTCCGCCGACTCCGGCTCTGAGGCAGTAAAAACGATATTGTCAGCCATAATGCTCCAACGTCTGCGGCTTCAATTGGCAGTTTACCGCCCTTGGTGTCTTGGAGCCGTAGTCGTGATGAAAAACGACTCTTGACGATCCAGCTAAAACCAGTCTGGGAAGGGCCTGTGAGTTCCGTAATCCCGGTCTGCAAAATTGCGATCGTAAATGAAGCCAAACCCGTAGGTTGCCCTGAATGCATTTCTCAACACCGCACGCCACCGTGCCGTCGGGTGTGTCCCGACGTTGATTAGGTCGTTTGGCTTAATAAAGAAATCGGGCTGCTCACCCCGGGCTATTCTTTCCAAATCCACCATCACGATTTCTTCTTTCTTCTTGCCTACTCTTCTGACAACCTCACAGCGCTTGGGCCATGCCAGAGGCCCCAAACCACCTGCAGCGGCAATAGCCATTTTCAAAGTCATCGGCCGGCCGGTGATATTAACGAATCCCTGCCGGTTGACATTGCCCATAATACAAAACTCGCCAATAATATCAATAGGCACGTGCACGTTATCGCCGGACCTTATTACAATGTTGTAGATGGGGTCGCCGCTGAGCAGCTTGTCTGCAGGGATTCTGATTACACGTCTTTGAACTCCTCCTGTCCCTATTTCGTCCCATCCCAATCCGGTTGGAATTCCCTCCTCGAGCGGTTCGGCGGCTCTCTCAAAACCAACCTCAGGTCTCCGCTCAGGCACTCCGACCTGCCCGATTTGAATGGGCATCCATTTACCCTCTTTGAAGACCCATTCTATACGGCCCTGGCCGGCAGCGCTGGTTGTCGCCGTTTCTGTCGCCACCTGCTCACCGATTGGCTTCTCGGGTGTTCTTAGAATCTCTTGAAGGTCGATTGCGGGCCGGCTTTCATCAACCGGCGGCCAAAGCTCCTCCGGTAAAGCCGCCTCAGCAAGTTCCCTGTCCGTAACCATCTCCGCCGACGTGACTACAAGCTCATCCGACGCCGGCCTGCGCTTGCGGGTCATTGGCGATATTATCTCAAGCATCTCCTGCTCAGGTCGGAACAGTTGTTCCGGTTCGACCACATCCCGCTCAACAGGTACTGCCGGAACAAGCTGCTCTGGTTCTGCCAATGCCTCCTCGCCGGAAACGGCACGCGAGACATAAATGTAGCTTGTATTGAACTGGCCTATGCCGCCGGCTTGTGCAAGTGCGTCGGTCAGCCGATAATCATACCGGGGAATCCCGTACCTGCCCGGCCGCGGTACGCCGCTGCCAAGTACCGAATACACACGCTTCTGCGACCCCAGCAGACTCACGTTGACCGATGGCTCTTTTAGTATGTTCGGAGAAAGAATCTGCTTTATCTCTTCCTCGAGCTGCGACTCAGTCAAACCCGCTGCCTCAACTATTCCAACATCTTGTATGGATATCTTGCCGGTCTCGGTAATGACATACTGATTCCTGAACATGGCTCCTTCGGTAAAAAGTTCAAAAATAGACACGGCCAGCACATCACCGGGACCAAAAGCATAGTCGGTCTCGTAAGCCACCACGTCAACCGGTCTCGGCTCCTCTCCAATCTCCCAGGCGGGGGGAGTTTCCTCGGCAACATCAAGCGAATCAAGTATGACGTTGACCGCCGGAACAGGACGAAATCGACCTATCTGTGTCGGATCGAAGAATTTGTTGCCGCAGCCGGCAAGAAATATAATCGGAACAGACAGGACATATATCGCGGCTACAATCCGAAGTCTTTTCATATCACTGAAAACGCAACAAAACCCTTTGTCAATCATTTAAACTCTACAGCACGCACACTGCCGGCACTTTTCGCCCCCTATCCAGCAGAGCTAAGTACCCACAATCTGCTCCTGACTCGATGAAATTCATCGGCTTCACTAATCAAATGCTTAACTTATTTAATTACCGCCGCCTATGCTTCACGTCAGCACCCACATAGCCATGCACAGCCACTTTCTCACTCTGATTATCGGAGCATGGGAACAAGACAATGTCTCTTCAAAGCAATGCCGCTTAATCGCCGTAACTAACGGCTCATTAAGCAGTTAATAGTGTGCCCATCTTGCCTCTACGGCGAAATGGCGTCCTTGACACAACTCGGCCTGGCCAATATGGCTGAAAACCGCTCCTCATATTCGTCAAATCGGATAATCGCGTATCTATACTGCTCAGAGGCGCAGTTTGTTCGCCACTGCTCGACTATTTGAGCCCTATAATTGCTATAAGACGAGCACAGGCAAGACAGGTGAGCATTCTCCACCGGTTTGACCAAAAAACCGGATTCGGCTGGGGCTTTGCTCTACCGGCACCGGCACAATCGACATAGGTAGGCCCTCGCGGGCTTTCTCTGCCACACCACCGGGCATACGGGGCCGTACCACGGCGGTTCGGCTGGTTAAGCTGTTATCTATTCTGCCGACAAAGCAAGGCCCAGCATATTAAAATTTCTCACGCCGGGTCTTCGGAGCTACGCTTCCTTAGAACCCTGCCTCACGGCAGCGCTCTTGCGCTTCGCTAACACTTCACCTCTATCAGGTTGTGTAGAGGACTTTCACCTCCAGGCTTGCCTGCCTTTTACCCGCCGTTCATTTGGCGGGCTGGCGGGTTTGCCCGCCACTCCGTCTGGCGGGTTATCAAACATACTCGGCACACCAAAAAAAAACGGCCTTGTACGCTCACGTACAAGGCCGCCGAATAACTGCAGAATCGTATGCCTCTGTTATTACTTGCGTCCTATGGCACCAATATTCTGGTGCTCAGCTCCCTGCTGCACCAATATTCTGGTGCTCATTAACCAGGAACGCATCGTTGAATGTCATAGGAAACACACTGCCCACGTCGCCGGGTTGGCCGGGCCCGCTGCCCCGTGCAGGTATACCGCCGCAGGCCTCCCTTTCCTTCTTGGTCGGCTTATTCGGAGGTGCGGTTAGCCAGTACTGATAGATATTGTCCTTGTCGATACCAACGTTGGGATATTTCTCAAACTCTACACTTACATCATTGTACAACACGTTCTGACCGTCACGCTGATGACAGGCGCTGTTGCCTATCTTGTCCTCATCTCGGAATCCGCCTCTCGCCTCGGGGTCCCACTGCGTGCACAGGTCATCCGAACCCTTTTCGATCACATCACCATTCTCATCAAGCCAATCGACATTCGTATCAAGGTAAGGGTTTCTGTCCGCCGCAAGAGGACTGGCAGGATTACCGTTGGGAGTGATCGGGTACCCTTGTTCGGTGGCAGACAAATCGTAAGGCATGTGCATCGCATAGCTGCAATAGATGGACGGCTTCCTGCCAAAATCCCATATCTCAGTAATATCCTCAACGTCCTCCGCCTCATTCGGATAGTCGGTGAGCCTGAACGGCTTTGTCCCAATATCGCCCTTACAGACAAACTGCTTGACCGTCATGTCTACATACTTGACCAGCAGCCAGAAGGTCGAACCTATTGTTGCCTTGTTGTCCCGTTCAAAGACAAGATTTCGATCAGCCAGGAAGACGTCGCCGTTTATCCTACCCAGAGTACTCCACTCGGTACTGAGGCCTGCATGCGGGTATTCCTCATCGTTATCGTTCGAATAAAGCAGCATCGCCTTGCCGATACCGGAGAGGTTGGTCCCGCAGACCATTCGATAGGCAATCTGCCTCACCCTCGCCAGGGCAGGCATCAGAATGCCCATCAACAGAGCTATGATCGCAATTACGACCAGAAGCTCCACCAACGTAAAACCTTTCCTTTTCATTTCTTTTCTCCTTTACCTTTCATGAGATTCGCAAATCCGGCCAATTTGAGCACACATTTGGGCATGCACCAAACCAAATAAATTACAACTTATTCCTGACTCGGTTAATTCAACACCTTTTTTCTGCGAATCTCTTTAACGTTACGCTTTCGCTCAAAAAAGGCCGGTCAAAATCCTCAAAACCAAATCTTATCGGACTTGTTGACTTAGCTTACATTTACCCGAATCAGCCGTCGATTCGAACCAACCGAAGCTAAGACACTTCTTTGAGGTGGGTAGATTCAGATATGAAAAACTTACTGAATATGATGATAACGGCTTAAATTATGATATTCACTTTTTACCTACCAACCTCTACTATCAATATACATCCAAACCACTATCCTGTCAAACAAATTTCGGCAAAATTACGGATTTCCTTGAATATTTTCCCCGTTTGCGTAACATCACTGTTTTTGGCTTGGAATCAAAGGCATGGCCCCCGACAAAGACCTTCAAAATCTGAAAAACGTCCTGAAAAAACACAACCAGAGCCACCTCTTGGCCTTTTGGCCCCAGATGGACACCGCTCAGAAACAGAATCTGCTCGCCCAAATCCGCCGGCTCGATTTCGACACAATTGACCAGTGGCTCGCTGATTACGTCAGGGACTACACACCCGCCCACCCACCACATCATTTCACACCTGCCCCATCCTATGCACCGGTCCCCGCAGACCCCGACCAGGAGAAAAAATACACCGAGGCACGCCGGCTCGGTGAAAAACTCACTTCCCAGGGCAAAGTCGCCGCCTTTGTCGTCGCCGGCGGCCAGGGAACTCGCCTCGGATTCGACGGCCCAAAGGGCAACTTCCCCGTCAGCCCCGTCAGGAACAAAACGCTCTTTCAAATCTTCGCCGAAACTATCGCGGCTGTCTCAGAAAAATATCATACCGTCTGCCCCTGGTATGTCATGACAAGCCCTCTCAACTACCACGCTACAAAAGACATCTTCGAAGCAAACGACTACTATAACCTCGATAGAAAAAACGTCTTCATCTTCCGGCAGGGAACATTGCCGAGCTTCGACCTCGACGGCAAAATTCTCCTCGCCGAAAAGGATACAATTGCTTCTTCACCCGGCGGCCACGGCGGAAGTCTAAAAGCCCTCTACGACAGCCGCGCCATCGAAAATATGAAAACACAAGGCGTCGAATATTTAAGTTACTGGCATATCGACAACCCTCTCGTCAATCTCTTCGACCCGCTTTTCATCGGCCTCCACGTCCTCGACGCAGCAGAAATGTCCTCAAAGGCACTCATCAAGACAGGCCCTTTCGAAAAAGTCGGAAACTTCTGTCTCATCGACGGCAAAGTCACTGTCATCGAGTACACTGACCTGCCGGATGACCTTGCGCAAAAGCAGAACCCAGACGGCTCACTCCTCTTCGAGCTCGGCAGTATCGGCATTCACGTTATAAGCACCAGTTTCGTCGAACGCCTCAATAAAGACGGCTTCGCCCTGCCCCTTCACCGCGCCGATAAAAAAATACCACACATCGACGAAAACGGAAACCTCATCCGGCCCACTAAGCCAAACGGCATCAAACTCGAGTCCTTCGTCTTTGACGCCATCCCCCTTGCCTCGAAATCCATTATCCTCCAGACCCAAAGGGCCGAAGAATTCGCCCCAACCAAAAACCTCACAGGTCTCGACAGCGCACAAACTGCAAGGCAAATGATGATTGACCGCGCCGCTGACTGGCTCGAAGCCGCCGGCGTCAACATACCACGAAAGCACGACGGTTCTCCCGACTGCATCCTCGAAATAGCACCGGGCTTTGCCCTCACAAGAGAAGACCTCGCAGAAAAACTCGACCGCATACCTCGGATAGGACCCGGCGAAAAGCTTTGCCTTGACTAAACCACTTGAGCCACCGCCGGACAATTCAGCCACACAAAACTCCACTCCAGCTTCTTACTCCGGTTGATATTCTTCGAACACTGTGTTATACTACCCTCCGTAACTCAGACTTGCTCAGGAAAGATGCCTGCGGGCCTGAAATGGGCAGGGGCAAGTCGCTATGTTAGGAGTCTTTGCAATGCCAACCGAACCTATCAGCCGACGCTGTCTTCTTAAACGCTGTGCCGGTACCACTTCTGCACTTTTCTCCACTGCATTACTGCCGAATCTCGCACTTGCAGCCAAAGATGACAGACCAAATATCGTCCTGTTCGTAAGCGACGACCACGGACTCGATGCCCTTGGATGCTATGGAAATCCCGTCATCAAAACCCCGAACCTCGACGCCCTCGCCGCCGAGGGCTCGCGCTTCACCAATGCCTTCTGCACCTCCGCAAGCTGCAGTGCGAGCCGCTCCGTAATCCTCACCGGCTTGTACAACCACGCCAACGGCCAATACGGACACCAGCATGACTATCACCACTTCATTACTTTCCCCAATATCAAATCACTACCCGTCCTGCTCACCGAAGCCGGATACCGCACTGCCCGCGTCGGAAAGTACCACATCGCACCCGAAGAAGTTTACAGATTCGAAACGGTCCTCAAGGCCAACAGCCGTAACTCCGTCGAGATGGCCGAAAAATCCAGACCCTTCCTGAATGCCGACGATGACCGCCCCTTCTTCTTATACTTCTGCACCTCCGACCCTCATCGAGGCGGCGGAACCGCCGATGAGCTCCCGCACAAACCAGACCGTTTCGGCAATAAGCCCCAGGGCCGTCCCGGTGTCGAAACAGTCCGATACGACCCCAAGGATGTCATCGTCCCGCCCTTCCTCCCCGACATCCCCACTTGCCGAGCCGAGCTGGCACAGTACTATCAGTCAGTCTCACGCATCGACCAGGGCGTAGGCCGCCTCATCACTGCCCTCAAAGATACACGTCAATATGACAACACCGTCTTCATCTACATCTCCGACAACGGCGTCGCCTTCCCCGGCGCAAAGACAACTCTCTACGAACCGGGCATGAACCTGCCCTGCATCGTCCGCGTCCCCGGACAAAAGAAAAAGAGTATCACCTGCGACGCCCTTGTAAACTTCGCCGACCTGACCCCCACCATTCTTGATATCGCCGGCGCAATGCCCAACGAAACCAAATTCCACGGCCGGTCATTCAAATCCGTAATTCAACAGCAGCACCCCGCCGGCTGGGACGAAACATACGCCTCCCATACCTTCCACGAAATAACAATGTACTACCCAATGCGCGTCGTACGCCGGCGCAAGTACAAGCTCATCTGGAACATCGCATACCCCTTACCTTACCCATTTTCCACCGATACCTGGGCCGCCCCAACCTGGCAGGCCGCGCTCAAGAGAGGCGATAAGTTCTACGGAAAACGCACCGTTGATGCCTACCTGCACCGGCCCAAATTCGAGCTGTACGACCTCGAAAACGACCCGGACGAAGTTAATAACCTCGCGAATAACCCGCAGCATAGCAACGTTCTCGAGCAGCTAAAGAAAAAGCTGATGGCTTTCCAAAAACGCACAAAAGACCCATGGCTCCTCAAATGGCAGTACGATTGACTTTCCGCTCAAGGAGTAACAAAATGATACGCAAAAAACATCTCCTGCTGCCGGCCTGTATCCTCCTGGCCTGCTCACTCGCCTCCTGTGCAAAAAAAACCACCGACCGCTATAGCATCACAGATTACGGCGCCGTCGGTGACGGAAAAACCATCAACACCAAAGCATTCATCGAAGCAATCAAGGCCTGCTCTGTCTCCGGCGGCGGAACCGTGATAGTCCCTCCCGGTACATACGTCACTGGAGCATTCACGTTACTCCCCGATATCACCCTCCATCTCGAACCCGGTGCTACAATCAAAGGCAGCACCGACCTTGAAGACTATATGATCGACGGCAACAGGTTCGGCCTTATCAGGGCAAAGGACGCGAAAAACATCGCCATAACCGGCCCCGGCACTATCGACGGCTCCGGCACTTCATTCATGGATACCACAACAATGAGAAATTATCCCGACTGGCAGGCGCCCGACCTCGACCCAAAATACACCCGACAGGGACAAGACTACATGCACAAAAAATTCGGCACACAGGATGGCCCTTATGTCTATCACGCAAGACCTGGCCGCATCATCCGGCTGCTCAACTGTAAAAACGTCCTCCTCCGCGACATCACCATCACCGATGCACCAAGCTGGACCGTCCACTTCGACACCTGCAAAGATGTCACCGTTACCGGCATCCGAATCAAGAACTCCCTGCTCGTGCCCAACTCCGATGGCATTCACTGCACATCCTGCAAAAACGTTCAAATCTCCGATTGCGATATCTCCGGAGGAGATGACTCAATCGCAATAACCTGCATTGGTGACCGACATCATCAGGACATCCTCGGGGGCGAACCCTCCACTGCGGCAAGCTCCGAAAACATCACCGTCACCAATTGTACCCTCCAGTCGCGCTCCGCTGGAGTCCGCGTCGGATACACCGGCGGCGATATCAAAAACTGCACATTCAAAAATCTCACCGTTTACGAATCCAACAGAGGCCTGCTCGTTAACGTCCGGGGCTACGGCTCCGTCGAAAATGTCTCCTTCTCAGACATCACCATCGAAACTCGCCTCCACACAGGACACTGGTGGGGACAGGCCGAACCAATACACGTCTCTGCCGTTCCCGGCAAAGCCGACATTGAAAAACTCGGACAAATCAAAAATGTCCGCTTCTCGAATATCATCGCCGACTGTGAAAACGGCATCGTCGTCTTCGGCTGCGAGGAAAGCATCATTCAGGACCTCACCTTCGAAAACGTAAAACTAAAACTCAGGGACGGTCCCCTGAATAAATCATACGGCGGCAACATAGACCTGCGTACCGCCGCCGACCTCTCCAGCGCTGTCTTCGAACACGACATCCCAGGCCTCTACGCACGATACGTCGATGGTCTGAAAATTAACGGATTGGAAATAGACTTCCCCGAAGAGCTGCCACCGTTCTTCAACCACGCCCTCCATTGCGAGTACTTCACGAATCTGAAAATCGATGCCTTAAAGGCAAGACAGCCGCAGCTCGCCGGCGTCGGCGCCGTAATTGCGCTCAATAACGGCTCCAATGTCACCATCAATAACTGCAGGGCACCACAGGGAACCGACACCTTCCTCAAACACGCCGCCCTCGCCGGAAAAATAACCTTCGAAAAAAACGACCTCGCAAACGCCAAAAAAGCTGTTGAACCCGAAGACCAGCGCTTCAGATAATTCGCAAAATTACATAAAAACAAATCCCACCCGGCCGACTCTTAAATTATCAGCATCGCGTCGCCGTAAGAGTAAAAACGATACCGCCGCTCTATCGCATGTCTATACGCAGCGAGAGTTTCTTCCAGCCCCGCAAACGCACCCACCAATGCCAGTAACGTTGACCTCGGCAGATGAAAGTTCGTCACCATCCCATCGACTACCTTGAATCTGTACCCGGGCGTGATAAACAATTTTGTCGTCCCGCTCATTGCCTCGACCTTCACCGCCGCCGCCGCCGTCTCCAGCACCCGCACGCTCGTCGTCCCCACCGCTATCACCCTGCCGCCCTGCGCTCTGACCGCGTTGATTACACCGGCATTCTCCGCATCGATACTGAATCGCTCCTCGTGCATCGCATGCTCTTCAAGCGTCTCAGCCGTCACAGGCCGAAATGTCCCCTCCCCAACGTGCAGCGTCACATACGCAAAAATAATGCCCCGCCCCCTCAGCCGCTCAATCAGTTCATCCGTAAAGTGCAGCCCCGCCGTCGGCGCCGCCACCGCCCCCCTCCTCGCCGCATAAACCGTCTGATATCGCGCCCTGTCACGCGCCGCCTGCTCTAAATCTGTCCCGCGCTTGATATAAGGCGGCAAAGGCGCAAATCCTATCCGCTCCAGTATCGCCTCCGCCGAACTCTCCGCCACCACCCTCAAAAGACACTTCCCCTCATCTTTCTTCTCGACCACCTCCGCCTCACAAAAATCCCGCCCCTCTGCGTCCTTCAAATATATGACCTCACTTACCCTTAACCTCCGCGCCCCCTTGACCGTCACTTCCCAAAATCCACCCGAAACCTCCTCTAAAAACAGACACTCCACCTTCCCGCCGCTGCCACGCCGTGCAAAAAACCGCGCCGCCAGGACCTTCGTGTCGTTCAGCACAAGACAGTCACCGCCCCTCAAAAATTCGCCGATTTCGTCGAACCGGCTGTCAATAAGTCCGTCCCTCCCGCGCTCGAGAACCAGCAGTCTCGCCTCGCTGCGAACCCTCGCAGGCCGCTGGGCAATCAGCTCACTAAGCAGTTCATAATCCAGTTCGTCCGTCCTCATAGCCAAAAGTTATCAGACCTGCGCAAAAACCACAATCCAATTTCAAACCCCTCACAACGCCAATTTCCGCTCTTTTAACATTTTCTGCAACTTGCTGCAAAAGCACCCCTGCTCCAATGACGATACACCCAGCGCGCAAGTCCGGCTTATATGGATGATTACCCGATAAGGGCTTAACAGATGAACTCGAAAAGATATTTTGAGCAGAACGCCACCTCAATCGCAGCCCTCAACAGAAACGAGCTGACCAGACGCATCCGAAATTTCAGAGGCCGCTTCAAGCTCGATTTCACCGATGACTACCTCAGCCATATCACCGTTGACCGACTAAGACACATCCTCCTCGCCGCCCTCATCTCCGCAAAACCACACAACTGACATTCCACTTTACCACAAGTGGATTGTCTCCCTGAGCGAAGCAATGCAGCGCACTGCGCAACCGAAGGAACTCTCCTAACGGTCATCCCGACCGAAGTACCGACTTCGCGCAACAATCCGGAATCCAGATATTTAGCCCCGCAATTTTATTGCGCGGGTCATAAAAACTTTCGCCGTGCCACCTGTCTCGATTTCGCTTATCGGGATTTTATCCGCCATGAAGTTTACCCTCGGGATGATTCTTACTTGGCCTGCAACAGAGGGTCATTCCCCTGCCGGGTTTCCCCGCCACTCCCTTGGCGGGCCTGTATTCTTACCCCTTAATTCCTACTCCTGAATTCTAAATTCTGTACCATTTTCCCCTTGCCTTCCCGCTCTCTTTATGGTATAATCGTTCCCGAATGAAAAGTAAGCGGCCGGATACTTAAGGAGAAGGTATTATGAAAAAACACATTGCAATCTTGGCGGTTTTTGCTATCGCTTCGACCGCCGCAGCAAGAACCATCCATCTTGACCCCAACGCCGCCGGCGATTACCCAACCATCCAGGCCGCCATCGACAATGCAAACAACGGTGATACCGTCGTCCTCGCCCCCGGCACATACACAGGTGACGGCAACCGCGACATCGACTTTCTGGGTAAAGCCGTCACCCTCAGCTCAATAGACCCCAACGACCCATGTATAGTCGCACAAACCATCATCGACTGCAACGGCAAGAACGAGCCGCACCGCGGCTTTTATCTTCATAACGGAGAAGGTTCCGACTCGGTCATAGCAGGTCTTACAATTATTCGCGGGTTCAATCCTTTTCTGCCTTCTCCGATACCGGCAAGCGGCCATGCCATCGCCTGCAACGGCGCATCACCGACGATAACCAATTGCACAATAACTTCCTGTGGTCTGGAAAATTTCCTTACAGATTATTCTCAGGCGATCTATCTATCTGATTCAAATGCGATAATAACCAACTGCCGTATCACAGATAACCAATCCGACGGTATCGCTGTTTTCGATTCCAATATCACTATCATAGATTCGCTCATCAGCAATAACCGAAGAGGGATTAAGCTCGGTGACGAATATCACTGGGAAATCAAAAGTACCGCCGATATCAATAATTGCGATATAATCGGCAATCAACTTGCTATCCAGGCAGTTGCAAGTGATGTGAACATCGTCAAAACGGCCATAATAGGTAGCGCAGCTGTTCACCAATCCGCCGGCATTGAAGCCAGGTGGACGAGTAACCTTAGACTTGTCGATTGCACAATCAAAGATAATCAGGCGCACTTTGTTGGTCAGTTCGGTGACCCTGACTTAATCGGAAACTACGGAGGCGCGATAATCGTATATGACGGAACCGCTTTACTGCAGCGATGCGATATAAGTAATAACGTCGCGAGGCAGTGGGGAGGCGCGATATATTCCCACTGGGCCGACGTTGATATCCGTGACTGCAATATCATAAACAATACCGCTGGAACAAACGGTGAAGAAGCCGATGGTATTATTGGTAAGGGCGGAGGTATCTATTGCTACTACGGCCAACTCTCAATAGAAAACTCCCGCGTACAACAGAATAAATGTGAAAAATGGCGCCCTGAGTTGACGGCCCTGACCATTGGCGGAGGTATCTTTATCTATGATGCACAAGTTGATATACAAAGCTCGAAGATAACCAATAATAACGCCGAACAGGGCGGCGGAATGTATATCGATATGCATATCCTTTCAGATTATGATGTTAATGTCATTAATACCCTGATCGCCGACAATACAGCCAAAGACAGCGGCTCTGCCATCTACCTGAAAGGCGGCGACACATATTTCACCAACTGCACCCTTGCAGGTAATAATCAGGGACTAAATGGCGCACCGATAACGGTGGAATCCGCAAGCGCGACAATCACCAATTCTATCCTATGGGACAAGCCCGGACTGCAGATTACTGAAGTCTCCTACAAAGCGCACGTCACTGCCTTGTATAGTAACATTAGAGGTACACAGTGGTGGGGAACAAACAACATAAACCAGGATCCCCTCTTTGCTGCCGAGAACAATTACCGCCTCACCACCCACTCACCCTGCATCGATTCCGGGACCAACGACCCGGGTGTTGTTCTGCCGCCGACAGACCTCGACGGTATCCCACGCCCGACAGACGGCGACGCCGACGGTCTGGCCGTCACCGATATGGGTGCCTACGAGTTCGACCCCAACCACCTCGTCCTGGCAGCCGGACCGAAACTCATCTCCTTCACATACGACGCTCTGGATGACCCACCACAAAAGACATTATCTATTTGCAGCGCATCCGGCAGCAGCATAGATTTCCAGATCACAGGCACCGCCGATTGGCTCGATATCTCATCGACAACTGGCACCGCTACCGCAGAAAAAACAGAAATAATACTCACCGCAGACGGTAATGGATTGCCAATCGGCAGTTACGAGTGTTCTTTTGTTGTTGCCGACACCGAGGGGCTCCTTGCCCCGACAACAATCAACGTTACCCTGCACATCGGAAAAGTCCTCTTGGTGCCTGATGACTTTTATTCAATTCAGTATGCCATCGATGAAGCAAATGACTACGACATCGTACTCGTCGCAGACGGCACTTATGAAGGGTATGACAACCGGGACCTCGACTTTAAAGGCAAAAAGATTATCGTCCGCTCGCAGAATGGGCCCGACAATTGCATTATCAATTGCTACGATACACCCTGGAAACAGCATTGGGGCTTCTACTTCCACAACGGCGAAACCTGCGACTCCGTCCTCAAAGGCTTCACCATTAAAAACGGGCGAGGTGTGGATATGGGTTTTTACTCAAATGGTGGTGCCATCGCCTGCCTTGCCTCAAGCCCAACCATAACTCAATGCCGTATCGAAGACAACTACGCTTGGCACGGTGGCGGCATATACTGTTACAGGTCAAACGCGGTTATCTCAGACTGCATTATCAGTGGAAACCAGGCCGGCGGTTTTCCGGGGCATGGCGGCGGAATATGCTGCGACAACTCCGGTGCGAAGATTCTAAATTGCACCATTTCCGACAATAAGGCTACGTATGGTGCTGGAATCGATATAGCAGGAGGCGATACTCTCGTTGATGGCTGTCAAATAGTAGATAACCAAGCCGATTTTGATAACGGCGGCGCGATGATATATGCCGGAACAATCAAAAATTCCCTCATCAAAGGTAACATCGTATCCTCCAACGCGGGAGGTGTTTCCCTTAACGGCACAGGAAAGCTCATCAACTGTACAATAACAGAAAACATCGCTAAAAAGACCGGCGGCATCGAATGCAGAGGAGCGGTAACGGTCGAAAATTGTCTCGTTACCGCCAATACCGCAGAACAGTATGGCGGGGCGATTGCATGCTTAGAGGGCGGCGGTGGTTTCCCTCCAATACCAATATACGACCCGGCTATAATTAATAATTGCACCGTCGTAGGAAACTTCTCACTGACTGATTGCAATGGCCTGCAGGCAAATGGTCCTCAGCCCAGAGTAACCAACTCCATCTTCCGAAATGGCGGAGACGAGTTCTCCGGAAACGTCGAAGTCTCCTACAGCAATATCGAAGGCGGCTTCACAGGCCAGGGTAATATCAACACCGATCCTTGCTTCCTTGACCCCGGCTATTGGGCCGATGCGAATGACTTCAATCTCATTATTGAGCCAAGTCATCCAAACGCAGTTTGGGTGGACGGTGACTACCACCTTCTTCCCGAGTCACTGTGCATCGACGCCGGTGACCCAAACTATGTCCCCGCACCCGGCCAAACCGACCTCGACGGCAATCCGCGCGTGCTTGACGGCGACAACGACGGAAAAGCCGTCGTAGATATGGGTGCTTACGAATACGTCCCGCCCCTCGAAGCCAAAGTCCGGTTCACTCCGCGTGTTCTAAACCTCAGAAGCCGCGGAAGATTCGTTCTTTGCGTAATCCGCCTGCCCGAAGATTACTGCGTCGCCGACATCGACCGCACAAGCATACTACTCCAGGACCAAATCGAGCCGAGACGCGTTTTCATCAGCGAAAAATCCCAGGTCGCACTCGCCTTCTTCAACCGAGCCGACTTACAGGCCATCCTGCACCCGGGCAAAGTCGAACTGCGCATCACAGGCCGACTCAACGGTGGCACCCCCTTCGAGGGCACCGATACCATCTGGACAATCGACCCCAACCTATGGCGACACCGACTCCGCCACCGAATCCGCTGACAAAAAACCCGACCATCCCCACTCGACTGTATCCCCTATGCGCTAGGTCTCATTGCCATCTACTGAAGTTTACCCGCCACTCTGTCTGGCGGGTTCGTTTGGCGGAACGCGATACGCGATACTCTCCACCCCACCGAGTCACGAGAGACGAGAGACGACTTTATACTATTAGTTTTTCTAATAGTAAGGCCTCCAAATCTTCCAAAGAATTCTCTCAAAACCCCCATTTTTTCGCGTTTTTTTGCCTTTTCACAGCCATTTTTCGCAAATTTTTTCAATTTTTTTCAAACTTTCACGCGTTTCGCCGCACGCGAAAACCCGCCCCGTTTGCCCCTCTCGACCCCGAATTCGCCCTTTCCGCCCATCCCTCCACCCCCCTTTTTGCCCTCTTCTAACCCCTTTCTCAAACCACTATAAGCTATACTTATACTCCCCCCAAAAGAACCAGGACCCCGGCTTCTGTTACCGGGGCCCGTTGTTTCACCGGCGAGAGGGAGGAGACTCTCACCGGGTGTGCCCAGCTCACATAACGCCTTTCAAGTACGGCTTTTACGTGTTCGCCTAGCCCACAGGCCTAAAAACCGTACACCGGCCTGAGCTGGCCTTCCGTTGGCAGGGTGGGATAATATTCGCCTCTTGTGCCTACCCATCCGACGCCTTGTCGTCTCAACCTAACCTGCACAATCGACCCGTTGCTGTTGGCGACATTGACAATCACCGAGTTCATATCATCTTGCATAGCATACATTTGCGCCTGCTGCTGCTTTTTGTCGCTCTCGTTTCCGATCATATAGCCGGCCCCGCCCCCGACTGCCGCTCCTATCAACGTCGCCTCCGTGCTGCCGCCTGCAAGCTGGCCTATCCCCGCCCCTGCCAGCGCACCAATCGCTGAGCCCGTTTGGGCATCGCTCTGGCAGCCCGCCACAAACACAACCCCGCAACCCACTGCCAACACTAAACTTATTGTCATTATCCGCCTTGCCATTTTGCACCTCCTTCTGACCGGTCTGGTCACTTACTCAACTTTTTACCCAAATTAAACCGCCCATTGTGGTTCATACCTCTCTTAGTACGCCTCGAGATTATTCACCAGCCACTGCGATGCCATCATGGCAAAATCGCCATAATCCACTTTGCAGTTAGCATTTACGTCACCGTCGATGCTGCCCGTGCAGAACGCCACCTCAGGCCCGGTCAATTCCACCGCGTATATATCCCAGCCGCCCGCAACGAGCTGTTGGAAGACGATTGTGTTACCGTAGATGTCCGGGCTTTCCTGGTGCTGACCCGTGGGTTCGACTGCGAATTCCTGCCACTCGCCGGCAAGCCCAACCGAGCAAACCAGCACTGAAACCAGCCCGGCGATACCGATTTTTATCGACTGTCCGCCTTTCATCGGTCTGCTTCCTTTGCCTATTCGTTGGGCTCGTTTGCGTTTTCTTCTCGCAGCTTTTCTGCCAGCTCGAGCAGCACCGAGGCCGCAGCAGAGTTCCTGTAATCCCCTTTTGCCTTCGTAAGGGGCGCCATAGCGCTGTCCACCTCGCCGACACCGAGCCGGTGGTATCCAAGCAGAAGCTGCAGGTCGGTGTTGAACAGATACTGCTCGGCCTCCTCTTGGAGGCGGTAAATCTGCGTCATCAGGGTCTCTTCATCAATGTAAAGCCCGCGAGGATAGAAGACGCCCTGCTCGGGCGAGACTTTATCGAGGGCCGAACGCAGGGCCTCGGCTGCCTGGGCATACCTGCTGTCTGCGAAAAGCGCCTGGGCGTAGGCGAACGGCAGTATCACGTCGTCAGGCGCAAGCTCCATTGCCGCGGCGAATTTCTCAGCGGCGCCGGCGTAGTCCGCCTGCTCGAATGCCTTGACGCCTTCCTCAAATAGGGTGTCGGAAAGTGCCTCGGCGGCGGGGCCCTCGGCCTGTTGCGCCAGCTTCTCGCGGACGTCTGTGAAGGTCGTATGGTCCACCGGAGCAAGATCCGTAGTCTCGCCGTAGGAGGTCGAAGTGCCGTCGCCGTAGTAGTTGTAAGTATAGTAGTTGTACGTGTCGCTGTGCACCTCGCGTGGAACAGGGTCATAGCCGTACCAGTGGTAGTAGTGAGACGGATACCAGTAGTAGCGCACGTACGTGTAGCCGGTAGGCCAGAAGCCGCCTAAGCTCACGAAGACGTATCTGCGGTGGTAGTATGGGTACACATGGCGAAACACAACGCGCGGCCCCCACCTGTAGTACACCGGGAAATGGTACCTCGGCCAGATGATGCGATGGCACAGACGGCGATGACGATCTCTGTAAACGTGCTCATGCCGGCGGCTTTTGGGCCCGATTCGCCTTCTGTCTTCATATATTACCCTTCTCGTTCCACGTGGTCTGCGTCGCTCGGTGCCCCGGCGGGTTCTTTCCACAAGGGTGGTGTTGCGATTCCTGTTGACGACTCTGGTTTCGTTCACAGCCCTGTTTCGGACATGCCTGGGCGATTCAGCTCTTCCGGTTTTGGGTGCTTCTCTGCGCACAGATTCCTTTCTTTGGCGTGTTTGCGTTATTCTCTCCGAGCGTTTTGGCCTGTTGACAATACTCCTTTCTCTGACAGTCCTGCCGGAATCCGTCTTTGCTCTGTCGCCGCCAAGTCTTTTACCAATCACCGAGCGCCCTCTCCTGCTGCCGGACCGGCTGAGCGTACGTCTCTGCCTGGCAGCGGGCCGGGACTTGCGAACTGTAATCGATTTGGCGATTTGTGATTTGATGTGCGTTTTTACTCGGCTTGGTCTGCTGCTCACACTCCGTCCCGACATAGAGGACCTTGAGGAACCTGGCTTGTGAACGATCACAGCTCCGCGAGACCTCGGCGTACGAGACGACCGAGACAATCGGGACGAGCGAGATGGCCGGCTCCTGACCGAAGCAGTGCGTGCAGAGGTCGCTGCGGAGCTTCTTGTGCTCACGCGCGCCGGCGAGCGACTCATAGGTGCGGGTCCGGACCTGCTCGGTCGAGACCGTGAGCGGCCCGACCTTGCTGCTCTCATGCCGGACTTTGGCGCCGTAGATCGCTGTTGTGTTCTCGCCGGCGTCGAACGGTTCTGAACACTCGGTTTTCCGGCGGGTGCAGCGCTTTTGCCGCCAGCTCTTGGGCGTGATTTTTTGGCCAATGCCGGTTGCGTGAGGAGTATAAAAAGCAACAAAACACCGACAAGAACTTTCACGACTGTTTTTTGATTTCTTACAGTTGCCATGATACGCCTCCTTTCTGTGCGGGGTATTGTGGCTTGTGAGATGTATTGTTTTTTCCGAGTCATCGCATCTTCCTTTATGCCGGCACTGCAATCCTTCCTTTCATTGAGACCTTCTACTATTCATACTAAAGGAGTCGGCCAAATGTGTCAAGGATTTTTTGCTTTTTTGTGCATTTTTTTTGACATTCGCGGTTTACGTATGTAAGTGCCCTCCATCACAGGGCTTATGGAAGTCAAAAAGTGCGGAGTAACTGGAAATTTTGACATATTAGCTTGCTGATTTTTGCAGATGGCGTATAATTTGGCCGTTAATACGTCAAGGGCGGTGAAGGCCCGAGGACGATATTGACTGGTTTTCAGGAGAATGAGATGGTCCAGAAGCTGAGGAATCCGCTTGCTCAGGCGCTTGGCCTGGTGCTGCAGGGCATGCGCGACGAGATGGGCGGGGTCAGCTCGTTGCAGATTGCGGGGCAGTTGGGCCTGGCTGCATCGCACTATCGAATGATTGAAGCGGGCTCTGCCATACTTCAGCCGGCCAGGGCAATCAGGGTTGTGCAGACATTCGACACCGCCGAGTTTATCCCTTTATGTCAGGTGCTCGTTTGTATTCAGATACTTGATTCGGTGAAGCAGTCGGTGACGGATATGCGGACAACAGCGAAACTGCTGACGGAAGCGAATCCGGGGATGTCGAGTGTGCTTGGCAAGCTCGAAGGGTTGTGGCATGTTGTGGAGACAGGCGAGCCGAGTGATGTTGCGAAGGCGATTGTGACCGAGGGGCTGAAGGAAGAGCTGGAGCGTTTTTTGACAACCGAGCCATTGACGTTTACAGCTTCTGAGATTGACAGTTTTATGAGCCCTACGTATGAACAGCCCCTGTCGGGCCGATTGTACAGCAAGATAGGCAACATTCTGCAGGGAGTAGCGCCGTTTTATCTTGACACTGTACTTCAGCTCATCGGCAACCTGAGGGATGTCACGCCGCGTGTGACGGCGGAGGAACTGGCGCGATGGGAGTCTTTGCACAAGAACAGATTTTCGCATATAATCGGTGTAGTCCGCAGGCCTGAGATTATACTTGATGTGAGCACGTTTGACTACAGCTACCTGTGGGACGACAGTTTCGAGAAGATGCTGATAATCTACCGGGACAGGCCGCAGGAGAAAGCTGTGTCGGTTCATCAGAGAATTGCCGAGCTTCTGAGGAGGAAGTTCCAGACCGAACACTTAAAATACGAGCGAGAGCTGGCCGGTTTCGACAAGGTGATGAACGAGAAGCTTAGGATTGAAGACGGGACAAGCAGGGCCGACGAGATAGATGAGATACTTTTGTACAGAGATGTCCCCATGAACAACCTCTGGATTTATATTATGGTCAGCGGCTATGTTGTCCCGTTTATTGACAATGCAACGGTTGATTCAGGTACAACGGACCTGTATGGAACGAGTCTCGGGTACGACGAGACGGCCGACAAACTAATAAAGATAAGGAAGCTGTGCAGTGGCATCGGATTGTCGCTTTGAGAAGCAGGAATTGCCGGCAGTCAGGATAGAGAAGATACTGCCGAAGGTATCGGAGCAGGAGCTTTTTTCCTCGAGGAGATGCTATCTCGGCATAAGTCTTGAGAATCCTGTATTCGACAGCCCGTCGCTGTATGCGATGCTTTTGTGGGCGTCGGAGCGATTTGACAAGTGCCTGGTCGTAGTCGGAGACCACTTGTGTCGGTTCAATGAGCGTATTCTCAACGGGCTTGAGGACGCCGAGGCCGTAAAGGCAGCCGAGAAGATCGGCGACTCATTCATATTGAAAACCAGAGGACTCTTTGAGCAGTTGCCTGCCGGGAAGATTCAGCTTACCAGGTGGAAGGAGCATTTGCAGAGCAGCGAGTACGTGGCGTCGAAAGAGATTATAGACGAGCTCTTCGGTTCGGACGCCGAATTCAGGGCATCGGTAGAAAAGGATGCGGTTTCCTTTGTGAGAAGACAGGAGAAGCGCAATCATAGCCTGGCGGTCGAAGAAGAAGAGGCGAGAGAGCTTTGCTGTGAGTATCTTCTGGAGGAAATAGCCGTTTTCAGCGCCCTGAGTGAGCAGGGCTGGCGGGTGGAGCTGTACCCTGGTTCGGAGCTGCATGTGCTTACGGAGGTAGCCGGAGGCAAATACCCTGAGGTTCCGCGTGGCCTTAAGGAAAGGATAAGCGTCGAGTTAAAGGTCAGCGCAAAGACGCCACATAGAATATGAGTGCTGCCGTTATAACCGCACTTTTGTTGGCCCTGGTTGTCTATATGACCATAGGCATTGCAGTGGGGCGTCGCGCGAAGGGGATTGCGGACCTGCTGCCGATAGCTTACAGCAGACAGGCCCGTGTTGAGAATTCGGCGGAGTTCTCGTCGAGCACCGTTGCAACGACCATTTCCCTGGCCACGGTCATACTGCTGTTTTTCAACTTAGCTGAGAGTCTTGGCCTTTGGCTGTTCTGGACGGTAGTCACGACCTCGGCAGGGGTGTTTGTCGTTCGGCTCTTTGCGAAGCGAATCTGGGACCGGATGTCGTCTTACGACCACAGGCCGACCCTGCATGAGTTTTTGGGTGTGGAGTATAACTCAGCGGTTCTTTCTCGGGTGGGAGCAGTTTGTACGAGTCTGGGTTTTCTGGGGGCATTCGCGGTCGAGCTGACTGTGGGCTCGGAGTTTCTGGCGGGCCTTGTGCCAAGCGCTCCCACATGGATAGTGATTGTCACCCTGTCGTTAGTTGCGTTCTTCTACACCGCGGTGGGGGGCTTTCGTGCGGTAATCATAACCGACAGAATCCAGATGATTTCAATACGGGTGCTGCTGATTTCGCTGCCTCTTTTCTATGTTTACTATGTAACGACCCACGGGGGCTGGAGTGAAAACCTGGACAAAGTGCCGGCCGAAGTGCTCAGCTTTTCCTACAGGGACGGGTTGATATCCTTCCTTTTGGGTATCTTCGTAATCAATGTCCCCGCGTTTATATCGGATATGAGTATATGGCAGCGAATCGCAGGTGCCCAGGAGAAGCAGACGGTGACAGCCGGATTGTGGAGGGGTGTTTTCAGCGTGGCAGGGACGTGGGGCATATTTGTACTGCTTGCTTGTTTCGCCTTTATGATCGTAACGCCTGACGGTGACACGAATCCGCTGATACTGCTGCTGAACGTGGTCGGAGGGACGCGTGGTTTTCTCGGTATCTCTGTATTGTTCATTGCGGTGCTCGGGCTGTACGGGGCGATGTTATCGACCGCCTCGACGCAACTGATAGCGGTGTCACACACGCTCTATCAGGACGTTGTTTCGCACTTCAGGAGGCATTCGCTCGCCGAACGGCTCGAATCATCACAAAGAGAGCTGAACATATCGAGGTGCATCCTCGTTTTCGCAGCTTTGGTTTCGACGGTGGCGGTCCAGCTGCTCTACAGTGCGGGATTGTCAATCGTGGATTTGGTTTTCGCAATATACGGAGCACAGCTTGGTCTGTGCCCGCTTGTTATTCTGGCTCTGCTGACGGATCGACAACGATTGAAGAACCTGTCCGGCTGGGCGGCTCTCGCGGTCTCTGCCGGGTTTGTGACCGGCTGGGGCACTGCTGTCTATGGCAGGTTCACAGGCAATACAAATCTGGTGTTCCTGGCGCCTGTGTTCAGTCTTATTGCCTCTTCGCTGCTTCTTTCTGCAGGGATTCTGCAGGAGAGGGCGAGAAGGTTCTGGCTGGAGAACGTGAACCTGATTCTCATGCGCAGTGTCATTAAGGCCAGAAGAAGCGGCCTGTATCGTTTTGTTCCTGCCGCCGAGCCGATGCGACTGGATTGCCTGAAGGACCAGTGCGCGAAGTGCTGCAGAGTGCTGGGTACACCGGTGGCGACGGCAGAAGAGGCCGACAGAATAGGGTACGGCTCGATAATGACCCACAAAGATGCGATGTTTGTGCGGTCGGATAGCTGCGTGTGCACTTTGCTCAAAGACGGGCTTTGCTCGATCTATCCGAAAAGACCCGGGGGATGTCGCGAATACCCGTGGTATAATATAGGAGGCAGGCTGTACTATGACCGCGGTTGTCCCGGGGTCAGATATGATATTGATGAACGCCCTGATGTGGATGATATTCAGCCCTTCGAGAATTTCTTTCCTCATGCGCCTCGACTCGTTGTCCGGCTGGTCAGGTTGATATGTGTAAGAAAATGAAGTCTGTCAGTGTTTTGAGGGAGTAGTTATGAAAATACGAATCTTCGAACGCAGCAAAAGCAATCCGATATTGACACCGCTGGATTTGCCTTTTCCCGGCGCGGCGGTTCTGAATCCGGGAGTGACAGAGCATGACGGCCAGGTGGTAATGCTGCTGCGTGTCGAGGACCACGCGGGCCATTCAAACATTCACGTAGCACGCAGCAAGAACGGCGTGACCGACTGGCAGATTGAGACAGAGCCGCTGTTGAAATATGGTGAGCCCAGGTGGCGGTACGAGCAGTGGGGCTGCGAGGACCCGCGAGTGACATACCTGGCGGAGGAGGACTGCTATTACATTACATACACGGCCTATTCGTGCAATGGGGCGGCCGTTGCGCTGGCGCGCACTACGGATTTTGTGCGGGCCGAACGGATTGGATTATTGTTTTCGCCTAATAATAAGGATGCCGTGCTGTTCGGCAGGAAATTCGATAATCGCTGGGCGGTGCTGCATCGTCCTGATGCCGGCGGGCTCGAACATATCTGGTCCGCTTATTCGCCTGACCTGATTCACTGGGGTGAGCCTCACTGCGTGCTGCCTGAGCTGGGCGGAGCTGCATGGGATGGGGTGAAGGTAGGAGCGGGGCCTCCGCCTATTCTCACTGAGAAGGGCTGGCTGCTCATCTATCATGGTGTCAAGGCCTATGGCGGTCACCTCGTATATCGCGCGGGTGTTGCCCTGCTTGACAAAGATAAGCCTCACAAGGCCATCGCTCGCTCCCGTAACTGGATATTCCAGGCAGAGGCGCCCTATGAGCTGTCCGGGCTGACGCCGAATGTGGTCTTTCCAACAGGGCTTTTGCTCAGAGGCGATGAGCTGTGGATGTATTATGGAGCAGCCGATACGTGCACGTGTCTGGCAACCGCCAAGCTTGGGGACATTCTGTCGCTGTTGACAACCTGAGTGTGATCGCCCTGCGCTCAGATGGTATGTTGGTACGTTTGGCCGGCTGAAGCGAGAGGCGGCTGAGATGGGACGGGACATAAGTGGATTGTGAGACGGGAACCGGGTGGAATGGGCGAAAAACGGGCCAGTGGCGGGTCGCTTGAATATTGGTCCCCGGTTTGTGGTCTGGGTAGAACCCCCGGCATAAAGCCGTGGGCTTTCGGCGGGGTGTAACTATTTTGTGAGTAAGGAGTTAGGTTCATATTTTGCCTATTTTAACCCCCGGTTTGTGGTTCCAAGGAGTTCACCCGTAGGGATCTCCGCTGCGCTCCGAAATTGGGTTCGTTTTGGGTTTGAATTGGGTTTGAATTGGGTTTGTTTGGGCTGAAATTGGGTTTGAATTGGGTTTGAATTGGGTTTG
>JAUVYV010000060.1 GCA_030602885.1 Phycisphaerales bacterium
CTTTGAAGTACACAAGGACGGATGCTGCGGCTGACGGAATTCCGACTTACCCGGTTATCCCTGCAATCCTGCCGAAGATTGAAGTGCTGTACAAGGGTTCGGCGATTTTCTCGATGAGCGGTGCGGATGCGGTTGCCTGTGGTATGTTAGTCTGCGGGTTCGAGTCGTGGTCACATAACTATCTCGGTGTTGCGGTAGAGGAGACTTCGTTCACGTTCCTTGTACCCCATGGTCGAGTACTCTACGATCCAAAAGAGTGTTTCCCGCGGTCGACTCGTGGTGAGCTGATACTGCAGCTAACGTATATGGCGGGTGCTCTTGCAGGAGTGACGGCATTGAAGGCACAGATCGAGACGGTCGAGCTGCCTGATGCCTCGCCTGAGCGGTACCTGCGAATGACAACGCTGACTAAGACGACTGAGGCTGCGGGTGAGCATGATGTCGAGCTGCCGATTGGGAATCCGATATCTGAGCTGGTGATGTTCGGCGAGGTTTTCCCTGCCGGTGTTGCGGATGATGCGACTATAGGATTCATTCAGATATTGGTCGACAACTATCGCAGGTTCTACTCGCATAGCAATTTCGAGACGCTTCACAATATGGCCGGTCGTCTGCGTCCTCCGCCCGGGTGGTGGTTCGGACATCAGCACTGGCTCGAGGCTTTAACATCCCTGACGGGCTGGCAGTTTCCGGGTAATCATCTGCTTAAAGAGTACGTTCATGTTCCGTTCGATATTTTCAGGGACGGCCGGTACATACTCGATACGGCGGGTAAGAGTGACGTGATTGTGCGAGTCCATGTTGACACCGTAGCTAAGCAGGACATGCGAGTAATTCCCTGTGAGATTGTTCCGACAGGAAGGGGCTTTTGATTATGCATTTGGGTAAGGATTTCTGGTGGATCGTCAAGCTGCTCGAGTTCGTTATGCGATGCCTGCGGTTGTGGTCTCAAGAGGAGAATGAGGACACGCCGAAAGGTGAGGTTTGACCACTGACGGACACGGACTTTAGTGCTGACGGACACTGACTGATGGCAAGGATCAAGATTCCGAGGACACAGCCGGAGTTAATGGAGATTGTGCCGGCGTCGCCTCAGCGTAGAGTGATTGCGCTCGAGCTGCATGCCCCTGCAGGTGTAGGTAACTCTGATTTTTGCTATACACCACAGCTTGGTAATCGTTTGTGGCTGTATAGTATCGATTTGTGGGCTTACTGTGGTGTGCATCCGTCTACTGTCGGCGGGTTCTTTTACCTGATGTTCGGCACGGGGATTCCGGGTAGTGGTGATGAGGTTGCAACGAAGTGGGACTTTATTGTCCCCTTGTCTTGTGGTCTAAAGAAGGGGTTTAGGTGGTTCGATTGTGATGCGTTTGCGCGGCATCTTTCGATGGCGAGGTTGTTCACTGCGAATGAGCTGAGGTTTGCGGTTGCGGTTGAGAACGGATTTCCCCAGGCCTGGGAGTGTACTGTTGCTTTTGAAATTGCGGAGGGTTGAATTATGAATATACGAGATTGGCCTTCTGACCAGATTATGGCGTTGCCGGACCACTGCTTCGGTCGGCGGTTTGTTGTTGCGGTTGCAGCTCAAAGCATTTCTGAGAACATTGGCTGGGAGATATCGGATTTAGCCCTGCCGGAGTGGTGTGTATTGTGGGAGATTGCGTTTTGGACTCCTGATCCCGCCGGGGACATATCGAACTTTCAGATTGCTTTAGGTGATCAGATACCGACGTCGGCTGCAATGATGGACGCACTCGATCCCTTGATTCCCGGGTGGGGAATACATCGGCCGGACCCACAATACATACAGCTTCCTTATTTAGGCGGATTCGCGAGAATGACGATGCGTTATCCTATTCATTCCGGTGGGCGGAGACTTGTGCTTGCGGTGGATGGTACTACCACGAAAGTCCCGGTTGTATTTTTCCAGGGCATATTCTCATCGATGCCGACGGAGGTGCCAGATTGGCTGGTCTCGGGGTATCCCAGAAACCGATAGTGATGACGCACTATCCGCATATGCTGGCGGAAGATACGGCAATCTGGTCGAAGTATCTTGCGGACCCGGTCATTGCGATTCGAGAGGTCTGGTATGATGTGCATGTCGGACAAGGTATGCTTTTGCCTGTGGGTGCTAGTGATCTTGACAAACGGATCGCTGCCGGCGTTTCGCGTAAACGTATCGATGTGGTTGCTGATGTGCAGGGCGTTCTGTGGGTTATCGAGGTGAAACCGGCTGCCAACATGGTGGCTTTGGGGCAAGTGTTAAGCTATACCCGATTGTTCATCGAGGAGTACAGGCCGACTCGAGAGGTCAGGCCGGTGGTTGTCTGTGATCGGATTGATGAGGATTTGTTAGACGAATTCGAGGCGGACGGTGTGATGGTGATAACGGTTTAGCTGGTCGCCTTCGTGTGAAGTTTGTAACAGCTATATGATTAATACTATAAGGGATCTACTAGTATTATTAGTATAGCCTGTGAAATTGTGAGATTTAGGCGGTTCAGGTTGGCGGTTCGTTAAGTTTCTCCTTCGAAAAACCACGCTGGCGGAGAGTCAGCGTGGTTTTTTTGGATATCAATCTTCAGCTCAAGGTTGGCGGGGGTTGTTAGTAAAGTTGTGCGCAAAGCTGTTAGGAACTGCCGAGTTGCGCACAGGCAGAGATTTGCGATTGTGAAATGTGCAAGATTTCACAGATTTCCTCACAGGTTATCCACAGAATATCTCACAATTTTATTATTTTGTTCTGGACAGGGGCTGCCCCCCCCGTGTAAGATATGATTTACATGTGGTTAAGTTGTGAGTTTAGTTATGGCTGAACAATATGTAACGAGGACACATCGTCAACATACGACAGTAGTTACGAGCATTCCGAAGGGCGTGCAGTCGGTGTTGGAGTTGACAAGCGGAGAGTATTTGGTCTGGCAAGTTGACAGGCGGAGTTTGTTTGTTCAGGTAAGTAAAGTCGTTGCAGGAGGTCACGGTCATGATCGAGGTAAAGGACATCCCGATCGGAAAGATTCAGGTCGGAGAGCACGCGCAAAGGCTGGTGATCGAAGATGATACGATATCTGAGCTGGCAGCGAGCATTGGTCGAATTGGTATGGTTAATCCCCTCATGGTATCTGTTTCTGGTGATTCTTATTTGCTTGTGGCTGGACATCGTCGTCTTCAGGCAGCTAAGAAATGCGGACTTACAGTCGTTCCGTGTATTGTTGCGGGAGCTGGAAAGCACGTGGCGACAGAGGTGAGTTTTGCGGAGAATATGTTTCGTAAGGACCTGTCACCGATGGAGCTGGCGTGTGCGATTAGGGACGTGATGGATAAGAACGTTATGCCGTTGGAGGAGTTAGCCGCCGGCTTGCATCGTTCAGCGGAGTGGCTTCGTAGGATGGTGTCAATGTTGGACTGGCCTGCGGATGTTTTGAATGCGATTCACGCCGGCTGGTTATCGGTTTCAGCGGCACACAACATAGCTCTGATAACCGATGAGACGTATCGGGTGTTTCTGCTGCGTAACGCTGAAGAGTCGGGAGCGACTGCCAGGACGACGGCTGCCTGGCTTCAAGCGTGGCGTTCTATGGTGCCTGTGGAAGAAGCCACAACAGCCGAACCCGTCCCCTCGGGGTCCAGGGTCGAGCCTATGGTACCACAGGCACCGTGTATTTGCTGCTCAGAGGTCTTTCGGTCCGATGAGTTATCCCATGTCCCTGTCTGTGCCGGATGTATCAGGGCGATTCGAAACGTTGCACGGTAAGTTTTGTGAGCGTCCGTTTTCTTTATATACATCATCTCGGTCATCCATGTTGTCAATCGCATTTTTCAGATCCTCTTGATTGGGGTGGGTGTAAATCTGTGTGCTGGTGAGTGACTTGTGTCCTAACAATTCCTGGACCACGCGGATATTGACTTTCCTCATCAGACGGCTTGCGAATGTGTGTCGCAAGATGTGCGGATGCACAGGGCGGCCCAGGGCCTTCATCGCGGCGGCTCGGATTATGCGTTCGACCTGGCGGGTAGTGAGGGGTAGTTGAGGGTCTCCGTGGTAAAATACGAACTTGTCGTAGAACAGGTTATCGAAGGCCCCATTGCATTGGGCGTGATTTTTTAACGCGTTAGAGAGTCGCTGAGAGACCGGGATTATTCGCTCCGTCTTGTTTTTTGCGATTTCGGCCGAAATAATTATAGACGTCACGGGTTGACAATTAAAGTATAGGTGACGACTTTGCAGCTTCACTACCTCACCGACTCGCAGTCCTGCGTCCAACATAAGCAGGGTGATCGTGTGGTTGCGGATTCCCTTACTACGCTGCTTGTCGGTTTCACAGGGCAGTTGTAGTTGAGTCAGTAGTTTTTTGCACTCATCGGTGGTTAGGGTTTTTGGGGTTTCCATTTGAGTACTCCCTGTTTTAGATAGATTCGGATTTTTGCTTCGATTCGTTCCCACATGCGAGTCGTGAATCCATCGTTGATGTCGTCACTTCTGATGCGGGCGATAGGGACGGCGTCTTTTGGTGCGAGGTTACAGTGGCAGCAGTTGATATCTTCTTTGTAGGCGTAGAGCAAATACATTCCGGGGGATGCCGGTTGCAAGATGTCGAGCAGCTCCTCGACTTCTACTAGCGGATGTTTTTTCGGGTCCATGATTCTCCTTTCCAAAAACGGCCTGCCGGCGGTTGTTAATACAACAAGCGGGGGAGAGATGAGCCGGCAGGCCTGGGATGGAATTGCTACTCTGGAGTTGGCTCAGCAGGTGTCTCGGATTCTCCGCCAGCCTCGAGCTCGGGCTGGTTGTTGAGGAGCTCCCGCAGTTCGGCAAGGGCGGCGATGGCCCCGGCTTCGTCAGCGTTGCCTCTTGCGGCTGCCGCCTTGTTGTAGAGTGCAGCCGTCTCGGAAATTAACTGGTTTGTGTCCATACGTGTCCCTTTCTAAAAGAGGTCCAAAATCCGGTCAGTCCAATGCCGACCTTTCTCTAATCAGTATATCGGCTAAGACGACTCCGTGTCAATAGTAAAATAGACATATTTTTTGCGACATAGCAATATTTTTTTTTGGTGGATCCACCGAAAGCTGTCGCAGTTTATGGTAGAAGACGACATTTTCGTAAAAACCGGTGATTATGTCTAAAAAAGTAGGGGTGGTACATATCACTGAAAGACTGTAAAACGGCCGTATTCGAGCTGTGTGTGATTTGAGGGTGTCAGGGTACCCATCTTTTCCAGGAAACGCAGCAGCGGGGCTGTCTTGCTCGAATTTGGCTATGAATCTTCAGCTCAGCGTTGAAAAACTTGCCCTCGGACGTGGGTGGTTGTCGAGGGCACGGTTTTTTCCGTTATTCGTGCCCGACCCGCCGGCCTGCAGGCCACCGGCGGGGGCGGGGCGGAAAGCACGTAGCAAAACGAATGACCGGAACTCTGACTACATCCGGGCATAGATTTGCGTGCCTGGAGCCATCGACATCGCAGGGTCAGCTCAGCGGCGTCTTACATCACAGAACAGATCCCAGGAAGCCCACAGGTGATGTAAGTGCCAGAGAAAATGTATCCAGGGCAGGGGGGGACTGCTCACGACGTAGTCGGGAGTGGTGGTGAATGCCCTGGCTTAAAGCTTAATGAGATGGTTCCTGTCCCCAACCTAGGATATTGCCCCATCAGCAGAAGCCAATTAGCCAAGGAAGTTTAGGGGGCAGGAGCGCTAGCGACTGCGTGGTTGGGGAAAGGAACCTTCGGCTAAGCTGCATACATACAGGTGAGCTTACGAGAGGATTGCTAACGTTTTCTCGGCAAGCATAGAACACTCTCTCCATCGGTGTCGTTTGCGGATGGGTACCTTATCAGTGGCTCGGGGATGGCTGGGTCTGACTTGGGCTGCAAACTATGAGGGGTATCGAGCCATTGAATCAGTTGAGGACGAGGTCGCGGGGACGGGGTCAAGGTCACGAGCTGAGCGATAAGGAGGGAAGTTTGACTCGGACGCGTACAAAGTTGCAGGGGGACTGCACGGGGTCGGCGTCAGCGTGGTAAATGCTCTAAGCGAATGGCTCGATGCTGATGTCTATCGGGAGGGGAAGCACTATCATCTCGAATGTGTCAGGGGACGAAGTAAAGAGACGGTAAAGCTGGTCGGGACGACTAACAAACAGGGCACAAAAATAGCATTCAAGCAAGATGAGGAGATATTCGGAGATACCGAGCTCGAATACGATACACTCTTAAAAAGAATACGAGAGATGGCTTATCTCAATGCCGGGCTGCGGATTACATTCAGGGACGATAGGGTAAATAAAAAAGAGGTGTTCAAGTTCGAGGACGGCATCAAGGCGTTCGTCAAGCATCTTAACGAGGGAAAAGAAACTCTGCATAAGGACGTCATCTATCTGGGCAGGGAAGATACCGATGCGATGCTGAGCTGCGAGGTGGCCATGCAGTACAACGACGGCTATACCGAAAATGTGCTGGTCTTTGCCAACAGGGCGGGTGATTTCGCCGTTAGGCGAAATCTATTGCGGGTGGGCGGGCGGGACTTTATGATTGTGTACTATGGAAGTTGTATATCGCAAAGCAGTGATTGAGGATTTGCCTGCGATTGCAGCGTTCGTAGATTTTTGGCTAACTGGCGGCGGCAAGGCGGGCGGTATTCCTGGTGCCGGTCATGATTTCTTTGTCCCTGTCGGTCGACATGAGGGATATCTGAAAAAGTATCACGTTTTGTTAGCGGGTTACAAAGGTGCGATTGTTGGTTGGGCTGTCAAAACTAAGAAGGGCGTATTGAGTCATCTTCTCGTGGCGGCGACTTTTAGAGGTAGCGGAATCGGGAGTGAGCTGCTCAAGCGGATGTCACCAGAGGTTGTTCGGAGTAAGTTCGATCAATCTTCCGGCGATCCAGCTGAGTTTTATAGGAAACGCGGGTATGTCAAGGCGAGTTCTGAGCGACTTGGCAAAAAGAAGAATATTGACATTTTTACCAGGCCTGGCGTTGATGTGAGCAAGTATCTCAAGTATCAAGCTGCAAAGAGCGAAGCGCAAGATTCAAGGCGGGGTGACAAAAGTGAGCTGGTGGGAGCTGATCGGCGAAGTATCGATGTGATGGCGAAAAAGTTAGGTCTGGGAACTTTTCAACCAGTGCGATTTTAACATTGACTTTTGCAGGTGAAGTTTGTAGTTTGAGGTTTGACCGATTGAGTTAGTCGGTTTCAGTAGTAGTTTGCTTTTTTAGACGTGTTTTTCAGTTGCTGTTTCGTTTTACAGTTTTGAGGGTTAAGAGAGAGAGTGGGAGGTAGTGTCATGGCTTTTATCAGATCCATCGAGCAAATTGCCAAGAAATTTGCTCAAGTCACTCCGGGACGATCGGAGGACTATCGGTTCGGGGTCCAAAATCCCCGGCGGGACTGGGCCACTGCAACGGCAGCGGCGGAATCTGCGTATGAGGGCGGCGTTCAGCAGGCGATTGCCAAGAAGCGATTTGGCAAGGGCGTTAAAAAGGCGGGGACACCAACGTGGCAAGAGGGTGCGGTTGTAAAAGGCACTGCACGTTGGGGACCTGGTGTTACTCTGGCACAGGACAAGTATGCTCGCAACTTTGCTCGTTACCGTGACGCAATCGAGCGGGTGACATTGCCTCCTCGCTATCC
>JAUVYV010000002.1 GCA_030602885.1 Phycisphaerales bacterium
AGGTGAGATGAATTGTGTTGAGCCATTTCTGTTTGTTTGATAGTCTTGCCATGGGTCATTCCTTTCAAATTAGGTTAGATTTGAGTCTTGTCATTTGCACAAATCATAACCGTTGAAGGGATGACCTTCATATTATCTAAATATTTCGCCTGCGGGCAGGCGATGATGGGTAAGTGTTCCTCAAGTGGGCAACCCCCGAACGCCTTTCGAATCTGTCAAAGCAGATTCTTCAGGGTTGGGGGGCGAAACAAACGTCGTCGTGGCGACGACGGCTAAACGGGGTGGTGGTGCGGGAGAACCGCAACCGGATGAAGAATGAGCTTGAGAGGTTGGGGTTTGCTGCGGGAAAGCTATTTATTGCGGAGAACTATCCGGAAGCTGTTGGGATAATGACGGCACTTAGGACGGGGGGGGGTTGTGAATTTACGATTTTGTTCTCGCTTGCTACATTTTTCCGTGTCGCATAATAGAAATCAACAACCAGAATCCCATAGCGCCCGCGGCCAGAAACCCGATAATGCCTATAACAGGAATCTCATGGAATTTGGGCGGGACCCCCGACAAGACAATAAGTGAAGAGCCGATGATTAAGGAAGAAAGCACGATGCCGTAAACGACACGATTGCTTATGCGGTCGTGTGTTTTAAGCATCGGCTCCAGGCCTTTGTGCTCGAATTCCACGTGGATTCGGCCCTGTTTAATTTTGTCGATAATGTTCTTGCCGTCGGCGGGAAGGTCCCGGAGCAGGGTCTGCCAATCCATGCTCGCGGTATAAAAGTCCTTTCGCAGCTTGCGGATGCTTAACCTTTCACTCAATAACCGCCGGACGAAGGGTTCCATGTGTTTAACGATGTCAAACTCCGGCGACAGTCTGCGTCCGTTACCTTCCACGATAATCAGCGCTTTATCCAGCAAATAGAAAACAGGCGGGATTTTCAAATTGTGGCGTATCAGCATTTGAACAAGCTGCGTAAGTAAAGTGCCCATGTGTATATTTTTGAGCGGATGATACAGATGCTGCTCGACGAAATCCGCAACGTCTGCTTCAAGACTTTCGGCGGGTTCGACATTTTGACGTTGTGACAGTCTGAGAAGTGAGCGGGTCATCTGCCTGGGATTGCGACGCACGATGCCCGCTATCAGAGAACCAAGGTGTTCCCTGTTACGTCCGGTTAAGGTTCCCGTCATACCGTAATCTAAGAAACAAATGACATTATCGGGAAGGACCAGGATGTTTCCGGGATGGGGGTCGGCGTGGAAAAAGCCATGCTCGAATATTTGCTTAAGGATTAGCTCCGCTCCGCGGTCGGCAATTAGCTCCAAATCAAGCTCTGCTTTGGCCAGGGCATCGATATCGGAAACTTTAATGCCCTCTATAAACTCCATAGTCAGAACCTTGTCCGTTGACAGGTGGCGATAAACCTTTGGAACGTATATGGTGGTATCCGAGCGGAAGTTCCTTGCGAAGCGCTCGATGTTGCCGGCCTCGACATCAAAATTCAGCTCCCTTTTAATGGTATGAGAAAACTCCCTAACGATACCAACGGTATCGAGCGTCTCCATTCCATGAATGTGCCTTTCTATCAGCTCTGCCAGGTTGAACATGATTTCCAGATCCACCTCGATTGTTGTACGTATGCCGGGACGCTGAACCTTTACCGCTACTACTGCTCCGTCCGGCAGGACAGCTCTGTGCACCTGTGAGATAGATGCTGAGGCAATCGGTATTTCGCCGAACTCTTTGAAGATGACTTCGAGAGAATCGCCGAGTTCGGTTTCGATAATCTCTCGAACCTGGCCGGCAGGAAAGGCCGGAACGGTATCCTGAAGTTTTTCAAGCTCGGCACACGCTTCAGGAGTGACTAAATCGGGACGTGTGCTGGCTAACTGTCCCAACTTGACAAAGGATGGCCCCAGCTCCTCCAGAACCATTCTGGCGCGCTGCCATTGGCCTATCGGAGCAGGCAGCGGTTCTGCTTTATGCCTGCCGAAAAAGCGCCGGCCCAGCCCAAGCTGCTTATAGAGTCCCACCCTCGCCACCAAATCGCCCAGGCCATGCTTTAGTAAGACCAACACAATCTGCCTGTACCGGTTAATGTGGCGGTATCTGCGCCTGATGGTGCCTATTTTGGCAAACAACGTACTCTTTCCCTGCTACTTTTTTGTTTTGCCTGTTTCGAGCTTTTCAACGCGTGCCTGCAGCTTCTCAATGTCTTCTCTTGATGCTATCTGAAGCGTCTGAAGCGTTTGCTGCACCGATTTTTCAACTTGCTTCTGGAGGTCTTCCTTGGCTTGCCTGGATTTTTTCAACATATCCTCAGCCAGCTCACGGCCCTCTATCTCTGTCAGCTTACCCTTTTCCACAAGCTCTTTGATGTGCTCGTCGATTTTGTCCTTTGTCATCGCAGCCAGTCCCACACCAGCGAGAAACATCTTGTGTATTGCATCCAGCATATCAAACCCCTTTCTAATTCATTATTCGGTTAACTTTGTACGGTTTCCTTGGCCATATAACACTCTGCCCAAATTTTATTGCTCAAGTGGTAGTAATTGCTCCCGTATGCAACCATACCGCCATGGTATTTCGGGTCAGCGATTGTGTCAACAGCTTCCTCATCAATCGGTTTGGCCTTGGTATCTCGGACGGCATTCAGGAGCACATCGAAATGGTCGCGGATAACACAGGGGCACAGCCAATTGTCCGTATTTTCCGCGGATTGGGCATAACCATAGTCATCCTGCCACCGGCGAATTCTCTGGAAAAACTCGGACTGCAAAATCGTATTGAGGCTGCCGCCTGTTTGGAAGACGTCATAGATGTTGCCAATGGAATATGGAACAAATGCACAGGGTGTAATATCACCGTCCCAGGTGATATGAAGATATCCACCCGGCCTGCCCGCAGAGATACACCCGCTACTGGCAGTGCCGCTGTTCCAGAAGTCAGCTATGAAGATTTTCCGTTCTCGTACCATGCGCCACGTTCGATTATACATTTCCAGACGCTGCTGCGGCGTAACCATCAGTTCGAGTGAATGCTCACGGCCGATAGGCATATACTGGAATATCCAGCCGTATGTCGCACCTTGCTCATTGAAATAAAAATCAGCGAATTCGTCACCGGTCACCATCTCGGCATTGTCACGCGTGGCGGTTACCGAAATGCCAAAGGGCACTCCTGCCCGGCGCAAATTTTCCATTGTCTGAAGAATCCGTTTGTGTATGCCCTTACCCCGTCGGTTGTCGGTTTGCTCCTCGAATCCTTCAACTGAAATTGCAGGCGTTACGTTACCGAGTTTTGCCAGCTCTTCGGCGACGGATTTTGTTATTAACGTGCCGTTTGTATAAACCAGAAAAAACTGCGAAGGGTGCCTAAGAGCCATATCTAATAGGTCCAGCCCATTGTCTTCCCACATAAACGGCTCGCCGCCCGAGATAACCGTAAAATACGAACCCCATAACCGTTCCTTTTCAGTGATAATCCGGTCAAAAGTGTCCCAATCCAGTTTTGCAGCCGAACGCGAATCACTGCATGCGTAACAGCCCGTGCAGCGCAGGTTGCACCTTTTGCCCGGACTGATAAGAATAAACAATGGCGGCCCAAAACCGAGGCGTTCTTCCGCATCCAGTCGCTGCTTAGCCAGAAACACATTATCCAGGAGCGTGTCGAAGAGACGTCTCAGGGCTTTTTTAGAAATGAAGCCCTTGCTGACACCACGGTTTAGACTGTGCAAGAGTGCAACGGTGATGTCATATTTGTCTCGCTGCACCTGGAGTGGAAATGAATCTGTGTTGTTCTCGACAATGGCCTGCCACATTTTCTTTTCGACGAAGGGCAACGCTGCACGGCGGACCATCCCGTTGCTGAATGCCGTGCGAAGAAGTGACTTGAAGGCCCCTTTCTGATAAACCCGCTCAAGATTCATTGTCGAGCTCCTTTATATTATCATAATGCTGTGTTGGTTTCTGATGGATTGCCGCTCCATTAAAGAACACTTCCGTGACAATGCGCAAATCATTCTCAATAGGGCCCCGTTCTTGCGAGCGAAGCCATGACAGAGCTAACGCATTGGTGAGACTATCGAGTGTTCTCGCTAATACCTTAGGGTTCATCGACTTGAAAATACCCTGCCGAATTCCCTGTTCTATGGTGTCTGTGAGTGTGCGGACCATTGAATTGTACTTCTCTCGGAGTTTTTTCGGCAGAATATGCTCGGCATCGAGTCGGGGCACGTCCACATCCGCAAGATATAAACGCAGAAAAGCCAGGTTCTCAAGGAAAAAGGTCATTTTGGTATAGATAAATCTTTCTACTTGCGCCCGGACCGACGGAGCAGATGTCATTTCCCCTGTTACGACATCAACCAGCTCATTCACTTTGGTTTCAATGACTTTTTCATATAGCCCCTTTTTGTCGCGAAAGTACGAATAGACCGTTCCGAGAGCGAACTCCGCCTTGAGGGCAATTTGCCTCATGGTTGCGCCGAAGAACCCTTTTCTCGCAAATATTGCCTCCGCCACATTCAGTATATGCCGGATGTGCTCCTGGCGTTCCCGTTCCCGGCGTGGAGTGAATTTAGCCATAGGTTTCTAACTCCTTTCAATCACAAGGTTTAAAGCTGAAAAATGCTCGTATCATATTTAGAACCATCGTTTCAATAATAGAAGGTACGCTCTATGTTGTCAAGTGTTCACTATAAAAAAAACTGGTAACCGTTCACGGGCACAAAACGCATAAAACTCGGCGTATTACCTCCGTGAACGATTATAGTCGCGGATTAGCGTCCTATGGGAAGTCGATTGCGGGGGCGTCGTTGAGTCAGAGGGCAACGTGGAGGGATTCTTTGTGGGTGTCGATACCGATGTAGGGCGCATCGTCAGAGGTGAGATGAATTGTGTTGAGCCATTTGGTGTTTGCTTGATAGTCTTGCCATGGGTCATTCCTTTCATTTTGGTCAGATTTGCGGATTGTGGTTTTCACAAATCATAACCGTTGAAGGGATGACCTTCATATTTTCTAAATCCTGAACAAATTCCAATTATCAAGCTCTAAATGGCCAAAACAGAAACATCTGCGTTACCTGTCCTGAGCATCGTCGAAGGAATCTGTGTTTGATAACTAAGTCCGTGTTCATCCTCGGTTGCATTTTCAGCGCCTCGATATGAATAGTGAGGCGGGCTACAGCCCACCGGAGCACGGGCTGGGAGGGCTTGTTGTTAGCTCTTCATGGAGTCGAGCTCGATGAAGGCGATGGGTGCGAAGATGAAGACGGGCAGCCAGGCCCAGAACTGAGGTTTGGTGATACCGAAGACGGTTTCGGTGGCGAGGAGTCTGCAGGTGAAGTTTGTGACGAGGCAGGCGGCGGTGACGGCAAAGCTGACGAGGACAGCGGACTTCATCTCTCTTGGGTCTCGGCAGACGAGAACGGGCAGGCATACCATGAGCATTACGAGGTTCATGAGAGGGTCGGTGACGCGGAAATGCTTTTGGCTTGCGAGCTGACGGATGTCCTTGATTTTGGTTCGCTGAGCTTCGAGTTCCGAGAGCTGTTTGAAGCTGAGGAGGGTTTTGTGCTTGGCTCTTCTCCTTACCGGGATGTCTTTGGGTGTGATGTCACTGGGGTAGGAGTGGACGGGTTTTCGCAGGAATTCGTGAGGCAGGTTGAAAGCATCAGGGCCGGATTTGAGCTCCGGGATTGGGTTGAACATACCATCTGTGAGGAGCCAGGATTTTTTCTCATGGCTGTATGTGGCGCTCTTAGCTTCGATCCAGCCGGTGGACCGCCAAACGGCGGAATCGGGTATGCGTTTTCGAGTAATGATGGTAAGGTTTTTGAAGGTTGCGGTGTGGACGTCGAAGTTTAATGAGCAGAAGAGCGAGCCGTTTGCATCGGCAATGAACCAGACGTCGTACTTTTCATGTCCAGGGAGGGCGTCCTGCTTTCTGACGAGCTTGTCGCTGAGGGGCGGGATTATGAGCTCCTGGTCGATGACGAGCAGGCCTGTGAGTATAGTTGCCAGGACAATTATTGGTGCGATGACCCGTTTTAGACTTACGCCGGAGGCCATCATCGCGGTCAACTCGTTGTATCGCACCATTTTGCCGAGTGAGAAGGCGGCGGCGACGACGGTTATCATTCCTGCGAAGTCTCTAAAGTAGAGTGTTATGTTCAGGCCGTAATATGAGAAGATGTTTTTTATGACGGCGGCGGTTCCGAGGTCGGCATGCTCGCCGAATTCATCGAGGTTCACAAACAGGTCGATGATTACTCGCAGGCCGATAAGGACGCAGAAAGCTATGAGATAACCGATGAGAAAGTTTTTTGCGACGTATTTGTCTAAGATTTTCATGAGCCAATCTTTTTAATCGTTGTTGTTGACTTGCGAGGTCATCACGTTCATTTTCCGTTTAGTTTTTGAGCAGTTTCCGATACAGTGCAAGGACGAGCAGCGACAGGAAGAGGAGTCCGGCCCACATGAGGCGTATGCCCCAGATGGTTTGTGTATCGACATTCCTGGTCAGGTTTTTTCCCATCATAATGCAGACGATGAGCATCATTGCGGGTATTACGCTTGCGGCGAAGGCGGTGAGGAGGTGTCCGCCTTTGAGGATAATACCAAGGGCGATTCCGAACATAACGAGTGTAACGCATCCGATGCCGAATACGAGGCGGGAGTGCAGCTCGGCGTCCATTTCAGCAAAGGTATTGCGTATCATTTTGCCAAGCTCTTTCTGCAGGTCCGTAAGCTGTTTGCTCGGGCCTGCGCGCAGGGCGGCTGATGTTACATTCGGTCTTATATTGAGCAGTACATCTTCCTGTTTGAACTGAGCTTTAACGGATTCGGGCAGTACAAGGCCGCGGATGATGTGGCGAGAGACAAGGTTTTGTGTTTTCTCTTCTCTTGCGTTGCGGACATCGAGAGTCAAAGTGGGCGCGAACTCATCACCCTCAATGTCGAGAAAGCATCTGGAGCATCGCAGGGTCCTAACGGGCTTGTGCGTCTGCATATCGATTTCCGTGACAAGGACGTTTGTCAAGAGCTGGAGGCGGTTTTCGTCGCCGACGGTACAGCGGTCTGCGGTGAGGTGGACAAGTTTTCGGCCGCTGTAGAGCCGATAGAATTCGGCGTTCTCATCTTCGATTGTGGCGGTGATGTCCTGTGCGAGCAGCTCGGCTGTAAAGCGAGCGTAGATCTCGCGGGCGAGCCGGGCGATGGGGTAGAAGCGCATGGGGTCGGCTGCGATTTGCTTCATTTCTCGGATTTTCTTGAATTTGATGTCGTCGCCAAGTAGGGAGCCGAACTCGTGTGTCAGGGAGAGCCATTCGGCGGAGAATCCAGCCTGGTCGTCGGGGCCCATCTGGTGAGCCCTGTAGGCGGTGATTCGGACCTCGTTGAACATTTGATGTGGAGTAAAGCTTATCTTGGCGGTGTGTGCGGTGATAATTTTTTTTATTGTGCCCTGCTTTGTGTCAACGGCGACGAGTCCGGCGAGGAGGTCCTGCCGTATGTCGGCATGGTCGGCGTAAATTTTCCATCGGCCCTCGGGTGGCAGGTCGTAGTAGCCCCTTCTTTGAATGTTTCTGAAGAGAATTTGCTTTGCGTCGTCTTTGATGGATTTCTCGGCGAGGCGAATGAAGGCGGGCATTACGTGGAAGCTCAGGATGAGATTTGCGACAGCGACGATGATGGCGAGGGCGAGGCCCGGGTAGATGAGGGTAAGCAGTGAGATACCGCTTGCCCTGCAGGCGTCGAGCTCGTTGTCGTTTGCGAGCCGTCCGTACACGAGAGCGGCGGCGAAGAGTGCAGCCATTGGCAGGACAAAAGTAAGTGTTATCGGCAGGAAGTAAGCCATCAGATGCACGACCTGTGTCGGGCCGGCTCCATATTCCTGGACGGGGCGGAGGATGCTGCCCAGACTCATCATCAAAGTCAGGGCCAGGGCTGCGAGAATGAATACCTTGAATACCTCGCGAAAAATGTATCTATGCAGTGTAAAAACCATGTTTCGTTTTGCGTATCCTATTCCGATAATTGTATCGCCACCGAGCCGGCGAAGGACTCGAAGGAGCTAATGATTATCAGTGGGCATAGAAGGCATATCAACAAAAATCTCAGCAGGCCGGTGCCGGTAGCTGACGCTGCGATGCCGCAAGGCGGAGGATTTGCGGCGGTTTGCGAGGTGTCCGTTTATTGTGGGGGTTTTTGTAGTTGCGTCGGAGTGGTTCGGAGTTTACAATTCGAGAGGTTCTTATCGGGTTCCCGAACGCATTTTTCTGCGTTTGGGGTTCCCTCGTTAATTTGGGAAAAGACTTATGAAATCTGCGAGAGTTCTTCTTTCGGTTTTTTTGCCAGCGGTGGTCTTTTGCGCTGCTCCCTGGGGGACAGGGTGTTTCGGGGATGTGGTGATTTTGAAGGGCGGCCAGCGGCTGACGGGTGATATTCTGGCGGAGAAGGAATCGCAACTGTATCTGGACATCGGGGTAACGGTTCTGAGTATAGAAAAGGGAGACGTTCTGGAATACCGATATGAAGAGCAGGGCGAAGAGGGGCATCCGGAGGGGGGCAAAGAGGGGGCGGTGGAAGATGAGGGGCTTTCGCAGAGGCCTGCGGGGCAGTTGTATCATACGGGCGAGCGGGCGAAGAAGACGATTGAGCAGTGCGTGGAGGAGGTATCGGAGGCGGTGGTGAAGGTCTCGAGTCCTGCCGGGATGGGGTCGGGGTTTTTTATCAACGAGCAGGGGTATCTTATAACGAATTACCACGTTATAGAAAGGGAGACAAGGATAGAGGTTACGTTATTCGAAAAGACCAAGGACGGGTTCGAGAAGAAGAGCTTCAAGAAGGTCAAGATAGAGGCGATTAATCCTTTTGTGGACCTTGCGCTGCTGAAGGTCGAAGGCCTTGGTGATACGCAGGTCAAGTTCGTCTATCTTGGGGACATTGACGATATACAGGTTGGTGAGGCGGTATTTGCGATAGGCAACCCGCTGGGTCTGGAGCGGACGGTTACGAACGGTGTGATAAGTACGACAAACCGGGCGTTCGAGGGTCTTGTTTATATCCAGACGAATGCGGACATCAATCCGGGCAATTCGGGAGGGCCTTTGTTCAACCTTGCCGGCGAGGTGGTTGGGGTAACGAACATGGGATATATCTTTTTCGGTGGTCTGGGTTTTGCGATACCGATAGATTATGTGAAGCACTTCATAGAGAACCGGGACGGATTTGTTTTCGACAAGGACAATCCGAACACGGGTTACCGGTATTATCAGCCGGAGAGGAGAAAGAACAGAGGCAAGAAGCAAGAAGTAAGAAGTAAGAAGCAAGAAGCAAGAAGTAAGAAGTAAGAAGCAGGAAGCAAAATGCGAAAATCGAAAATCGAAAATCGAAAATTGTTGAAAGTGATGGTTTTTATAGTGGCCGTCGCTGGTATCCAGGTGACAGGTGTGGTTGATGGTAAGGTTCTGCCGAAGACGGCCGAGCTCGTTCCCGCTGAGACAATTCTGCTATTAGACATCGATGATTTCAGTCAGTTGCGTGGGCAGATCGAGAAGACATCGATTTACAAGCTGTGGAAGGACCCTGCGATGTCAGGCTTCGTGGAGAAATTCAAGGGCAAATGGCAGGCGGAGCTCGGCGCCGAGCAAGACGATTTGCTCAAGACGATATTTGGGTTGGAGGTCTGGCCTACGGGTCGTGTGGCGTTAGCGCTGGTTTTGAATGAGCAGACGAAGGAAATGGATGAGCCGCCTGTTTTGCTGATAAGCCAGTGGGGAGAGGATGTGGCGAAGATACGCGAGGCGATGGAGAAGGCGATGGAGAAGGAGGTCGGTGAGGGATTGGGCGTTTCGATGGAAGATTATCGAGGTATTACGATAGTAACAACGACCAAGGAGCAGGCGGCGAAGGAGGTTGCGGATTGGGAGAATTTCGACCCCGACAAGGGGCCTGTTGGGATGAAGACCGTTCAGCCGGGGCCTGTGAAGTCGAGCTACTGTTTTATCGAGGACTGTTTTATTTTTTCGATGGATATTGACGTTTTGAAGTTTGTGATTGCGCATATTCAGGGTGTGAGAGGTTCTTCGCTGAGCGATGATGTGGACTATACGGCGGCGATGGGTGCGGTCGGGCCCTATCACGATATAGATTTTTATGTGAACATAAAGCAGTTGGTCAGTGTTGCGGTGGCAGAGGACAACACAGGCGAAGCGCAGGGTACGCTATCGAACCTGGGTTTTGACAACGTAGCGGGTATCGGCTGTGCGGCTGGGGTCAGCAGAGAGGCGGACAGCTCGTGGGGGGGCAAGTTTTTTGTGAAGGTCAACGGGGCCAAGCGTGGGATTTGCAAAATGCTCGAATTCGAGTCGGGTCCTGTGAAGGCGCCTCGATTTATGCCGGCGTCGGCCTATGCAGTGATGTTCGTCAACCTTGATATTAAGAAGGCGTACGACGAGTTGTACAACATAATCTACAAGATGAGCCCGACGAGTGCGGCGGCGATGCACACGCCGCTTTTGCCGGCGAGCCCCGACGGGCAACCGGGTGTCGAGCTGAAGAGCGATATAATTGATTATCTTGGCCCCGAGATAGTGATGGCGCAGAGTATGAAAAAGCCCTTCGAGACGCGCAATATACCGACGGAGACATTGTTTGCGGTCGGCGTGAGGGACCGGTCGGGTCTGGAGAATTCGCTGTCGCTTCTTCACAACAGGTTCATAGGGTTCAATGATCCTGATGCGAAGCGTGAGCTGTTGGGTCACACGCTATACATTGTGAAGCTTCCGAATCTGCCGTTTTTTGGGAGGGAAGTTACGCCGATGCAAGCGGGTGAGGAGCTGCAGCAGCCGCAAGGGCCTTCGATGGCATTTACAGTGACGGACAGTCACTTGATCGTTGGGGAGGAGTCGTCGGTGGAGCAGGCGATTCGCACACTGAGCATCGCGGATGCACCGTCGATTAGCGCGGCAGAGTGGTTCAGGGCGGCCAGGGCGGCCATATCGTCAATGGCGGGCGTTGCGGCTTTCGAGGACAGCGCTGCATCGGCGGAGCTGTTGTGGTGGATGCTCAAGGAAAGCTCGAAGGACAGTGGGGGTTTGAGGATGGGACCGGCCGGCTATATGCTTGGAGCTGCTGAGGTCAGAGAGTGGGCGGATTTCGGTTTGCTGCCCGAGTTTGATTCGGTGCGCAAGTATTTTGGTCCGTCGGTTTTCTATGGTGTCAGTCGTGCGGACGGGTTCTTTTTCGAATCGAAGTGGCTCAATCAGCGCGGCGAGCAATAGCATCGAAGACAGGGGTCAGTGTAATACCTTGTTCAGGGGGTAAGTAATAATACCGGAGGCACCGGCGCGTTTGAGGGCGGGGACGAGGGAGCGTTCGATTTTGGCGTCGATAATCACCTCGATGGCTATGTAGTTTTCATCGGCGAGCGAGGAGATGGTGGGGCTTTTTTCGGCAGGGAGGACTTTGAGTATGTCGTTGAGGTTGTTTTTCTCGATGTTCATTTTGAGGCCGACCCTGCTTGCCGCATCGATGGCGGCGTTGAGCAATATGGCGATGTTCTCGATTTTTTCTTTTTTGAAACTGTCCTGCCAGGCGTCGTTGTTTGCGATTAGTCTTGTTGTGGAGGTTATTACGGTGTCGATTATTCTCAGGTTGTTCGCCCGGATGGAGGTTCCGGTCTCGGTGAGCTCGACAATTGCGTCAACGAGCCGTGCCTTTACCTCGGTTGCGCCCCAGCTAAATTCGACCTTGACGGGGATGTTTTTGTCCTGGAAGTATTTTCGGGTTACGTTTACGAGCTCGGTGGCGATAATTGCGTCTTTGAGGTCCTGTGGTTTTTTTACTTTCGACTCTTCGGGGACGGCGAGGACCCATCTTGCGGGTCCGGATGTAGCTTTGCTGTAGGCGAGCTCGCAGACCTCGACGACGCTGGAGCCGTTTTCCATAATCCAGTCCCGGCCAGTAATGCCTGCGTCGAGGACGCCGTCAGCGACGTATCTGCTCATTTCCTGTGCCCTGAGCATGGTCAGCCGAATCTGGTCGTCGTCGATGCTCGGCAGGAAACTCCTTTCGGAGCCGGAGATTGTGAAACCGGCCTTGCCGAACAGATCGATGGTCGCCGTTTTGAGACTTCCTGCGGGGATTCCCAGCTTGAGTATTTTTTCAGCCATGCTTAACCTTCAAACGCGTTATTGGTGATTGTTGTCCGGGTCTATTTCTTCAATTTCTTCCCGGTCGTCTTCTTCGTTTTTGTCTCCAGGGTGGTTTTTTTCTTTTTGCCTTTGTCGCTTGTTTCACTTTGGTGTCGGAGGAGCGAATAGAATTCGAAAGCATTTTTGGCGGAGATCTGCCTTGCGAGGAACCCTTCGATTTCCCGGCGGTCGGCATCGGGGTGAACGAGCTCGTCGGTTTTGAGCAGGTCAATCATATTGTGGGTAAGCGGGATGGCGTGGCCCTGTAGGGCGGTGAGCATACAGTAGTCAACAATGAAGGGCGTTGTGCCGTCGAATTTTTCGAGCAACTGTTTTGCGGGTCGTTTGCCGATTTTCCTGAGTGCCTGGAGGGTGACGGCATTGTATTTTTCGAATATAGCGCCCAGTATTCTTGTGAGAGTGGCGGCGATGTTCCTGGTAGCGGTGGTATCCTCAGCGAGTACCTCGACGACTTCTTCGGCGAGCGCAACTCTGAGGTCGTTCGAATCGACGAAATAATCGGCGAATTTTTTGATGGCGGTCCGTGCGTGCGGCTCGGTGAGATTTTCGCTGAGGACGGCGTAGATGACGGCATCGACGGGTTCGACGTACTCGGGTTTTTGTCGCTTTTGGCGGGTGCGTCTGAGGGAGCGGTAGAGCTTCTGGATACGTTTTGAATATTCTTTGCTGTCTTTCATACAAGCCTCTAATAGCGGCGATGGTTCGGCGTCGAAGCCGAATATCAACGAGAGTTCCCAAACGCATTGTTCTGCGTTTTGGGTCCTCAACAAGGGGCCAATTTACAATGAGTTTTCGGTCTGGTCAATCGAATCTTTTTGTTTAAGCTCTTTTGCGATTTTGTCAATGAGCCGCATGGTTTCGAGGGTTTTTTTGAATTTGTCGTCTCGATGGAGACGCAGGACGGGGCAGAATTTGCTTTGTATTCTCTGAGCGAGTATGGATTGTATTCGGCTTCGCGCGTGTTCTATAGCGGCGAAAGTCTTGTTTTGTGCCTTTTCGTCCTGGCCGAAGGTGCTGAGAAAGACGTCAGCACGCCGCATGTCCGGGGCGATGTCGACCCTTGTGACGGTGACGAGCCCTGCGATTCTGGGGTCGCTGAGATGATTGGCAATGGCGTCGCTGACGGCTTCTTTTATGATGCGAGCAACTTTTTCCTGCCTTCTTGTGGGCATAGTGGTGCGCTCAGCCGGGGGGTGAGGATTACAGGGTTCTGGCCACTTTGACGATTTCGTAGAAGTCGAGGACGTCGTCGACTTTGATGTCGTCGAATCTTGCGATTTTAATGCCGCACTCGAATCCGGTTTTGACTTCGCCGATATCATCCTTGAAATGCTTGAGGGAATCGATGGTGAGGTTGTCTCTGATGACGATGTTGTCGCGTATAAGTCGAATCCTGGCGTTCCTTTTTGCCATTCCGTCACTGACATAGCATCCCGCGATGGTGCCGACTTTGGAAACCTTGAATGTTGCTCTGACGACGGCTCTTCCGATGGTTTGTTCGCGTTCTTCGGGTTCAAGGAGTCCGACCATGGATTTCTGGAGGTCCTCGGTGATTCGATAGATAATGTTGTAGAGGCGAATATCGACCCCTCTTGTTTCGGCGATTTTCTGGACGCGTTCTTCGGGGACAACGTTGAACCCGATGATGATGGCGTTGGAGGCCTCAGCGAGGACGACGTCGCCTTCGGTGATTCCGCCTGTAGCGGCATGCAGGATTTTTATTTTGATCTCATCGGTGCTGAGGTCGGAGAGGTACTTTGTGAGCACATCGACGGAGCCCTGGACGTCCGCTCTTATAACGATATTGAGCTCCTTGACGTTTCCGGCTTCAATTTGAGTGAAGAGGTTGTCGAGTGTAATCTTCGTAGGTTTGGCGAGCGTTCCTTCTCTGAGCAGGGTCTGATTTTCCTCAGCGGCGGCTTTTGCGGTGTTAATGTCGTCGAGTCGGTAGAACCTGTCGCCGGCGTTTGGGACCGCCTGCAGGCCCGTGATTTCGACGGGGGTAGAGGATGTGGCGAATTTCACGCTTTTTCCATAGCCGTCCTTGAGTGTTTTTACTCTGCCGCAGGCGGCGCCTGCGAGCACGACGTCGCCCTTGTTCAGTCTTCCCTCTTTGATGAGTATGGTTGCGACGGGGCCTCGCCGGGGGGAGAGCTTTGCCTCGACGACCCAGCCGGTGGCAGGGATTGTGTCGTCGGCCTTTAGCTCAAGCAGCTCGGCGACGTAGTCGATATGTTCGAGCAGGTCGTCGATGCCCTGGCCTGTGACTGCGCTGGTCTTTACGACCTCAGTCTGGCCGCCCCATTCGACGGGGGTCAGCTCGTGTTCCGCCAGTTGAGCGTATATACGGTTTATGTCACAGCCGGGCAGGTCAATTTTGTTGAGTGCAACGATGACGGGGACATTTGCGGCTTTGGCGTGGTGAATAGCTTCGATTGTCTGAGGCATAACACCGTCGTCGGCGGCAACGACGAGGACGACGACGTCGGTAATATTTGCGCCCCTGGCTCTCATGGCAGTGAAGGCCTCGTGTCCGGGCGTATCGAGGAACGTTACCCTGCTGTCGCCGACGTTGACCTGATAGGCGCCTATGTGCTGTGTGATTCCACCGGCTTCACCGGCAGTGACATTGGCAGAGCGGATTTTATCGAGCAGTGATGTTTTTCCGTGGTCAACGTGGCCGAGCATGGTGGCGACGACGGGACGTTTTCTGAGATTCTTCCTTTCCCTGCTTTCGAATTCCTGTTGTATTTGTTGTTCGAAAGAGGCCTTACGTTCAACAACGAGCTCGGCGCCGAGCTCGATAGCAACGAGCTCAGCGACATCCGGTGAGATGGTCTGGTTAGCGGTGGCCATTATTCCCTGCTGCATGAGCTTTGCGATTATGTCCGAGGCCTTGACGGCCAGGGCGGCGGAGAGGCTCTTTACGATGATTGGCTCGCTGACGACGACCTTTGCCGGTCTGGCGGGAGCAGTGAGGTCTGCGTAAGATTTTGTGGCGATTCTCCGAGTTGGTCTGAGTCGAAGACCTTCGCCCCGGGCGGCTTCGAGACGGGCCTGCCTTTCCTCGATGTCCCTTTGGCGTCTGAGGACGGGGAATTTTTGTTTTTTGACTGTTTCGATGCTGCTGTCGGTTTTTCTTCGCCCGTGTGTTCTCTCCTTGTGTCTTTTGGCAGGGTGTTTTTTGCCGCTTACAGCGATGTCCTTGTCGTCTTCATCGGAGTACATCAGAGGTTCGGTTATTGGCTCGTCGTATTTTGGTCTGCGTTTTGGTCCTGGGGGGGGCTTGGGCGGTTCAGGCGCCTCAACTCTGACGACCTGAGGTCCGCTGAGCTTAGCGGGTTCGGGTTTTTCGAGCATAGGGCCGGCAGGGACTATGGGTTCAGGCTCGGGCTCAGGAGCTATGGGCTGCCGCGGAGGGGTTTTTTCTTCGGGTTCGGCGCAAGGTTCTGCAACGGGAAAAGTCTGGTCGGCTACGGCGGTGACGTCCTGGTGTGGTTCGGGCAGTTCTTCTTTTTTGGCCTTTGTTTTCTTTTTGGCCCTCTTTACGCGCACCTTTTTGAGGTCGACCTTGTCGGCGGTTTCGACGGTGGTGATATGCTCACCTTCGCTAAACCACTCATGGATGGTGGCGGCAAGTCCGGCAGAGATAGTGGACATGTGGTTTTTGACGTCGAGACCCTCGTCCCGGCACTTTTTCACGATGGCAGTGCTCTTGACGCCAAGCTCTTTTGCCAGAATGTAAACCCTTGTATTAGCCAAGTTCGGACTCCGAAAATATTATTGCTGCCGGGGGCTATCCGCTGACTGGGTGCTATCAGTATCGGCTTGCTGCTGGAGGATATCCTCAGCTTGATTTTGCTTCGATTCGGCGGCGATGGCCTTTGCTTCTTCGACGGCGGCATCGACAAGCTTTTGGGCGAGGTCGGGTTCGATGCCAAGCTCAGTGGTCAACGGTTCCGGGCCTACGTCGTCCAGGTCCAAAACTGAGATGACACCGAGGGCAATGAGTTTATCTACAAGGGTATCGTCGGCTTCCGGGACGGCTTTGACACAATTTGCGAGCCGTTCGATACCCTGGTTATATTCGTTTGGAGTGAGAATATCGATGTCCCATCCGGTAAGTCGTGCGGCGAGCCGGACGTTCTGGCCGTGCTTGCCGATGGCGAGACTGAGCTGGTCTTCATCGACGACGACGGTAGCTCTTCCGAGCTCAAAACAGAGCGCAATTTCGCTGGCTCGCGCGGGCATAAGTGCGTTCGTGATGAGTATCTGGGAGGAGTCATTCCAACGGACGATGTCGATTTTTTCGCCTCCGAGCTCTTCGACGATGTTTTTGATTCTGCTTCCGCGGACACCGACGCAAGCGCCGACGGGGTCAACTTTTTCGTCATAGGAGGCGACAGCGACTTTGGTACGGTATCCCGCTTCTCTGGCAAGCACTCTTATTTCGATGATTTCTTCTGCAATTTCGGGCACTTCCAGCTCGAAGAGCCGTTTGATGAAGTCCGGGTGGGTTCTTGAAAGGATGATTCTGACCTGATTGGAGACTTCTTTTACATCGAGGATGAGGCATCTGATTCTTTCGCCGGGCCTGTGATTCTGTCCTACGATCTGCTCACCTTTTGGCATGAATCCCTCGGTTCTGTGGCTGAGACTGACGATGAGCGTACCGCCTTCATATCTGACGACTGAGCCGCTCGTAACCTCGCCTCTTCTCTGGACGAACTCGGTGTAGATACTGTCTCTTTCGTCGGCCCTGATTTTCTGTATCATGACCTGCTTTGCGGTCTGAGCGGGGATTCTTCCGAGCTTTTTGATGTCGATTTGTTCGTTATCCTTGAATGCGACGACCTGGCCGGTTGAGCGGTCGATGTTAACAACGATATCGCTCTCTAAGGCACCGAAATGCTTGCGGACGGCGGAGACCATTGCCTCTTCGAGGTCCAGGAAGATGGATTCCTTGTCGATATTTTTGTCTCGAGCAATGTTGTCAACGATTCTTACCAGTTCCTGATTCATTTGTGTTTAACTTCCTTCCATAAGGGCAAAAAAAAGTGGAAACCCAAAAGTTTCCACCTCGTACGCGCCAGCATCGCTCGGATGTTGCAGCTTTTGGCCTACAACATAATCTGCCTCCGGTAGCAAGACCCTTTATGCATCCGGCGCCACTGAAGCAGAAACACCGGCTTCCCGGCCACCATAGTCGCAGAATCACGGCTGCAAGACCCGGCTGTTCGACTATTCTGCACTGTTTACCAACCCTGTGTACTGCATTTTACCACCCTAACATCACTGTTGGTAGCCGTTAGTCCTTATAAACAAAATCACTATAATAATCGTCAAAGCATCCGGTAGCAATAATTTTTTTGGGATATTTGCCTAAGTTTTTGGGATTTGTCGCAGCGAGGTGCCGGATATGTTGTAAAAGGGCGCAAATAACGTCACTTAGTCGAAATGCAAGGGGGCACGAGACGGGCAAGCGGGGCGACGGCAGCGTCTGATAAACTCAGCGGCTCAGGTGAAAATAGCCTCTGGGCAGCTCTGCTGAGCGTGATGACGGAGCGGCGGTGCTTTTTGGCATTGGGTGTGTGATTAGCCGGTGTTCGTGACTGCCACCGCTTCGAGTGTCTGTTCAGCGAGAGAAACACGCTGCTTCGGCAGGGTAAAGAAGAAGGTTGTTCCTTCGCCGACTTTGGATTCCACCCAGACCCTGCCGTCGTACATTTCAACGATTTTCTTTACGAGGGTCAGGCCTACGCCGGTACTTTCGAACTGGTCTCGTGCCTGGAGCGTCTGGAAGATTTTGAAGATTTTCTCGAAGTGCTGCTCTTCGATTCCCGGGCCGTTGTCGGAGACACTGAACTTCCAGGAGTCGTCTTCGGCGATACAGGCGATATTGATAAGGCCCCGGGGCTTGTCCATATATTTGACCGCGTTGCTAAGCAGGTTCTGAAAGACCTGAGATATGCGTGTTCTCTCAGAGACTATGGTGGGCAGCTCGTTGCGGATTGTAATTTGTATGTTGTCGGGGGCTGAGACCATGTCAATGACTTCAGGAACAAGCTCGTTAAGGTTGATTGAGGTGTGTTCTTCGCTGATGCGACCGACCCTGGAATACTGAAGGACACCGTCAATTAGATTGTGCATGCGACCGACGCGGCTGGCCAGAAGGTCCATCTGCTCTTTTCCTTCATCGTCGAGCTTGTCGGCGTAATCGGCACCGAGCCATTCTGTGAGTGATTTGATACCTCGCAGCGGCGCCTTTAGGTCGTGTGATATGATGTATGCAAAGTCCTTCAATTCCTTATTCGCGCTTTCGACTTCATTGAGCAGCTGGGCTTGTTTTTCCTCTGCTTTCTTTCGTTCGGTTATGTCGCGAGCGACGGCGAGCAGATAGGATTTGTTCTCCTGTTTGATGAACTTGACGTTGATTTCAACGGGGAATGTTGTACCGTTCCGGTGCTTGTGTACGCCTTCGAGGATGGCATTAGTTTTCTTTCGGATGTCGGCGACAAGCTCGACCCACTGGTCGTGGTCATGGATTGTTTCATCGATGTCGGCAAGAGTCATATTGAGCAGCTCATCTCTTGTGTATCCGAGGGTGTCGCAGGCCCTGTCGTTTACGTCGAGGAACCGTCCCCACTCGGGTTCGACGACGAAAGTAAAGTCATTTGAACGGTCTATCAGGTTTCGGAAGAGCTGCAGTTTATCGGCGGTGCGTTTGCGTTCCGCGATAAGGCCAAGCCGTTTGGCGATGGTATTGAGCAGGTCGTGTTCTTCTTTGAGCAGTGGATTTTCACCGTCCCGGCCTCTGTCACCAAGATAATAGACCTCGATGGTGCCGACCTGCTCGGTACCGATATCTATACTTGCATGTTGGCTCAGCTCGGTCCTGGTGAAGTTGTCCGTTTTGTACTGCACTCCGTCAAAAATTATTCTCACGCACGTTTGCTCGGGATGCTGATATGTGTCGTGGGCGAGAGATGTGACCTGCTGAAATATTTCACTCAGAGGGACATCGGGCCGGTCTACGAGTTTGGAAAGGCCGTACAGGCAGTCGAGCTGCCTGACATGTTCCTTGAGATTGCTCTCGAGCAGCGTCTTTTCGGTGGCATCACGGACGATTGACTGAAGTATTGTCTGGTTGTTCATTTCAGTAACTGTGAGCATAACCTCTGCAGGGAACTCGGTTCCATCGGTGCGTTTGTACCTGAATTGGAACGAATGCGCGCTCTTTTCGGCGGCGATTTTGGCCATTTGCTCGGCCTTTTCGACGGAAGCTGTTCCGTCGGGCTGGTGCTGCGGGGTGAAATCGGCAAGTGTTTTTGATGTGAGCTGTTCTTCGGTTTCGCAGCGGAAGAGCTTTACTGCAGCGGGATTAGCGGCGATGAAGCCCTTTTCACGACTTGCAAGAATAATTGCGTCGCTGGAGGATTTGTAGAGCGTTCTGTAAATCTGCTCACCTGCCTGAAGCAGTTGCTCGACCTGCTCGCGTTTGCTAAAGGCCCTTTTCAGCGGACAAACGATAAGGCGATAAAGAACGGCCACTGTAATCAGCCCCAGCAGCACCGAGTGCAGAACAATATCGATGATGCTCTTTGTGGAGAGCGCATAGAGTAAAGCCAATATGACCGCTTGAGAGAGGAAGACGACGAGCAGAACTTCAAGAAACAGTCTGATGGGCTTTTCCCTTTCAGGGTGTGAGAAATGTGCGGTTATTGATCCGAGCTTGTTTGCCCTTGAAAGGAGACTGTGGTTTTCGTTCCGGGGCTTGTTCATTCAGCAATCCCCCATATCTGTGTCAGCAGTCTGCACCAGCTGCCCTCCGGACCATTATTTGGCATAAACACGGGTTCTCTGCATAGTCGGGATATCGTTAAATAATCGTGGGCGGTTAAGCATATAGCGGCCTTATTGTGCAAATCGGCCAAATTGAGCGGCCAAGTGCCCGCGAGCTTTGCTCTTTTATGGCTGTGGATGGTATGCAGCCCGATAATCAAGGGCAATATTGAGGTTTGGGCAAACACGGCACGCGTGCCTCTTGCGAGTCAACCTGCAGTGAAGTGTCGAGTCGGGATATCCGATGGCGGAGTTTTTTGAGGGCGGAAGAGCTTCAATCGGGCAGGGGCACAAGCAGAGCTGCAATTCTTTGCTGTGAGATGTCCACTTTTTCAATTCGAAGCTTCTTGTCCTCGAATCGGAAGACGGGCTCGAAGGGCTCGTCGTTAATCACCGAGCGGGTTATTCTTACCGTCATGTTTTGTGAGTCTGCGTTGTCGGGACCGAGCCGGTGCGCATATATTTTTCCGGCTATTATCCTTGCAAGCGGCGTGATACTTACGGCACCGATTTTGACAGTGGCAATGCGTAAGGTCAGCAGCCCGTCCTTATCGAGTATGGGATTTAGCTGTGCGGTAAGCACGAAGTCGATACCCTTGATGTTTACCGTTGCCATCATAAGGACCTGGCCGGGAGACAGGAAGACCTGAAGACCTGAAAAGGTGATGTCGTTGAGCCGCACGGGCCATTTTGAGCGTGCAATTATGTCGTTTATGCCCTGCTGGGTTGCGGCAAGCTCAAAGGGTTCGCCGAGTTGTGCGCCGTTATAGAGGCCGGGCAGCAGGACGTGAGCAAGGTAGGGGCTTGGCTTATCGTCGCCGCCAGCCGGGGCGGGCCGGTAGCGGCGAGGTCTGTGTGTGGTCAGAATCAGTATCAGCACGGCAGCCGCAAGGCAAATCGGAATCCAGTAAAGTTTTTTGAATTTTCTTTTTTTTCTTTTTTTCAAATCGTTTGCCCTGATATTGGAATTCTGCCTTGCTCACGGTCCACCGTGGGATTATAGTAAGCAGCAAAGCTGTGCAAGTAAAAGACAAAACAGAAAGGCAGGTTTTAAGGATATGGCAAATCATTTTGGCGACCGGTTGTGCGAAGCGGTAAAGAGCAAGAAGACGTCGCTGATAGTGGGACTTGACCCCGTTTACGGCCGACTTCCATCGCCGATACGCAGCCACCGTGACATGAACGATGAGTTCGACGCGGCTGCGGCGGTGGATGCGATATTCGATTTCTGTACGCAGGTGATGCGTATTGTCGGGCCGATGGTCCCGGCGGTGAAGATGAATATTGCGTTTTTCGAGAAGTATCTGTGGGAGGGGATAGAGAGTTACTATGCTTTGATTTCAGAAGCGGAAGACTTAGGTCTGGAAATCATCGGTGATGTAAAACGTGGTGACATAGGCCATACAGCCCAGATGTATGCGGCGGCACATCTCGAGAATCCGGAGCTGGTGGGGCTGGAGGATACGCTTGCTCCTGACGCGATAACGGTCAACGGCTACACGGGGACAGACGGTATCGAGCCGTTTGCGGCTGTGGCGGACAAGCAGGGCAAAGGAATTTTTGTATTGGTTCGGACGAGCAATGCTTCGGCGGCGGCGATTCAGGATTTTACCGATGCCGACGGCCAGAGGATGTATGAGAAGATGGCAGAGGTGGTTGCCGAGATTGCGAACAAGCCGGAGCGAATCGGCAGCAGCGGTTACAGTAACGTGGGTATGGTGGTGGGAGGTACGAGCCCTGATGTGACGACGGCCCTTCGCGACAAGTTTGAAAGTATATGGTTCCTTGTTCCGGGCTATGGCTCTCAGGGGGCGTCGGCGAAGGACTGCATTCGCTTCTGCAAGCCGGACAGCACCGGAGCGCTGATAAACGCGTCGCGGTCGATAATCTATGCCTACGAGAAGCCCCAATACAAGGAGCAGTTCGGCGACGACTGGAAGCGGTGCATCGAGCAGGCCGTCATCGACGCCAAGGTGGACCTGGCCAACGCCATGCAAAGCAAGTTGTGAAATCGAATAGTCAAGTAGCGGTACAGCCCCTGAGCCTCGGCGTTGCGTATATCTATTCCACTGCGAAACCATAATTCTATTTCAGGAGCAGGAAAATGAAATATAAAAGCCTTCTTACCGCAATTGTAATTACCATAGTGTTTTGTTCTGTCGGCTTTTCGCAGTTTCTGGCGCCGCAGAATATCGACGAGCAGGGCAGAGTGACTTTCGAGGTCAAGGCCCCGGACGCCAAATATGTCAAGCTCATTGCCAAGACGGACCCGAACGCGATGGGGGCCGCTGAGTATGATTTTGTCAAGGCAGATGAGGGCAAGTGGACGTTGACGACAAAGCCATGCAGGCCGGGCCTTCATTATTACGCTTTCAATATCGACGGCTTCGAATGTTCCGACCCGTGGTCACAGGTGTATTTCGGCTGGGCCAGATGGTCCAGTATGGTCGAAGTGCCCGACCCGAAGGTCGATTTCTATCTGCCCAAAGAAGTCCCGCACGGTGACATCAGGTTCCACTGGTATCATTCGAAGGTGACAGGTAAGGTTCGCAAGTGCCTTGTCTATACTCCGCCCGGATATGATACGGCTGCGAGCAAGCGATACCCGGTTCTTTATCTCCAGCACGGTTCCGGTGAGAGCCAGCTCGGCTGGATGATGCAGGGGAAAGTCAATTTCATAATGGATAATCTGCTGGCCGCCGGCAAGGCCAAACCGATGCTGATTGTAATGGACAACGGCTACGCTACAAAGGCCGGCCAAGACGATAACAGAGGGGCAAGCTGGGGCAGACGCAACAGCGCTTTTACCGAGCTTGTTATCGAAGACCTTATTCCCAATATCGATAAGAATTTCAGAACGCTTTCCGACAGAAATAATCGAGCCATTGCGGGTCTTTCGATGGGCGCAGGCCAGGCCATGCGAACCGGCTTCGGCAATCTCGATAAGTTCGCGTCGATAGGCGCTTTCAGCGGCGGCTCGCGCAATTTCGACATTGAGACGTCGTTCAACGGCGTATTCAAAGACCCCGCAGAAGCCAATAAGAAGATAGACCTGTTCTGGTTTGGAATGGGCGACCTCGAGGGCGGCTACCAGGGCAGTAAAGACCTCGATAAAACGCTCACCGAGCACGGCATCGAGCACGTCCGCTACGAATGCCACGGCTCGCACGAATGGCAGGTCTGGCGGCGCCACATTCACGAGTTCGCGCAAAGGCTTTTCAAATAGGAACGGCAAGATGGTCAAAGGCAGGGGACGATAGGACCATATCAAGCCAATAATACATTGGCTCTTGTAAGCGGGCGTGCCAGCCGGTATCATTTTGAGCTACTCGGTGTACGTATATATTCAGGAGAGTCAAGATGGGACACAAACTTATAGTCTGCGGCGCCGTCGGGCGGATGGGAAGACGTGTTATTGCAGCGGCGATTGAGGATGGCCGGTTCGATATCATCGGGGCCGTGGAAAGCCGAATCCATCCCGACATGGGCAAAGACGCAGGCGCTGTGGCGGGGTTGCACCGGTTGAATATCGCAATCACCGACGCATTCGCCGAAAGCGCAGATGTGCTAATTGATTTCTCACTGCCCGAGGCCGCAGACAGGACCATCGACTACTGTGTGGAGAACAATGCTGCGCTGGTTTTGGGTACTACGGGCTTAAGCAACGCTCAGCACGACAAGGTCCGGGCAGCCGCCGAAAAAATCCCTGTCATTTACGGAACGAATATGAGTGTCGGGATGAATGTCTTGTTTGCCCTGGTCGGCAAAGCCGCATCAATGCTCGGAGATGATTACGACATCGAAATCATCGAGCAGCACCACAGGTTCAAGAAAGATGCCCCGAGCGGCTCGGCCCTGACGCTTGCTCAGAACATCTGCAAAGCTACCGGCAGGCCCTACCCGGATTCACTCATACACGGCAGAAGCGGCAAAGATGCTCTCAGAGAAAAAGGGGCTATCGGCATGCACGCCGTCCGTGCAGGTGATATCACCGGTATCCACTCAGTCATATTCTCTACGCTGGGCGAGACGGTAACACTAAACCACACGGCACACAGCAGGGACACCTTTGCAAGAGGCGCCCTCCGCGCGGCAAAATGGCTCGTCGGCAAAAAGTGCGGCCAATACTCTATGGCCGACGTCCTCGGACTTTAGTAAGATATTAACCTGATTGAGCAAACAGGGCAAAGTCGGCGAAAGATATACTCGGCGTGTATTCAGGTAAATGTGGCAAGGGAGTGACAGACTATGAACAATTTTTTTGCAGTGATAGCGATCATCGGCGGCGTGCTCGGCGCGCTTATCGCCTGGCGGGTCATCCCGCTTGAAAAGTGGCTCAATCCCGCTGAAGTCGAGGACTGGCACGGCAGGTACGGCAAGATATTCAAAATTGCCGGACCAATTGTCGCCGTCATCGGCCTGCTGCTTTTGATATTCTGAGTATTCTCCGGGCAAAGAACAACACAAAGCCGCTTACTGACTCAGTGTCCCCATCACCATGACCGCATTGAAAAGCGAGTGAATGAAGATAGGCCGCAGCAGCGAGCCGCTCTTTTCATAGGAGTAGCCTAAGCACAGTGCAAGTGCGAAAAGGGCCGGCCAATGAGGCATGTCCTGATGAAATGCGGCGAATATGGCCGAGGTCGTTACTATCGAAGCCCACGGCCGCCGCAGAAAAGACCTTATCATCGTCTGGATTATCCCTCTGAAAAACATCTCCTCAAAAACCGGTATAACCAGGACCGCGCTAACAAGGATCATTACTCTGACGGGGAGCTGTGGGCAGGATGCTATCTGTTTGAGCTCGGCGTGCTGCGGCATCTCGAATCCAGGCCCGACGATCCATGTGTTGACATAAGTGGTCAGTAAAATCATGGCCATAACAATCGGCATAATCGTAAGCAAATTGACTAATGCTGCCGGAAAGTCGGCCCGGATGGTCCTGGTGTTCAGGCCGAACCCCGTTAACCGCCTTGCAAAGCTTATCCTCGCTATGACAATAATTACCGCCATCGCCGGCAGCACGCCGACGGTGAGTATGAGATTATCTGTAAAGATGCTCTGCCAGCCGACAAGCTCTCCGAGCAGCTTCTCTTTGATCAACAGCCCCAACCAGACCGTGGCAGAGCATACGGCATACGGTATGAGCGGGATATAAACGCCCATCCTGTTGCGGCGCGGCACAGAACCGACCAGCGCCCTTCTGCCGAACGATGTCCTCAGCAGCCAGCAGGCAAACAAAAGCAGCCCCGCCAGGCAAACAATCAAATCCGGGATGCTGATTTCGGTGAGAATCTCTTTCAGGTCTTCTATATTCATGCACTTTCGACTTTCGCGCCTTGAAAAGCAAGCGCCGCCGTATTACATTAGCTCCATTGCCTCTCCGGCCTGCGGAGTATTACAGAACGGACTCGGCTTTTCAAGGGAAATAGCTTATGGACGTATTTCGCATCGAAGGCCCGGTTAAGCTGTCGGGCAGTGTTACCGTAAACGGCTCGAAGAACGCCTCGCTGCCCATAATGGCCGCCGCCATCCTTGCCCCCGGCAAGTCAGTCCTCAAATCAGCCCCGGACCTCTCGGATATCACTGTCTGCGGCCAACTGCTCGAACAGCTCGGCGGCAAGGTCACAAGACAGAACAACGGCGTTTTGCTCATCGATTCCACTACAATTGATAACCCTGTCGGCGATTACGAAATCGTCCGCAAGATGCGAGCGAGCATCTGCATACTCGGCCCGTTGCTCGCCCGCTGCGGAAGGGCGACGGTTTCTATGCCCGGCGGCTGCGCCATCGGCTACAGACCCGTTGATATCCACCTGCGAGGCCTGCGCGAGCTCGGCGCAAAAATTCGCCTGGATAACGGCTACATCGTCGCAGAAGCGCCCAACGGCCTGCGAGGCAGCGATATATTCCTCGGTGGGTCGTTCGGCTCCACCGTGCTCGGAACCGCCAATGTCCTTATGGCTGCGACGCTGGCAAAGGGCAGAACCGTTATCGAATCGGCCGCCTGCGAGCCGGAAGTTGCCGACCTGGCAACCTGCCTCAATCAGATGGGCGCGAAAATCACGGGTATCGGCTCGCCACGCCTGACCATCAAAGGAGTCAGTCAGCTAAAACCATTCGACTATGAAGTAATCCCCGACCGCATCGAGGCGGGGACATTTATGATCGCCGCCGCAATTGCCAAAAGCCGGCTTGAGCTGAAGAACTGCCGCCTCGAGGATTTGATGGCGGTCGTGGACAAATTGCGCGAAATCGGCGTAACCGTCGAATCCACACACAGCGGCTGTGTCGTCGCACGCAGCGGCCCTGTCAAACCCGCAGATATTACCACTCAGCCGTTCCCCGGTTTCCCAACAGACCTCCAGGCGCAGTTTATGGCGCTGTTGTCACTGGCTGAGGGAAACAGCATCGTTATCGAAAAAATATTCCCTGATAGATTCATGCACGTTGCGGAACTGGCCCGAATGGCTGCCAATCTGCGAAAGGAAGGCCCCGCCGTCATCGTATCAGGCGTCAAAAAGCTTATCGCCGCTCCCGTGATGGCCTCGGACCTCCGCGCATCGGCTGCTTTGGTGCTCGCAGGTCTTGCCGCTGAGGGGACAACGATAATAAACCGCGTCTATCACATCGACCGCGGCTATGAAAAAATCGAACAGCGCCTCAACCCGCTCGGTGCAAAAATCATTCGCCAAGACGCCACCGGTGTCTAAGGAGTCCCTGTCGTGAAGTCCCAAGCTATTTCAAGAAGGCAGTTTCTCAAAACTACGACCACCGCCGCCGTCACCTCCCTGGCCGCGACTGCACCGCTAATAGCCGGAACCCCCGATCCAAAACCGACAAAAGCCCAAGCGAACTGGATGAAGCTCGGCTATGGCATGTTCATCCACTTCGGCCCGAACACAATCGAAGGCGTCGGTTGGGGGGACGGCAGGTTTCCGCCTGAAAAGATTGTCTTCGAAAAGCTCGACATCGCACAGTGGGCCGACATAGCAGCAGAGGCGGGTATGAAATATGCCGTTCTTACAACCAAGCACGTGGACGGCTTTTGCCTCTGGCCCGGCAAACACACCGAATACTCGGTCAAACACTCACCAATGAAAAAGGACCTCGTAAGATTGTTCGTGAATGAATTTCGAAAGGCAGGACTCAAAACCGGCTTCTACTACTGCCTGCTCGACCGAAACTTCTCCGCCTTTGAAAACGACGAAGTTTATAACGAGTACGTCCGCAACCAGATCACTGAGCTGCTCACCGACTATGGTGACATCGTCGAGCTGTGGTTCGACGGTGCCTGGGTAAAGGACCACCCGACAGGCGATTGGCCCTGGGACCCTGCCTGGGAAAAGAACGCCAACTCAGGTCTTAAACACGGCGAAAGGTGGCAATGGCGGCAGCTTTACAACCTCATTCACAAACTCCAGCCGAACTGTCTGGTCCTGAACAATTCAAGCAGCGACCGGCCCGGCTGGGTAAAGTACTTCCCCATCGACGCCAGAACCGCCGAGCACTTCGACTTCATTTACAGGGGGAAACTCTGTGAGCCCATAACCAATCCGGTCTTCACCAAGCCGGACGGCACGAAAGTCTTCCTGCCTCTGCAGTACGAAGAAACCATAACCCCCGGCTGGTTCTATAAAGACGCAGATTACCTGATGCACCCCTCCGTCGAAACAATCTGCGACTGGTACAAAAGGGCAAGGAGTACAGAGGCAAATCTGCTCTTAAACGTGGGCCCGGACGCCGAAGGACTTATCCCCGATTACAACCGCTATTATTTAACTCTGGCGGCAAAACGACTGAAGCTACCTTGAACCTCTCACAACAGACAGCCGGTGTTCTCACCTCTCGGCTGATGAAGACTCCCAACCGAACGAGCAGGCAATGTCAAGACCCGCTGGCACCATTTGACTTGGCTTTTATTCCACCCGTGTGCAGTGCCCGTATATGTGGACTATAGACAACACCGGTGAACGTGAAATGCCGCCCGGGTTAATACCGAGCTGACCTTCCGGAATGGGGACACCTAATTCAGAGAAATACTCCTGCCATACAGGAAAGACAACTCCTGTACAGGGGTCATTAAACGTCATCGGCTGTAACGCGAACAGCGGCTTGTTATCACTGGCTCGTAAGAATATTTCATAAACAAGTTCGGAGCAATAGTAGGCATCATTGCCGATAACGAAGCATTTATCGTACGACTTTCCCTTCAACGCAATCGCTTCCTTAACCGCGGAAACTATCAGATGACGAAAGGAAGGTTTTAGACGTCCTATGAGAACTTTCGCCCGACCCCCTGCGTCAAAACTTCGGTCAAGAAAATATTCTAATGGGGTTATAACCACACCACTCTGCACTGCTTCAATAACAGCCAAATTGTTGTTGGCATCTGTTACCGCAATGCCAATATGTGAAAGGTTCGCCCCATTGTACCCTGTAGTGACCTTCTCAATGGCGTCGCAAAGGCCCCCACAGTCCATGTCCTGAAAGAGCAAATCTCCTTCCCGAAGCGCAAAACCCTCTCCTTCGCTGCGGATATTCCGCGTGCATGCAGGGACTGTCAGGCACGCAGCCAGTAAAACAATAGTCAGTTTTCCCATACGGGACGAAAAATCAAAAAACCTGTTTTTTTGTCTTTCAATTATCGTTGCGTCACCAACAATTGTCCCTCATTTTACTATTCTCTGCCTGGGGCTTACAACACCAAAGTATAAAAAGCCATTTGCACTGTAGGCTCATTTTCAGTTATCATGCTGGGACATGAGCTATGTCAGATACAAACGGCCGAGGCCAATGGTGAAAATGTCATTTTTCATTGCTCCCGGAATTACCAAAACGGTTTTCTTCTTAACCCACACTTAACCGTATTCTCGAGGCCGAACTTAAACGAAAAGTATGAAATATCAGGAGTGATCACAGATGGGAAAGATAAAGCGGCGTGAATTCCTCACGAGGTCCGTTGCGAGCGTCGGTGGCGTGATACTTGGCTCAAGACTCGCTGTCGGCCGGCAAGAGAGAATTGAAACATACGACCCGTTTGAAATCGTCCCGCTCGGCAAAACCGGTCTCAAAGTTACCCGCCTCGGCGCAGGCACCGGCGCACACGGCGGCAATCACAGCTCCAACCAGAAACGAATGGGCCAGGAGAAATTCGAAGCCCTCCTCAAAGCGGAATACGACCGTGGCATCCGGATGTTCGACCTTGCCGATGCGTACGGAACGCACCCGTTCCTTCGCCCTGCCCTAAGTGCCATACCCCGTGACAAGTATGTCCTTGTCTCCAAAGTAAGCACCTGGCGCACTCCCGAGGATGAACGTGGAAAACCAGATGTCACCATCCGGCGGTTCCTCAAGGAAATAGACACCGATTACATCGACCTTGTCCTGCTGCACTGCGTCATGAGCGGCGACTGGCCCCGGCAGCTCCGCAAAGAAATGGACATCATGGCCAAACTCAAGGAAAAAGGAATCATCCGCGCTCACGGTGTATCATGTCACTCTGTTGCCGCCCTCGAAGCCGCCGCCAAAGAGCCCTGGGTCGATTCCGTCCACGCTCGCATAAACGCCTACGGTACCGAGATGGATGACAATCCGGAAAAAGTTGTCCCGGTCCTGAAGAAAATCCACGGTGCAGGAAAGGGCATCGTCGCAATGAAGCTCGTCGCAAACGGCGAGTTCAAGTATGACAAAGACAAAATAAGCCGCTCGATTGAATATGTTCTCGGACTTAACTGTGTGGATATGATGATTGTCGGCTTCGAGACACCAAATGAAATCGACGACTTTGCAGGACGTGTCCAAAAAGTCCAAAAGCATACCTAAACTACCCCGGACCGCGCCTTGCCAAAACCAACAACCATTGAACTTCTCTCAAATCCCGGACTTGCCCAGGTTCGCAAACGAGATATTATTACGATTAACTATCTTACAAAAATTGAACGAAAAAAAGCCAGATTCCAAAAAGACAGAATCTGGCTTCGGAGGAGGGTGATGAAAAGCCAACTAAAATGACAACTATAAAACCCTTCGACAACCCCGGTCAGTTCCCTGTATGTAGTAATCGAAAAACGACCTCAATTTTCTTTAGGGAATTTTGTCAAACAACAACACTTTTCACCACCTGAAATCAAGCATGGAACTCAAAAAACAGCATCTTTTTTCGATTTCCAAAGAAATCCCCGATATTCGTTCAAAAAGCCGGGGTATTTTACGCTTGATTACCTGAGCTTGTTCTCATATTTTAACCATTATATTGTTATTTCTTTATTTCTTGGAGTTCGCCGATGGCCGCCGGAATCACGATTGCAGATCTGCTCGAGGCCAAAGCCGCTGGCCGCAAGGTCGTTGCGGTTAGTTGCTACGACTACACCACCGCCCGGCTGGTGGCGCAGGCGGATGTGGATATGATACTCGTCGGTGACTCAGCCGCCCAGCTTATGCTCGGCCACGACTCGACCCTGCCCGCCACAATGGATTTCATGGTTGCCATCACCGCGGCCGTCCGAAGAGGCGCCCCAAATGTCTGCCTCGTCGCCGATATGCCTTTCCTCTCTTATCAGCTCGGCACAAGCGAAGCTGTAAGAAACGCCGGCCGTTTCGCCGCCGAAGCAGGCGCACAAATGATAAAAATCGAGGCAACAAACGCATATCTCGACGTCATAAAAGCACTCAGTGACGCCGGCCTTGCCGTTATGGCACACATCGGCATCCGACCCCAGCACATCACCAAAATCGGACGCTTCAAAGCCGAAGCTACCACCGCCGAAATGGCGCTCGAGATGATCGCCCTGGCCCAGCAGATGACCGGAGCAGGCGCTCTGTCACTGCTGCTCGAAGGAACCGCCGCCGAGGTCGCCGAAATCGTCACCGCCCAAACCGATGTCCCCGTCATAAGCTGTGGCTCAGGCCCCGGCTGCGACGGCCAAATACTCATCGCACCCGATATACTCGGCCTGACCACCGGGGCAAAACCAAAGTTCGCTAAAAACTACGCAAACCTCGCCGAGCTCACCGTCAAAGCGATTACCGAATACGCAAACGAAGTCCGTGCCGGAAAATACCCCGACCGTGACCATAGCTACCACATGAAACCCGGACAGCTTGAACGCTTAAATCAGCTCCTGAGCAGCTCGGCTTAGGTGATATCGAACTATAACTTGGCTTGTTACACTCTTTAGGATTTGTAAATGGCGAACGTAGCGCCAATTCTGCTCTCGGCAATTATCTGTGACCGGGTCATATTCGACAAGCTTACCGGTATGCCCAGCGTCATCAACATCATCCAGACCATCAACGCCCCACGATTCCCCGTCCGCCACGAACAGCTTATCTTTTTCGTCGAGCTGACAAACGGCCACGGAAAAACAACCACAAAAGTCCGACTCGTCGATTCCAGCCAACAGGACAAGATTCTCTTCGAGCAGACCGGCGCCATCGAATTCAAGGACGTAAAGCAGATCGTCACACTCGCAATAAACCTGCGAGGCATCGTCTTCCACAAACCAGCCGAATACCGATTCCAGCTCTTCGCCGAAGACACTCTGCTCGGCGAACGACGCATCCTCTGCAGACAAATCGACCTGCCCCCGCAAAAACGCCCATTTAGTAAACCCGAGCCGCTCACCTGAGCTGCCAGCCTTCAACGACGCCGCAATTTTTGAAATGGCCTGGCAATCGTTTTTGCGGTAATATACTCTGAATCACGAAACCCGTTGCACCAAAGGATTCAATCGCTGTTATGACTCATCAGGATAACAATACAGAACCGTCGACCGAGGCGACATTCAGCAAAACGCTTCGACCGGCCTTGATTACCTCGCGACGCATCCTAACCGAATACTCCACACCGCTGAGGCATCTGTTGGCCGGCCTGGCTGACGAGTCAATACCAACCGTTCTGATCTGTCCTGCCAGATGCGACGCCGGTTCGATTGTCCCGCCCACCGTCGAGGTCATTCAGCACCCGGCTTTCGAAGTGCCCCTCACCGGGTACTACAACAGAAAGATTCTCCTTGAGCGACTCGCAAAGCTGCAAACCAACATCCTGCACTGCCTGTGCGAAAGCAAGGCTTATTTTACAAGATGGCTGTCCCGACAAATGGCGGTGCCCTATGTCATAACGGTAAATTCACTCCAGAAACGGTGGCCTCGCCTGTCCGTCTCACTGAGGCGATGCGCGAGAATTATTGTCCCGGCCAGGACCATCGCCGACAGTCTCAGCGCCACTCGCCACAAGCTCACCGAGCGCATCGAGCAGATCAATGTCGGCACATTCACGAGCCGAGGTGTTATCTGCTTCGCCGACACCGACCGTGTCGCCGGCGTGGTTATAGCCGCTCGGCTGGGCAATGTCCGTGATTTTGAGAATCTGTTTGGCGCTCTGCGCCATCTGGCTATTGACGGCCACGAATTCATGATCGTCCTGACAGGCACAGGCCGAGCACAAAAGCCGCTCTGGAAACTGCTCAGCGGGCTCGGCATGCTGCAGATGGTAACCTTTATCCCCGAATGGCAAAACGCCGATGCGCTTCTGGCTGCCGGTGACATCTTCATTCGACCCAAACCAGGCAACGCCTTCAACCCGCTGCTGCTCGAGGCAATGAGCGCCGGTGCAGCCGTGGCCGCCTGCACCGGAGGCGTTGACGACCTGATTATTGCCGACCAGACCGCCCTGACCTTCGACTCCGAAGATGAGCTGAGCATATACAACTGCCTGAAACGGCTTTTCGACAGAAAAGAGATGGCACGCAAACTCGGCAGAAACGCACAGCGATATCTCAAAGAAAACCACACCGTCAGCCGGATGGTCGCCGATACGCTCGGCATCTATTCCGACGCCAGAGAATGGTTCAAAGACTGACCACCGTTAATTCGGGCTCTTCCGTCCCTCCACAGCCCTCAAGCTAATCCAAAAGCCCGTACTCTTGAAGCGTCTGCTCAAGCGCTGCCTTTTGGCTGTCCTCCATAGGCGTCATCGGAAGACGCATCTCATCGGAAGCCATGTTGAGCATCGACATCGCCGCCTTGATTGGTATCGGGTTCGTCGCCAGAGAAAGTAGTCCTCTGCTCAACGCAAACAGCTTCTTGTGCCACTTCAGTGCCATGCCAAAATCACCCTCCAAAATGGCGTCCGTCATTGCCTTGACATCCGCCGGCACAATATTGGCCACCACGCTTATCACACCTTTGCCGCCGACAGAGGCGATCGGCAGCGTCATCGAATCATCTCCCGACAAAATCGTCAAATCGCACTGCGTTGCGATTCCGCTGACGTGGTCCATCTGTCCAGTCGCATCTTTTACCGCCACGATATTCTCGACCTCTGCCAGACGCACTATCGTCGCGGCCGTCATACCCGCGCCGCATCTGCCCGGTATGTCGTACAGCACGACCGGCAAATCGACCTCTTCCGCTATCGCCGCAAAATGCTGATAGAAACCCTCCTGCGTCGGCTTGTTGTAGTACGGGTCCACCTGCAACGTGGCATCCGCCCCAACCTTCTTCGAAAACGCTGCAAGCTCTATCGCCTCAGCCGTCGAGTTCGAACCCGCTCCGGCGATTACCGGAACCTGACCCGCAACCGTTTTCACAACCCGCTCAATAACCTTCTTGTGCTCGTTATGACTCAGCGTCGGTGATTCGCCGGTCGTCCCCACCGGCACTATCCCGTCTATACCGTGTTCAAGCTGAAACTCAATCAGCTCATCCAGCGTTTGAAAGTCGATTTCACCTTCACTGAAAGGCGTTACCAATGCTACCATAGCTCCTGCAAACATCTCTATTCTCCTTTAACCTCCACGGCTGAACTTCTCTATCAACCTTATCATTTCAGCAGTCGCTTCTCTGATTCCCACAAACACACTCCTTGCGACTATGCTGTGGCCGATATTGAATTCACAAAGCCCCGCAATCCTCGCCACAGGCCCGATGTTCCGATACGTCAGACCGTGACCCGCATGAACAACCAGCTTTTTCTTAATTCCCAAATCCTTCCCCGCCTCTAATTCAGCTAACCGTTTCATTACCTCCTTCTCACCTTTCGCGTTTGCATACATCCCCGTATGAAGCTCAATTGCATCGCACCGTGCCTCAGCAGATGCCTCTATCTGCTCGGCCTGCGGAGCGATAAAAGTGCTCACCAAGATCCCTTTGGCGTGCATCCGCTTGACCACCTCGACAAGCCGCTTGTTGTTTTTCGCACAGTCAAGCCCGCCCTCGGTCGTCAGCTCGGCACGCTTCTCAGGCACTAACGTCACCTGCTCAGGCCTCAGCCGCTCGGCTATCTTCACTATCTCCTCCGCCATGCACATCTCTAAGTTCAGCTTACACGCCACCGTCTCTTTCAGTATCTCCACATCCCTGTCGCAGATGTGACGTCTGTCCTGCCGCAGATGCACCGTTATCCCGTTCGCACCGGCTAATTCGCACTCCGCCGCCGCCCACACTGGGTCCGGCTCATCGGTCAGCCGGGCCTGCCTCACCGTAGCAACATGGTCTATATTTACATTCAAAACCGCCATTAACGAATCCCTCACAAAACAGCCAAATTATAACGCCGCATCACTTTCCATCAAGTAATATTCTGTTGCCATATTCGGTCGCTTCTCTTATCATATCTGCCCAATCGCACCGACGAGAATGTTGCTCTTACCGCCAAGGCCGCATTGATTCCGTGACGGTCTTGTAGCACGCAGGAATATGGCAATGAAACTGAGCTGGGCCAATCGAATCACGATTACCCGCATACTCCTTATCGTGCCCTTCGTCATCTTTATGCTCAAGATAAACAGTCCCGGCCTTACCGACTCGATGCGAAACCTCATCCGATACGCAGCTATTCTCATCTTTTTCGTAATGGCCGCCAGTGACGGACTCGACGGCTTCCTCGCACGCCGCAACGGTCAGGTCACAAAGCTCGGCTCCTTCCTCGACCCGACCGCAGATAAGCTGCTTATGACCTGTGCTTGTCTGCTCCTGTCTTCGGACAGGGGCGGCGTTGACGGCTTTCTGCTGCCGCCGACGGTGGCGGTCTTGATAGTCGGCAAGGATGTGCTGCTTCTTGTCGGTTTTGTCATCGTATATTTCATCACGGGAAAAGTCCGCATCGTCCCCGTATTTGTTGGCAAGGTCGCCACAACGCTCCAGCTTTCAATGGTGGCGGGTATCCTGATTGCCCCGGAGGTTTCTTCGGTTTTCCCCGGCTGGATTTGGTCCCTGCGATTTCTCTGGTGGTCGGCCGCTGCCACCGCTGTCCTCGCCATGCTCATCTACATCCGCAATGGAAGCCGGTTCATCGAGGAGTACGACCAGACCGTCAACGGTAAAGTTGCGTAGCCGATACTCACCTATCACCGTTTACAGTTGAAAAACCGGCCGGCGAATATTTGACTTCGCTCCGAATTACAGGTATCCTCATACCCGCAGCAATCAAAGTCGCAGCCAGGGTGGCTTCGGACATAAGCACTTTCACAATAGCCTGCAGGTACGAATAATTGGAAGGAATTACCGATGGAAAAGAAAATGAGCAGAAATGCATCCGGTCTGTCCCGGCGGAATTTTATAAAGACATCGGCGGCCGTTTCACTGGCGGCCCTCGGCTCAGGCGCCAGCAGGGTATTTGCTGCCGGCTCAGACACAATTCGTGTCGGCCTTATCGGCTGCGGCGGCAGAGGCAGGTATGACTCAACAAACTGCGCCAATTCAGCGGACAACGTTGAGATTGTAGCAATGGGCGATATGTTCAAGGACCGTTTGAGCGAGTCATTCCAGAAGCTGGAGCAAAGATTAGGTGAGAAATTTAAGGTCACCAGGGACAAGTGTTACGTTGGCGTCGATGCCTATAAGAAGGTGCTTGCCTGTGATGATGTGAACATGGTGATATTGACTACGCCGCCGCATTTTCGGCCCGAGCAGTTAAGGGCCGCCGTTGAAGCAGGTAAACACGTCTTTACGGAAAAGCCGGTAGCGGTCGATCCGGTTGGCGTTCGCTCGGTGATCGAATCATCCGATCTGGCAGGCGAAAAAAAGCTTACCATAGTTGCAGGCACCCAGATGCGGCGGATAGCGCACCTTGTAGCGGCTATGGAGCGGATTCACAACGGGGACATTGGCGAGATACTGGCAGGGCAGTGTGTCAGGATAGGTTCCGGTATGCTTGACTGGGGCCAGAGACAGCGGAGAGGGCAGTGGTCGGATATGGAGTGGCAGCTTCGCAGGTGGCTGTTTGTTACGTGGCTTTCCGGCGACTTTATTACTGAGCAGCACGTGCACAATATAGACGTTATGAACTGGGCTTTTGATGCACATCCTGTGAGCTGTATGGGTATGGGGGGAAGGCAGGTCAGGACCGGTCCAGAGTATGGCAACGCATACGACCATTTTGCCGTTGAATACGAGTATCCCAACGGTGCGCGTGTTCAATATATGGGCGCCCAGATAGACGGCTGCACCGACCGCAACGACGAGCGACTGATGGGAACACAGGGAGCGGCATACCTGGATTTTGCGATTGCCAAAATCGAGGGCGACAATGCCTGGACTTATGACGGGCCTTCCTGGAGCCCTGTTATAAAGCAGCACGCCGACCATATTGCTGCCATTCGCCAGGGCAGGGTTCTTAACGAAGGCCGACGTATCGCAGAGAGCACCCTGACGACGATAATGGGCCGAATGAGTGCATACACCGGCCGCGCCCTGAAATGGGACTGGGTGATGAATGCCTCGAAGCTCGATCTGACCCCGCCGAGTTATGAGTTCGGCGACTTACCCATGCGGCCGGTGGCGGTTCCTGGAAAGACGGCACTGATTTAGAAATGACTTCTGCAAAATAGGTTGATTTTCGACTCATTGAGTCGTGATAAGTAATAAGGTGTATCAGAAAAGGTAGATCCAAAGGCTAAACGGCAGTTTTAGCGGTGATTTTCAGGTTTTAAGCCTGTTATTGAGCAGTGCAGCACTGCCGGCTTTTGATAGCTGTTTGGCAAGTTAATCTTTCGGCACTAACGGTTGACTATTTAGCAACATTAAAGTAGGTACGGGGCGGGAATGATGTACGAGTATTTCGGCAACTTTTTGCGGATGGGATATGAGCATTTAGTTGAGGACGTGAGTAAGTGGCCGAGTCAAAAGACGACATTTATCAATGGTTCGTGCGTTGAAGTATTGAAGCAGTCCGAGACGAGCGTACGCGGGCCTCACGTGCATAAAATTCGATGTGACGAGGTCGAGCTTTTTAAGGAGCGGGTTTACGAGGCGGCACAATATACGACGATGGGCAAGGACGGCGTGCTGGCAGAGCAGGCAAGAGAACGGAAATCGGCGCTTTGACCGGTGCGGTGCTCGGGCTTGCTGAAGAGCAAAATATCGGCGTGTCGTATAATCGGGGGAGTCTATGATATAGTGAAGTTTCTTGAGCGTTGACGCGGCCTCGAGAGACGAGTATATTGCGGGTGATTCTAATAGGAGTATTATGAAGATAGGGAAACGCAAAGCTACGGGGCGCGAAGTAGATGAAGCGGCCATAAAGCGGCTCGAGGAGCTGCAAGCAAAAGTTCACATGGATAATGTGTCTGCGGCTCGCAACGCGGCATCGAATCTGTCGTGGCTTCAGGAGGATGGGTACGAGATACTGAAAGAGGCGCTGCTGGAAGGTTCCTCGCGGGCTTCACGAATTGCTGCTGCGTATGGTCTGCGGAAGATGCGGGGCAGGATGAAGAAGAAGGCGTTGGAGCTTCTTGAGCAGGGGCGAAAGAGCCGCAAGAAGGAGATTCGCAACGTATGCACTCGCGCTCTGGAACTGATGGCGCAGCGGAAGCAGGCAGAGCCGTCTGTTCCGCCGGGGCAAGAGCTGGATGGGCAGCCGCGGAAGAAGCAGCAGAAGAAAAAGAAGAGGCGGCCGGTCTTGTCTCGAGATCGCGGTCCCGATCGCGGTCTTGGTCGCGGTCCCGGTCGTGGTCTTGGTCGCGGTCCCGGTCGTAATCCCGGTCGGGGGCGAGGCAGATAGCGTTGGGTGCTGTCCTGTATTCGGGGGTAAAGACAAAGGGGGCTGTACAAGTAACGTCGCCGACAGGGTGCGTGTTGAAATATGGTGTCGCGCCGCGGAAAAGTGTTTGGTGAAGCGAGATTTGGGTGAGCGAGAAGCTGCGATGTACGTCACTGTAGTGAGGAGGAGACCGGCTTGCTACGTGATTTGGGGTTTTCTTCTTTCGGTCGGTGTTTCCATCTTCGGTGCAGCCACCAGTACTGGCTTGGGTCTTCGCGCACGAACTGTTCGATTGCCTTTGTGTACTCGGCGGTGACCCATGTGAGCGGGTCGTCTTTGTCGTGCCACTCGTGTGGGAAGATTATGCGGTTGACTCCAATTTCAAAGAAGAAGCGGTTGTCAGTGCGTCTGCTGTAGCCAACACCTATCGGTATGTTCTCGGTGATTGCGAGCAGGCCTATGCTTTTGTAGGTGCTTGCCTTTCTGCCGAAAAAATCGACGAAGATTCCCCTGGAGCCAGCGTCCTGGTCTGCGATGAAACACAGTGTGGCGCCGGAGGCAATGAGGTTGGGCATGAGTTGTGCGGCACCTTTTTTGTCGATAATTTTCTGGCCGACGCGTTCGCGGACACCGTAGAGGTATCTGCTGATGAACCTGTTGTCCAAAGGGCGGGCGATGCTGTAAGTATTGAAGCCGAACAGGCCGAGCATGTAGCCCATTATCTCGAAGTTGCTGTAGTGGGCTGCGGCCATAAGCAGTCCGTTGCCCCCCTGCATCAGCCACTTGGCTTGTTCTACAGTCTTGAACCGCGAGTAGTCTCGCCAGTTGTGCTTTTTTACCAGCCGCGGTGTAAAAATCACATCGACTGCGAGCATCGCGATCTGCTCGAAGCTGCGTCGGCCTATCTTTTCGTACCACTGCTCATTTTTTTCCGGATAGCTTGCACGAAGATTATCGAGGGCACGTTTTCGGCCTCGGTGATAGTGCTTCCAGAGGAGCCGGCCGAGAAAGCAGGCGAAGGTCAGGTTTGCCTCAACACTGAAAAGACAAATGAATGTTATCAGGATGCGCAGGGCGATATATGTGAGAAGCTCGAGGACCACGTTGCTTTTTTTCTTCTTTTTCTTTTTCTTAACGAACACAAAGTCAGCCATAGGCAGCGATTTTAGGGTCAGAATCGCTGCTGTCAAGGATTGCTGCCTGCTGTTGTCCCGGATGGTGTGCTGTGCTGAAGTGCTTCGCGATGCGGCAGATTTGGTTTGAACTTGTGTCCGGGTTGCGGTATTCTGCATGCTGATGGATGATGGGGCCTGGTCCATCTATTCGCAAGAAACGTGACCAAAGAGCTGCGCAGGAAGTTACAAAATGGCGGATTTTATTGCGGATGATGAGATTCTGGAGCTTGCTATAGCGAGGGAGCTGGATGCGAATCGGCTTTATCTGGCGATTGCAGCGAAAGTTAAGGACCTGGAATTGCGGGAGGTACTGAAAGAGCTTGCGGCCGAGGAGCTGGAGCACAAGGCGAAGCTGGAGCTGGAAGTGATGAAGTCGGGCAGGGTCGTTTCACCGGGGGATAATGCGGACGAATTTGAAGGCGTGTCGGAATTGTCGGCCGGCGAGCTTGATATGAGCTACAAGGAGATGCTTCTGATGGCAATAAAGAAAGAGGACACTTCTTTTCGACTGTATGTGGATTTGGCGGGGCGGGTGACCGATTCGGATTCGAAGGAGACACTTCTGGCGATTGCTGAGGAAGAGATGAGACACAAGCTGCGATTCGAGTACGAGTACGACAGGGCATTGAAGGGCAATTAGCCGCCCGTGCTGTTGTTCAAAGTCAGCAATTCCGCTTTCAGTGGATATTGGCGAACTGCGTTCTCCGACACCTCGTAGTGATTCGATTGATAATGCGAGCGTAACTGAGTATTATTTGTGTGAATGGGGAAAGGGCCTGAAGATGGGCAGATGTAAACGTGCTGTTGGGGTATTAGCGGTTGTTGCATTGCTGTCGCTGGTTTTTGCGGGGGTGGGTTGTCAGCAGGGACGGCAGGGCGGCGGCGCCGGGCATTTTGATTATGAGCGTATCGAGCTTGCCAACGGTCTTGAAGTGATAACCTTAGAGGATTTTTCCTGTCCTATCGTTGCGGTTCAGGTGTGGTACCACGTCGGCTCGAAGGATGAACAGCCGGACAGGCAGGGCTTTGCCCATATGTTCGAGCATATGATGTTTCGCGGTACCGACAAGTTAGGGCCGACCGACCACTTCGGGTTCATCCGACGTGTGGGCGGGACGACAAACGGTTATACGAGCTTTGACAGGACGGTATATCTCGAGACGCTGCCTGCCGACCAGCTCGAGCTTGCGTTGTGGCTTGAGGCGGAGCGAATGGCTTTTCTCAAGATTGACCAGGAGGCCTTCGATACCGAACGCAGGGTGGTGGAAGAGGAGCGCCGGATGGGGCTGAGTGAACCCTATGGTACAGTTTTTGAAAGACTACTCGAGCAGATATACCAGGTACATCCGTATCGATGGCCTCCCATCGGGAAGATTTCACATTTGCGTGCTGCGTCCGTGCAGGAGCTTCGCGATTTCTGGACAAAGAATTATGTCCCCAGCAACGCCACGCTAATCATTGTCGGCGCCGTAGAGCATGAAGACGCCCAGGATATGGCGAGGAAGTATTTCGGCTGGATACCACGGTATGCCAGGCCGCCGCAGGTGGATATTGCCGAGCCCGGGGCCAATATCTTCTTCGGCGACTACCAAAGCACCTTCTTCGGCCAGTTCCAGAATAATACCAATATCTACACCGCCGTCCGCTACAGCTTCTAAGGCCGGGTTTATGTCCTTGCCGGCTAATGCCGCTAAAGGGGCATTGAAAAAAAAGTTTCAGTGCCTCGTTTTTTTTGTTGTATGAGTAGCACGAATGTGATATTGTTATGCGCAAGGCCGGTTGCTATTGTGGCGAGCCGGCAGAGTCTTTTGAAATTCTTATCTTAGGGAGACGTGGCGATGAAAGGTGGATGTTTGATTTTTGTTTTGTTGCTGACAGTCCAGGTGAGTGTTTTTGGTGTGGATCCTTGTACGCCGGCGACGCACGAGCAGTTCCAGGCCGTAGACGAAGATGGGATCGGGACTTACAACGTAGCGGGTAAGGTGATACTCGAGGGCATTGTTTTGAACAAGCCGGGTGATATGCTTGATTCGACAGCCGATTACCAGAGCGAGCCGGTCGATATGGGCGGCGAGTGGCAATTCTTCTTTCAGGGCGAGGGAGACGACCACGCCGGGACCGCCCTGTGGGTGGGACAGAACTATGAACTCCTGCCGTGGGTATTCCCGCCCGGCAGCTACGACGATCTTAGCTGGATTGCCGAGATGTCCAGGCTCAATGCCCCTCAGTTCTGTCCGGGAGACCGCATACGCGTCACAGGGTATTATCTTTTCTATAAGGGAAAGACGAACGTCAACGAACAGCACCACTTTGAGCCGGAGTACGACTTTACTGTCGAACTGCTCGAGCGCGGAGTCGGATTGCCGAGGCCTGAGGTTATCAGTTTTGATGACGTAAAGGACGGCAATGATAATTTCATCTTTGATTCGAGTCGGGAGTCAGGCTGCGAGTACTATCAGGGCCGCTTAGTGAGAGTAAACGACGTGAACTTCGCGGACGCGAACGGCTGGGGGCCGAACGGCGAAGTGACCGTAACGGATGGGGTGAAAACATTTCCGGTAAAGCTGGGCTTCGGCAGGGGAATTTACGCAGGCTCGAACAATTTAAGTGAACCGTTTGATGTAATTGGAATAATGGACCAGGAGCCGGAGGGCTATCCCCCGGACTGCACGGTGGGGTATCGAATCTGGGTGATGGACTATGACGGAAACGGCGCTGTCCTTGCCTCGCGCGAGCACCGCCGTGCCGCCGTGCCGGGAGATGTTCAATTGGACGAAATTGTTGATTTCGGCGATTTTGCTGAGATGGCTTGCGATTGGCTGAAGTGAGATTATCGCACTGTCGTGTCGTTGTAACACAAACCTGTGGTTGGGCGGATTGTAGCATGAGAAGGGCGTTTACACTCATCGAATTGCTGGTCGTAATTGCGATTATCGCGATGCTGCTTGCAATCTTGCTGCCGGTATTGGGCAGGGCGCGTATCCAGGCAAAAGTGGTAGTAGTCAGTGCAGAGCTGAATCAGATCGGTCTTGCTCTGGAGATGTATATGACGGACAACGATGGAAATGTTCCCCCGACACGGGTCAACTGCATGATGCAAGAGAACTACTATCAGCTTCCCGAAGAGCTTGCCAAGGGCAAGTACTTGCCTGAACCTGCCGAGGATGAAGAGTGGCGTGGGGCCGGTATGGAAGACAGGTTCAACAAGGATTTTTCGTACAAGTACACTGCGGCCGGATCGCTGATTATCAACCTGTATTCGACCACCGAGAATCGAATATGGGTTCCGGATGGATTTCCGCAGAGAGACAGCACAAAAGAAGGCAGGTACCATCAGGGGATTCATAAGTCACCAGTGACGTGGGTTGTTTACAGTATTGGTCCTGAGTTCGACGAATACGAGATGAAGAAGATGCACTATCCTGTGCCCATGAAGACATGGTATGCCCCTGAAGAACGTAAAGGAGTAATCGTTCGGATGCGTCTGAAGAAAGGAGAGCATATTGGTTCGTTTCGAGCTGCTGAGCCGGCAATTGATGCCGACGCACAGGCGAGCATGTAGCCGGCGATGTATATTGCTGGTGCTGGGCGCAGCACTTGCCTTGTCCGGCTGCGGTAGAAATCCGCCTCGTCGGTCCGGAACAACAATCGCCGTTACAAACACTTACCTTCAGTGTGCTGTCGCGGATGTCACGGGCGATGCAAGTGATGTGCTTTGTCTTGTGCCGCCGGGGATGTGTCCGGGGCATTTCGACCTGTCACCGGGACAGGTCCAGCAGTTATCCGAATGCCGACTGCTGATGCGAGCTGACTTTCAGCATCGTATCGAGGATTCTCTGGTGCGGATGAAGGAAAAAGGTCTGAAAGTTGTCAGTATTCGTGTGCCGGACGGCATGTGCATTCCTGCAAACTATTTAGAAACCTGCCGTGAAGTTCAGAGGGCGCTGCAGGGGCATTACGAGGGTGGTGGTGATGACTTATATGAAAAGTGCTTGTTGGTGGTGGAAAAACGGCTCAGCAAGCTCTCCGAGCAGATACGGGCTTCTGTAGATAAAGCGGGGTTGCGTGGTATCGGGGTAGTCTGTTCAGACCACCAGGCTGAGTTCGCAGGCTGGCTCGGGCTGGATGTAGTTGCTATGTTCGTCGGCAGTGACGTCGAGACTGTTGCGAATCTGCAGGAAGCGCTGGAGAAGGCGAGTGAGGAACATGTGAGGTTTGTTATTGCCAATCGGCAGGAAGGAACTGCACTGGCCCAGGCCCTGGCCGAGCGGCTGGGCGCCGGCGTTGTTGTGTTCAGTAATTTTCCCGACGTTCAACCAGGTCGCAACAATTTCGATGCGATGGTCATGGATAACTTAAATGCCCTTCTGGAGGCGGGTCGGTGGTGACGGAAGGAAGTCTGCATTTGAATGGCGCCAGGGTCAAGCGAGGCGGGCGGTTTATTCTTGATATTGACCAGCTTGAGATTCCGGCGGGGACATTTGTCGGTATCGTTGGTACCAACGGAGCCGGCAAGACAACACTGCTGAAAGTCTGTTGTGGTCTGGTCCGCCCAACGGCAGGATCTGTTATGCTCGGAGATGCCCATCTGCATACAATCAGCTCATGGCGGCGGACGCACCTTCGTCGGTATATCGGGTACATACCTCAACAGGCGGAATACAATGCAGAGCTGCCGTTTACTGTTCGCGAAGTTGTTGCGATGGGACGTGCAAGTATCCGGGGAATGCTTCGACGGCTGAACCGCCACGACTATAAGCTTGTCGATGAGTGGATAGAGAGGCTTGGTCTGGGCGAGCAGGTTGTGCAAACCTTTGCATCCCTTTCCGGAGGTGAGCAGCAAAAGGTGATAATTGCACGGGCGATGGTCCAGCAGCCCACAATACTGATGCTCGATGAACCCGGCTCGAGTCTGGACTTCAACTGGAAATTCGAACTGTCACGAATCGTCGAAACCCTTTTTCAAGAGACCCACACCACTGTTGTTATGGTTTCTCACGAGACGAATCTGCTGCCGCCTGTGTGTCAACGTGTCGTTCTGCTGCACAGAGGCAGAGTTCTGGCGGACGGAGATGCTGATGAGGTCTTGAACTCTGAGATGCTGGCTCAGGCCTACGAATGCAAAGTGCGAATGGTTGAGATAGCAGGTCGGCGATACACGGTTGTCGAAGAGGGGCAGTGATTTATGGACCCGTTTTTTTATCTGGTTATAATTGCAGGCGCCATTGCGGGGGCGAGCACCGGTCTGCTCGGCGTATATATGGTGGGAATGCGGATGCCGCTGATTGGACCGTGTATCTCACACGCCGCTATGGCCGGTGCCGTCTTCGGGACTCTCATCGGACTCAATCCGACAACCGGCGCCGTTATTGCCTCTGTCGTGACGGCGGCGTGCCTGACGCCCATCAAGCCTGGAAGGCTCCGACTGGACACAAATGTGGGCCTGGCGATCCTCTTCTTTCTTCTACTCGGCCTGACGTTTCTCGGGATGGGACTGATGCCCGGTAGTCGTTCCGAAGTACTTGGCCTGTTGTGGGGCAGTATTCTCTTTGTTCGGACCGAGACCGTCTTCACTATTGCCGGGCTGTCACTTCTTCTGCTTGGGTTTGTTGCGGCCTTCAACAAGGAATTGAAGGCGATTCTGTTCAGTCGGTCGCTGGCGGCCATGACGGGTCTGCATGAAAGTTTCTTGTATTGTGTTTTCCTGGGTTTGTCCGGTGCGATACTCGCTGTGAATCTGAAATTAGTAGGGGGGCTGATGATTTTCAGTTTGATCACCAACCCCGCAGCGGCTGCTTATCAGGTTTGTACGGGCTATCGTGCCGTAGTGGCGTTTTCGGTGCTTTTTGGTGTTCTCAGTGCCGTTGGCGGGTTTGTTGTTTCGTTCTACCTGAACTTGCCAACCGGGGCGTGCATTGTTATTGTCAGCACGCTGATTTTCGCATTTGCCGCTGCGTATCGTGCTTTTTCAAATTATCGGGGATGACGGGTATGGGACAGAACGTCGAGGTTATTGAACTAAGGGACAACGGGGAATACCAGGAGCTACTCAGCGGCAGGCCACAGACGTGCGGTATGCGTTCCGGGCGGGTCTATCTTCAACCCGGTCAGGACTGCGGGCGGCACAGCACCGAAGCACACGAGGAGATGCTGACATTTCTTGCCGGTTCGGGAGTAGGCTTGGTCGGCGATGAGCAGGGTAAATATGAGGTTAGCGCCGGGAAGATTGTCTATATTCCTCCGCACACTACTCACAACATCAAAAACACAGGAACCAAGCCGCTTGTGTATATCTACTGCGTTGTGCCGATAGGCGGCGATATCGACCAGGGGGGACATACGCACTGAGTGGGCGGGCCTTTGTCTCCGCGGTGGCTTGTGTATGCACGAGCTTTTAGCATTTATTAACCTATATTTAAGGGGTATGAAATGAAGATGAGAGTAACGGCCGCTGTTGTGTTTTGTTGTGTGATTGTCCCTGTTGCTCTGGCTGATACGCCGGAAGAGCTTTCGGAGCAGGGGATTGAGGTAGGCCTGAGCGCGACGCAGATTTATCAGCAGAACGTCCGCGGCGGCATGAGCACGCACCGCAGAGCGGGCAGGTATTCAGGCAGCTATGATGTGGAATTGCAGGTCGATTTCGAGAAACTGCTGGGCATTGAAGGCGGCCGACTGTACATGCTCACCGAGGGCAAGTGGTCCGAGTCGCAGGGTATCGACGGGCCATCGGTCGGCAGTGTATTCGGCGTCAACGGCGACGGGGCAGCCAGACGCTCAATCGATGTCACTGAATTGTGGTACGAGCAGATATTTCCCGGCAGGACGTTGACGGTAAGATTCGGCAAGATGGACCTTACCGGCGGATTCGAACATCACAACTGCCCGGTCTCATTCGACTGCAGCACATACGCCGGCGACGAGAATACTCAATTCCTCAATGGCGCTTTAATCAACAACCCGACGATACCATTCCCTGATTACGGCTTAGGCATAGCCGTCCACTACTCGCCCGACGATTTCTGGTATGTCTCAGCGGCGGTTGCCGACGCCCAGGCCGACGTTCGCGAGACCGGCTTTAGAACGACCTTCACCGGTGAGGATTACTTCTTCTATGTGGTCGAAACCGGTGTTACTCCCGTGCTCGGTTCGGAAAATGGAGCCCTGCCCGGCGCCTATCGCGTCGGTCTTTGGTATGACCCTCAGCCAAAGGCGAATACCGATTATGACAGCGCCGGCAAAAGTTATCGTGACGATACCGGCTTCTATCTTACCTGCGACCAGATGCTCGCAAAGGAAAACGCCGACGCCGAAGATACTCAGGGCCTCGGTGTGTTCTTCCGCTATGGTTATGCCAACAGCGAAAAGAACGATGTCACCGGTTTTTTCAGTACCGGCTTTCAATACAAGGGCCTTGTCGATGGCCGTGACGACGACGTACTCGGTTTCGGCTTTGCGCACGGGGCGTTCAGCGACAAGGCCTCAACCACTTATACCGATGACTATGAAGCCGCCTTCGAGCTTTATTACAGCGCCGAGATAGCACCGTGGTTTGTTGTCAGCCCGAGTATCCAGTACGTCCAGAACCCAAGCGGCGACGATTCCATTGACGACGCGGTTGTGCTCGGAGCCCGAGTGCTGATGACCTTCTGATTGTCGCTATTGGGCGATATCAAGGGAACAAGAACGTAACGAGTAATTAGTATCAAGAAGCTGTTAGGAGAAACGTGTTATGCATATGGCTAATGAGTTGCTGTCGATTCCGGTAGCAGCCGGCACACTTGCGATAGCGGCAGGGGGGCTGGGGTTTATCTGCCGCAAGGTCAGAGAGGTTCTGACCGGCGACAAGCTGCCTTTGATGGGTATTCTGGGCGCGTTTGTATTTGCTGGCCAGATGGTGAATTTCCAGTTACCCGCGATGCCCGGTACGAGCGGGCACATGGTCGGAGCGGTGCTGCTGGCGATTATATTAGGCCCGCACTTAGGCGCGATTGTAATATCATCGGTGGTGATTATTCAGTGTCTCATTTTTCAGGATGGCGGCCTTCTTGCACTCGGCTGTAACGTCATCAATATGGCCCTTGTCCCCAGCTACGTCGGATACTTTCTCTACAGGACGGTGACGGCTGGGCGTTTCAGCCCTGTTCGCGCTTATGTCGGAGCAATGCTGGCCAGTATAATCGCAATTGAGGCTGGCGCCGTTCTCGTACCAGTCCAGGCGGCGCTGTCGGGTGTTTTAGCTGTTCCGTTTTCGACCTTTCTCATTACGATGCTCGGCGTGCACGCTCTTGTCGGCCTTATGGAGGGTCTGATTACCGTTGCCGTCCTTGCATACCTGCAGCAGGTCAGGCCGGATGTTGTTACCGATACCCTGCCCGGAAGGGTGCGCTTGAGCAGAAAGAGTGTCTTGGTAACGCTGCTGATATTCACGGTTGTCATCGGTGCCGGACTGTCGCTGCTCGCCTCGGGCATGCCGGATGGTCTCGAGTGGAGCTATGCCGAAAGGCCGGATGAGCCCGATTTCCCACCGGCCGTCTCTAACGAAGATTCCGCCATCGCCGCCGTGGATGAGTTTCAGGAAAAGTATTCGCCTATGCCCGATTACTCGCGTCGCAGCTCGAAGCTTGGTGAGCCGGCAGGTGAAGGGATGGAGGCGCACGTTGGCTGGACGAGCTTCGCAGGTGTTGTCGGCTCGGCCGTAACAATGGTTGTCATCTGGCTCGTGGCCTGGTTGCTTAGAAAAAAACAGGCACGGACGGCGTGATTTGCTATAATCATATCCCGGCGTCGTTCGATACCCGCAGGAGCATATTCGCCTTTGCGGGTATCGGTTTGTTCAGTTGACCGGAACCGGCTGATGCACCACGCATACATAGACAAATTTGCTTACCAGGATTCACCTGTCCATCGGCTTGACAGCAGGGTCAAATTTCTGGTTGTGCTGGTCTTCACAGCCGTCGTAATCTCTCTGCCACGAACATCGGTCAGTATTCTCTTTTGTTTCGCGGTGGGGCCGTTTGCGATTCTTGTCCTGGGCAAGGTGCCGCTGCGATTTGCCTTCAAGCACATCCTGCTCGTCAGCCCGTTCATTCTCGTCCTGGCGCTGACGTTCCCTTTCTATGACAGGACGCCTGTCACCGTCGCCTTTGGGCCGCTGGTTTGGGATACGACGCTCGGGTGGATGCGATGCTTTACAATTCTTGGAAAGTTCGTTGTTACGGTGCTGGCTTTGATAGCGCTGGTTTCGACAACACGTTTCAGCGACCTGCTGGCCGGCCTGCAGCGGCTTGGCGTGCCGAGTTTGCTCGTTATCCAGCTTGGTTTTTTATACCGGTACATATTTGTGCTCATCGACAGTGCCCATCACATACTACGGGCAAGGGCAGCCCGCGCAATCGGAAAACCCGGCTTTAATACCGAATTGAAAGTCGCAGGTGGTATGCTCGGCTCGCTGTTCGTTCGCAGTCTCGACACCGCCGAGCATATAAACGTGGCGATGCACGCACGCGGCTTCGACGGCAACTGGCGAACAATCAACAAGCTCCAAATTCGCAGCGCAGACTACCTCTTTGCTCTTGTCGCCGCAGCTTTCATTTTTGGATTGTACTTTTTCGTAAGGCCTGTCTTGCAATAGGGACCGTAATGTCAAACGCCATTGAGATACAAAACTTCTCCTACAGGTATCCTGACGGCACCAGTGCGCTTAGTGACATAAATCTTGCTGTCGAGCACGGCCTGCGAGTCGCGCTGATCGGCCCCAACGGTGCGGGCAAGTCAACGCTGCTGCTGGCGATGGCCGGCTTCATAAAAGGAGCCGGCAAGGTCTCGATTGACGGCCTTGAGGTCAACAGGAAGAATCTGAAGGAGGTTCGCAGGCGTATCGGCTGCTGTCTTGAGAATCCCGACGACCAGTTGTTTATGCCCACCCTGTTCGACGATATCGCATTTGGGCCGCTCAATCTGGGCCTTTCGCCCGAGCAGGTGAGAGGCTGCGTTGCCGAGGCGCTCGCCACCGTGGGACTTGCTGAAATGGCCGAAAAGGCCCCTCATCATCTTTCTGCAGGCCAAAAGCGGGGCGCCGCTGTAGCCACCATTCTCGCTATGTCACCGAAGATAATCACTCTCGATGAGCCCGACGGCTCGCTCGACCCCAGACACCGCAAAAATCTCGTCCGGTTGCTCGCCGGGCTGTCGCAGACGCTTGTAATCGCCACCTGCAATATGAATTTGGCAGCCGTTGTGGCCGACAGAGTCGTCCTGATGGATAGTGGTATGATTATAGCGGATGGGGACGTCCAAAAGATAATGTCCGACTCGAAGCTGATGGCCGAGCACGGCCTGGAAGTGCCGCAAAAGTTCAGTGACTCGAATTGAGGACCAAATTTCATCGTCTTCGTCGGCGCACGATCACAAAGACAACAATCGCCGTAACGACGATGACGATCACCAACACTTCACCCTGACCGAACAGCATAGCAAGTGTTGTCATTAACCTGGCCTTTTATGCATGGCTAAAACGTAATTTTGAAATCCGTATATTTCGGGTCTGCCGGGACATCGTTGATTGTCGTTTCCTTCACGTAATCCGCAAATGATTCCTCAATATCGCTTATGCAGTCATCGATATCCGCCGCTTGGCCCTGGGCGAGCATCTCGACCGCCCCATCCGGCATGTTACGCACGTACCCGGTCAACCGGTATCGACCGGCCACGCGCAGCGCCGTGAACCTAAAGCCGATTCCCTGGACGCGTCCCTTGAAAATTATGTGTTTCGCCGTCTCGGCCATATCTCGTACTCTCAGGAAACAAACCGCCCGACAAAAACTTCATGTTAACCTGAACCGCTTTGCCCTGCAAGCCGGTAGTGGTAAAATAAATTACTGTTCACCGGCGGCTTTAGGCCGAGTATAATCCGCTCGCTCCATAAGGACGCCGAAACGCTTGATTTTCGCGCTGAATTTGGACCCTCTAACAGGTCACTATGGCGAAGAAAAGCAGAAAACAGATTGAACGAGACGAGCAGATATACCAGATAACGACCCTGGTGGCAGGGCAGTTCTCGCTCCAGGAGGTGCTCGACAAACTTGCGGAAGCCGCAGTAAGGATAACCGGTGTCAAGGCCTGCTCCATTCGCCTGCTTGACGAAGAGCATGGCGACCTGAAGATGCGAAGCACCTACGGCCTAAGCGAGGAATACCGAAACAAAGGGGCAGTCACCAGGGACGACCCTGTTGTCAGGCAGGCCTTTGCGGGCGAAGCGGTTGTCCTTGACGATATGCGCGTTGACGGCCGAGTCACTTACAAGGAGGCCACCGTGAAAGAAGGACTCGTCAGCCAGCTCACCGTCGCGATGAAGTTCAGGAACAGACCCATCGGCGTGCTTCGTCTCTACAGCCCCAGACCTAAGCGGTTTTACGAAGACGACATAAATCTCACGCGGGCGGTAGCGTCCCAGTGTGCTATTGCAATAACGAACGCCAAATTATACGCCGAGGCAATTGAAGGTGCGCGTATTGCAGAGCAGATGCGCCTGGCAGGGGTCGTTCAACGGCGGATGATTCCCGAAAAAGCGCCGGTGGTGGAAGGCCTCGATATAGCGGCGACCTATATCCCCTGTTTCGATGTCGGTGGTGACTTTTATGACTTTATCAATCTAAGCGAGGGTCGCATCGGTATTGTCATCGCAGACGTCATAGGCAAGGGTATTCCTGCCGCGATTATGACAAGCTCGTTCAAGGGCGCCCTGCGTGCTTACGTCGAGTGCGAATGTCGGCCTGGGGGTATTGTTGATATGGTTAAGAAGCTTAACGGGATGGCGTGCGAAGAATGTCGGCCCGGTGAGTTTATTACACTATTTTATGCCGTCATTGACGGTGCGAGCAGGCAGATAACATATTGCAATTGTGGTCATGAGCCGACGATACTCATTCGCGGGGGCCGGACGTGCGACCTTGACAGCGGGGGGCTGGTGCTTGGAGTTGACAGAGCGGCGAAGTACGAAACGGACTCTTTTGAGCTGCACGATGGTGACAAGCTGTTGTTTTATACGGACGGCTTGATCGATGCGGCGAATTTTGACGGAGATGTGTGGGGCAGGGAGCGTCTTTTAGAGACGGTGGGGATGTGTGCGTGCGGTACGGCCGAGCAGATGATACGTGACATTCTGCGGTATCGACGGCGGTTCGTGGGGCTGGCGAGGCAGGTTGATGATACGAGTGTAGTTGCGTTGAAGGTGGGCGATTGCGGTTGTGGTGAGGGGCATGGCTGATCTTGTAGTGACAATTGATGGTCCCGCCGCCGGTGGCAAAAGCACTGTCGCCCGACTGCTTACAGAGAAGCTCGACGCTGTATTTCTCGATACCGGCGCGATGTACAGGGCGGTCACCTTAGCGGCGACGCAGGCAAAAGTGAGCCTGAGTGACCAGGGCCGGTTGCTGGAGATACTGAAAGCCACGGAATTTGGCTTTAAGCCTGCCAGGGGTGCGATGGAGGTCTCCATCAACGGCCGAGATGTGACCGAACAGATTCGTGACGAAAAAGTCACAGCCAACGCCCGACACATCGCCTCGGCACCGAAAATACGCGAAGAGCTTGTCCGGATGCAGAGGGATTTCGCCGCCCGGCAGCAGGCAATTGTCACCGAGGGCAGGGACCAGGGCACCGTTGCCTTTCCCGATGCAGACGTTAAATTCTATCTGACCGCCGACCTGGCCGAACGTGCAAAACGCAGACGGGCTGAGCTTGCTGCAAAAGGGGCCGAGCAGTCCCTCGAAAGTATCAAAGAAGCGATTCGGCAAAGAGACCGCAGCGACGAAAACAGAACTGTCGGACCGCTCAAGCCCGCTGATGATGCTATTGTTGTCGATACGACCGACTTGAGCATAGAAGAGGTTGTAGCCAAACTCCTGAATTGTATAAGAGAAAGATGAGTAAAGAAGTGCTTAGAGCTGTATGGTACCGGCTTGCTCGCTCGGCCTGCAGATTGTTCTGCAATCTGTTCTTTCGCTTTCGTGTTTACGGCCTGGAGAATGTTCCCGCCACCGGTGCCATCGTCCTTGCCGCCAACCACCAAAGCTATCTTGACCCGCTGTTCTGCGGCGTGACCATAACAAGGCAGCTCTGCTTCATGGCTCGTGACACTCTCTTTGCAAACAAATACACCGGCCGGCTGCTTCGCTCTGTGAACGCGATACCGATAAAGCGTGAACGTGCCGATATCTCCGCCATCAAGCTGATAATTGAAAAACTGAAACATGGCTGGGGTGTCTGCCTGTACCCGGAAGGTACGCGGACCGGCGACGGGCGGATTGCGCCTTTCAAGGCCGGCCTGGGTATTCTGTGCAGGCGGGGAAATGCAGCCGTTGTGCCCGTACTGATTGAAGGTGCATTCGAATGCTGGCCGAGACATCAAAAGCTCTTTACCGTCGGCTCATCAATCACCGTCTGCTATGGCAAGGCGATTACAGCCGAGCAGGTAAGAGAAATGGATGACGCTGAACTGGTCGCCGCCCTGACTCAAACACTGCGTGGCATGCAGACCGCCGTCCGCATGGAGCAGGGCAAGCAGCCTTACTCATACCTTTAGCGGGGTGCTGAAAAATGGCAGTTCAAATACGTTGTTTGTTGGCTGGTGACGGGTAAACCCGCCTAACGACTGGCGGGTAAAGGTTGGGGGGGTAGTATAAGTATAGCTTATAGTAGGGTTAAAAAGGGGTTGGAAGGGGTTAGGAAAGGGGGGTGGAGGGATGGGCGGAAAGGGCGAATTCGGGGTCGAGAGGGGCAAACGGGGCGGGTTTTGGCGTTTGGCGAAACGTGCGAAAGTGTGAAAAAAATTGAAAAAATCTGCGAAAAACGGCTGTGAAAAGGCAAAAAAACGCGAAAAAATGGGGGTTTTGAGAGAATTTTTTGGAAGATTTGGGGGCCTTACTATTAGAAAAACTAATAGTATAAAGCCGTCTCTCGTCGCTCGTCGCTGGTCTCTGGCTGGTTGAAGTATGCCTGGCATGCTGAGTTTTTTTAACCGCAGATTGGGTTCGTATTGCGTATCGCGTATTGCGGGGTGCAGGGTGCAAGGTGCAGGTTCTGGATTCCCGTCCCGCCAAACGGAGTGGTGGGTAAATTTCGCGGGAATGACATTTTTGTGGGTCCCCTGTTGCACGAGCAAGGAAGGTGGTTCCCCGACAGAAAACCTCTGTGGGCACCCATCGGGGACAAGCGAGGGTAAACTCCAGGGGGCAACCCCCTTACCCTAAAGGGTGAGGGGGCTAAGCAATTCGGAGGCAGGGCTGGTAGCACGGCGTTTTTTTTGGGGGGGTGTGCACTGCATGTGTGGTATAATGTCGAGTGCGAGCGGTGGCGGTATGTGAAAGGCGGATAGGCGGATGGATGCAAATCGTGGAAATCTCGTTAGGCGGAGGTTGGTTTGGGGATTTTCTGTATTCGTGTTTGTATGTTTGCTGCTTGCGGGCGGGGTTTTGCGGATGCGGGGAGCGCGGGTAACAGTGCCGGAGGTCGCGGAGTCAAAAGCCGAGGGGCAGGAGGTAGATGCGAATGGTGAGGGTGGGCAAGAGGCAGCTGAGACAAAGGAGAAAGTGGAGCGGCCTGACCATAATCACCCGGCATTTGGCGAGCGGAAGGAAGAGCGGGCGAGGATGGTTGAGCGGCAGATAAGGGCGAGGGGTGTTCGTGATGCGAATGTGCTGGCGGCGATGCGGACGGTGCCTCGTCATGGGTTTGTGCGGGCGAGCGATTCGCGGCGAGCGTATGCCGACCATCCATTGCCGATAGGTGAGGGGCAGACTATAAGCCAGCCGTATATCGTTGCATATATGACCGAAGCGCTGCAGCTTGAGCCGAACGACAGGGTCCTTGAAGTCGGGACGGGGTCGGGGTATCAGGCGGCGGTTTGCGCAGAGATTGCGAAGGAAGTCTATACGATTGAGATTGTTGAAGAGCTTGCCAAGCAAGCGAAAGAGCGTTTGAAAAAACTCGGGTACGGCAACGTTGTTGTCAAGGCGGGTGACGGGTATGTGGGCTGGGAGAAAAAAGCGCCTTTCGATGCGGTTATAATCACGGCTGCGGCCGGAGTGATACCTCAACCTCTGATAGAGCAGTTGAAACCGAAAGGCAGGCTGATTATGCCGCTTGGGAGGCCGTTTGGTTACCAGGAGCTTGTGCTGATTACGAAGCAGGACGACGGGAAGGTGGTGAGGAAGCGTTTGTTGCCGGTGCGTTTTGTGCCGATGACGGGTGAGGTTATGGAAGAGGCGGAGAAGTGAGTCGCATGGAACCGGTCAGCAGGTGAGGTGGATGGCGGCGGCGAGGTCGGCGTGTGCCTGTGCGAGCTCGTTGAATTTCTCGACGGCCTTGTGGGTGTCACAGGCGTGTAATTCTATGTTTTGTTCATTGAGGAATTGGCGGGTCGGATCGGGGACATCCATCAGTCCGTAGGCACCGCAGCCGACTACAAGAACTGAGGGTTTGGCATCGATGACGGAAGCGAGGTCTTCGATGGCCAGGGAATGTCCCTGCTTTCTCCACCAGTTTGACTCGACGGAATCGCCGAGAATAAGCACGTCGCTTTTATACTCGACGCCGTCAATCACAATCTTTCCAAATTGATAAGAGTCTATGTGCATTTTCAACTCCGGTCTTTGACAGAGACAATCTTGTTCATGCGGCAGATGAGGATACGGAGAAGGCGGTGTTTTGGCAATGGTCTGTTTGGCACGATATGGCAGACGAAGGGCGGCTGCGGTAAAGTCCTGCGATGGCACAAAATTAAACTTACACATAATACTTGACGCTATCACGAGTTCGGATATCTTGTGCATCGCCAGCGGATGGATTATAATCACTACCGTCCGCATAGTTCCTCGGCGTATATGAGCTCGGCGGCATTTGTGGCGATTTGTATTGGGCCTGACTTCGCTGCGCCTCGTCAGTTCCCATACGGGTCAAAGAAACGTAATACTCTCATAGCCACTGCCACGTGAAATGGCAGCAGCATACATCTTATAAAAAAATGCGGGCAGGAGTTATTACTATGGTAGTTAAATTCGGCCGATTCAACTTAAAACTACTTGTTGTCTTGTTGCCTTTGTATTTGCTGTTGGCAGCATCGGTTTGGGGGCAGACAAATAAGCCGTCTTATGAACAGTATCTGAGAAACAGCATTGTGCCTGAGAGTACTTTGGATACGTTTCTAAGCCCGAACGAATATTCAATGGTTCAATTCGACCCCGAGCTTGGTTACATTCTGGGCAATTACATGCCTCGTGACGGCATCGATCAGAGTTCTACGATAAGCACTGTTCAAACAAGTGGCGACAGGACGGCATTTATGTACACGGATAAAACCTGTCGCATAAACACTTACGGCAACAGTTTTACTCAATCTTCACAGGTTAGCGACGGCGAGACCTGGCAGGAGTACCTGGCTGGTCATCTGGGCGAGCCTGTGCGAAACTTCGGGGTTGGTGGATATGGCCTCTACCAGGCTTACCGCCGAATGGTGCGAGAAGAAAAAACCGAACATGACGCAGAATATGTTGTTCTCTACATCTGGGGAGATGATCACATTCGCAGTCTGCTGCGCTGCCGGCACGCTCTGATCTATAAAGTCTGGGACCATGCAGGGGGCAGGTTGTTTCATAATAATTTCTGGGCAAATCTTGAAATGGACCTGAAAACAGAAACCTTTATCGAAAAAGAGAATCTTTTGCCTACGCCACAATCCTTATACAAGATGACCGATCCCGATTGGATGTACGAAAACCTGAAAGATGATCTGGCGTTGCAGATGGCCGCCTATACACGTGGTTTTATTTCCGGCATCGATGTTGAACGTGTTCGAAAACTGGGACAAATACTCCGATTCCATCCCTCTCGTATTGCTGATGAGACACCTCCGAAAGCATATGTCGAAGAGCTGCTCGACAGGTATTCCTTTGAAGCGACAAAATACATCCTGACCAAAGCGAAAGAATTCACCTCCCGAAATGACAAGAAACTGATGGTCGTGCTGTTCGACCCCTACAAAGCGATGAAACAGCTCATCGCAACCGGCAAACGCTACGATCAGGAGATCGTGGATTTCCTTAAAGAAAATGACTTTCTGTACTTCGATATGAACCTTGTCCATGTTCGTGACTACAAATGTTTCAAACTCCCTCTCGATGCCTATATGAAACGCTATTTCATCGGGCACTACAACCCGGCCGGAAATCATTTCTTTGCTTATTCGATAAAAGATGAAATTGTGGAGTGGCTGAATCCCAGGCCCGTAACATACCGAAATAACAAACAAAAGATGATTCATTTTAAGGGCTATCTTCCGGAGTAACTGGTTCAACAAAAGGAGCTTATCGTGAAGCGACAGATAATGGGTTATTTGGTTTATCTCGGCCTGGGAATGCTTTTCCTGGCGTCAATAACGATTCTGAGCTGTACGGATGAGGCGAAGAGCAAAATAAGCGGGCCATACAGCTTCTTTGCGGAAATTGTCCCCGGCGTTCATTTGCTCGCAATGCTGCCCGAAGGTACCGAGCTGGCGCCGAGCTATCTGGGAATTTGTGCTTATCTCATCGAGGGAAAAAACGGACGGCACGTACTGATTGATTCGGGCTTGCAAAGCCAAAGAGAAACTCTGGTGCGATTATTGGCTTCTCAGAATATCAAACCGACCGATATCGAGATGGTTGTCTGCACTCACGCACACAGCGACCATGCCGGGGGATGCGCCTTTTTTCAGCAACAGGGGGCTCGGATTGCCATACATAAATTAGCGGGAGAATCTATCGATGGAACGCCTCCCTTCAGGGACCCAAATGCAGAGCGTTCGCCGAGTGACAGCCGAAAGTTTGAAGCGTTCCGACCCGATATTCGATTCTCTGACGGGGACGTTTTACGGGCCGGCGGCATTGAGCTTCGCGTTCTCCATACACCCGGCCATACCCCCGATTCCTGCTCTTTTGTCTTAAAACAATCGGGCAAGACCGTCCTTTTTGCAGGTGACCTCAACGGGTGGTACATCATCGAGTGGGGTTCCAACCAGAAACACATGCTCGCCTCTGTCAGAAAGGTACGCGGCATCCACACCGACTATGTCTGTTTCGGTCACAGAGTCGTTAGTGATGACCTTCCCCGTTTCTGGGACAAACTCGAGCATGCGGTTGAAGATGGCATCTTTCAACTGGTTGACCGGCACGGCTATTCGGCTCATATCGAACGTACCGGCAAAAAGGTGCTCGAATCCGGACCGAATCAATAAACCCCAGCCGACCCTGAATCTGCCCTGTGGTTTGCACTCGGAAATTTCGTTTCGTAAGGAATATGGTGGGGCTATTTCCTCGTCTTCTGCGTGCGCAGCCAGTTCACGGGCACCCGGTCGTCAGTGAGCACTTTTGCGCGCGAGTCCGGATGTGCGTTAGGGTGCAGCCGCTTCGCGACCGTCTGCATATTAAAGGCCAGTCTGTGTTTGCGCTGCAGCTTCTTCGCCCGATCCACGGCCTCTCTGACGGTAAGCGTCGGCGCGGCAGGCCGAAATTGCGCGAGACAGCCCGGGAGCTATTCCACCGATGCGCTGCAGCTCTTCATCGGTCAATGCCTTCTGAGACGAGCGGTAGATGAGTATGAATCCGGGTGATGAGCCGTGGTCATTGAGCGGGAACGCAAACGCCGAGACCTTGTCGAGGCAGGATGGGCTCCCCTGCAGACCCATTGCAAACATATCATCGAGAGAGCATGTCATGTTTGAGCTGGAAATGTTGTTTACCACTTCGGTCGTGAAACAGTTCTCCAGCCGCCTGTCTTCCATTTCAATCGGCTGGTCCGTCTCGAATACGTGCAGCTCGAAATTGTTGCACCGGCGCAGGAAAAAGGCGACATTTGCATCGGGAATCTGCTCCTCGATCAGTCCGCCCGAGATGCACAGAAGCTCGTGAAGGTCGGTGACACCCGCAATGGACTCGTAGAAATCCGCCGCAAAACCGATGACACTGAGCCCCTTGATGAACTCTCTGTGGGCCTCAACAAGGTCATTGCAGAGTATGTCTATTTTCCTGGCCTGCTGCTTGCGCTCCTTGTTGAGCCGGGCAATCAGCAGACGCAGCTTCCTGTCACGACTATTGGTATTCACCAGACCCTCGTTATCTTCGTGTCATACATGTGAGTTTTGCTTCCAAATCTAATTTCGGCCGACGACAAGACCCGGTTTAAGCAGAAAAACGCCGAAAAAACTTACCGGACACCAGACCTATAAATAGTCACGTATCAGTCTCGCCGCATCCAAAACCGCAAGTCGCTTCAACCGGCACCAAACTACGCCCCTCGAGTCTTGCGCGTTTTTCGGACTCATCGAACCCTCTCAGTGAGGACGTCGTTTACTTTTTGGTGGAGGATTTTCTCACTGCTGGTCAGAAATGTCTCGTCGGTTCAGGTGCTCCTTGGCAAAAGCACAGCGGGCTACAGCCGTTACCCGCAGATTCATAGCTGAGTAGCAACTGCAGCCCGATATATTACACCGACGTTCTGCAATGAGCTGCCGGAGCAGCAAGTTCGCAGAAAGGTTTCGCAAGAGTTAACCTGTTTTTGTGATGGCCTTTGCCTTTTCGGTGTCAACCATCATCTCCACATGTCCGCAGTCCAGGCAGGTAAGAGCGCTGACCGGAGCTCCGGTCGTCAGTAGTGTCACCAGCTTCGCATCTTTCGGGCGAGAATAGATTTTCCCGGTGGACTGCAGGTCACTCGGCGTGACATTAGCCCCGCCACATCGCAAACATCTCATTTCGGTATCCATAATTCAACCTTTCATCCAATTCGCTTATCCGAACTCTTATACCGACATATCATTCTGTCGTCATAACATTCAGGGAAAATGACAACTTAAGCCGGTTTTCAGACGCCGGGAGGCCGGTTTTTCACGCAGAAGATGAACTCGGGATGTTCACATCCTCCGAATTCGACCCCAATCGGCATCCTGCGCGCACAGAACACCCGGAACATACCCCGACCAAATATCTGTGTCCGTTATGTTCTCGGACGTATTTCACCTCTTGGCCGACACAAGTCGCAACGCACCGTACCAGGGTGTCAAGCCACGTGCACCACCATACTCTGACTTAATCATCGCACCGGACAAAAAAAACTGTCAAAACCGCAATCGGCTTGTTAAAATAGCGCATCCGATAATGGAAAATGACGGAAAGGAGACGCTCATGGATGCAGAAAAGAACAAGTCCGAGTTAAGTCTTGAGATTGAAAAGTTTGTCAAAACCGGTTTTTACACGCATTTTGGCATGCTTGGAGAGGTCTTCAGGAGCGACCCCGCATGGCAGAAAATGCACGCGCTTGGCACTGAGCTGTGGCTCGACACCGGCAGCACCGAAGATGCCGAAAAGATGTGGACGCACCAGTTCTCCGCCCTCACAACCAACAACACCCTGCTCAACAAAGAGGTACAGAAGGGTACGTATGACTCACTGATGCCCGAAGTGGAAAAGCTGCTGGCTGAGCACCCCGGGCTTTCGGACAAAAAGCGAATGCTCGAGATCGCCTTTATTCTCAACGCCAGGCACGCACTGTGGCTTGTGGAGAAGTTCGATGCGCACGTTTCGGTTGAAGAGCATACGGACCTGGCCAATGACGTGGAGCTGGCGGTCGATTATGCCCGGCGCTACCATGCGGTCTGTCCGGAGCGTTTCATAATTAAGATACCCTTCACGCCGGCCGGACTGCTCGCAACACGCCGGCTCGCTGCTGAAGCTGTCCCGGTTAATCATACGCTCGGCTTCTCCGCCAGGCAAAACTACGTGATTGCCCGAATAGCCCGGCCCGCATACGTTAATGTCTTCCTGGGCCGGCTCAATAGCTTTGTCGCCAAAAACAATCTCGGCGACGGCAGCTACGTCGGCGAAAAGGCAATGTTGGCCTCTCAGGCCGCCGTCAAAAAACTGCGTAACGAAGGACTGTCGCCCTCGCGACAGATAGGCGCAAGCTTCAGAGAAGGGGCTCAGGTACGCGACCTGGCGGGAATAGACGTGATGACGATGCCCCCCAAAGTCGCCGCCGAGTTCCTGGCCCTGCAGCTTGAACCCGGACAGATTGACGACAAGACCGGACAGGATTACACGATTGGCGTTAACCCGGATGTCGATCAGGAGCGGATTCGGCTTGATACGCTCTGGGATGTTGACGACAAGGTTGTCGCGTGTGTCGATGCCCTGGAAAACGAAAACATAGAAAGCTTCACACCTGACGACCTGCTCGCCTTCTTCAAAGAGCACCGCTGCGGCGATGTCCTTGTGAGCTGGACCGATTCGCAGATTCAAACCAGCGCAGCCGAGGGCAAGATTCCAAACCTCGACAACTGGAAAGACGCCCTCGAAGACAAATCCGTCGGTCTCGATGCCCTGATGAACCTCGCGGGCCTCAACAGCTTCAGAGCCGACCAGAAAGCTATGGACGACAGGGTTCGTAACGTCCTCGCCAAAACCCCGGCAAGATAGTCCGTGGCGGTGTTATGCTGACGCTTATCAATACAAACACAATGCTGCCCGCCATCGCGCCCATCGGCCTCGATTACATGGCAACAGCAACCCGGCAAGCCGGCATCGAGACCGACATACTCGATTTATGCTTGTCCGATGACCCAGCCGTAACCTTGCAGGACTATTTCGCGACGCACAATCCCGAATTAGTCGGCCTGTCATTTCGAAACGCCGATGATTCTTTCTGGCCAAGCTGTGAATGGTTCGTGCCCGAGCTGGCGAAAATGCTGAAAACCATACGCACTTTCACCGATGCCCCGATTGTCATAGGCGGTGTGGGCTTCTCAATCTTCCCCGAGCAAATCGTCGAATACACCAGCGCAGACTTTGGTATTCGCGGTGACGGCGAGCTGGCTATAATTTCTCTGTACAGGCAGTTGCAGGGCAAGAAACATTTCCAGGAGGTTGACGGGCTCGTGTGGCGAAGCAACGGCCGCATTATTAGCAACCACCCCGCCTGGCCCCAGCCGTTATCACTACCGACAGGCAGAGACGCAATCGACAACGCCACTTACTTCGCAAGAGGAGGTCAATGCGGCATCGAGACCAAGCGGGGCTGTAACCGTCCCTGTATCTACTGCGCCGACCGCCTGTCAAAGGGCACGACCGTCCGCCTGCGCCAGCCATCGGAAATCGCCGACGAGGCCGAGGCGCTGCTTACTCAAGGCGCCGATGTCCTGCATATATGCGACTCCGAATTCAACATCGTGCCCAATCACGCATACGCCGTATGTGAAGAATTCATCCGTCGCCGTCTGGGCGACCGGCTTCGCTGGTACACCTATATGGCCGTGACACCCTTTGACACACAACTTGCCAACGCAATGAAGCAAGCCGGATGCGTCGGCATCGATTTTACAGGCGATTCCGCATGTCCCCTCATTCTGAAAAACCTACGCCAGCAGCACATAAAAGAAGACCTCGCCAACGCCGTGCGTTTGTGCAGGGAAAACGGCATAACAGTTATGATAGATTTGCTCCTCGGCGGCCCAGGTGAAACACCCCGGACGGTCAAAGAGACAATCGACTTTGTTAAGCAAATCGCCCCCGATTGTGCCGGCGCTCCGCTTGGCGTAAGAGTGTACCCCGATACCGAAATGGCGCAAATAGTCGCCGCCGAAGGGCCGATGGAGACAAACCCCAACATCCGGCGAAAATATGAAGGCGCCGTGGACCTGTTCAAACCCACCTTCTATATAACCAAGGAGCTGGGCGACAAACCCGTTGAGCTGATAAAAGAAACAATCGCCGGTGACAAGCGATTCTTCGAGCCGATATCCGAAATCGACGACGCCGCAACAGACCACAACTACAACGATAACACCGAATTGGTCGAAGCTATAAAAGCCGGCGCACGCGGCGCATACTGGGACATCCTCCGCAAACTCAGAACCGCCTAATCAAGCATAACTTCCTGCTGATATTCCGGCACCGTGACCTGCCAGTTGCCGTTCTCTTCCAGAAAGCCGCCGAACGCCTTGGCGCTATCCGTCTCGCCGTGAACAACAAAGATACCCTTAGGGGGCTGCTCGAATTCCTTTAGCCATTCCAACAGCTCATTTTTGTCGGCGTGGGCGCTGAAGCCGCGAACCTGTACAATCCTCGCCCTGACAGGCCGCTTTTCTCCTAATATCCTCACCTCTTTTATTCCATCTACAATGGACCTGCCCAACGTCCCCACCGCCTGGTATCCCACGAACATTATCGTATTCTCAGAATCGCTGATATTGTTGACCAAATGGTGTTTGACTCTGCCGCCCGTGCACATACCGGACCCGGCGATTACCATTATGGGAGTGCTGATGTTGTTAATGGCCTTGGACTCGTCCGTTGTGGAAGATATCCGCAATCCGGGAAAAGTGAAGGGATTGTTGTTATTGCTGAGCCGCTCGTTCATTTCTTCGTCGAACATCTCAGGGTGCTTCTTAAAGACTTCGGTGATACGAATCGCCATAGGACTGTCGAGGAACACCGGCAGCTGCGGTATGGCGTTCTCTTCGAGAAGCTCGCTGAGATAAAACAGAATCTCCTGTGAACGTTCGAGCGCAAAGCTCGGAATGATGATATTGCCGCCCGCCTCGACCGTCGAGTTCACTACTTTGGCGATTGTCTTTTTCACGTCGGCCGTCTCATGGTGGACCCTGTCACCATACGTCGATTCGACAATAACATAATCAATATCATCCCTGGGTATATTGGGATCGCGCACAATAGGCCTGTCGGGCCTGCCCAAATCACCCGAAAACAATACTGCCCTGTCCTCACCGTCCTTGCTGACGTTAACACGTATCATCGATGAGCCGAGCACGTGACCCGCATCGCAGAACGTCGCCTCGATACCGTCGGCAATCTTAACGGTCTGCTTATACTTCACCGGTGAAAAATGCGGAAAAGTCGCCTCGGCATCCTCGACCGTATAAAGCGGCTCATACGGATGAGGACCTTTCCTGCCCTGCCTCTCATGCCGTTTGCGTTTGCGCTCGGCATCATATTGCTGTATCCTCGCCGAATCCAGCAGAATAATCTTCACAATTTCCGCCGTCGCACCCGTGCAGTATATCTTCCCTTTGAACCCCTCCCGAACAAGCTTGGGAAGCAGCCCGCAGTGGTCCAGATGGGCGTGCGTCAACAAAACCGCGTCTATCTGGTTTGGCGGCACCGGAAACGGGTCCCAGTTCCTGGAGACAAACTGCCGTTCCTGATAGAGACCGCAATCGACAAGCAGCTTCGTCCCGTTCGCCTCAAGCATATGACGCGAACCGGTGACGTTCTGTGCCGCCCCGAGAAACCGCAGCTTTATTTGCATACCCTGCCCCAGCGATTTGATTTTCTTCCAAAATGACATTGCACCATCTATTGTAACCGAAACCGCTCCACAAAACAAGCCGCAATACCGGCAAAAAAGGTTGCCGCAAAAACAGAAATGCACTAAACTTTCGTTTTGTAATAGCGCCTTAGGACCTTAAATGCTCGCAGTTTAGGAGGCATTATGAAAAGAACAGCGGTTCTTCTGTCATTATGCGTCGCCTGCCTTGTTGTAGGCACATTCTCAGGTTGTGGCAGGAAAGCAGGCCGGGCAAAGGTCCTAAAGCTCGCCCACGGCCTCGATACAACACATCCCGTTCACAAGGCGATGGTGTTCATGGCCGAAAAGGTAAAGCAAAAATCCGCCGGCCGACTCCGAATCGACATCTACCCGAGCGAGCAATTGGGCAGCGAACGAGAATGCATCGAGCAGTTGCAGATAGGTGCGCTCGCAATGACAAAAACCTCTTCGTCGCCGCTCGAGGTGACAATGTTATGGATTCGCTAACGTGGGGCGAGTAGTTTTTCTATTCGCTGTTTTTCCCTGATGAAGAGGAGTAGGACGCCTGGGCCGAAGGCCCAGAGCAGGACTGTTCCGCCGAAGACTAGGCCTGCATAGGAGCCCCTTGCGCAGTAGCATTCCTCCTGACGCGTTGCGTATATGGGGACTGAGACGAACAGCTCCAGGACGCTTCCGGCGATAAGTGCCCGGATGAGACGGCCTGTTCTGCTGTAGTGGTCGGACTGTCGGAAGTAGATGCAAAAGAGAACGGACCAGGCGCACCACAGAATCAAAGGTATCAGCAAGAACGCATAGCGGAGAAGCAGGTTCGAGGACTCAGACATATCCGCGACAGCCGTATCCGCAACAGCTGTATCCGCGACAGTGGAATCGCCAAAGAGGTCTAAAACGGAATAAAGGAGACCGACGGAGAGCAGGGTAACGGCGAATGCGGCGGCGAGTGCGGCTCGTTTCATCGGTCGGGCTGAGTGGGCGAGCTTTATCTTCCAGAGATGACGTGGGCTCAGGAACAGCCACTGTGTCATCAGAAACAAGCCCAAATAGACGACAGCAAGTACTGTGTAGCCCCAATTCGAATCGTCAAACAAGTACGCCGCCGGTCCGAAGACGGCAATGTTCGGAGTGCCGGCCAAACCGGCTCCATAATGAAAGAGCGGGGCGAAGAGCCATACGGCGCCACAGGCGAGGCACAAGAGCCAAAGGATAAATAGAGACCACCGTAACAGACATGCAGTTTTTTTGGCATGTGTCATATCAACTCCTTTCGATTAGGCCGGCGATTGCTCCACAATCCGGTGTGTTGGCCGGGATTGACGGCCGGACTCTGTGAAGTTACGTTAATACTTTACCGGCGAGGCCGTCGAATACAATGGGGAATCTAGAGCCTATCCTAAAACCCGCTCTATTACGGCCTGCTGCAAAGCCCGATGCTTGCGTTGTCGGGACAAAATCGTCCTCGACGTAGCTTTGGCTACGCCTGTGGCAATTTTGCCCCTGCCGCCTTGGCCTCAGTCTTTTCGCTCGGCCTCATAACGAGCCGATTATCAGGATAGGCTCTTAGAATGGAAGGCATCTTTAGGGATTGAGTTCGGGTGTGGATTCGGTTATAAATTTGGGGGAACCCCAGGGCAGCTTGGGGACTAAATAATGAAGTGCGCGAAAGGTGAGGTAAGATGAGAACGAATAGTTGTGGGTTGCGAGTTGCGAGTTGCGTGTTAAAAGGCCTGGCACTTATGGGTGTTGTGGTGACGGCTCTGGCGGGTTGTGCGGGAGAGCAGGGAGCGAAGAGGCAATGGGTCGAGACGGACAGTGGCAGGTGGTTAGTGCATGATATGAATCGACCTGCGCCGGCGGTGGTGTGGGCCGGCGATGAGGTGGCCGAGGCGCCGTCGGATGCCGTGGTTTTGTTTGACGGGGGAGATTTGTCGAAGTGGGAGTCGGCGAAAAGGAAAGGCAGGCCGGCGCCGTGGAAGATGGGCGATGGGTACTTCGAGACGGTCAAAGATACGGGATACATTCGGACGAAGGAGAAGTTCGGGTCGTGTCAGCTTCATATCGAGTTTGCGACGCCGGCGAAGGTCGAGGGTCGCAGCCAGGGCAAAGGCAACAGCGGTGTGTTTTTGATGGAGCGGTACGAGGTTCAGGTTCTGGATTCGTATAACAACCGGACGTATCCGGACGGGCAGTGCGGGGCGCTGTACGGGCGTGCGGTTCCTTTGGTGAATTCGTCGAGGAAGCCGGGGCAGTGGCAGAGCTACGATATTATTTTTCATCGGCCGGTCTTTAAGGGAAACAAGGTCGTTCGCAAGGCAAGCTTTACGGTGTTCCATAATGGTGTGCTGATCCACGACAATGTGGAGCTGGACGGCGGGACGGGGTGGATAAACGAGCATGCAGTGACGAGCTATAAGCCGCATGAGGACAAAGGGGCGATTGCGCTTCAGGACCACGGCAACCCGGTTCGGTATCGGAACATCTGGGTGCGCGAGCTTGAAGACTGAACGATATTTGTCGAAACATGAAAGATGCTGTCGGCTGAGTTCTGAAAAAAGGTATGGCGACAAAGCGCCCATCTAAAACGAAGGTAAGACGTTTTCTGCTTTGGGTGGGGCTGGCGGCGGTAGTGCTTCTTGCCGTGCTGAGCGTTTACGGGGCGTTTGTGGGTGCGGAACGTGCGGAGGGGATTTTCAATTCGCTTCCTCTGGCGGTGTATTGGGTCGGGTTTTCGGTATTGCTTGGTGTTTCGTTTTGGGTATTTCCTCGTTTTACAGACCGGCCCGGGGCGGCGTCGATACATTTAGGGTGTGTGTTTGTCCTTTTGGGCGGGATGGTCGGGTCGCAATGGGGACATGATTTGCAGAGGGTGGTTTTGGGGACAGAGAAGATACGGCGGGGGCGGATGGTGATTTACGAGGGGGCGAGTGAGAACAGGGTATATCCGGCATCTGGCGAGGCGAAGGAGCTTGGGTTTTCACTTCGGCTGAAGGACTTTCGGATGGAGCATTACGAGCCGGGTGTTTTGCAGATAGAGAGCAGGGACGGTGCGGGGTGGCGCGTGGCGGCTGAGGCGGGGACGGAGTATGAGCTGGGCGGTGAGTACGGCAAGGTAAGGGTTTTGCGGAAGTTTGAGAACTTCAAGCTGGTGCTGGAAGGTGATGAGCGGGTGGCGGTGGATGCGCCGGGGCCTGATTCGAATCCTGCGGTGGAGGTGGAGTTGATTGGGCCGGACGGGTCGTCGAGTGTGAAGTACGTGTTCGAGCGGTTTCGGGGACATGCCGGGGCTGGTGAGCGCTTTGCACTTTCGTATTTTCGGATGGTGCGGGACTATGTAAGCGAAATCGAGGTGGTTGCGGACCCCTGCCTGCAACACGCGGGGGCAGGCGGGGAGGTGGTGGCATCGAAGGATATCGAGGTGAATCATCCGCTGCATTGGGGAGGATATCGGTTTTATCAAAGCAGTTACGACGACAAGGAAGGTAAATTTACCGTTCTGCAGGTGGTTTCGGATACGGGACTGGCGGTTGTATGGTTCGGATACGCGCTGCTTTGTTTGGGCGTGTTTGTGCAGATGTGGGGCAAACTCGCAAAACCGCAAAAAACTAATTTCACGGTGACAGAAGCAAAATGGCGATTAAGTGGACAATCCAGGGACTGCTGATTTACACGGCGCTTGCGATGTATGTGCTTGCGTTCGTGGCGAGACTATTTCGGGTCAGACGAGCGGGACAGGCGCTCTACTTTTTGGGTTTTGCAGTTGCGGGCGTCGCTGTTGTGTATCGCTGGTGGCATGTGTGGCATGTACCGATGCAGAATTTGTTCGAGGTGTTTTTGTGTCTTGGGGTGCTGATTTGGCCAATCTCACTGTTGTGCCGACGTCGGCTGGGCGTTGGTGGCGTGGCGGGTGATATGGTTATCGCGGCGATAGTGCTTTTTCCGGCGGGCTTAATATTCAGCGCGGAGCCGCAGCAGTTGCCGCCTGCTTTGCAGAGCGGGCTCTTCGGGCCGCACGTTTTTGTGTATATGTTAGCGTACATTTTTATGGCGAAGGCGAGTGTGCAGGCGGCGGCGCAGTTGGCGGGGAAGGAGTTCGGGGAGGGGTTTGCCGAGACCGAGGAGGGGACATACCGGATGGTGTGTGCGGGGTTTCCTCTGCTGACGCTTGGGCTTGTTCTGGGCAGTGTTTGGGGACAGCAGGCGTGGGGCGACTGGTGGGGCTGGGACCCGAAGGAGCTGTGGTCGCTGGCGAGCTGGTTAGTGTATGTGGGTTATCTTCACTGGCGGTATATGCAGGGCAGGCGTTATCCGCGTGTGAATAGTGTGTGGGTTGTCGTGGGGATGGCGGTGATATTGGTGACGCTGTTGTGGGTGAATCTGTCGCGGTTGTTCGAGGGGCTTCACAGTTACGCAAGATGAAAGGGAGCGGCGCTGCCTCGACGGCCTCGGGGCGGGTCGCTTGAATTGGGTTTGTTTGGGTTTGAATTGGGCTGATCTGCCCCCGCTCCTACGGCGCAGGCCAAAGCTCGTAATCCAGCCAACCCTCCGCCAGCAACGCAAAATCCTTAAAGTCCACGATCCTCTGTCCACGCGGTTCCTCTTCATAAATCTCCGCAGGCGAGACAATCGGATAATACCACGTCGGTGCACCATCGGTAGCTAAGTACTTAATCTCCGTTTCATTCAACGGCCGATTGTAAATCCGAATATCGTCCAGATGACCCGTGAAATAGTGCTCATACTCCGGTACCCAGTAAGGCGTATGCCGTGCACCTATCAGAACGTTCGCCTCGTCCCAGTAATACTCCTCAGGCCAGCCCCACACAGCAGCTTCCAGACGCCCGTTTAGGTAAATCTCCACGTAATCCCAATCAGCATCGTAAAACGCCGCAACATGATACCACCTGCCCGCCTCAAGCGCGTTGTAGGTTATGTACCCATATAGGTGCGTCGCAAAGTGAACCGCCGATGATACGTGAAGCAACTGGAGCTTCCACGCATATTCGCCCTTCGTCACAAAGCACCCCCAGGGCTCATATTCCATCATCTTAACCCACGAACTCAAAGTAAACGAATTCGGCAGATCAGCCCACGTCTCCGGATATCCGCCACCACAGTCAACATAGTCATTCGAATCAACCTGTGGCAGGCTCAAAACATAACTGCCCCGCTTGGAGTCATACACTATATCAGCATTGCCTTGCGGCGTACCGTCCCCTAAACTGCCCGCTATCGAACTGTCGTTGTTGTCATACGTCTGATCGTCGAAATCCCATTGTGCCACCAGTCCGCTCGTACCCGGGTTTGATAAAGGCAATACGAAATCACTCTTAAGCCACCCGTCTGCAAATTCCTCAACGTCCTGCAAATCCACAATACAGTCACCAACATTCGATTCGATACCCCCTGCAATATCACCCAACTGCCGATAACCTTCCAGACCCACACACCGCGGTATATACAACCGAATATCGTCATACAAAACCGTCCCCTCTCCGCCGACCGCTCCGCCTTCAGGATTACCTCGCAAACCAAACCCGATATACAGCTTCACCACATGCTCAAGGTCAACTACGCAGGGCTCATCAAAATCTCGCAAATCTATATTCCACTGCGCCCAGCTTGTTGCCCACGCCGCATTCGCATCCGGATGCTCCACTATCGCAATATTCCCGTCCGCGTCCTCCAGTCCCACATACATCCGGTCGTACACCGCATCAGTCGCATTGTCCTCATCACCCTTGAACGATAGCGTCAGCGCCTTAACATCCAATGTCGTATCGCCCAAAGTAAAATCTATTCCACCAACCCACTCCCGGCTGATCTCCGAATAGTAATCATCGCCCGAACCTGTCCCGTTGTTGTCATATACATAATTCATCGAGCTGCCCGACATCGATATCCGCGAACCTGTCCCGTTGCTCGTCCCGTCCGTCCATTGCCCTAAAAGAGCACTGTCACCCGAGTACGAATCAAAATCCTCCACCACACGATAGTTCTCAACAGTGAAATTCCATACCACTCCGGGCCATATACACGGATCGTTTACCTCATCTATACGCCAGTAGTAAGTCGTATCAAGATGCAATTCATTCACCTCATAGACCGGGTCCGTCACAGTATCCATATAAACACCCAAGCTGTTACTCCGGTTCGCATCCGTTACAGCCGACTCATCCGTCCCGAAGTAAACATCATGCCCGTCCACATCTGCCGCAGTAAGTCCTGCAACCCAGCTCAGCTCTATTGCCGCCGACGCCCCCGACTCAAACGCTACGCTCACCCCCGAAGCCGGGCTCGGCCCGCTCGCTTCTGGACTCGCCGTCGTAAAGCTCCATATATCACCTCTCCAGATACAAGGGTCGCTCTCGTTTACCTCATCTATACGCCAGTAATAAATCGTCCCCAGCTCTATCCCGTCAAAAGGAACAAAACTGCTCGAATCCTGCCTCCCGTAATACGGGCTCACCGGCACATTCGAATGCAGGGGCCAGCCGCTGTGAGCATCCTCTATATAATCCCTTCTCGTGCCGAAATAAACATCGTGCCCGTTCACGTCACCGGCAAAATCGCCCGCCGTCCAGCTAAGAACTACATTAGGATTCACCCCCATCACGCCGTTCGAAGGGTACGGGGCCTTCGCCTTCTCCGAGGGCGGCAGAAAATTCCACACATACCCACCACCGCGAACCGCCATCGCTAAGCTGTAAACCTTATCCTGACATGTTATATACAGCGTCTTGCCCTCAGCTCCACCAAATGTCACATTCGAGGCAAACTGCGGCACCGAAATAAACCGCAAAAGCTCGCCCTGCGGCGACACTATCCATACACCGCCCCGACCGCAAAAATACAGGTTCCCACGCTCGTCAATCGTCATCCCGTCCGGGTCGTTCATATTAGGCGTACTCGGATTAAAAAACACCGCCCCTGCCCCGACGCTCCCGTCCGGATTAATCGGATAAACCTTCCACAGCTTATCAGTGCTGTCACCAACATAAAGCTTGCTCCCGTCGTCCGATGCTATTATCCCGTTCGGCTGAGTCATATCTGTAATAACCTCCGTCACCGTCCCGTCCGATGCAAGCCGATACACCACACAGTCCGCCGCAGGCCACGATGGCCCCGTAAAGTAAATGTCCCCACGACGTGTCTGGCATAAATCGTTGGGCTGCTTCAATATCCCGTCGCTCGCGTCCGCCAGCGTCTTCGGCTCTTCCGCTCCGCTGGCGCCTATCTTATAACTCACTATCCCCTTCGGGTCCTCCTCCGCACACAAAAGCCGACCGTCCAATGAGATAAACATCCCGTTCACATTATTCGTATCATCCATCCATACCGTCGCAGTCCCCGGCCCGTCGAGCCGTAAAACCTGCATCGGTGTCCCCCGCGCCGAGAAATACAGCTTCTCGCTCGCACGGTCCCAGCTCGGCCCCTCAAAGAACACCGTATCAGAATACTCCTCCACTAAACTCGCTCCCGGCTCAATCAGCACCTCCGATACCGCCACTAACTCAATCCCCGTCCCATTTACAGGGTCCAGATTCCGCGAATACTGCTTCAAATTCGCATCGTTCCAATGCTCATGCACCCCGAGACTCGCCAACCCGGCTCCGTCGTCGTTCGGATCATACAACGTGCCCGATGGTGGATTGTCCGCCAGCGCCGCTTCGTGAAGATAATCGTCCGACCCCATCGTATTAGGCCCCGTCGGATTATCGACCGTCCCGTCACCGTTCTTAGGCCACTCCGCCAAAAGAAAATCAAACCCAACAGAATCAATCGCAACGGCATCCTGCGAAACGAAAATACTCGAAGGCCAGTCTCCCCCGAACGGCTCCATCTCCCACTTCACAGGCACGGCATTCCACCACTCACCCGCAAAAAGACCGTCAATCATATACAAAACCGTCTTGCCCCCTAATTCCGGATGCCCTCCCAAATCAACTATCGCCCGGTACTTGCCCATTCCCGGCGACTCACCATCCAAAATCCTCGACAAATGCATATTGTACCACTCACTCGTGTTCGGCAGCTCCCACGCCTGCGGATTTCGTATCAGTGAGCCGTAATGGTTCTTCCCGCAAAGTGTCACCCCCGACTGGCTGTGCGTCTTCAAAATCGCAAAGTTTATCACATAGTCCGCCTGGGCAAACGAAACCGGTATATGGTCCGTCTCCGTCACACCCGAAAAATGCGCAACACACGGATCGCTCCAGTTCATCACCACACTCGACCACTGTGACTGCGTCCGCCCCTTACCCCCGACCCTCGCTAAATACGCCACGTTCGGACAGTTCGCCTCCACCATATCGTACCAGTAGTTCGGCATTATCCTGCCCGGGTCGCCTATCGTAATATCGCACGGGTCAACGCCTATTACATCCGTCAACTGCTTCAGCAGCGCAATAGAAAGCTGCGGCGAGTTATCAATCCAGTTCAAATACACCTCCCCCCAGGGCGGATTCTTATCCATCGTTGTCGGATTAGAGCTGTGCGTCAGTGTAAAGTTAATCTTAATCGCTATCTTCTCACCTGCCGTGTACCCCACATCACCCTTGCCGTGCTGCTGATTGAAATATCTGAAAATCGCATCCCACGCATCCGCATCCACCCCCTCATCCGCCAGCGACCGAATCGCCCGCGACATCATCTGGCTCACCACCGTCTGGTCCGTATGCTCACTCTCATACCAGTGCTCGCTCTGCTCCTGGCTCACATACTCCCAGTCCGTCGCATTCGGATCATGCACCCACACAACCCGACCCGTATGAATACCCCTCGCCGTCCCCATCGGCTCTAAGCTCGCCTGCGCCGCACGCTCTTCCTCCGCTAAGCTCGCACGCTGGCTCGATACGCTCAATGAAAAATAGATAAAGCCAACACTAACCAGAATACAAACAACAGCTAAGACATACCGCGCACGCGATAAATACACCCTCGCCCTACGATAAGCTGCCACCGACCCCAACAAGCCCATCAGCCAAACGATAAATCCACTCGCCAACGGAAACGCCACCCGCTGACACGGATACGTCGCACGAGAAGGCTTCGGTATCACCCGAATCAGAAACCACACCAGCGCCGCCAGCCCCGTAATCGGAAACAGCCACCTCAACCAGCCGTACCATCTGGGCCGCTCGGCAATCTTACCCGTTTTGGGACATACCTTCTCGATGTGCTCACCGTTTGAGAATTGCATTACCGCACCTCCATCAATTCCGGCTCTCTGCCCCAGCCAACCCTAACCTGTCTCCTCCACGCCCGGCAGAAATAGCACAGTTACAAAAGAAACCTCCCGAATCCGACCGCCAGGACGTTTCCCGCCTCGACAGTATTATACCCGAACCACCCCAATTTGTCAAATCCCCCCACAGTATGTCATTGCCAGGCCGTAGAATGTGGTAATTCCGAAGCGAAGCGGAGGTCCCGAGCGGAGGCGAGGGATCGGGGCGATTCTGGACGGCTGGATAATCGACCAAGAAAATCGCTTGGCTTTTTGACACCCAATGAAGTATTTTATGAACGGAAGAAATTAACAGGATAACAAAACAGGATTTGACTCAGTTGCACTTGGGAGTTGAATCCGCCTATCTAAACAGGTCGCTTGCTTTGCAAGCGATTAGGGTAAGTGATCCTTGCGTTTGCAACCGGGGCCGAAGACCCCGGCTAAATATCTGGATTCCCGCTTTCGCGGGAATGACATAATCAAGTGCGGAATGACATGTCGCGTCATTCTATTACGTGGATATTTTTCTTTTTGCACATGTCCTTTAGTATCTTCGGCCAGACGGTGGCGGAGACCTCGCCGATGTGTGCTTTTTTCAAAAGGAGCATGAAGGTTCGTGACTGGCCTATTCCACCGCCGATGCTCAGTGGGATATCGTTGTTGATAATGGCCTTGTGATAGGGGAAGTTGAGGAAATCGAGCTGGCCGGTCATTTCGAGCTGGACCTTGAGCGTGTCGGCATTGACGCGGATGCCCATAGAAGTGAGCTCGTGGCGACGTTTGGTGACGTGGTTCCAGACGAGGATGTCGCCGTTCAGGCCGTGGGTGTCTCGACCGGTTTCGGCGGATGTGTCGGTGACCCAGTCGTCGTAGTCTGCGGCACGCAGCTCGTGGGGGTAGCCGTCCTTTAGCGTCCAGCCGATGCCGATGATGAACAAAGCGCGGTATTCCTTCGCGATTTCTGTTTCGCGCTGCTTTCGCGGCAGGTCGGGATAGCGATCGAGGATTTCCTCGGCGTGCAGGAATGTAAGCTCGTCGGGCATGTCGGGGTACTTGTCGGTTTTGAGCTGCGGGAACATTGCCTGGACATGGTTTTCAGCGCCTTTGAGGACCTTCCAGAGCTTGCCGACGATTTCTTTCAGGAGTTTGAGGTTTCGCTGCTCTTCTGTTATGGCCAATTCCCAGTCCCACTGGTCAACGTAGGCGGAGTGGTCGTGGTCGAGGAAGTAGTCTTTTCGGATGGCCCGCATGTCGGTCAGCAGGCCCTGGCCGATTCCCATGCCGAACTGCTTCAGTGCCATTCGTTTCCACTTTGTGGCGGCCTGGACGACCTGGGCGTCGATGGGGTTCTTGTCGTTGTCGTTCGAGATGTGAAACTGAATCGGCGTGCGTGAGCCGTCACGGTCGAGCAGGTCGTTGACGCCGCTTTCGACATCGACGATGAGCGGGACGGTGACACGAATCAGATTCAACTCTTTGCAGAGGTTCTGCTCGATGTAGTCCTTTGCGGCGTAGGTGGCGAGCTGAGTATCCCTGGCTGAGAGCAGTGAGGTGTAGTCTGCGGGGAGGATTTTTTCGAGTTCGGCGTAGTCACCGATTCCGGGCCCGGCGAGGTCGGCTTCTTTGTCAGCCATTGCGTTTTCTCCTAAACAAGTGATTTATGCGGGCGACTGGGAGCCGCAGCGGCGATGCTCAACTCACGATTGCCGCAGGAGGCGGGATCATGCCGGCTTCGCAGCGTATCTTAGTGGCACAACAGTCCGTATTCAGTCATTTGTCTTGTTGGCGTCAAATGTTAGGTCACCTGGCCAGCATGTCAAGGACAATCTGCCGAGACGGCAAGGGGTTACAAGCTGAGGAAGGTAATTAGGGTTCGGGGGCCAGATCCCCACCGAAGGCGGGTAAAGGTTGGGGGGGTAGTATAAGTATAGCTTATAGTGTTTTGGAAAAGGGGTTAGAGGGGGGGGTGGAGGAATGGGCGGAAAGGGCGAATTCGGGGTCGAGAGGGGCCAACGGGACGGGTTTTCGCGTGCGGCGAAACGTGCGAAAGTGTGAAAAAAATTGAAAAAATCTGTGAAAAATGGCAGTGAAAAGGCAAAAAAACGCAAGAAAAAGGGGGTTTTGAGAGAATTCTTCGGAAGATTTGGGGGCCTTACTATTAGAAAAACTAATAGTATAAAGTCGTCTCTCGTCGCTCGTATCTCGTCGTTCGTATTTCGTTGGTTGAGGCGTGCTATGCACGCGGTGTTTTTATGACCCCGGCCTCGTAGGGCCGAGGTTAATTTAGGCGGGTCAAGATGGAATCGAGTGGTCATTTTTAGGCTTCCGAGTTTTTTCATTCACTATTTAGTTTCTGTATCTGCGCTTCATCGGGGGCTAAAGCGCCCCCCCATAATTAGGTTCGAGTTGCGCGTTTGGTGCGAAAATTCGCCCTTTTCGGCGCAGCCGATTTGCGTAAGTGCTTATGCAAACAAGAGTAAAAAAAGTTTTGGAATTTGGATTTTAGCGTGCAGGTACATGCGCGTTTGCGCTAAACGATCGTTTGAATTTCGCCTTTTCGGGGGCCAGTTCCTTCGACTTCGGCCCTTGGGGCCTTCGCTCAGGACCTCCGCTTTGCCCGCCGAATGGACGGCGGGCAAGCTCCGGCTTGCGCATTTGCGCCAAACGAACGGCGGGTAAATTTCAGTAGATGGCAATGAGACCTAGCGCCAGGGGGAGGGAGAAATATCGGGCAGGTGAAGAGTGAGGTGAAGAGTTTTTAATCGCGGATTTTCACCACTAAGACGCGAAGTAACAAAAAAAGGTTCAAACCACGGATTGACACGGATTATCACGGATTAAGGATAGATTATAGCCACAGAGATCACAGAGACCACAGAGAGGTTTTTTCTTGGACGCAGATTAACACAGATTAACCCAGATTTTTTGCTAAGTGAAGTCTGAGCCAAGAGTTCGCTAAGAGGGATGGGCCGAGGGGGCTTGAAACCGCTAAATACTAACGAGTAAAAAAGGGTTGCAATCTCGGGCTATTTAGATATTATTTGGGCACGGATTTGGTTCGTATTGCGTATAGCGTATTGCTTGTTTGGCGGGGGGATCCGGCTTCGCCAGGGGCTACGCCGCGACAAGGGTCGATATACTCAATGAAGGCTCTCTTAGACGAGCGAAAAAGTCAAGATAGAGAAGGAAAATTGACTGTCCCTAGTTTGACAGTTTGACGTGAAATGCGGCCGCTCAACTTGACTTTCGGCCTCGGTGGATTTGTTTTGAGAAAAGGAAAACACGATTTGATGGGATCAAGTTAATGAATTCAAAAGAACAATCAATAACCATAACAGTTTTAAGATGGTTGGCAGTCGTGCCCGGTGCGATACTTTTTCCAATTCTAATTGATTTTCCAATCCACTGGCTTGTGCAACTAAAATTTTACTTTCTACCGCCGGATGAACCACATTTATTTGGATTTGTGTATTTTGATAATCCTGCTGAGTTTGAATATTTAATGTACGCGTTCTTTAATCCTTTGGCGATGATTTTAGCGGTAGCTTATATTACTCCCCATAAAAAGCTTATTGCCTCTGTGATTGCTTCAGTGCTATGTGTCGGTTTTATTGCAATTTCTTACTACTCCGTAATTGCAAGCGATGTCGGTATTGGTTTTAAGGACATTTTTGTAAAGTCAATCCTAAACATAGCAGGTCTCACGTTGGCTTTAATATATGCTTACAGAAAAAACATAACACAAGAAATTATTGATAGCTCAAGGAAGTTAAGAAGGAAACAAGCAACAAGTACCTAATCCTCTGGTTAGTGTAAATTCTGTTAAGCCCTGTGTATTTATTGCTTGCGGTTGGCGCTATATTGGTCACCATTAGCTTTATACTGCCTGTATGTTGTTGTTTGATGATTTCTAAGATATTTAAGCGAAAGAAAGTAAATGAAATTCCTTAAAAAGATATTTGCTTCAAAGGAAGTCAATACTGCATTGGGAGTTCTTGATGAATTAGACTATATATGCGACAGTCCTGCCTTCCAATTGGCAAGAAAAGTCGTCGAGTCAACTATTTTAGCACGGCAGGAGAAGTTTGCTATTGCCCTTAAAAAACAAGGTAGAACTCCACGTCAGAAAGTGTATTCAATGCTGGAGAGTGTTGTAGGAGACGACTTGGAAAGCGGGTATCACGATTTTTTCGTTTATAGAGGAGTGCTTACTCCAACTGGTGAGGAACTTCTTAAAGTATATGACCGCATCATAGATCAGATGAGAGAAATTGATTATATAAGCGAAGAAGAGGCGCAGAGGCAAAAAAGCAACATCAGAGACCGTATCAAAGAGGCAGGATAATGTAATGTTTGATGGAAAAGGAATATTTGTTTGGTTGGGTAGCATGTGCAATTGGACGAGTCCGCCGTCCCGCCAAACAAGCGGCGGGTAAAAGGCGGATAAATATTGAAGAAGCAACGGGAACTTCTTATACAGACTGTATAATCATTGTTATACCTACGAAAGGAGTCCAATGAGTGAAACTGAAGAAATAGCAAAAGCGATACAGGAATCTGCAAAGCTAGGAGAGAAAGGTTTAGAAATTGCCGATAAAGCAGGCAGGTTTTTTGCTAAAGTCTTCAAAGAGCCCGTTAACGAAATTTCGGGAATTATTACCGACAAATTGCGCTTCATTAGATGGAGGCGCATGGTTCAAATGGCAGATGAGGTCAATAAGATTTTAGACGAAAAGAAAGTTGAAGATACAAGAGCGGTTCAGCCTAAAATTGCATTGCCGATTCTTGAAGAGTCATCGTTAGAAGATGACCCAAATCTTCAATATCTTTGGAATCATTTATTGGCAAATGCAATGAACCCAAACTTTAATGATGAAATCAGGTATGGCTTCACTGAAATGATTAAGAATATTACAGGCATTGAAGCCCTAATTCTAAGCGAGTTCTACAAAATATTGGAAAAAGAAAATCGGCTCACACCCCTTTCTGAAATTCACAATTATAGCTTAAAGAAAGAGCAACTAATCGATGGACTAAAAATGTCTCCAGATCAATATGCTGTATCTGCAAATAATTTGATGAGAATGCAGTTATTAGGCCCTGCTGTATTGAAAGGTGGGGTTAAAATGGGTTCAGAACCGTTGACAATTTTTAAGGGTATTGACGCTGTAACATTAACACCTCTTGGTGTAAAATTTATTGAAGCCTGCATGAAATAAGGGCTAACAAGGCGCTGCACCTGACCGCTGTTCAGCGATAAATAAAGCGGGCGAAGGCGAGCCGAGTAACACTGAAATGGTTGTGCTGTGAAAAAAGCGGCTTGTTATGCGGAAAGGAGCAGAAATGACTGAGCAGATATCGCCAAAAGTCTGCAAGATGAAGACCAAGAAACACATTGTGCTTCTTATCATAGGCATCATTGCGACAATCACCGCCCAATGTTTCAAAATGCATAATCCCAGCGCATACACGCTCGGTGGCCTCCTTGCTTTCATTCTGATTCAGCCGGTTTCATATTTTGTGATTCTTAGCATCATCGGCCTAATTGTTGCCGCAATTCGCAGAAACATCAGAAAATTCTGGTTTCCTATCTTGGCTTGGCTGTTCCTTGTAGCTGGTCTCTTTGACATCGTTGTCGGTGGATTTACTGAATTTGTTCTACGGCCGAAAGCTAATCAAGCTATTGAGGAATTAGTTCGAAGTGGTAAAATCGAAGAACTTACTAAATTTGATCCCAGAGAACGTATATTAGGACATTGGTCATCTGAAGATGATTTGACCCATCAATATTTTGGCCCAAACAATCATTTGATAATTGTAAATCTTGGCCAGCAGAAAGCTGTAAAATACTCTATTGAAAATTTCAGTGTGATTGAGAGGTGGATAAAATTTAATGTTTCAGGTGCAGATTATGATCCTCATACAAGAACAATGTATTTTCTTAGTGACGGGACCGCATGGCAAACCATAGAGTCCTCTTTTGGTAAGTTCAAGTCGAAATTAAAGCATGTGGGACCAGAGCAGTCTCCGGGTGGGAATTAGAGTTGTCCGGCCTTTCAACTGGTAAATGATTATTGATTATTGTGGGGCGGCCCCGGTGAGATAGGCAAAGGCGGCCATCTCACGGGGTAAACGTGGGGAAATAGTCGCCTGCGGGGCAGGCGAGGAGGGGAATGACAAAGTCGTTGTGAAGGTGTCAGCGTCTTCGGATGTGCCCTCGGCCAAAGGCCGAGGCTATATAGGTCGCCTGCGGGGCAGGCGAAGAGGGGAATGACAAAGTCGTTGTGAAGGTGTCAGCATCTTCGGATGTGCCCTCGGCCAAAGGCCGAGGCTATATAGGTCGCCTGCGTCCGGATTCGGCGGGATGTGGAAGCAAGCAGAGCTTGCGGTTTTTTTGCCTTGTTTCTTGGTTTGCATAGTATCGAAGAGGGGGTATAATGCGGGGGATTCCCCATCACAGGGGTGGGGGTTAAATATGGGTTGCAGGTTGTAAGTTGGGTCCCCTGTTGCGGGATCAAGGAAGCAGGCACTCGGGGATTCGGCGAAGATAGGAATGGGAAAGAGAAAAGGCAAAATGCGGTATGTGGCGATAGTGTTGGTGGGTTTGGTGTTGGCTGCCTCGGCAGCCATCGGGGCGGAGGTGTATCGGTTAGGTGAAGGGGGCGAGTTAGAGCAGGTTGGGCAGAGCGAGGAGGAGCAGTATCTATTGCGTGTGGCGGAGGTGAAGCGATTTGTGAATGAGGGGAATGCGAAGGCGGCTAAAGAGGCGGCGGAGCAGTTGAAGGAAGAGCGGCCTGGGGCAGCGGGGGAGGATTTTGATGCGTATATTGAGGCGGAGCTGCTGCTCTGCAAGGGTAAGCTGACGAAGGCGGCGAGGCGGTATGATAAGCTGTTGGATGATGAGCCGGAGAGCGGGCTGAGAGATGCGGCGATGGAGAGGTTGTTCGAGATAGGGACGGATTATTTGGGCGGGCGCAAGAAGCGGGTGCTGAAGATATTCAAGGTCCGCGGGTATGCGGAGGGTGTGAGGATAATGGAGAAGATAAGCGACCGGGCGGGGACGGGGGAGATATCGCAGAGGGCGGCGGTGGCGGTGGTGAGGCATTATGAGAGGCGGGGCAAATGGGAGGATGCGTATTTGAAGTGGTCTGAAATTTCGACACTGTGGCCTTTGGGTGATTTGGGCAGGGAGTCGCTGCTGGGAATGGCGAGGGCGAAGTATGCGGCGTACAAGGGGTCTGAGTACGATACGTCGGGCATAGTTAGTGCGAAGAGCTATTACGAAAATTTCCGGCTGCGTTATTCCGATGAGGCGGGGGAAATCGGGGTTGACAGGATAATCGAAGAGATAGATGCCAAGCTTGCGGTGAAGGAGCTTGATACGGCGAGGTATTATGCGAGGACGGGCGGCAGGGAGGCGGCGAATATGTATTATCAGATGGTAATAGATAAATGGCCCGTCAGCGAGGCGGCGGCTGCGGCGCGAGAAGAGATGGCTAAGCCGGAGCCAAAGAAGAAGGAAGATACGTGGCTGAAGAAGTTAAAAAGATTAGTGTTGTAGTTTTCGCTGCAGCGGCGATTTGCTTAGCGGTGTGCGGGTGCGGCGGCATCGGCGGGTACATGAATGAGTCGCTGTATCCGGCGGGGATTCGGAGCGTCTATATCGAGATGTTCGATAATCAGAGTTTTCGGCGTGGGATAGAGTATGAGCTGACGGACGCGCTGGCGAAGCGGATTGAGGCGCAGACGCCTTACAAGATTGTATCGGACCGGAGCAGGGCGGATACGGTGATAAGCGGGCAGATAGTTCGTGCGGGTGAATCTGTTTTGAGCACGGAGCGTCAGACGGGTCGGGCACTGGAAAGGGAGGTTTTGCTTCGTGCGGTGGTGAGCTGGAAGAATCAGGAGACGGGTGAGCTGTTGATAAACGACGGGCAGGTGAGTGCATCTGCGAGCTATTCGGAGTGGCAGAATCAGGGATTTGCGTACGGGTCGGCACTTGCGGCAAACAATTTGGCGGAGAAAATCGTAGAGTTGATGGAGGTTGGGTGGTAAGTAACTCAAACTGACCGATGGTCAGTTTGAGAGTGTAAAAATCAAAATGCAAAATGCAAAATTGTTGAATCCGCCTGTGGCGGACGGCTGGTTTTATTATATTTTTTGTAACGCAGGACATATTAGCGAATAAAAAGTTAGGTTAATTTTTGTCTGCAAAGCGGTCAGTTTGAGTAAGTAAGAGCGTAAGTGTTGCAGGGTGCAGAGTGTCCGTCAAACGGCCGGCAGAGCTTCGCCCGCCAAACAGAGTGGCGGATAAACTGCGCTACGATGGGTTGTAAGGGCGGGAGTCCGCGGGCCCGCCAAAGGCGGGTAAACTGAGGTTGGTAAGTAAGAGGTGCTATGAGTAACGGTCGGGAAAAAAGGAATGTTGGCAGGCGTCCGGGTCCTGCGGGCAGAGGCGGGAAGAGGCCGCCGCCGGTTTACGGTGGTGGTTTTTTCAAGTTAGTGCTGGTCGGGTTCGGGGTTTTTGCGTTGATGCTGCTGATTCAGCAGTGGCAGCGGACGGATACTATCAGGTATGACGAGTTTGTGGCGTATTTGAATGAGGGCAAGATTGAGGAGGTGCTGGTCGGTGAGACGGATATTCGAGGGCAGTTTAACGAGGAGGGTCTGGCGAACCGCGGGGAGGGTGCGGTGAAGTCGTTTGTGGTGGATTACAAACCGGAGGTGGTTCGCGAGCGGCTTATTGAGCGTTTAGAGCAGAGCGGTGTGAAGTGGAAATTCACGAGACAGCGCATATGGCTGTGGAACCTGATAAGCTTGTTTTTGCCGCTGCTTTTGATTGGGGTTTTTATCTATATAATATTCATTCGGAATATGCGAAGCGGGGCTGGGGGGATGCTGATGAGTTTCGGTCGGAGCAAGCACAAGCTTCACAGCAAGGACCGGGAGAAGGTGACATTCGAGGACGTGGCCGGTGTTGAGGAGGCGAAGGAAGAGGTAGCAGAGATAATCGAGTTTTTGAAGAACCCGAAGAAGTTTCAGCGTTTAGGGGGTCGGATACCGCGAGGTGTTCTTTTGATAGGGCCTCCGGGGTGCGGGAAGACTCTTTTGGCGAAGGCGATAGCGGGTCAGGCGGACGTTCCATTTTTCAGCATATCGGGCAGTGACTTCGTTGAGATGTTCGTGGGTGTTGGAGCGTCTCGTGTGCGTGATTTGTTCAAGCAGGCGAAGGACAATTCGCCGTGTATTATTTTTCTCGATGAGGTTGACGCGGTTGGTCGGCGTCGGAGCGCGAGCTTTGCCGGCGGGGGACACGATGAGCGTGAGCAGACGCTGAATGCGATTTTAGTTGAGATGGACGGTTTTGAGACGAACGACCAGGTGATAGTGATAGCGGCGACGAACCGTTCTGATATTCTGGACCATGCGTTGACTCGGCCCGGGCGGTTCGACAGGCAGGTGATAGTTCCGCTGCCTGATTTGCGGGGCAGGGCGGAGATATTGAAGGTTCACGCGAAGAAAGTGAAGCTCGGGCCTGATGCAAACCTGGAGCGGCTTGCGCGTGGTACGCCGATGTTCAGCGGGGCGGATTTGGCGGCGATTATCAATGAGGCGGCGCTGGCGGCGACGATGGCGAACAAGGATTACGTTGAATTAGCGGACCTTGAGGAGGCGAGGGACAAGGTGCGGTGGGGACGGGCGAAGAAGAGCAGGGTAATCGATAAGAAGGAGCAGGAGATAACGGCTTATCACGAGGCGGGTCATACGTTAGTTCAGTCGCTTTTGAAGGAAGCGGACCCGCTTCACAAGGTGAGTATCATACCGAGGGGGCCGATGGGAGGGGCGACGTTTGCGCTGCCGGAGAAGGACCGGACAATGTTTACGAAGCGATATTGTATGGCGTTGATGCAGGTGTGCTTTGCTGGGCGTATAGCGGAGGAGATGTTCTGCGACGATATATCGAGCGGGGCACAGTCGGACATACAGCAGGCGACGAACATAGCGAAGCAAATGGTTCTGACGTGGGGGATGAGCGAGCAATTAGGGCTAATCAGTTACGAACCGGATAATGTCAAGGACGCATTTTATATGATACCGGGTGAGAAAGAGTATTCGGAGAAGACGGCGGAGACGATAGACAGCGAGGTGAAGAGGATTACGGACGAGGCGTACGGCAAGGCGAAGGTGCTGATAGAGGCGAATAAGGACAAGCTCGAGGGGATAGCAAAGGCCCTTCTGAAATACGAGACATTGGATGCGGACGACGTGAAGGCGATTCTGGATGGGGGTATGCTGGACAAGCCGACGGTGACGGATTTATTAGCCGCCGAGCAGGCGAAAGATAAGCAGGCGAAGGGTAAGCAGGCGAAAAATAAGCAGGCGAAGAGTGAGCAGGACGAAAGCGATAAGGCGGAAGATGAGCCGGAGCACAGGCAGAAAGAACAGAAGTAGTTTGTTAATCGTCAGATTCATATTGTGAAAGCGAGGGAAAGATGCGGGAGAGGGCAAGTCCAGCACTGTTTTTGGTTCTGTTTTTTTTCTGTGCGGTGGTTTGCGGGTGCGGGCCTACGGCGTTTGTGGTTCAGCCGATCCCGGCAGAAAGGGCATTGAGGGAGACGGAGATAGAGCGGGATGATGGTTTTTTTGTTCGGGACAAGATAGCCGTGATAGATGTTGACGGGATTTTGATGAACAGGAGGAGCAGGGGATTTTTGAACAGCGGCGATAATCCGGTTAGTGTTTTTGTGGAGAAGCTGGACAAGGCGAGGAAGGACAAGGATGTCAAGGCAGTTGTGCTCAGGCTTAATTCGCCGGGGGGTACGGTAGCGGCGAGTGAGGCGATGTATCATGCTTTGTGGGAATTCAGGAAGGAGACGGGTAAGCCGGTGGTTGCGTGTATGTTAGACGTGGGCGCGAGCGGGGCATATTATCTTGCGTGCGGGTGCGACGGGATAATGGCTCAGCCGAGCACGGTGACGGGTAGCATCGGGACAATAATGCAGACAGTGAGCTTTGCCGGGACGATGGGCAAACTTGGTATCAGGGCGGAGGCGATTAAGAGCGGTGAGCTGAAGGATATTGCGTCGCCGCTGCGTGATATGAGCGAGGAGGAGCGGGAGATACTGCAGGGTATCATAACGGAATTTCACGAGCAGTTTGTGGCGGTAGTGGAGCAGGGCCGGGCGGAATTAGGCGTCGAGGAGGTTCGTGAGCTTGCCGACGGGCGGATTTTCACGGGAGCGGCGGCGGTAGAGGCGGGTCTTGTTGACCGGACGGGTTATCCGGCGGACGGTATTGCGTGGGCGAAGGAATTGGCGGGCGTGGAGCAGGCGCGGGTGGTTATGTATCATCGTCCGCTCGGTTATAAGCCGAACTTTTACGCTTCGGATATGAGCGGCGTGGGGGAAGCAGGTCTTCTGGTTAATGTGGAGCTGCCTGACTGGCTGAGCGGGGAGGGGGCACAGTTTTTGTATTTGTGGCAACCCGGGGCGGGGCAATAGCGTAGATACATGGAATGAAAGGTTTTTTTAGACACTGATTAACACTGATACGCAGATAGGATTTTCAGGGAGTCTTCGATGGATTCGAGAAGGTGTTTGACGGTCGGTTTTTTTTTCGTTGTTTTTGGGTTTTTCGTTTTGCCTGTTTTTGGGGCGGAGTCGGTTGAGATTGGGCGCAGCGAGGGGGAATTCTCGAAGGCGCATCTCGAGCCGGTGCGGATGGGGGACAAGGCGGGCGTTGCGGTTGTCTTTAAGGGGACGGAGGATTTTCACTACTATGCGAGTGGCGAAACTGCACCTGCGCCGGGGCTCGAACTGAAGATAGAAGGTGAGAGTGACAGTATCGATTTCGCGGAGACGGTTTTTCCTAAGTGGGGAACAATTACAGATCCGTTAGGGAAAACCGTGGAGGTGTATGCCGGGGAGTTTGCCGTCTTTTTGCCGTTTGAGGGTGACATCGCAGGGAAGGGTGCGGCAGAGGTTTCGGCGACGATAAGCGGGATTGCGTGTACGACCAAGGTATGTCTTGCGCCGTTTGAGAAGAAGCTGTCGGTAAAGGTTGACTTGAGCAAGTCAGCCTCGTGGCGGGAGATTAAGTTTGAGAAGGCGGCGACCGGTACGACGGAAACTGCGGCGGCGATGGAGGTTCCGAGTTATACGGTGGCGGTTGCGCTTGGATTAGCATTATTAGCGGGGCTGAGCTTGAACATTATGCCGTGCGTGTGGCCTGTACTGCCGATTATTGTGATGCGATTGGTGGAGCAGGCAAAGGAGGGTAAGGGCAAGAGCTTTACACTGGGCTTAGCGTTTTGTGTTGGGATACTGCTTTTCTTCACAGCGCTTGCGGGGGTGAATATAGTTTTGCAGGTGTTCTACGGGACGGTTCTGCAGTGGGGCGATCAGTTCAGGGACCCGCGATTTGTGGCGGGGATGGCGCTGCTGTTGGTTGTATTAGCGTTGTTTATGTTCGGATTGTTTACGATAACGGTGCCATCATCGATATCGAGCAAGAGCGGCAGCGGCAGCGGGTACAGCGGAGCTGTTGGGATGGGGTTTTTGGCGGCGATACTGAGTACGCCGTGCAGCTTTGCGATATTGGCGGCGGTATTTTTGTGGGCGCAGGCGCAGCCGTTGGCGCTGGGGACATTGACGATAATGGTGATTGGGGTGGGGATGGCGGTTCCGTATCTGGTGCTGGTATCGGTGCCGGGATTGCTTTCGAGGACGCCGAAGCCGGGACGGTGGATGGAGCTGTTCAAGCAGGCGGTCGGGTTTATTTTGTTGGTTATAGCGGCCAAGCTGATAGCGGCACTGCCGGGTGAGCAGCGGATGGGAGCGGTGCTGTATGCGGTGGCGCTTTCGTTTTGCGTCTGGATGTGGGGAAGCTGGGTAGGGTTCGGGACGAAGGCGGTTAAGAAGTGGACGATACGGGCGATTGCGGTGGCGCTGGCGGTGTGGTCGGGATTTGCTTTGCTTGGCGTTAAGGAATCGCTGATAGCGTGGGAGCGTTACGATGCGGGCGTGATTGCGAGCGCTCGTGAGGAAGGTCGGGGTGTATTGATTAAGTTTACGGCGGACTGGTGCATGACGTGTACGGTGGCAGATGTGCGGGTATTTTCGCGTGAGGATATAGCGGATTTGATAGAGGAGAAGGCAGTGGTGGCAATCAAGGCGGATACGACGGTTGCGGACTATCAGGCAACAAAGGATATGCGGAGTATCTATGGCGAGCCGGGGGTGCCGGTGACGATACTGTTTCGGCCGGGTAAGGAGGGAGATATTCGCTGGCGTGGGATGAACTTCGGAGAGGAGCTGAAAGCGGAGTTGGAGAAACTTTACTCAAACTGACCGACGGTCAGTTTGAAAACGCAAAAATCAAAGTGTAAAATGCAATCCGCCTTCGCATAAAGCTACGGCGGACAAGGGGAGTTCGGAGGTTGTCCACGCACCAAATTTAAAAAACAAAATTGGTGCGGGATCTGCGCTCATTCTGAGCTTGAGAAATTCTGGAGAGAATCCGAAGCAATTCAACGTGAAAGAAAAAGTACCGGACACCTTTAATTTCCCGGACATCTTTAATTTTCCCCATGCGAACCGCAAACCCTTACCAACAGGTCATCCTTACCGCAAAGATATGTAGCAGTACTACTCCAACGATATCGATCAGGACGCTTTGCCAGACCAGATTTCAAGAAATTAGTATGGTGTCCCCAGATTTCAGTTCACTTGTGCGCCACACTTGCGGCAGAAACGGACTTTAGGAGCGTTGACGATGGCCTGAAACAGAGTCCAAACAACTCCAAGGCCAACTCCAAATTTGACTGAACTCCAACGTATCCATCCTAAGTACGCGACTAAACTGGCGATCAATCCGAAACCAACGGCTATGGCGATACCTACGAGAAGCATTGTGAGAATGAATCGCAGCCCAGCACCGCGTATGTCCGTCGAGCCACATTTGGGACAATGCGGTGAAGTCGTGTTGCTATCCTTTTTTTCCTCCGTAGCCATGTTTTGTTCCTCCATTAGTCCTTTGATTTGATCTTAACAGACTGCACGACCTTTTCTCTGTCCTTGGCTCCAGATTGCATATGACTTCTGTTCTTGTAGATGAACATTAATGTGTAGACGTATCCTTCGTTGAGAAACTCGAGTGCTACCGCCACTTCACCGTTTGCTTTCTCTCCGTATTCAGACAGAGCCTGAACATTCCCGGATAACTGGGTCTTATCGACTGTGAATTTCGTGTACTGATATCCCATTACGTTAACTCCACCTTTGTTGATTTCGTCGGCGAGCGAGCTCTTCTCTTCATACAATGCGTCGATCGATGTGTCCCTCTTTGTTCTTGCCACCTGGATCATTGTGCTCATGTCCGCCGACATCATGATAGTGAGGATTTCCACACCCGAAGGCCTCAGCATCTCTCGAACTTTCTCGACATCAAATTTCGTCTTGTCCGGGGTCGTCAACGCCGAGGGGTAGTCGAAGACGATACTATCACGCGCAAAGTGCCTGTCGGGTTGTTGCTCGCTTGCGTTGCTTCCGGTGCTGGATTGCCTCTGAGATAGTGTGTGGTAGTATCGGTAGGATGCGATGGAAAAGAAAATGCTCAATGCCAAAACGATGGGATAGGCAAGTGCCGTCATCTTCAAGCGGCGTCTCCAGCAAGTTGGCCTGTTAGTCCCGAACAAGGCGTCATATGACCCTTTCCACAGAACAGCGGTAATCCCCGTTCCCATCGCCCCAAGAAATGAAGCCAAAGTGATTATGATGCCAAGAAAGGCAAAGTCGTCCAAGCCGCACCAAAACAGCACATTGATTGCTACCACACCAACAATTACAATGATCCCGCAGATGGCAAAGGCAGTCGCAGGAACGTGTACTGCTCGGTCAAAAACGGTGTGCACCATTTGCCAACCAGGGTCGGACACACCCCCAGGAATGGCATCCAGAACCTGTTGGACTTCTTTCTTCGGCATGTTCTGAAAGACGCCCTGCTTCAAATATTCGCGCCACTTACGTTCGGGCAGGAGGCGCAGAGCAGAGAGGGTGGCAGTGGGTGACCCTATAATATAGTCCTTCAACTTGCCTTGAGTGAAGGCTTCCGTGACACTCTCTGACGTAAGTGATGTCGTCGCAACTTCGCGCATTGTTTGGAGGCGATGGATTGACTTCTTGGCCAATTCTTGGAATCTCGGCTCACCTCCAAGTTCTTGGACATGTTGCCATGAGGAGATAGCACGCTCGTTAAAGTGGCGCTTTTCCAACGCTTGGGCTTGAAGCATGGCGTATTGAACATCGGTGGGATTTTGCGTGATCAGAATCTCGATAGCCGCAAGTGCTTCATCATAGGCACCTGCTTGGAAAAGGCAGGAAGCTATCTCGAATTTCAGGTCATCGCTTGGATCGTAGATTTCAATGAGGTTGCGATAACATCTTATGGCTGAGTCAAGATGCTCGGATCGAGCGTCTTCAATCCCGCTCAGTAGTTCATGAGATAGGCCTTTCGCCAATACGATTGAGGGTGGGGCCGAGTTTATATCTATTCGCGATAATTGCCTTGCCGCTGTGTTGATTGGGTTCCGAACGCTATCTGGTTTGCCCATTCCAGTGACGAGAATATAAAGCCAGTCACCGGGAAGGAAGAGAGCACGTCCAATTGCCCGAGCGCCATACGCTAACAACACACCTATACCCGCAATCACTCCAGCCAATACACACCCGACAAAAGTACGGTTGAGCATGTTGGCTGATTCGGTCAAGTCCGCACGCATAAAGGGCACAACAGTTATGATCAAGCCGAAGGCCGCAAAGGCAAAGAGCAGGCCAGACAGTCCCATGATCACCCAGTAGACACCTCGGATTGTTGGCCGTTGGGGAACTTCCTTACAAAGTGAAAGCAGCTTCTCGATTGACATGTTTTGTCCTCCTTATATCGTGAATTCTTGCCCAACATTGTTTAGATTGATCCGCATAAGATGCGGAACTTTGATTTCCTATCCATATAAAACGCTACTTCTTTGCCTAAAAACCTCATTTTTTCGTCTAACATCCTTGAAATAAACAGCTTATATCATTTTCTTCAATCGTTATGAGCGTTTTGCTAATTTACTTTGCGACAGGTAAAGCTTCATCTGCGACATATCACACTTACTTTGTCATAGCTAAAGCCTACTATAAGCTCTATTCTAACAAATTATATTTCCTTTGCACCGCTTTATCTGGGAAATCCGGTTTTAGTTCTTCAACGCTTCTTACTACAAAGACATGCTGGTTATTGACAAAGCGGCGGTTGTATTATACCAAAAGAGGTTAGGAATCACGGGCAGGATGCCCGTGCTACAAACAGGGTAAAATCACGGGCAGTCCACAGGACGCCTCACGGCGGATGCCCGTGCCACCTGGGGAAGGAAGGCAGGATATGAAGAGAAAAGGTGTCTTGTCATTGTTGTTGTGTGGTGTGATATTGGGGGGAGGTGTTTTTGCGGCGGATGGGGAGATTAAGAGTGAGAGGCAAATAGTTTTAGATGCGATGGGGGAGCGGGCCGACGACCCGTGGCCTCGCGGGGACGGTCATGTTGTATTGGCCGAGCCGGGTAGTCCGAGGACACAAAAGGCATATCATGAGCCGGGGGGTAGTTTCAGTCCTTCGGTGGGGAGTTTCGGGGTATCGTTCTGGGTGGTTGACAAAGACGGCGAGATAGTAACGACGAGTGACGGGATACCGCTGGATAAAATAGAGCAGCGATATGACTGGAGGGACGGGGAGGCAATTGCGGGGATTCTTACCAAGACGGCTTATTACGAAAGCCGGTGGTCTTATGTCAGTGAAGGGCGGTGGCAGCTCGATTTAAGAGTCGCGAATAGTTCCGACTATACGGTCGATGTTGTTATACGGAGCGTAGGGCCTGCGGGCGGGCCGATTGAAATGACGGACTGGGATGGGGAGCGGCTATTAGTGAACCACCGATGGGTCATCAATGTTGAACCTGAGGCCAAAGGGGTTTACTCAGGGGTTGAAGGTAAGCGCGGCTGGCTGAGTGCCAAGTCCATTCGGAAGAGGTGCCGAAGTGAATCGGGATGGTGTTATGCGCGAATTGAAGCTGGTGACACAGGCAAGTTGAAGCTGAGGATACGAGATACGCAGCCGCAGTTTAAGAGCCCGTTAGCGTATTCGGGGACACGGTCAACTGTTTCGTGCGATTTGCCGGATGAGCGGTTCGAGGCGTCGCTGCAGGCGCAGGTGGCTAATCTGATGATGGCGTATATGGGTCGGCAGACGTGCCCGGGTGAGCCGACGAATTATCCGTTGGCGTGGGAGCGTGACGGTGCGTATTCGGTAATGGCGATGGGGCGATGCGGGCAGTTGGGGACGGCGAGGGACCTATCGGTTTATTTTGCCGAGAATGATTTCTTTGGCGGGTTCGGGGCAGAGGGAGATGCGCCGGGTTCGCAGATTAGTGTTTTGGTGGAGGTTGCGTCGCTCTTGAACGATGTGGAATACAACCGTTGGATATGGCCTCACGTTGAGAGGAAGGTCGGGACAATTCTGGCGATGCTCAATGCGAAGGGGCCGATTGCGAGGGAATGGGTTGGTCCGGTACTGGCTAATGCCGCCGATGCGCAGATTATATGCAAGGCGGCTCGGAACGGTCTGATTTATGGTTCGATGGACCATCATTTTCCGATTCTATACATCAATGCGGTTTCGTATCGGGGCCTGATGCAGGCAGCGAAATTAGCGGATTGGTTAGGCAAGAGAGAGCAGGCGAAGAGCTATCGGGATGTTGCGTCGAAGATTCGCGAGGCGTGGCTGAAGGGTTTTGAGACGAGTGAGGCGGAGAACGAGAGGACTTATATGTCGGGGATTTGGCCGAGCTGGATAGTGAAGCCGGATTTCGAGCCGTATATCGAAGCGATGAGGAAACGCAACTTCGGAAAAAGTGCAACGCTTTCGGAGCGGCCGCTCTGGACTTACTTTATAGTGGCTGAGGCGCATCAATGGCTGTTTATTGGCAGGACGGAGCCAATCTGGCGGACACTTCATTACTTCTGGGACAATCAGTGTTCGCCGGGGCTTTATACGTATTGGGAGGGCAGTGGGGAAGAGAATACGTTTGGTCTGTGGCCGAACTATCGGGGATGGGTGCGGCCTCGATACGTGACGCCGCATTACTGGACGGCATCGGAGATGCTGCTGCTGCAGTTGGATATGCTTGCTTATGTGGATGAATCGGGTGACGAGCCGGTGCTTGTGGTCGGGGGCGGTGTGCCGCCTGAATGGACGGGACAGGCGATGAGTGTGAAGGGACTTCATACAAGTATCGGTCGGGTGGACTGGCGGTATGATGGGGACACGATGGTTGTGGATTTCTACACGCGGGGTAAATATGCGGTTCGGTGCGAGCCTGCGTTTGGGAAAGACGTGAAGAAAGAAGTAAATTATCATTGATGTGCAATGGCAAAAAGAACAACGAAGAAGAAAATCAGGAGGCCCCAAGTCGATAAGGGTGAGGCGGGGGAGCGGGTAAGGAAGATTTATCCGATTCTGACGAAGCTGTATCCTGGTGCGAGAGTTGCGCTTCGGTTCGGTAATCCTCTGGAATTGCTTATTGCGACGATACTGAGTGCGCAGTGCACGGATGCGCGGGTGAATATGGTGACGCCTGGTTTGTTTGCGAAATACAAAGGCGCGAAGGGCTGGGCGAATGCGGATTTGAGTGAGATTGAGAACGATATACGAAGCACGGGTTTTTTTCGCAACAAGGCGGTGAATATCAAGGGTGCATGTCAGGCGATTATCGAGCAGTTTGACGGGAAGGTTCCCGATACGATAGAGGAATTAGTGAAGCTGCCGGGGGTTGGACGGAAGACGGCGAACTGCGTGCTGGCAAATGCGTTTGGCAAGCCGGGGTTGATGTGTGATACGCATGTAATTCGGCTTAGTCGGCGGCTGGGATTGAGCGGCAATACGCATGATGCGGTAAAGCTTGAGTTCGATTTGGCCGAAATAGTACCTGAGAAGAACTGGACGGTTTTCAGTCATGTGCTTATCCTGCACGGTCGGAATATTTGCAGGGCGCGCAAGCCGGACTGTGAAAACTGCGCGATATCGAAATACTGCCCCTCGGCGCACAAGCCGGAATTATGGTAGGATGCACGCCCGAATTGTTTTTGAAGGAGAATTTTGTTGATGGATATGACGAGTCATTCCGTTGAGGATTTGTGGCGTATATTTCGGATAATGGCAGAGTTTGTCGAGGGTTATCAGGAGCTTTCGACGGTGGGGCCTGCGGTTTCGTTTTTTGGGTCAGCTCGGACGAAGCGAAGTGACAAATATTATAAGCTTGCGCAGGAAACGGCCCGTGATGTAGTGAAGGCGGGCTTTGCGGTAATCACGGGTGGCGGCGGCGGGATAATGGAGGCGGCGAACAAGGGTGCGGCAGCGGCGGGCGGCAAGAGTATCGGTTTGAATATTGACCTTCCGCTGGAGCAGGTTCCGAACGACTATCAGAATGAATCGCTGAGTTTTCGGTACTTTTTCATTCGGAAGGTGATGTTTTTAAAGTACGCACACGGGTTTGTTGTTTTCCCGGGCGGGTACGGGACGATGGACGAGTTTTTCGAGTCGCTGGTTTTGATACAGACACTGAAGCAGGCATCGTTTCCGGTGATATTGATGTGCAGTGGGTACTGGGAGGGGCTGATTGGGTGGATGAAGGAGAAGATGCTGAAAGAGCACGGGAATATATCGGCGAAGGACCTTGATGTTTTTTCGGTGGTGGATGAGCCGGAAGAGGCGGTGAAGATACTCGTTAAGTTCAGGGAGAGCGAGGGCCAGGCGGGTCTGCAGTTGCCGGGGGGAATGAGAAAAGAGTAGTCACATCAAAAATCAAAGAGCAAATATCAGGACTACATATCAAAACTCAAAGCTCTAAGACCGGGGGGTTATTTTTACTTTCGGCTGTTGCCATTGCATCGGTGAAGTGTTTTAGCAAGTATTGTTTTCGCGGGGTGGCGAGGTGGTCCCAGGGGAGGGTGTCATCGGGTTCGATTTTTTTTTGTGCCTGGGTTTCGAGGTTCATACCGCATTTTTCAAAGGCGTCCTGCCATATTGAATAGTCGAATGATTCGGACCAGAGGTCGAATTTTGCACCGTTTTTGAAGGCGGTTTCGACGACGGGTGCGAGTCGTCTGTCGCCGCGGCCTATAGCTGATTCGAGAAGTGACTGATTGATGTCGTGGAATTTGAAGTGGAGGTATCGTGCACGGAGTTTTCTTTTTTCGTTGAGGATGAGCTGTTTTGCGTTTTCGAAGTAGTCCTTCGGCCTTTGGGCAAGGAAGGCGAAGGGGGTATGGGGTTTTGGGACGAGCCAGGAGACGGTGATGTTGATCTGGGCTGTTTTTCGGTCGATGGTTTTTCGCAGTTTTGCAAGACTGTCGGAAAGGGTAACGATTCGGATTATGTCTTCGGGTGTTTCGCCGGGATGGCCGACCATGAAGTAGAGTTTTAGTTTTTGGTAGCCGGCTTTGTAGGCGGCTTCGACGGCGGTGAAGAGGTCTTCGTCTTTGATGGGTTTGTTTATGATTTGTCTTAGTTTTTCGGTGGCGGCTTCGACGGCGATGGTCAGGCCACTCTTTCGGACGGAGGTGACGAGTTTGGGCAGGAGCTTTAACTGGCGGTCAACGCGTAAGCTTGGGAGAGAGATGCCGACGTGCTTGTCTTTGAAGTAGTCGTGGAGCTTGTCGATGAGGTCTTCGAGGTCCGGGTAGTCGGCGGTTGATAAGCTGAGAAGACTTACGGTGTCGAAGCCGGTGTTGTGGTATTGGGTTTTTGCGATATCGAGGATTCTGTCGATGCTGCGGTATCTTATTGGTCTTCTGCAGAAAGAGGCCTGGCAGAATCGGCATCGGCCCGGGCAGCCGCGCATAATTTCGACGGAGACGCGTTCGTGGACGGCCTGGGTGAAGGGGACAATAGGCGCGGCGGGGACGGGGACGGTATCGAGACAATCGACGACGGCGTTTTTGAATTCGGTGCGGAGGCCGGGGACGGCGGGGGTGAAGGATTTGATTTTGTCGCCGTCGTATTTGAAGTCGTAGAATTGGGGGACGTAGGCCCAGTCGAATTGTCGTGCGGCTTTCAGGAGGATGTCTTTCCCTGAGGTGCTGTTTTTCTTTTCGGCGACGATAAGTTGAGCGAGCTGGACGACGGCGTATTCGGCTTCGCCGAGGATAAAGAGGTCGATGAACGGGGCGAGTGGTTCGCAGCAGTTGGCCATGCCGCCGCCTGCGATTATCAGGGGGTCATCTTCGGTTCTGTCGGAGCTTCGGATTTGCAGGCCCGCAAGGTCGAGAATGTTGAGCACGTTGGTGTAACAGAGCTCGGTAGTGAGACTGAAGCCGATGACATCAAAATTGCGCAATGCCGCTTTCGATTCGAGGGTAAAGAGTGGAATCTGTTTTTGGCGTAACACCTGTTCGGCATCGAGCAAAGGTGAGAAAACACGTTCTGCGGCGACATTGGGGAGCTTGTTCAGGCAATCGTAAATGATGGCGAGGCCTGTGTGGGACATTGCGACTTCATAGGTATCGGGGAAGCAGAGGGCGACGGTGAGGTCGCAGGCGGCGAGGTCTTTTTTGATCTGGTTGATTTCGCCGCCGATATATCGGCTGGGTCTGCGGACGAACGGCAGGAATTCTCTATCCACTCGCCGGGTCAATATTGTCACTTGTTTTTTATTCACGGGGTCATTATACATTATAATCACTGTACGACGTAGTTCGTTTCGTGACGAGAAGAGGGCGCTGAGCGAAGAAACGAATGGATAAGAAGCAAATTGAGAATCGACTTGGGAGCATAAAGCGGATTGTTCCGGCAATCTGTATAGCCGGCATAGTGTACTTCGTCGCCAGGAGTATCGAGCCGAAGCGGGTCGAGATTGACGGCGGGTATCGGGTGGTGATGGGGACATTTGCGCGGGTGGTGGCGGTTGCGGGGAACGGGAGGACGGCGAGGAGGTGTATCGAGGCGGGGTTTGGGGAGCTTGAGTGGATTGATGATTTGATGAGCGATTACAAGGATGATTCGGAATTGAGCAGGGTGAATCGCCAGGCATACGAGCAGGCGGTGCCGGTCAGCAGCGAGCTGTTTGAGGTTCTTGAGAGAAGTTTAGATTTCAGCAGGGAGACGGAGGGTGCATTTGATATTACGGTTGGGCCTTTGGTTGATTTATGGCGGGCGGCGGGAGAGCGAGGAGAGGCGCCGAGCGAGGGGGAAAAAGCGGAGGCGGAGGCGAGAGTTGGGTACGAGAAGCTGATATTGGATGCGAATGCTTTGACTGTTAGATTCAAGGTGGAGGAGATGCGGATTGACTTGGGTGGGATTGCGAAAGGGTATGCGATTGACCGGGCGGTGGAGGCGATGCGAGCACAGGGTGCGAGCGGGGGGATGGTGGATGTGGGCGGTGACATGCGGTTCTTCGGTCGGCCTACAGAGAAAGAAGAGTGGATGATTGGTCTGCAGGACCCGAGCAAGGCGGGGGAAGATACGACGGGTGAGATGACCGAGATTGGCGGCGCAGGGGTGAGGGCCGGGGCGCCGTTGATGGTTTTGAAATTGGGCGATTCGGCGGTTGCGACGAGCGGGGACTATCGGCGGTTTGTTCGAGTAGGCGGCAAGCGGTACGGCCATATTATTGATACGAAGAAGGGGCAGGGCGCCGATAAGTTGAGCAGTGTGACTATCATCGCCCCGACTGCAATGGAGGCGGACGCTTTGGCGACGGCGGTGAGTGTGTTAGGGGCGGAAAAGGGACTGGCGCTTATAGAGAAAAAGGAAGGTGTAGAGGCGATATTGATTTCGGCAGAAGGGAAGGTCGAGAATAGCAGCGGGGCAGTGGGGTATATAGAGGATTGATCAGCGTATAATCTTATTGACTTGAACCGGTGCGTATGTGTTTGTAGAATGAGTGTTGTATGATACGCGGCGAAGGCAAAAATCAGGAGAGGAATGGTCGGGCGAGAAAGCTGGAGGAGATTATCGCTGTCATTCGGGCGCATCAAGGCCAGATAAAGCAGTTCGGAGTGAAGCGGCTTGGGATTTTCGGGTCTTTGGTGAGAGGTGAATATCGAGGGTCGAGCGATGTTGATATCCTGGTGGAATTTTCGGGCAAGGTGGATTTGCTGGATTTTGTTGCGTTTGAGAGATACCTGTCTGAGAAGACGGGAGCGAATATCGATTTGGTATCCGCCAAGGCGCTTAGGACGGAGTTTAGAAGCGGGATATTAGACGAGGTTGTCTACATATGAAGCGGGATGTGTGCGTTTATGTTCGAGACATGCTGGAGGCATTCGCCAACACACAGGAATTCGTGGAGGGGCTATCTTACGATGAGTTTGTGAGGGATAAAAAGACGGTCAGTGCAGTGACGCGGGAGCTGGAGGTTGCAGGGGAAGCGTGCAAGCAGGTGCCTGCATCGGTGCGGGATAGATATGGTGATATTCCGTGGTCGGATATTGCGGGTATGCGTGATAAGCTGATCCATTTTTACTTCGGTGTTGATATGGAGATTGTATGGGAGACGGTGAAGTCGCGGGTACCACAACTGATGGATTTGATTGAAGTGGTGGTAAGGGAGTTGGAGCAACAGTAAATCCGGTGGCCGGGCGAGTCTGCGTAAACCGCTGGCGCTGCGCCGGGGAGATGTGGAGGGTATAATACGCAGGGAACGCCTGGGTTGCCGTTCCCTTGGGGACAAGTTTTGCGGGAATGACAGAGTCGTTATCATGTCATACTTTGTTCGGAGGCCCGTATGACAAGTAGCGTGGTATCAGGCTTTCGCGGGTTCGGGTTTTTTTGCAGGTCTGGGGACGGGTGCTGATGGGCCGCGGTGGAGGATTACGCCGGTGGGGCATTTTTGCATGGCGGTTTCGGTTTGCTCGGAGGGGGTGTAGTTTACGTAGTCGAGTCGGGCGAGGTTGTCTTCGATAGCAAAGAGGTCGGACTGCTTTGTGCAAAGCTTGCAGGCGATGCAGCCGACGGCGCACATTTGTCGAGTGACCTTGCCGATCTCCTTATTCGAGCAGGCAACGGTGAGCATGTTTTCGTGTGCGAAGGGGACCATTTCGATGAGGTTTCGGGGACAGGCCTTTACGCAGGTTGCGCAGCCGGTGCACTTGCTGTAGTCAACGATCGCAAGGCCGTCGATGATGTGCAGGGCGTCGAATTTGCAGGCGAGGACACAGTCGCCGTATCCGAGGCAGCCGAACTTGCAGGCCTGGGCGTTCGGCAGGGCGTTCGCAGCGGTGCAGCTTTCTATGCCCTGGTACTCGCAGTAGTATGTTTTGTCGTCGGTGTGTGCTCGGCAGTGTACGATTGGTCTTCTGACCGGGCCTGATTCACTTATCTGGAGACTCAGGATTTGGGCGATGGCCTGGGCGGTTTTTGGGCCTCCGGGTGAGCACTTGCCGAGAAGGTTTGTGTCGTTGAGGACGGCCTTTGCGTATTGTGAGCAGCCCGGGAAGCCGCAGGCGCCGCAGTCGAGATTGGGCAGGGCCTTGTGGATTTGGTCGATTTTGGGGTCAACTGTGACTCTGAGCTTTTCGCTTGCGATGAGCAGTGCGAGGGCGAATGCTGAAGCGAGGGCCAGCATGGTTACAGCGGCAGGCCAGGCGGAGTGCCATAACGTTGTGATGTCTGCAATGATAATGTAAGAAGCCATCATGAGGAGCTACGTCTCCAAATCCTAAATCCTAAACTCTAAATCCTCCATAAGGAGTCCCAAGGACTAAACAAATTCAAAATTCAAATCGTGCGAGCAAGCGAAGCGTAAATCCGGATTCGGAGCCCATATCCTTCGACTTCGCGATGCTGTGCATCGCTCCGCTCAGGATGACCGTCCGAGGTCCTGCTTTGGCGGGCGTGATAGAGAGGAACGATTGTTTTGGGTAGTCTGCGGACGGTCATTTTATCATTCCTGTAAAACCCATAAAGGCCATTGAGAGCAGACCTGCGGTAATCAGTGTAATGGGGGCGCCTTTGAGAGCATCGGGGACGTCTGCGAGGTCGAGGTTTTCTCTGATGCCGGCCATGATGCAGATGGCTATGGTGAAACCGATGCCTGCGCCGAAGCTTAGTACGACGGCTTCGAGGAGGTTGTCGATTTGCCAGAGGTTTATGAAGAGGCACAGGCCGAGTATTGCGCAGTTTGTCGTTATGAGGGGCAAAAAGATTCCGAAGCTGTCGTAGAGTGTGGGGAAGAATTTTCTCAGGTACATTTCGACTAATTGGACGGCGCCTGCGATTACAAGGATGTAGCAGACATAGCGGGTGACTTCGAGGTTCATCGGGATGAGGATGAGGTGGTCGAGAAGAAAGGTGAGGGTTCCGGCGAGGGTGACGACGAATGTAACGGCCAGTCCCATACCGAATGCCATATCGATTCGGCCTGATACGCCGAGGTAGGGACAGATTCCGAGGAACTTTGTGAAGACGAGGTTGTTTATCAGGACGATAGATATAAATGCGAGCAGTAAGGTTGTTAAGGTATCCATTTTTTCGTATCTCGTATTGAGTATTGCGTATTGCGATTATTGCGCTGCACTTTTTGGTTTCCTTACTGTAATGGCGTTTACGAGTGCGAGGAGCAGGCCGAGGGTAATGAAGGCGCCGACGGGCATTCTCATGGCGGTCCATGGTGTGAAGATGTCGGGCATAATTTTGATTTCCCAGAGGGCACCGGTTGAGAGTATTTCTCTTATGGAGGCGAGGATGCACAGGGCGAGGGTAAATCCTGCGCCCATGCTGAGTGCGTCGATGATGCTTACGGCAAGGCCATTTTTGCTTGCGCAGGCCTCGGCCCGACAGATGATGATGCAGTTTACGATGATAAGGGGGACATAGGGGCCGAGGGTTTCACTCATTGTGGGGAAATAGGCCTGCAGAAAGAGGTCGGCGATAGTGACGAAGGTCGCTATTGTGAGGGTGAACATGAGGATTCGCAGGTGTGGCTTGAGGAGGTGCCGCATTAGTGAGACGACGATGTTCGAGCAGAGCAGGACGAAGATGACGCACAGTCCCATGGTCAGGGCGGGCTTTACGGCGGCGGTGACGGCGAGCGTTGGGCACATGCCGAGGAGGAGGCGAAAGACGGGATTTTCTCGCCATAGCCCTGCGAGAAGGGTTTGCTTGCAGATAGAAACAGAAGTCTGTGCGTTAGTTTTCATTGTCAATGAGTTCCTTTTGCCGCATCTGAGTTTTGACCGAAGGCAAGGTGCTGTTGATTATAGATACGACGGCCTGGCTGGATATGGTAGCGCCTGTTATTGCGATGATATCGGAGTCGATTGTTTGTGGGTCGCCGGTTCTTTTGAGTCTAAGGAGGTCGGCGGGTACACCGGCGAACTGGTTTCGATAGTAAGGGGACTTAATCCGGTCGCCGAAGCCGGGGGTTTCATTGCTTGAGAGGACGTCGAAGCCAGTAATTTTCGTGAAATCCTTATCGACGGCGACGACGATTTCGATTTTGTCGGCGAATCCGAATCCGGAGGCGTTGAAGGCCCAGCCGACAGTCTGTCCAGCATCAGCAATTGCCTTGTAGATGTCTGTTTCGATAGTTTTAGCGTATGGCGAGTCAATCCGGAGGTGGGCGGCAAGCTGGAATCCTTCGGCATCGGCAAGCAGGGCGGACATGAGGGTGTTTAGCTTCTCGCTTTTATTGTGCCGGATTCTCGGCGTCCACGCGGCGTCTGCGATTGCGAGGAGCAGGCCGAAGAAAAATGACGACACGATGAGCAGCCAGGATTGCCGTATGAATAATTTTATCTTAGACATTCGGCTTACCTCCTGCGGGGGTGAGCCGACAGAGCCGGTCAATCAGGGCAGTGACAGCGTTCATCAAGAGGACAGCGTACATAACACCTTCGGGATACTCGCCGACGATTCTTATGAGCATTATGAGTGAGCCGATGCCGATACCGAAAATCCACATACCTTTAGTTGAGAGAGGAGCGGTGACGGGGTCGGTGGCGATGAAGAATGCGCAGAGGAGCATACCGCCGGTAGTCAGGTGCGTGACGGGGGAAATGTAGGCGGAGGGGTTTATTAAATATGCGATTGCGGCAAGGATGAAGGCGGAGAGCAGGACGGCGGCGGGGATATGGATAGTGATGGTCCTTCTTAGAAGTAAATAGATTCCGCCGATTATCAGGGCGACGGCGCTGGTTTCACCGAGGCATCCGCCGGTGTTGCCGGTGAAGGCGACCTTGAGCTGTTCGTTGGCGATGCTTGCAGGGGATTGTTTTTTTATGGCCTGTTTGCTCCAGGCGAGCGGTGTGGCCTGTGTTCTGGCGTCGATTTTGCTCTCTGCCGAGATGATGGGCATTTTGGTGTCGATGGTCGCGGGGACAGTCCATGTGGTCATCAGGATACCGAAGCATACTGTGAGGAAGGTTCGCCCTGCCATGGCGGGGTTGAAGATGTTGGAGCCGAGTCCGCCGAAGACCATTTTTGCTATCGCAATTGCAAAGGCGGAGCCGATGACGGCGGCCCAGGGTGGCAGTCGCGGGGGCAGTGACAGGGCAAGGATTATTCCTGTGACGACGGCGCTGAGATCGCCGATTGATTCGAGCGGGTTCTGCGTTCTGCGGATTAGGTTGCAGAGGTATTCGGTGACGACTGCGGCCAGGACACAGGTGATTATCAGTATGAGAGCATAAAATCTGAAATAATAGAAGGCGGCGAGGATGGGGGGCGCAAGGCCTATTATGACGTCGAGCATGACGCTTCGCGTCGAATGGTCTTCGCTGATGTGCGGTGCAGGCGAAACTGTTATTTTGCTTAGCATTTAGATTTCCACCGGTTATGGCTGCGCTACTCGGGCATTTTTTTCTTTTGCCTTGCGAGGAATATCTTTCCCGTTTTTATGTACCCTGTCAATTCGATCTTAGCGGGACATACGTAACTGCAGCACCCGCACTCGTTGCAGGCGCTGAGAAAATAGTCCTGGGCGATGTCGAGTCGGTTGTTTTTGACGGCGTGTGCGATTTTCGTCGGGTTAAGGTGTTCTGGGCAGGCCTGGAGGCATCGGCCACATCTGATGCAGGGAGTCTGCCGGCCTCTGAATTTGGCTTTTCCGATCTGGTGTTTGGTGAGGACGGTTACGGCACCGGTCGTTTTTGTTATGGGTGTTTCGAGGTCGGCGACGGCGATGCCCATCATAGGTCCGCCGAGAACGACTTTGGCGGACTTTTGGGTAACGCCGCCGCAGAATTCGATAAGTTCACCGACGGGCGTTCCAATAGTAACGTAGTAATTTCCCGGCTCTGCAACCGCCTCGCCGGTGACGGTGAGGACGCGGTGGGTGAGGGGCAAAGATAGTATGACTGCTTCGGCGATGGCTGCGCAGGTTGCGACGTTGAGGACGATGACGCCTATCATAGGCGGTATGCCGCCTGTTGGGACATTTCTGTTCAGCACGGCCTTTATGAGCTGTCTTTCGCTGCCCTGCGGGTATTTTGTTTTTACGGGGACGAGGTGGATGTAGCCGGTATCGGGCCAGTTTTTGAGAGCGACTCTGACGGCCTCGATGGCTTGCGGCTTGTTGTCCTCGATAGCGACGAAGACGCGTTCGCAGCCGGATGCCTTTTTTGCGAGTATTATTCCGGCGATGATTTGTTCGGTCCATTCGAGCATGATGCGGTAATCGCAGGTGATGTATGGTTCGCACTCGCAGCCGTTTACTATCATGGTGTGTTTCGGCAGGCGCGGGTTTGGCTCGATTTTGACCCTTGTGGGGAAACCTGCGCCGCCCATTCCGACGATCCCGGCTTTTCGGACGGCGAGGCATATTTGCTCTGGGGAGTACTTATCGAGGAGCTCAGCGGCGTCTCGGAAGAGGTCCTGCGATTTCGGCCTGGGTCTTTTTGGCGGGATGTTGGGGTTTGGTTCAATGATGACAGCAGGGCTTCGTCCCAGGACGGGGTGTGACTGTAGTGCGACTTCTTTGACTCTTCCGTCGATAGGCGAGTGGACGGGGGCGGAGATGAAGGCGTCGGAGTCACCAATGAGCTGTCCCGGCTGGACGATACTTCCGGGTTTGACGGTTGGCCGGCAGGGTGCGCCGGTGTGCTGGCTGAGCATAACAGCGAGTTTCTTTACGACAGGGCCGGGCTGGATTGGGCTGTCGGCGGTGAGGTCTTTGCGCTGAGGCGGGTGCGTTCCGCCGGGGAAAGTCAACTTGCCTATGAGCATGGTTTTCATAATTTGTGGTGACTATTACCTTTTGTGAGCTGAGAAGCTACCGCTTTTATAATCGGTACCGAAATCAGAGTTACAGAGAGAGCCGGCAGGAGGGCAAGAGCATTTCGGATTTCGGGTGAGTTGAGGAACTTTGCGAGGATGTGGAGCGAGGCAGCGAGAGACAGGATGAAGACGGCCATTGGCAGCAGGAAGGCCTGGAGGGCCTTTGGGAGTATTGAAGGGCCCTTTTCGTTGCCGAGTTTTGTGTAAATGTCGCCGCAGCGGTCTTTACGGGAGCACTGTCGGCAGTATTTCTGCTGAGCCATGGTTTTGAATACCCTTGGAGTAAAACAGAGTTTATAATGAATTGCATAGAGATTTTCAAACGGAAAGTTTCTTAATGATTACGACAGGGGGTTACGGATGGCAAGGAAAATAAGTATTCTGATTTGTGGTCTTTGCCTTGTCGGCGGTTGTGCGGTAAATCCGTTAACGGGTGAAGAGGAGCTGATGTTCTTCCCGGAGCAGCAGGATATCGAGATAGGCAAGGGTTATGCGCCCGAGGTTGAGAAGCAATTAGGCGGGCGGATTGAGAACGATGCGCTGCAGAACTATGTTGACAGTGTGGGCCAGAGGGTGGCGAGGGTGAGCCACAAGCCGAATTTTGATTATCATTTTGTGGCGGTCAATGACAAATCGATTAATGCGGTTGCTCTTCCGGGCGGATACGTTTTCATAACACAAGGGATGCTCAAGAAACTGACGAGTGAGGCACAACTGGCAGGTGTGCTGGCTCACGAGACGGCACACATTGTTGCGAGAGACGTGTCAAATGCCATGAGCAAGCAGATTGGGATAGAGCTTCTGCTTTCTCAACTGGCGAGCAGAACGAGCTCCCAGGGAGCGATTATATTAGCAGATTTGGCAAATCAGATTTTGAGCCTGAGGTTCAGCAGAGACGATGAGCGGACGGCGGATCTTGGTGGTATGGATTATATGGTTCGTGCGGGGTATGACCCAATGGGGATGGTGGAGACGATGCAGATGCTGGAGGATGAGCACAGCGTCAGGCCTATTGAGTTTCTTTCAAGTCACCCGTCGCCGGACAACCGTATCGCATATCTGAGGCAGAGGACACAGACACACTACTTCAACAGCCGGGAGAACTCGATAGTCGCAAGAGAAGATTATCAGAAGTATGTGCTGAATCAGTTGGGTGACTGAAAGCAGCGGTATCAAAAGAGAGCAGTGGATTTCATCGAGCCGCCGTCATATCGCAAGGGAGGGGCAGACACAAAAAGGAACGGGCCTACAATCAGACCGGAGGTTTTAGCAGCAAGTTTTGCGAGTGACAAGCGGTTTTTTTTCGGGGCCGGTTCGACAAAAAGAAAATGACCCTAAGTTAGTACATTGCTTGCCTGCTCGTTATCTATTCGCCTTTTCTTCTTGATTCGAGCTTGCTGTAACCACAGTCCGGACATTTGTCCCGATAATCGCCTTCGACTGTTCCCGGGAAGAAGACTTTTCCGCATTTCTCACATTTAACGGCCCTGAAGACACTGTCTTCGCCGCACTGCTCGCATTCCATTGGCGGCATAGTTGTGAAGCCCGGGACGGCGTTTTCCCTAATAAAGTCGAGGTAGTCTTTCTGGTCGATCTCAAATTCCGCGGCGCAGTCGGGGTTGTTGCACTTGACCCATATCATTGTACCGGGTTTCAGTGCTGAGCCGCCGCCGGACCTGGTCATATAGGTAATAACCCCTGCGGCGGTCAGGCAGACGACAACAATGATGATCATAACGGCTTTTCTCGTGCCTTCTTCCATTTTGCAATCTCCAAAATAACAAGAGCGTGATAGTTACCACTAAGCATACGATACCGAGCGTGGGACGGTTTGTCAAACTGTTATTTAAGATTTTGTTCAGGGTGCGATTCGGGTCATTTTGAGTATTCTTTGAGGTTCTTCGGGCATGGCTGTGCGCGCGGAGAGGTAAGCAGACTCGATTACGGCCATATTGCGGAGGTTCTTGTCCGCGGCACCGAGGAGCTTGTTATTATCGGGCTCTAATATGGCAAGGGCGAAGTTAGTCAATTGTTTCCTGAGGGATTCGGAAAGGTCGCAGGCGCAGCGTGTGCGCCGGAGGGTTTTTCCGAGCAAATCGGTGACGGCGAAGAAGCTGTCCGCGACAGTGAGGATTTTGTCCTTTGCATAGACGGTAATTTCGTAACGGGCCGGGCCTATTGTCTTGTTTGAGATGAGAGTTCCGAACATGGTGTCCGTGAATTTCATGGTGAGCAGCGCGGTATCTTCGGTGCGGTAAAGTCGCTGCTGTCTGTCGGCGGCGGTGTTGGTGGTGAGGGCGTAGACCTGTTGAGGGGCGCCGAAGTTTTCATTGACCAGGTCGATGATTTCGTATGCGTTGTGCAGGAGTACGCCACCGCCGGCGAGTTTCGGGTCTGTCTGCCAGGTCTGGTGCCGGCGGGCGGCGGCATTGCAGATGGCTTCAATTAGAAACACATGAGTAATGTGCTGCCGGTCTAAGAGGTGTGAGAAGCTTTCGAAGCCACCGGCGAAGCGTCGTGTATTTGCTACGGCGAATTTTACGCCCTGGTCATCGGCGAGCTGTACGAATTCGGCGGCTTCTGCGAAATTTCTGGCGAGTGGCGGAAGCTTGAGAAGATGGAACTTCTTTTTGAGGGCGGCTTTTAGGTATTCGGCGCAGGTGTGGACAGGTGCGGCGACGAGCAGGCAGTCGAGCTGATTTTCAATAATGAGCCGGCGGTAATCGTCGTAGGGCGAGCAATTGTACCGAGCGGCGATTTTCTCGGCGAGGTTGGTGTCGGTATCGGCGACGGCAATTATGGTGAGATGCTGAATTTGTGAGGCGGCTTCGAGGAGGAGCCGGCCTTTGTCGTCGAGGCCGAGGACAGCGGTTTTTAGTTTCTTGTCGGGCATCCGTGGGTTCGATTTACTATTTAATATTTTCTATTTACTATTTTGCTGCGTTTCCAGCGCGGGCCGAGCGTCGTTGTTTTGGATAATAAAATGGTCGGGGACGGGGAACTGTGAGCAGAGGAGCAGGACGTCTTTTGCGACCTGTTCGATTGCGGCTTCGTTGTCGATATTTTCTGCGACCCTGTTCATGAGAGCAGCGATTTGTTGCGCCTGTTCTTCCTTCATTCCTCTGGTGGTCATTGCGGGTGTGCCAATTCTCAGGCCGCTCGGGTTGAACGGTGGAGCGGGGTCGTTGGGGACGGTGTTGTAGTTTGTCACGATTCTGGCCCTGTCGAGTGCCTTGGCGAATTTTTTACCGGCGATGTTTTTGTTTCGCAGGTCGATGAGTATGAGGTGGTTGTCGGTACCGCCTGAGACGAGGTTGAAGCCGTATTCGAGGAGTTTTTCGGCGAGGGCCTTTGCGTTTTTGACAATCTGCTTTGCGTATGCGATAAACTCCGGAGTATCAGCCTCTGCCATAGCGACGGCAATGGCGGTGAGCGTGTGCATGTGCGGGCCTCCCTGGAGGCCCGGGAAGACGGACTTATCGACCTTGCTGGCGTATTCAGCTTTGCAAAGGAGCATACCGCCTCTCGGCCCTCTGAGGGTTTTATGGGTGGTGGTGGAGACGATATCGGCGTATGGGACGGGGCTTGGGTGGAAGCCGGCGACGACGAGGCCTGCGATGTGGGCGATGTCGGAGACGTGGCAAGCGCCGACCTCTTTAGCGATATCGCCGAAGATACGGAAGTCGATTTGTCTTGGGTAGGCGGTGCATCCGGAGATGATGATTTTAGGTTTGTGCTTTTTTGCGAGCTTTCTGATTTGGTCGTAGTCGAATCTTCCGGTATCGGGGTTTACTTCATACTGGACGGAATTGAAGATTTTACCTGTGATGGAGACTTTCCAGCCGTGTGTGAGGTGTCCGCCGTGCGGCAGGGCGAGTCCCATAATGGTGTCGCTGGGCTTTGCGAGGGCGAGGTAGGCGGCGAGATTTGCGACGGAGCCGGAGTATGGCTGGACGTTGGCGTGGTCGGCCTTGAAGAGCTTTTTTGCCCTTTGCTGTGCAACGGTTTCAATCAGGTCCGTAACCTGCTGTCCTTCGTAGTATCTTTTACCGGGGTAACCTTCGGCGTATTTGTTTGTGAGGCAGCTTCCGCTGGCCTGCATAACGGCCTTTGAGACGTAGTTTTCGGATGGAATAAGGCGGATGCAGCCGCTCTGGCGGGCTGCTTCCTGGCGGAGCAATTCGTAGATTTCGGGGTCATACTGTTCGAGAGCAGTAAGCATATTAAGTTCTCCGTAAATGGTTTCCTGACATCTCAGGGTTTATAGCAAGGTTGAGGTGCGGATACAAGTATTTATTCGTTGACAAATTTTGGCCGAAGATTAGGATTAGCAGGTTTGAGACCCGCCGCAAAGCGGTTTATCGGTAGAGACAGATGCCAGAGGAAGATAACGAAAAATACGATAAGGCGAAGGCGTTTTTTAAGCGTGCCGAGCAGGTTGCGCATGGCGAGAACTTCGACTATGCGATAGAGATGTACCTCGAGGGGATACGGTGCTGGCCCGACACCCTTGAGGAGGGTCACATACCGCTTCGGCAGCTTTCACTGTTGCGTCAGGTAAAAGGCGGCAAGAAGCCGTCGATGATGGAAAAGATCAAGCTCTCCCGTGGTAAAACACCGCTGGAACAGATGGTAAATGCGGAGTATCTTCTGGCGAAGGACCCTGACCATTTGCCGTATGCAGAGATGCTGCTCAAGGCGGCTGTGGAGGGTGGTTATAAGCGGACGGCAAAGTGGATAGCGGACTTGTTGTTCGGGGCAAACAACGCGTCGGGACATCCGTCTGTTCACACGTATGTGCTTTTGAAAGAGAGCTACGCTGCGATAGATGAGTGGGACAGGGCTGTGGCGGCTTGCCAGCATGCAGTTAAGCTGAGGCCGCACGATGAGGAGCTGACAGATGAGGTGCAGAGACTTTCAGCGGAGCTGACGGTGGCAAGGGGCAAATACGACCAGGCGGGTGATTTCACCAAGGCCCTCAAGGACCGTGAGGAGCAGATAAAGCTTCAATCGCAGGAGGCAGTGGTCAAGACAGAGAACTGGCGGGTATCGGCGGCGGAGGCGGCGAGGAAGATGTACGCGACGGACCCTGATTTGCCTCGGAACATATTCAATCTTGCAGCGGCGCTGGCGGATTTGCGGACCGATGAAGCGGAGGCCGAGGCGATAGAGCTTCTTGAGGATGCGTATGTGCGGAAGCAGGATTTCAGTTTCAAAGAGCGGGCGGGCGTGGTGCGTATAGGTCAGCTTAAGCGCAAGATTAGGGAGGTGAAGAAGCTGATTGACGCCAATCCGGAGGATGAGAGTGTGAAGTCGCAACTGGCGGCCTTGACGTCGCGGCTGGACGAGGTGGAGCTGGAACACTATGGGCTGAGCGTGCGAAATTACCCGACTAACCTCAAGGCGAAGTATGAATACGGTGTTCGGCTGATTCGGAATAACCGCTATGACGAGGCGATACCGTTGCTTCAGGAGGCCCGGCGGGACCCGAGGCATAAGATATCGGCGATGGGCAAGGTTGGGATGTGCTTTTTCCTGAAGGGCTGGTACGCAGACGCTGTGGACGTTTTTACGCGTACTTTGAATGAAGTAGAAAAAAAAGATGACGACACAGCGAAGGAATTGCGGTATAATCTCGCCCGGGCCTATGAAGAGCAGGACGATAAGGCCAAGGCCCTGGAGATGTTCCGCAAGATTGCCCAGCTTGACTTTGGGTATAAGGATGTATCGGGCCGAGTGGATAAGCTGAGGCAGGAGACAGAGTGAAACAACCTCTCAGTGAGTATAGTAAGAGAAACTGGCAGTATTACTTAGGAGAATGCAGTGGCACATTCGTTATCGGCGAAAAAACGGGTAAGGCAAAATGAGAAAAGGCGTACGATAAATCGTGCGCGGAAGAGCCAGGTCAAGACACAGGTCAAGCGCTTTGAGGCGGCTTTGAGCAGCGGCGATGCAGAGGCAGCGAAGGAGCAGTATCGGCTTGTTGTCAAGAAATTGGACAAGACGGCGGCGACGAGCACGATGCACAAGAAAACCGTGGCGAGGAAGAAATCGCGTCTTGCAAAGCAGCTTAATGCGCTCAAGGCAAAAAAGGTGTGAGTGGACAGTGGAGGTGAGGCCGCGGCGGTTCGCCCGGGATGAATCGGGCAAAGGGCTGTGTGGTTTCGCCTTATTTCAGACGAAGGAGGCGCCCAGTCGATATATTAATGGCTGGGCGTGTTATTTTAAAGGTTAGAGATGATGGAAGTTTTCAAAGACAAGATACTCAGGTTTTTGAAGCACTCGGATTATGCGCCGGTGAAGATTTCGCAGTTAGCGAAGGAGATGGGTGTAGGTTCGGCCGATTATCAGGAGTTCAAGCGTGCGTTTGATGAGCTTCGTCGGTCGGGTCAGGTTGTGCTGGCCGAGCGGAATCTGGTTGGTTTGCCTGCGCTGTCGGGCAGTGTGATAGGGACATTTCGGGGCAATCCGAAGGGGTTCGGATTTGTAGTGCCGCTTGAGCCGAATTCTCACGGTGATTTGTTCATTCCGCCTAATGCCACCATGGAAGCGATGACAGGGGACATTGTGGTTGCGAGAGTGGTGAAAAAAGGCAGACGTGCGGGGCAGATGCGCATTGCGGGCAAGGTAGTGGATATACTGGAGCGCGGGCAGAACCGGTTTGTGGGGACGCTGTTAAACAAGGCGGAGGGATGGATTGTCCAGCCGGACGGGAAGGGATTTGTCGAGCCGATAAGCGTTGACGACGTGCGGGCGAAAAACGCCAAAGAGAAAAACAAGGTGGTAGTTGAGATAATGTCGTATCCAACGGAGCGGCATCTGGCGCGGGGGGTTATAGTCGAGGTATTAGGCAAAGCGGGACAGTATGAAAGCGAGATAAGTTCGATAATACAACAGTTTCATTTGCCGCGCGAGTTCAACGACAGTTGTATTGCACAGGCGCACAAGGCGGCGACGGAATTCGAGCCGGAGGATATTGAGGGCAGGGACGATATCACCGGCAAGGTGATAGTTACGATAGACCCGCCGGACGCAAGGGACTTTGACGATGCGATAAGCGTGGAGACAGATGAGCAGGGCAATTGGATTTTAGGGGTTCATATAGCGGACGTGAGCTGTTTTGTCGAGGCGGGGACGGCTCTGGATTTGGAGGCGAAAGACCGCGGCAACAGCGCGTATCTGCCGGGCAGGGTCATACCGATGCTTCCGGAGATGCTGAGCAACGGCGTGTGCAGTTTGCAGCCGGAGCAGCCCAGATTCGTCAAGAGCGCGTATATTACCTATGACAACAACGGCAATGTGGTTGGCCGGCGGTACGCAAACAGTGTTATCCGCTCGACACAGCGGCTTACCTATCAGCAGGTTGACCGCGTGCTGAAGGGACATACGAAGGGGGTCAAGCCGGAGGTGCTGGGTCTTCTCAAGGATATGGATACTCTGGCGAAAATAATCGAAAGAAGGCGCCGCAAGGCGGGGATGCTTCATCTTGATTTGCCGGAGACGGAGCTGATACTGGATGATGCGGGGCGAGTTGTGGATGCCGAGCCGGCGGACGACAGCTATCCGCATACGATAATCGAGATGTTTATGGTGGAGGCAAATGAGGCGGTGGCGTCGCTTCTTGATCGGATTAACGTGCCTTTTATGCGCCGGATTCATCCCGACCCGGACAGTATGACAATGCAGAATCTGTCGCTGCTTGTCAAATCGCTGGGTTTGAGCTTGCCGAAGCTGCCCGACCGCAAAGCGATTCAACAATTGTTAGACGGCGTCAAGGGCAGTGACAGCTCGCTCGCGATAAACCTGGTTGTGCTGCGGAGTTTCGAGCGGGCGGTGTATTCGCCGCTTCATATCGGGCATTTTGCACTTGCCTCGAAGCTTTACTGTCACTTCACCAGTCCGATTCGGCGGTATGCGGACCTGCTGGTTCACCGGGTTCTGGATTGTCATCTGCGCCGGACACTTGATACGGCGTCGATGGAGGAGGTCTTAGATGCGCAGGACTTGACGGAGACAGGCAAGCACATCACGTTCACCGAGCAGCGGGCGGAGGATGCGGAGCGAGAGTTGAAAACGGTTTTGATATTGCAGATGCTGGAAAAACATATCGGCGCCGAGCTTGACTGCGTTGTGACGGGTTTGACGAATTTCGGGGTGTTTGTTCAGTGCCGCAAACTTGGTATAGAGGGTCTTGTTCAGACGACTGATTTGGGGCCTGACGTATGGAAATACAGTCATAAGGCCGGCTGTATAACAGGCAGGCACTCGGGACAGATTATCACTCTGGGCAAGCCGATGAAGGTCAAGATAGTATCGGTGAATGTGCCGGCGCGGCAGTTGAGTGTGGCGCCGGTGGAGCCGTTAGTGGGGACTGCTTCGAAAGCACGAAAGAGCAAATCGAAGAAGGTGTCCAGGGGCCGGCGTGTCGGGAGGCGCGGCAAAAAGAGAAGGTAAGGGCGCCGGGCAAGTTTCACCGGGGGGTGTTACAATTCGAGAAAGTAGAACAGCATGAGGAGAAACGATCACATAAACAAGTCGGAGTGGAACCCGGTTCGTTCAAGGAAGAGGGTATTTTGTTCGATGCGATAAATGAGAATCCAGTCGGGTTGTATGTGGCAATCGTGGTGGTGTTTCCAACGGCCTCGTAACGGATGGTCTTTGTATTTGGCGGGTAAGTTTCCGCCCTGAGCAAGGGTGGTCACTACATTTTTGAGGGCCTGAACGTCTTTGCCTTGGTTTTGTATGCGCTTGTAGTCTTTCTTGAATTGGCTGGTCCAGACAATGCCTCTCAACTATCAAGCTCCTCAAAAAGCTCATCAACGTTAGAGGCCTTATGCAGCCCTCGACCTTTCTCAGAATCGGCCAATACCTTCGCGGTGAGCTCGTTTGGAATCTTCACGTCGAAAGGGATGCCTCTGTGAAGAATAATCTGCCTGAAGTACAGCGATATCGCCTCAGACATAGAGACGCCCAGCGTATCAAGTATCCCCTTTGCCTTCTGCTTGGTATCCGCATCAATTCTTGCCTGTATAGTTGTGCCATTTGCCATTTCTAACCTCCTGCCTAAGCCGCAGGATACCCTGCTATTGTTATGACACTGTCCATACATATACCATACGTCTTTTTTCGACAAAAGGCAAGGGGTTTTCAAGAAAAAATGTGTGCCCTATAGATAACTTCTTTGTTTGCAATATGTTATGGCACAGAAAATTTTGCGATGCTGTAACGGACCATTCCTAATCGGACCAGGCAAGCGTCGGATTCGCTAAGGCAATCAAATCAGGCACTGCTAAGAAGGCCCACGGTGGTTTTGGGCGATGGTCGCGCCGGCGGAGTAGACGGGGTGTGGGAGCTTCCTATGAATAGAACTTCTTAGGTACCACATCGTCCCCGCCGCATATGGGAATTCTCGACCATGTTACTGCATTGTTATGGTAAGTCACGGGGCACTCTCAGACAAAAGTTCTAACCACCGGGCGCAGCTTGGGGCCCGCGTAGCGATGCAATGATTACAGTCGCACTTTGTGTCGATGACAGCCTTTTTCTATCTGGTTTGGGTCGGGCAGGAGGGGGCAACGGTGAAGATGAGGGTTTATCGGCAATTGCGTTCTTGACAGCGACAGGGCGATTTGGGAAACTACAGGTTCAATAGTGTCTATGTTGGTGTGGATTTTTGGAGTGAAGTATGAGAGCGTCCGAGATGCAAAAAGGTCAGACCGTCAAGATAGACGGCAGGCTGTATGCGATTGTGGATTATCAGCACGTCAAATTAGGCAAGGGCGGGGCGATATATCAGACGAAGCTGAAAAGTTTGGCAGACGGGTCGATACAGAACATTCGGCTGCGTTCGGAAGAGACGATAGAAGAGGCGTTTCTGGACAAGCGAACGTATGAGTACCTGTATTCTCAGGGCAGTGACCATATTTTGATGGACACGACGACGTACGACCAGATCACGTTAAATGACGATGCTTTTGGTGACGGGTCTAAGTATTGTAAGCCGAACACGCAGCTTCAGGTGAGTATGTACGAGGGTAGGCCGGTTGTTGTTACGCTGCCGAATACTGTAGATCTGGAGGTTAAGGAGACGGCGCCTGAGATAAAGGGCGCCACGGCGACGAATCAGAACAAGCCGGCGACGCTTGAGACGGGTCTTGTTGTTCAGGTTCCGCCTTTTGTCAAAATCGGTGAGGTTATTCGCGTTGATACGCGGACGAGCGAGTATGTGACGCGCGTTAAAGAATAAAGCCGGACAAGTCATCGCCTTGATACAGGAGTTCGGCGCCGGTTGTGATAGGTTCCAAGTTTGCGCGGGAATGGCAAACATAGAACTATGCCGCTCGATAGGATAAATAAAATTCTGCTGAAGATATTCGGCTCTCGTAACGAGCGTCTGGTCAAGGCGTATATGGTTGTTGCGCAGCAGGCGGGGGAGTTTGAGGAGCAGGTGCAGCAGCTCAGCGACGAGCAGCTCAAGGCCAAGACGGTCGAGTTCAGGGAGACGCTCGGCAGAGGAGCGGATGCGGAGGACATACTGCCGGAGGCATTTGCGGTTGTACGGGAGGTGGCGCGTCGCAAGGTTGATATGCGTCACTTCGACGTTCAGCTTGTCGGCGGCAATGTTCTGTACGAGGGCAGGATAGCCGAGATGGCAACGGGGGAGGGCAAGACTTTAGTGGCGACTTTAGCGGCGTATCTTGTTCATCTGACGGGAAGACGTGTTCATATTGTCACGGTCAACGATTACTTGGCCAAGCGAGATGCTCAGTGGATGGGGCCTGTGTATGAGGCGCTCGGGCTTAACGTCGGTGCAATTCAGGCGGATATGGATACTGCGGGGGAAGAGCGGCGCAGCGCATACCAGTGCGACATTACGTACGGAACGAACAACGAGTTCGGCTTTGACTACCTGCGTGACAATATGAAGGTGAGCTTAGAGCAGATGGTTCAGGGTGAGCTGGAGTACGCAATCATCGATGAGGTTGACTCGATTCTGGTTGATGAGGCGAGGACGCCTTTGATTATATCGGGGCCTGCATTTGATGACGTGAGCAGATACCGCAGCGCCGATCAGGTGGCGAGGAAGCTAATCAGTCTGCAGGGCGGTTACGACCGGATAAAGCGGCAGATTGATTCTGCGGAGAAGACATTGGCGAATGCACAGGGCGAGCTGGCCGAGGCAAAGAGGGCCAGGGACAGCGCCCGGGCAGAGAAGGCCCAGAAGGTGATAGAAAAAACACAGGCGGAGTTTGCCTCTGCGCAGGCGCGGCTGGAGGAAGCTACACAGTATTATGAGGTAGAGCCGGACCGCAAGAGCGCTCATCTTACACACGAGGGTGTTGGGGCGGCGCAGGAGGCAGCGGGAGTTGGGTCGTTCTTTACGGGTTCGAATATGGAGTGGCCTCATTTGCTGGAGCAGTCGCTGCGTGCATACGCGGTCTATGAGAAGGAGAAAGACTACGTGGTTATGGACAACAAGGTGATAATCGTCGATGAGTTTACAGGGCGGCTGATGCACGGTCGGCAGTGGAGTGACGGGCTTCACCAGGCGGTTGAGGCGAAGGAGGGGGTTACGATAAAGGAAGAGAGCCAGACCTTGGCAACAATAACTCTTCAGAATTTCTTCAAGCTTTACGAGCAGATAGCCGGGATGACAGGCACCGCGGCGACGGAGTCGGAAGAGTTTATGAATATATATAAGCTCGAGGTTGTGGTGATACCAACGAACGAGCCGTGTATTCGTGAGGACAGGGACGACATCATATACAAGACGATGCATGAGAAGTTCGACGCGATAGCCGAAGAGATAAATGAGACAAGCGCAGCAGGCAAGCCGGTACTCGTGGGAACGGTAAGTGTGGAGAAGAACGAGGCGCTCTCGGCGGCGCTTGCGAAGCGGTTCGCTCTGGAGCATGAGGTGCTCAACGCCAAGCACCACGAGCGTGAGGCGACGATAATTGCCAAGGCGGGCCAGCAGCACGCAGGCCGTGACGGCAAGATGCGGGGCAACATTACCATTGCGACGAACATGGCTGGTCGCGGGACTGACATCAAGCTGGGAGAGGGGGTGGCGGAAATTGGGGGGCTGCACGTATTGGGCACCGAGCGTCACGAGGCCAGGCGAATCGATAATCAGCTTCGAGGACGCTGCGGCAGACAGGGTGACGCAGGTTCGAGCCAGTTTTTCCTGAGCTTTGACGATGATTTGATGAAGTTTTGGGCGGGGGAGAAGGTGCTGAAGTTTCTGACCTTGGTCGGGTGGGAAGAGGGGATGGCGATACATCATCCGAGGATAAGCAAGGGCATCGCCAAGGCGCAGAAGAAGGTGGAGGAGAGGAACTTCGAGATACGCAAGAGCCTGCTCGAATACGATGAGGTAATGGATTACCAGCGGAAGATTTTCTATTCGCGGAGGCGCAAGATTTTAGGCGGCAAAGGGCTGAAAGCGATTATCGAAGAGATGATTGAGGGAGCGATAGCGGCCAACTGCGATACGATTCTGAAGGAGGATTACCCGGCTCGGTGCATAGCGGAATGGGCGGTGAGCGATTTCGGTGTGGAGCTGAGGGCGTCCGACATTGCGGGTATTAAAGTGGATGAGATAGAGCAGTTGATTAAGGAGCAGGCGAAGGACGCGGCGGCGAACAACATTACGCTATCGCTTGGTGAGTATCTGGAGGACTATGAAGACCCTTCGAGTTGGGACACGGCGGGTTTGTGCAAGTGGGCGATGAGTGCGTTTAGTGTGAGTTTGAGTCCGAGCAAGCTCAAGGGGCAGGAGTCCGAGCAGATAGAGGAGCAACTGATTGCGGCAGCGGCTGAGCAGATAGACAAGAAGGACTGCTCGGCTTTGGTGGAGTTTTTGAAGCCGAATTTCGCGGCAGGCAGGTTTGCCGAGTGGGCACGGGCAAAATTCGATATTCGTCTGGACGTGAACGAGCTGATGGGAACCAAGGCCGAACAGATTCGGGAGGTTTTGAAGGAGAGGACGGCGGAGAAATACAAGAGGCGTGAGATTGAATACCCGGTAGAATTTGCGATGAGCATAGTCTATGGGCCGGGCGGGACGAATGTGTATGGCTTTGAGGCCCTGGCGAGCTGGGCAAACAAAAAGTATAACGCAGAATTATCGGTAGAACGAATACAACAGCTCAATCCCCGGGCCCTGCACAAACAGCTTCTTGAACTGAGCGAGGCGTACAATGACGGCCGATTGAGAGAAGAGATAAATTCGAGGGTCGCTGAGCTTGACAGAGTGGGAGCATTGGAGTGGGCAAACGAGAGGTTCGGGGCAAATCTGGCTGAGGGTGACCTTGACGACGGCCGGCAGTGGGAGGAAAGACTGGTCGAGGTGGGCAGGGAGTTTTTGCGCGAGGAGCTGAGTGACCTTGAGCGGTATGTGCTCCTGCAGGTGTACGACAGTGCGTGGAAAGACCATCTTTATTTGATGGACCATTTGAAGAGCAGTATCCATCTTCGCGGCTGGGCGGAGAAGGACCCGAAGACCGAGTACAAGCGCGAAGGGTACCGGATGTTCAACGAGATGCTGGCCAACATCGAGCAGCACGTGACGGACATCATCTTCAAGGTTCATTTGGAGGCGGGAGCGCAGAGGCGAAGTGTATGGCGGGTGAGTCAGACGGCGCACGATGAGGTGGGTCAGTTTGCGATGGCCGAGCGCCAGCGGGCGGCGGCACAGGCGCCGCAGGGAGAGGTAAAGGTCAAGCAAATCAAACTCGAAGGCCCCAAGGTTGGCCGAAACGACCCATGCCCGTGCGGCAGCGGGAAAAAATACAAGAAGTGCTGCGGGAAGAACTCATAGGAAAGAGGATAATCGGCTGGTGCGGTGGTTTTTTGGGCATTAGCGAGGCGCAAAAAAAAGAAAACATCGAGTAACGCCTCGCTACCCGATGTTTTCCGGAGGGGAGAAAAACTTTGCTCTACGTTATTATTAGCACTTTATCGGCGAAGAAGTGTTTATCACTTTAGCCTAAATACCCCATTCTACATCGTCCTATAAAATCATACGCCAGTGGGCTGAAAATGTTCATCTTAAACGACCCTGACGAGTCGACAGCATGAACGGGCTGAAAATGCGGTAAAGCGCGGGGGTGAATCGCTAACAGAGCGTCATCGGCTCGTTGGGTCGGCTGTGTCGGCGATAGATTGTAATTCCTTTGCAGCCAAGGCGATATGCGAGGCGATAGGCCTTGTCGATGCCGGTGGTTTTTGCTTTTGCGGGAAAGTTTATTGTCTTGCTGACGGCGGCGTCGCAGTGCTGCTGGAAGGCGGCCTGCATCTTGATGTGCCATTCGGGGCTGACGTCATAAGCGCATTTGAAAATCTTTCGAATGCGAGCGGGGATTTCGGTCATTGTCTGAATGCTGCCCGTTTTGAGAATCTGCTGGGCGAGCTGGTCGGAGTAGAAGCCGCCCTGCTCGGCCACTTGTTTGAAGATGGGGTCTATCTGAAGCATTTTCCTGCCGGAGAGGACCTGGCGCAGAAAGACGAGTGAGTAGAGGGGCTCGATTCCGGCCGAGCAGTCGGCGATTATGCTGATGGTGCCCGTGGGGGCGATGCAGGTGAGGTAGGCGTTTCGCAGCTTGAGGCTCTTTTCGGTTCTCCAGGTGCTGTCGGTCCAGTTTGGGAAGGGGCCTCGCTCATTTGCGAGGGCGGCGCTGGCGTCGCGAGCTTTTTTGTTTATGAATTCGATAAGGCGGGATGCGAAATCGACGGCCTGCTGCGAGTCGTAAGCTATGCCGAGCAGGAAGAGGGCGTCGGCAAAACCCATGACGCCGAGGCCGATCTTTCGGTTGGCCTGGGTGAGTCGGGTGGTATCGGAGACGGGGTAATTGCAGGCATCGACGATGTTGTCGAGGAATCGGACGGCGAGTTTGACAGTTTCCGCCAGGGCGGGCCAGTCGATTTCAGGCTTTGGCGAGTCAGAGGTGACGAATTTGGCGAGATTGACGCTGCCGAGCGTGCAGGCCTCGTAGGGCAGGAGCGGCTGTTCGCCGCAGGGGTTGGTGGCTTCTATTTTGCCGAGCGAGGGTGTGGGATTGTCGCGGTTTATCGCATCGATGAAGGCCAGGCCGGGGTCGCCGGTCTTGTGGGCGCAACTGACAATCAGTTGCCACAGGTCGGCAACGGTATAGAACCGGCCGGTTGTCTCCGGTGTGGGGACATTGTCATCGGGTAACTTATGTAAATCGTTTATCGTGTAAGTTTCGACGTCGAGGCCTTTGGGCAGCAGATAGCGCCGGCCTGTGCGGGGGTTCGTCACGACGTGTAAGCTGTCGGGGGCATCTTCGAGCGTCTCCATCCATTTGTCGGTGATTTTGACGGATATGTTGAAGTTGGTAAAGGCCTTGAGGTCCTGTTTGGCGTGGAGGAATTTGAGGATATCGGGGTGGGTGACACTCATCATTCCCATATTGGCGCCCCGACGGAAGGCGCCCTGCTGGATTGCGTCGGTGGTTTCGGAAAATACCCGCCAGAAGGAGATGGGCCCTGAGGTGGTGCCGCCCGAGGATGCGACGCGGTCGCCGGTGGGGCGGAGCCGGTCGAGAGAAAAACCGGTGCCGCCGCCTGCCTTTTGAATCAGGGCGGTCTGCTTGATGGTCTCGAATATGCCTTCGATGCTGTCTTCGATGGGAAGTACAAAGCAGGCGCTGAGCATACCGGATGGCCTGCCTGCGTTCATAAGCGTCGGTGAGTTAGGCAGGAACTTGAGCGAGGCCATAAGCTCGTAATATTTCTTGTGCCAGTCTTTAATATCGTATTCGTTGGCGCCGTATTTTGATTCGACGGAGGCGACGAGCGAGGCGACTCTGCTGAACAGTTGGGCGGGCGTTTCGATGCACCGGCCGTGTTCGTTTTTTATCAGATACCGCTCCTGAAGAACTGTCAGGGAGTTCTCACTGAGAATCGGCTCATCGCCGGGGACAGGCGGGTTATCGTATTTCGTATTTCGCATTTTGTATTTCGCTATCCGTCTTTAGTGTTTCTTTAGCCATTTGAATCTAAAGACATCGCGGATACGTTCGGTAAAGCGGACACCCATGCGCTGAGTGCTGGTTTTGAATTCCATTCGGTCGATATCTTTTACAGATGGCTTCGGCCTTTGTTTGGCGAAGACCGAAAGCACGGCGGCTGCAATGGACGATACCAACGCATTGAATCTGGTATGAGCAGGCATAACGGTCGATTACCTTTGCACGGCCAATTTTGTGGCGGCGAGCAGCTCGGCGCCGGTTCGGCTTTCGATTTCTCCCTGGGCGAACAACTGGTGCCTCTCGATGATTTCGGGCCTTGCGTCGTAGTATCCGGTGACCGATACGGCGCCGCCTTCTGCAGGGCCTTGTGTTTTGTAGTCTGCGTTGATTAGCCAGGCGCTCATTTCGTCGTCGTACTCAGCAGGGTATATGACCGCCGTTACGAACTTGTCGTCGGAGTATTTTGCGAGGTGGACCTTGGCCCGGCAGGGGACGCTTGTCTCGACGGCCAATTTGACGAGCCGTTTGTAATCGTCGCGGGCGGTTTCGAGGTTGCTCGAGTAGAAGAACAGGCCTGCTTCGAGCTGGAAGGTTTTGGGCCGGACGCCTTTAAGCTCCATTCGACCATCCGGATAGGCATTGTGAATCTTGTAGGCCTTGCAGTGGCTGTATTTTTCACTTTCGAGCAGCTCGGCTATCTCTTGCGCGGTGAAGCCCACTCCTGCGTGGTCGCCGAAGTCGAAGACGTACAGGCCGACGTATTTATCCGGTTTTTGAAGTTTCGGCAGTTTCATACAGCTACATTCTAAACGCGAATTACACGAATTGCACGAAATTTTTGGCCCTTGACGGAACGGCGAATCTACTTTAGATTCTGAGCAACAGTGTTTTATCCAGGAGATTGCTATGACTAACGGAGCGTATGTGGGGGGAGCAGCGGGCGGGGTGGCGGCAGCGGCGGTGATTGCGCAGGCGATAAAGGCATCGGGTGCGATAGTGCGGGTCGAGCCACACGATTTCGAGGAGATTTTGCGAAGGTCTGAGCGGCCTTTGGTGGTGAGTGCTCAGGGTGGATTCATTTCCAAGAATTATCAATACCTGACCGGATACAAGGGATTGGCTTTTTATACAAAAAGCCCAACCGAACTGATGCTCCCCGGCTCAGCAGAGGTAATTGCTGCCGGGAAGATATGGATTCCGGGATAGAGTGACGGGCAAGAGAAAAACAATATTTTGTTCGGGAGGCAGTATGAGAGCCGGATTTTTACTTGTCAGTGCGTTACTGTTTTTCGCGGGTTGCGAATCAGGCGATGGGACCTCCAGCCGAGCTGCACAGGGGTCGCGCATGAAGGAGCTGCTGGATAGCGGTGTCAGATTTGAAGGAGGCAACGGCAACTCTATCAATCAAGCCGTGATAATCAAGGCGCCCAACGAGCTCACCGGCGTTCGCGCGGAATATGAATGGATAAGGGAACATTATCCCGGCTGGGAATTAACGCAACAGGAAGTAATTTCGATTCAGGGCATAACCTACGACATGATGGCCTTTAGAACGCCCGGTGGAATAGACAGGACATTATACTTTGACATCACAGACTTCTTCGGCAAGCAGTAGAGCAGGATTAAGAGCCTATCCTAATAATCGGCTCTAAGTGGGTGCAGCAAGTTTTCGGTGCGGCTGTTCGTAGTTCAAGTCGTCTTGAGCGTAGCGAATTTACGTTTTCCGACCTGGAGGGTCATACCTGATTTGGGGGTGATTTGGACGTTGGGGTCAGTGATTTTAGCACCGTCGATGGGCTATGAATATTATGCTTGCGGCCTTTTTTGTTGGTATCTCAAGCCGACTTTGATAGAATTAACGATGCAGCGGCATTAAGGGCTGCTAAGAGTTCATAAATCAGCAGTCAATCGGTGACGAAAGGAAGAAAAAATGAAAAAGTTTTTTACCCTCGAATACTGGGAAGATGATAACTGGTTTGTCGGAAAATTAAAGGAAATCCCGGGGGTTTTCAGCCAGGGCAAAACCATAGAAGAGCTGAAGGAAAATATAATTGATGCATATCGTATGATGCTTGCCGAATCCGGTGCCGAAGCCGAGCGTGCCGATGTCAAGCACCTGGAGCTGGGAGTTGAAATGTGAAACGAAAGGCCCTGATAAAAGACCTTGTTAAGGGCGGTTGCTATTTGAAAAGACACGGCAGCAGGCATGATATCTATACAAATCCGAGGAACGGCAGGCAGGCTCCTATTCCAAGACATCCCGAAATAAAGGACTCACTGGTTCGACTGATTAAGAAGCAGCTCGGGATATGATCGGCAGCATCGATCCGGCACGGGGTGGAGTGCACCGAGTCATAACGTATGTGACTAACATATAAAGCGCAGATCAGTTGCTAAGCTTTATTTTTGCGAATTTACGTTTTCCGACCTGGAGGGTCATACCTGATTTGGGGGTGATTTGGACGTTGGGGTCGGTGATTTTTTTACCGTCGATGGCGACGGCGGACTGGGCGCACATGCGCTTTGCCTCGCCGCCTGTCGAGACGAGCTTGCAGGCAAGAAGAAGCTGCTTCACCGATAGGGGCTCTGCGGGAAGCTCAAACTCAGGTATGTCGTCGGGTAGCTGTTTTTGAGCGAAGACCTGGTCAAAGTGAGCGGCGGCGGCATCTGCTGCTCTCTCGTCATAGAACTGCGCGACGATAGTCTTTCCCAAAAGAACCTTTGCCTCTTTGGGGTGGGTTTTGCTCGCATCTGTCAGCTCTGCGATTCTTTCGGCAGGCAGGTCGGTTAGCAGTGTGAAGTAATTTTCCATCATCTCATCGGAGATGCTCATCACCTTTCCGAACATATCGTTTGGCTCGTCGGTGACGCCGATATAGTTGCCCTTTGACTTGCTCATTTTTTCGGTGCCGTCGAGTCCGACGAGGATTGGCATAGTGATGACGATTTGCTGGGGCTGGCCGTATGCCTTTTGGATGTCTCTGCCGACGAGATTATTAAAGGTCTGGTCCGTGCCGCCTAATTCGACGTCGCTCTTTATCGCGACCGAGTCGTAGCCCTGCATGAGCGGGTAGAGAAATTCGTGGGTATAGACGTCGATGCCTTTTTCAAGACGGAGCTTGAAGCTGTCCCTTTGTATCATCTGGGCGATGGTCTTTTTGGCGGCAAGCTGGATGACCTCCATCAGGGTCAGTTCTGCGAGCCATTCGCTGTTGTAGCAGACCTCAAGCTTTTTTGAAGAGGTATCGAGTATTTTGCCGGCCTGGGCAAAGTACGTCTCTGCGTTTTGTTTGATTTGCTCAGGCGAGAGTATTGGTCTGGTGCTGTTCTGCCCTGATGGGTCGCCGACGCGAGCGGTATAATCGCCGATGATGAGGACGGCCTTGTGGCCGAGGTCCTGGAACTGCCGCATCTTGCGAAGCACAACGGTATGACCCAGATGTATATCGGGGCTGGTAGGGTCGAGGCCAAGCTTAATGCGGAGCTGCCTTCCGACTTTTTGGGCTTCGGTGAGCTTTTCGGCCAGTTCCGCTTCGGTAAAAACCTCGACCGTGCCGCGTTTCAATATCTTGAGTTGTTCTGTGATTTTCTCTGCCATGGTATTCCTCAGAGCCAAAGGAGGGATTATAGGTGCTGCCAGCCGAACAGGCAAGCTCTCGCTTGAGCTGCTGCGGCAGGTGATGGCTTCACTTTTTCGGGCCTTTCCTGTGAGCGCTTTTTGCAGATGCTGTGTTTTTGTGCTTGAGTCGAAGCAGGTACTTAAGGTCTTCAACGTCTTTGGCACGACCCGCGGCCTTTTTCATCTCTATCAGGTCATCCAGCGAGGCGAACCAGACGAATGTGTCACCCAGCTTGGCCTTGACCTTGCTCGCCCAGATCGCTTCGAAGGTGACCCCCCGGACGAACGGATGAATGTCGGTCTCGACCATGTACTGACGGAGCAGCACCTTCTTTTCCAGCAGGTCATCGACGCTGACATCGGTGACATCATAGCCGAACTCGGCCAATGCGCGCTTTGTTTTCTCGGCATTGGCACGTTTCGGCTCTATGAAGATATCGATGTCGAGGGTGGCGCGGGCATAGCCGTGGACGGGAAAGGCGGTCGCCCCGATGATGACGAACCTGACCTTATGTTCTTTTAGTAACCTGAGTAGTTTTTCGACGTCCATTTCTCTTCAACAAAGAAGCCATCCGGCGACTTTTCTCGAACATCATCCGGAATCGCTGCTGGGTGCTCAGCGACATCAGATAGTCCAGCTCGAATCGAACCTGCTTGTTCTCGTTTGGCTCTTTGAGCTTCAGTACAGCCATATCAACATTACACTCCCGGACAACGCAGGATATAAGGTTCAGGTACTGATGATATCATAGAGCAGCCGGGATTTCAAGAGCTGTTTTCACTCATCGGGTCTGCTTGCCCGCAACCTATGCCCGGTTTCGATTAGGATAGTCTTTGCCGGCGGATGCGTCAAACGTTCAGGTGCCGCAGGCGCATAAAAAAACCGCTCTACTCCGAGCGGTTGGAAAGGAACAGAAAAGGCCGAACGCTTTTTAGCACAAAGCGATATATGTCGCGATCGCCAGAACCAGAATCCTCCTCTTGTTGGCTGTGAATGGCAGCCACATCTTGTAATACAATTTTCTCATCACCACTTCGCCGGAGCCGGAACTTTCAAACCCTCAACTTCCATTCTATGCCCTTATTATAACCGGAAGGGCCCGTCAGGCCAAGGAAAATCGCCCTCTCAGAACGCAAGTGCTTTTTTTACAAGGAGTTATGTTATGGGGATAGCAAAGAATTTTCAGGGAGGCCGATTTGTGTTATACTGCGACTTCGGGTGTTATTATGGTTATCTTGGCGCTGCTGCATTGCGGTGGTGGCAGAACGAACTTCAACGTAATATGAGGAGACAGGTATCATGAGCAAGAGTGCTATTGTGGAGGTGATTATGACAGCATTTTTGGTAAGCGCCCTCAGTTGCGCGATGGCGTATGGCGAGGGGCCGGAACTGTTTCGCAAGGGCAAGGGTGTGGTGACACGGTGGTCGAGTTTTGAGAATCCGAACGGGGTAAAGGGAAAAGGCGGTATGGAGAACAAAGGCGCCAAAGGCCATCCGTCCGACAGCATCGAAACGAGCGAGACGAAGGTACTGCTCGATATCAAGGGTTGCGGCGTAATCAATCGTATGTGGATGACGATTATGGACCGCTCGCCGGAGATGCTGCGGTCGCTAAAGATTGAGATGTACTGGGATGGTGCAAAGACGCCCGCTGTATCTGCGCCGTTCGGAGACTTCTTTGGCGTAGGGCTTGGCAGAAGAGTTGCATTTGAGAGTGCGTTGTTCACCGACCCGCAGGGAAAATCATTCAACTGCTTTATACCCATGCCGTTCAGGAAAGGTGCAAAGGTCACAGTCACAAACGAAGGCAAGAAAAGACTCAGTCATATCTTCTACGATATCGACTATTGTCTGACTTCCAAACATGATGAGGATGTCCTGTACTTCCACGCGTACTGGCGGCGGGAGAATCCGACCAAACTCGGCGAAGACTTCACAATCCTGCCCAAAGTTAAAGGAAACGGGCGATTTCTGGGAACCAATGTTGGCGTGATTGCCGGCAAAGATTACGAGGACTGCTGGTGGGGTGAGGGCGAAGTGAAGATGTATATCGACGGTGACACCGACTATCCCACGCTAATCGGCACCGGCACCGAGGACTATATCGGCACCGGCTGGGGAATGGACTTCTTCGCACACCAGTATCAGGGCTGCCTGATAGCAGACGGCGAGAAGAAACACTACGCCTTCTATAGATACCACGTGCCGGACCCGGTCTGGTTCGACAGTGACTGTAAAATAACGATGCAGCAGATAGGCGGCAATCAAAAGAAGATAGTCATGGAGCTTCTGGAAAAGGGGGTGGCGCTGAAGCCAATCAGTCTTGACAAGGACGGCAGGCTCATCAAGCTTCTGGAGATGGAGCCGGTGCCAGGCCTGGAAGATAAGACACTACCTGAAACATGGACAAATTTCTATCGACAGGACGACTGGTCTGCGACAGCGTACTTCTATCTTGACAAGCCGGAAAATGGCCTGGGGCCGATTGCTCCGGTGGCCAAGCGTGTTGCAGGATTGAAGTAGCTGTCAAAGCGTTCGGACTATTGTACAATGTTCCAAAAGCCATACCGGTGCTTTTGGCGCGTATCGATGGTGATAAGATGAAGAAGAAAAACATGATATCGAGAAGGACAACGCTCAAGGGGATAGGCGCCGCCGGTGTTTCAGCGATGCTGGGAAGCGGGACGGCTGAAGGGGCCGAGTGCAAGGCAGCGGAGCGCTCAGCCAAGGTGAGTTCGAAAGATGCTCGCGAGGCGATATTCAAGAAGGTCTTCGAGACGCCTTTCATCGACACGCATGAACACCTGATTGAGGAAAGCGAAAGATTAGCCGGCAAGTCTCGCAGCGTCAGGTGCGACGACTGGAGTTTCGTGCTGAGCCACTACTTTAACTCGGATATGATGGCCTGCGGTATGCCCAAGGCTTCCTATGACAAGTTCTTTTCGTCGAAGACGGACCCGCTCGAGAAATGGCAGGTTCTCAAGCCCTGGTGGCCCGCATTGAAAAATACCGGCTACGGCCAGGCGGTACGGATTTCCCTTCGTGATCTGTACGGCGTGGATGAGCTGTCTGAAAAAACCGTTGCAAAGGTCCAGGCCGGTTATGAGAGCACCAAAAAGAAAGGATTCTATAAAAAAATTCTCTGCGAAATGGCAAATATCGAATCCTGCCAGGTAAACTGCCTTAGTAAACCCTTCGAAGAATCCGCCATGCCGACATTTCTCATGCAGGATTTGAGCCTGAACGGCATGTTCGACGGGCCCGATTTCGCCGGTTACGGCAGGCCGAGCGGGATTAAGTTCGAGTCACTATACGACTGGTATAAGGTAATCGACTGGTGGTTTGACAAATACGGTAAATATGCCGTCGCGGTAAAGAGCCAGAATGCGTACAGCAGGGACATTGACTATGAAGATATATCGGCAGAGAAGGTTGAGCCGGTGTTTAAGAAAAAGCTCGAGCGGCACTCTCTCACCGGGCCAGAGCAAAAGGCGCTCCAGGACCACCTGTTCTGGTACGCCGTTCGAAAAGCTACCGAACACAACCTGCCCGTGAAGCTGCATACCGGATATTACGCGGGGGCCAACTACATGCCTTTGTCGCGGCTTATACGCAATCCCGGCTCTGGATGTGAACTCTGCCGAAAGGCAAGGGACACCCGCTTTGTGTTCATGCATATATGCTATCCCTATTATGAACCGATGATTGCCCTTGCCAAACAATTTTCAAATGCGTATATGGATATGTGCTGGTCATGGATCATTAATCCGATTGCAGCAAAAGATTTTCTGAAGAAATATCTCGTGACGGCTCCGGCAAATAAAATTGTCACCTTCGGCGGCGACTATACACCCGTTGAACCCGTGCTCGGTCATGCCGTCATTGCCAGACGCGGCATCGCCCTGGCTCTGTCGGAGCTGGTGGAGGAGCAATGGCTCGATCTGGATGCAGCGCTTGAATTGACAGATACTATAATGCACGAAAACGCGAGAAGAATCTTCGATCTCGAAAATAAGACGAAAGTTCTCAAAGAAGTCAAATGGACATAGTGGCTGAACACAGCAGCTGAATCTGTAGGAGACAATGGAATGTTCGACGTGATTAGTGCAAAGGGCGGGATTTCGGTGTGGGGTATTGTTTTGGTTGTAGTTATTCTGCTGGCGGTGGGTACACAGGTTTTCGCCAACCTGCGAAATGTCAAGGTCGCGATGTGTCAGATATTCGTGCTGGATGGTGACCGGGAGGGCAACTTCGTTCGTATTGAAAATGCCGTCACCGAAGCCAAGGCGGGCCGGGCCGATATCATCTGCTTTCCTGAGACTGTGATATTGGGCTGGATCAATCCTGATGCCTACGAGAGAGCATATCCGATACCGGGCGCCGATTCCGACTGGCTTTGTGAGATGGCGAAGAAACATAAGACCTATCTTTGTGTCGGTCTGGCGGAGAAGGATGGGGACAAACTTCATGATTCGCTGATATTGATTGACGATGCGGGGCAGATACTTCTTAAACATCGCAAGATGAATGTTCTGACCGAGCTGATGGACCCGCCCTATACGCCGGGTAATGATGTGAACGTGGTGGAAACGAAGTTCGGCAGGATTGGTCTTTTGATTTGTGCCGACACGCATCGTGACGAGATACTTGAGCGGATGGCGGAATTGAAACCGGATTTGCTTTTGGTGCCGTATGGTTATGCAGAGGTGGAAGAGAAATGGCCTGAGCACGGCAAGCGACTCGAGTTCGTCGTAGGCAAGGCGGCATCACGGACTGGGACGGCTGTGATCGGGACAAACGTTGTAGGCGAGATTACGAAAGGCCCCTGGGCGGGGCGTGTGTATGGAGGTCAAAGCATAGCGGCCGATAAAAACGGCAAAACGATTGCAACCGCTAAAGACCGCGACAGGGATATAAAAATTGTTTCGATAAAGACAGGCAGGTGAGGGGCCAATCTCTATCGGCCTTTCACAGCACAAATGCAAAATTTTGATGAATTGTCGCCATTGACGAACAAGCGGGGGGCGTGTTACAATAGCGGCAAATTATAGAAGGAGACTGAAATGATTGAGCATATGCAATGTTTGGGGTTCTGGACCCCCGGGCCGCTTGAGATTATAATCATTCTTGTCGTAGCTCTGTTGATATTCGGCAGGCGTCTGCCTGAAATCGCCCGCAACATAGGCAAGAGCCTTACCGAGTTCAAGAAGGGTATCAACGAGGCGAAGGAAACCAAGGACGACATAGAGGACGACGTTCGAGGGATCAAGAATGACATAGCAAAGGAAGTGAAAGACGCGGCCGGGCTGGACGAACTTGACAATAAAGATTAAGGCCTGAGTCGGGGCGATTTCACCCTTACTTACCAATCCAAATGGGCGGCACAAAGAAGACATACGACCCACTGGTTGATTCCACTATGAGCCTTGGCGACCACCTCGAGGAGTTGCGTACGCGCATCATGCTTGCGCTCGCGGGGCTGGTGATAGCTTTCATTCTCTGTGCCGTATTCGGGAAATACATAATAGTGCTCATAAAGTGGCCTTATGCGTCGGTGATGACCAAATACGGGGAGGACCCCACCCTGACGACGCTTGCGCCGGCGGAGGTATTCATCAGTTATATCAAGATATGCCTGATATCGGGTCTGATACTGTCCTCGCCCTGGGTTTTCTATCACTTGTGGATGTTCATAGCGGCGGGGCTGTACCCACACGAGCGGCGGTATGTGCATATCGCCATACCGTTTTCGGTGCTCTTGTTTGTGATGGGGGCGCTGTTTTTTCTTTTTGCGATAGCACCGCTGTGCCTGAAGTTCTTTATCAAGTTCGGTAACATGCTTGGACTAACGCGCACATGGACTCTGGGCTATTATGTATCCTTCATAGTACATCTGATGCTTGTTTTCGGAATTGCGTTTCAGACGCCAACGGCAATTTTCTTTTTGAACAGGACGGGGCTGGTTTCGCTCAAGACGCTGGCTGGTGCGAGAAAATACGTGCTGCTCATCATCGTCGTAGTGGCGGCGATGGCGACGCCGCCGGACGTGGTCTCGCAGGTGGCCCTTGCGATACCGCTTTATTTCCTTTTTGAGTTGGGCATAATACTGTGCTGGGTTGCAGAGCGCAGGAAAAAGGCAAAAACCAGCGAGTGATCTGCGCAAATCGTGCTCTACGGCTGGCTGCAGTCGTTTAGCCACCACCAGGCGATTTGGGCGATGTCAAGGTAATCAACGGTTCCACTGCCATCGACGTCACCGACCAGAGACCCGCCGCTTTGTTTCCAGTCGGGTGCTGCCAGGGTGAAATCCTTGAAGTTGACAGGATTTGTCCCATCGAGATTGACCTGACTGCAATCGACAGGCACCATACGCTTTACCTCGTAGTAGTAGGTGGCGTAGCGGCCGTCGATAGCGAAGGTATTTCCCGTCCGCTCAACCTGCTGGTCCACGGGGACACCGTAGATATCTACAGGCCTGACCGAGGTTATAGGCCCGCCCTTGAAGACAATCGTCGCCTGTACCGGTTCAAGCAGCAGTGGAGAACCGCCCGTCTCGTCCAATTGATACCCACCGCTGCTATAGACTGTCCCGTACTGCTTGTCTCTTGCCATAGCGGTGATGAGGATGTGGGCCGAGTCTATCAATGGCTGATTGTCAAGCGGGGTGAACAGCAAATCGATAAACGGGGTTGGGCCGACCACGACGTTGACGTCGGGCAGTTCAAATGTCCGGCCGGGTGCGAAGCCGATAATGCCCTGGGTCTTGTCCGAGTGGACGGTGACAATGCCATGATGGTTGGGGTCGCCGACGCTGTCGGAATAATCCCAGGTAAGCTGAGCGGTATTGCTATAGACAATTTTATTAACGTCGTCGCAGTAGGCCGGCCAACCTTTATAAGGATTGGGCTGACCGTCGGCAATTTTTGCTGTGAGTCGGCCGATAGCAAGCACTCCATCGGGCGTAAGCATGCGACCCGTTCCGTTGTAGCCGTAGCCGCTGTAGTACCAGCTCAGGGCATCGACGCCCTCAAAAGCCTCGTCAACTGAAAGCCGTCTGGCTGCGGTGATGGCGCCTTCGGCAAAGTGATTGTTGTAAACGGCGAAGGTAAGCGCGGGGAACTGGCCTATGTAGTGAGGTGTCTCGGTCACGTACGATCTCATACTGGGCCAGCCGTTGCCCATCTGAGAACGTGAGCCGGCAAAGTGGTATAGTGCATCCCATCCCTGCAGGCCCATACCATAGAACGCCATCAACGGAGAGATTTCCGCCTTCCACTGATTTGGCGGTTTCTGGGTCCATTCGGTGACGGCAAACGGTTTGTCTTCAACCTGCTGGAAGCCTATACCTAAGATGCCGCTGCCGGGCGCTGTCAGGTGGGTATCGTTATATACCTCACCGGTGGTTATTCCGTGTCCCCCGACTCCGCCGCCGAAGTAGCCGTGCCGGTCAATGGCCTCCATCGCATCATCGGTCCAGAGGTTGCCGGCGTCGGCCGCCGGACCGCCCGCATACCAGGCGGTGCTGATTGTAACTGCCTGATAGCCGATGCCGCGCAGCCGACTTTGATAGGTTTCATAGGTCTGGCGCTGCATCTCAGCCAGGAAGCGGATGAAGTCACCCATTCGTGCCTTTTCGGTCGATTTGTTGGAAAATGGCCCGTCCGCCTGCATCTCCCAGGCCGCGTACATATACATCGGCTGCGTTACCGGGTCGGCGTTGACCGAGTCACCGGGTCTTTTGCCCGCGCCCCAGGCGGCAGCAAGGTTGACATCGGTTACATAGCGGTCTGCCACCCACTGATGCCACATCTGCGTAAGACGCAGACGATGGTCATCAAAATTAGGGTCGTCGTGGACAAAGCTATGACCGAGCGGGAAGTGCCAGAACACGCTGTCCTCGTTTCGACATTCGACAATCGCCAATGCCGGGTCGTTCTTGTAGGCCAGGCCCGTATATGGATTGACATGATTGAGCAGCAGGTTTGCGTACTCCCACTGTATGTCCTGGTATTCTTCAATGAAAGTAGCAAGACCGTAAATGTTATTGCCGTCACTGTGGTCATTATCATTGATATAGGGAAGCTCCTCAAATAGCTCGTCAGGGATGGTTCCGCCATTCGACACTTTCTGATCAGGAAAAACAGCGTGATTATAGAAGATCGACCACGTCATGTAGATACCGTGTTCTTTTAGAATTGAAAACCACTTGTCTAACTTGTCAAGCTTGGCGGGGTCAAAGTATCGTCCTCCGGGCGGGCCCTGGAGCGAGCCGAGGACACCCTCGACGGGGTGCTGGCGAATCATATTGATGCCATGCTTGGCGTAGAAGCGGGCCTGGCGCTGCTGCAGCTCGACCGTATCGGCCATACCGGCATCGCTGCCCCAGAACTTGACAGGTGTTTCGTCGTTGAACTCAAAGTCGGCGCCGTTTTGTCTGAGAACACCGTGGACACCTGCCGGTTTGTCTAACAGGTCGCATACGTCGATAATCGAATCAGAGCTGAACTGGTCAGGCCCGGCAGCGAGAACAAACCATTGGCTTGGCCCGGGCGGTGGCGCGTTCGGGTCAGGCGGAATCACACCTGTTGGCGCCCACGGATAGTTGACTAATGCCATCACGTCGATGCCGCCGTGCAACTCCTTCTCGGCGCCGTCGGCGTTGTGCATTTGTACTCTGATGTTGTGCGGTCCCGGCTCGAGCTCAAATGTGTCGCCGTAGGCCCATGCGATGAAACGGATATCTATGCTCTGATAGACGAGGTTAATCTGGTTTTTCTGGGCCTCGGCTACCTCTACGTCAATCCAGGCACCGTTATCCAGGCTGTACCTGTAGTTACCGCCGCCGCCGGAATTCTCAAATGGATTCAAACGTATCCACCATGTATAGGTACCCCCTTCAGCTATGTTAAACTGATATGTGGCGGTAACTTCTCCCGAAGGATACGGGGGGCCTGAATAGCCCCAGTAGTGTACGAGCCAGTCTCCGTCTGATACACCCGGCTGTCCCGGTGAGAGCTTGTCCTTGGTGATGCTGTCACAGCAGTACCAGCCGTGCTGATTCCAGTTTTCGCTGTCGGCATCCTCTCCCTCAATCCACAGCGCCTCTTTGGCGAAAACCACGCCGGCAAATTGCCCAGTCCCCAAGAGAAACCATAAGAAAACTGCGAGGACGATTGTTCCTGCATTTTTCCCCGACAACATTATGTGCTCCTAAAAAAACAGTCTATTAAACACCAAGGTATGTAGTAGAGTAGTGGTAGCAGCTCTGTGGGTGACTTTGAGCTAAGCACCGATATTGACTATGGTTAGAAACCATTCAGCCCATATACTTTCAGGCCTTATCATCACCCAAAAGGTGCTCCTCATCGTGTCTTTATTGTACCTTATCGAGTCGGCCCTGTCAAGAACGACTTCAGCAGGGCTGGTTTCTGCCGAATTACCGCTGAACAGGTAAAAGAACGGTAACAGAAGTTCCTTTGCCGGGCCGGCTTGCTATGTTCAGCGACCCGCCGTTGATTTGTATCAGTCGCTGTGCGTGGGCCAGGCCCATTCCTCTTTTTCGCCCGGCGTCCCTGGCGGAGAAGAACGGCTGAGCGGCCCGCCTCAGCGTCTCCGCATCCATTCCGCAGCCGGTATCGGTAATGGTAATCCTCACAGATTCGCCTGACTCGTCGTTGGCAGCGACAACCTTTACCGGGCCTGTGCCGCCCTGGTAAGACTCAAGCGAATTGGAAAGGATGTTCGCAATTGTCGAAGCGACCTGAGCGGAGTCCACAAGAACGCCCCTGAGGTCGGGGGCGATTTCGAGCTGAATATCTTTTTTTGCTGTTTGCTGCTCCTGCGAGGTTAGTTCTACCGCTTCTTCGAGAATCTGCTTTAGAGGTGTGGATACCGGCCTGGGTTGTGGCGGGTTGGCGTAGCTCATCAGATCTTCGATAATGGCTGACAATTCGCCTGCGTTCTGCTGAATCTGCTGCAGGATACGTTTCTTCTCGGCGTCTGTTTCGGACTGTGCGAGCAGTTGCGCCCTTCCTGATATGACGGAGAGTGGGTTGTTCAATTCATGGGCGGCTCCCGCAGCCATCTCTGCGAGGGCATCAAGGATAGCGGCTTCATCGAGCTTCGGCTGTTCCAGCTTTGCGGTCGGCGTCGTCAGGAGCTGGGCAAACCGCTCAGCGAACCACTGCTGCCTTTGCAGGCCGAGGGCCGAATCGAGAATAATCGCCGCTAAAGTAGCAGCCGGTTTCAACCTTTCCGCAAGCTGCTCTGCCGAGGCCGGGTAGCCAGGCTCGAAGACTATTGCGCCGACCGCCCTGCCGTCAACCGACAGCGGCGCTAACTTGGTTCTGCTCAGGTCAAACTTGACATCTATCTGCTCGAAGAGCCATTCGATGCGGTCTTCGGCATCGAATATCGTAAATTCCCCTGATTGGCCCTGCGGGACGAGGGCGGCATCTTCCGGGACTTTGACGTAGGTAAGGGTTTTCTCCTCGGCTGTCTCAAGGACAAAGGCAGCGGTTGGTTCGGCCGGGGCCGATGGGGCCAGATAGAGACAGACCGGGCCCGTCTGAAATGCTCTCTGCCAGCAGAGTGTCACGCTCTCGACCACGCCCGCCGGTGACACCGCCGAGCCGATGCTTTGCAAAAGCTCATTCACGAAATTGAAATGGCTTGCATCGGCCTGGAGCTGCTGATTCTCCTTCAGTAGTTTGCCTGCATCCTGAGCTAACTGGGCCGCAGTTGTCTTGATAGCGTCGCAATATACTGTCTGCGGATTTGCCAGGTCGAGCCCTATCAGATTGGCCTTGTGGTCAACGACCTCGGCGAGTCCTGCCCGGACCTGTTCCAACTGCTCGGTTGTCAGCCCGAGTGCCCGCCCAAGTTCATCCGGTGACGGCGGCGAGTCGTAGCTTCCGGATTCGCCGAGCTTGGCAAGACGCGCTATGGAATCGGCAAGCTCGATAATCTGAGCGATTCTTGCCTCCGGCATGGCCTGGGAAACAGCCTGCGTATTGCTGTGGTGAAGCCATATTGCCAGGATGACTTCAGCCGGCAGGTGTAGTTTCTGCGCCAGACGTTTGCCTAAGATTGTGTGGTCAACAGAGAGGTATTTCTGCTCGACGGTTCGACTCGGAGCATTTGTCGATTTCGCCTCTTCGACGATGCGGTCAAAGCTCTTCGGCATCGCCTCGTCAAGGGCAAGCTTGCCTACATCGTGCAGCAAACCGGCTAAGTAAACCATATCTGCGTTCATGCCGGACGATAAAAGATCGGCTATCTGCTTAGCACAGCAGGCGACCGCGATACAGTGACGTGTAATCGCCTTTCTGAACTCGATCCTGCCGGCGTCGGCACCGCCGTAAAGCCTTGCGGAAATCAGACTGTCGCGAATCTGTCGCAGCGGCACCTGGTCAATGGCACTGCGAACCGGCCCGTCCGCCGCTGCGGCAGCTATGCTCTGCTTACTGCAAGTCGAGAGTACCGCAATGGTTAGGGCGGGGTCTGCTTCGACCAGCTCAGCCAGTGAGCCGGGAGTCAGCTCGAACGAATTCAACCGGGACAGGAATTGCGCGATAACACAGGGTAGAATCGAGAGACCTTCGATGCCGCTGACTGCAAGCTCAACCTGCTGTGCTGCCGAACTGTCGGGACGTCCTTCGGACATACAAACACCCTCATCCTCGAGTATTAGCGCTTCCAATCAGGAATCAGCAACCGGATATCTCCTGCGATTTGTTGCCGCTAACGGAACCAGGAGAAACCCGCAATGGTCCTATCCTGCCTCCTGGGCAATCAGCAGGACAGAACAGATTCTGTCAACAAGCTCCTTGATGTCAAAGGGTTTTCTAATGAAGTCCTGCGCCCCGGATTTGAGGAGCTGGTCGATTTCATCCTGTTTTATCACGCCACTAACAATAATAATCTTAATGTCTTCGAACTCGGGATTCTGCCTTATTGTATGGCAGACGACGTTGCCGTTGACGTCCGGCAGCATATAGTCAAGTAAAATGACATCGGGTTTGAATTGCTGGGTTTGAATTCCCGCCTCATATCCGCTTGCGGCGGTTCTGATTTCAAACCTGTCGTTCCGGCCGAGCACATCAACCATGAGCTCGATTATCTCAGCATCGTCATCGACTATCAGCACCTTCTTCTTGCCGGACTCGAGCGCTTCCATAGGAATAGCATTATCCTTCATGAACCTGACTAAGCTGGCCCGTGGAATCCTCCTGAATCGAGACCCTGGTACGCGAAAGCCCTCTAACCGACCGGAATCAAAACAGCGGATGATAGTTTGCTGGCTCACCTTACAGACTTCGGCGGCCTCGCCTGTTGTGAATAAATCCTTCATAATTCACTCTCCTCTTCTCGCAGCAAATCTTTCAACATAACTCTCTCTAAATTACCTCATCACCCTAATTTAACTATCGGACGGTACATTTGTCAAGGATAAAAAATATTAAGGGTTGATTTATTAGCTCGTAAAACGCACACATTATCGGCCACGAAGACCTTTCAAGACGGTTTTTTGCTGTTCGGCCACAGCAACAATCTTAGTGCTGCAAAATAAATTGCCGAGTGCGACCCGTTTTATCGGACGTAATGTCGCTGTGAGAAGCGATTGGCTTGCGGATTTGGATGCAGCCGATATCGCGCGAACCTGTTTTCCTTTGCCGCTGCTTGTTTGGGTGATAGAATTTCGTCTCGGCAGAGATTTGCCGCACCCGGCGTGCTTAATGGAGACGAAGATGAGCGAACTTGCCCGGGTGGTTGAGATTCTGCGTTTGGTGATCTAACGAGAGCTTGAAGCCGGTTAATTCTATACGCCGCTGCCGGGAAGATGGACAATTCGGTGATACATGAGGCGGCTCGGGTAACAAGAGATGGATATCTATAATCTTGTGAGCTTCGGGGGTATTTTTGTCTTGCTTGGTCTGGCGTGGCTGGTATCTGCCGACAGGAAAAATATGAACTGGAGGGTAATCCTGTGGGGCATTGGGTTGCAGATAATAATCGCGTTATTCCTTTTTGTGGTCCCGGCTGGGTCGAAAGTATTTTTGGTTGTCAACGATGTTGTGGTAGAGGTTTTGAACTCGGCATCGGCTGGGGCGAAATTTGTTTTCGGCCGACTTGCTCTGGCGCCGGGCGAGGTAAGTGACACGGGCGAGCAGTCGCTCGGCTTTATTTTGGCTTTCCAGGCGTTTCCCACGATAATCTTTTTCTCGGCGCTCATTTCCATTCTGTACTACTTCAACATAATGCCCCCGGTCATTCGCGGCTTTGCGTACGTCTTTACGAAGCTAATGCGAATATCGGGTGCAGAATCGTTAGTAGCAGCGAGCAATATCTTTGTCGGGATTGAATCGAACCTTACGGTCAGGCCATATCTTGACAAGATGACGCGGTCGGAGCTTTGCACAATCCTTGCCTGCGGGATGGCGACGGTGGCATCGAATGTTCTGGCGATTTATGTGTTCAGCTTAAAGGCGGTATTTCCCACGATTGCCGGTCATCTGATTTCGGCATCACTGCTTTCGGCGCCGGCGGCACTTGCGATGTCGAAGATAATCCTGCCGGAGGCCGACCATCCCAAAACGCTGGGTATCAATGTCAGGCCCTTCTATGAGAAGGAGAAGAGTTTTTTCGAGGCGATTATCAACGGGGCGAACTCAGGCGTTCGGATGATTGTCGGAATCGTAGCGCTTCTCATTGCCGTGCTGGGACTGGTGGCGCTAGTGGATTTGGTGCTCGGCGGCGTAGGGTCATGGATAAATCCGCTTTTCGGGTTTGAGGGCCAGTGGTCTTTGAAGGCGGTTACGGGCTATATCTTCTATCCGGTCACGTTGCTCTTGGGTGTGCCGCCTGCAGACGCGATGGTTATTTCCAGGATAATCGGCGAGCGGACGATTGTCACCGAGGTTGCGGCGTACAGAGATTTGGCGGCTGTGCTCGAGCAGAACATATTGCAGCATCCTCGCTCGGCCGTTATTGCCACCTATGCGTTATGCGGATTTGCTCACTTGGCCTCGATGGCGATATTTGTCGGCGGGGTCTCGGCGCTTGCCCCTAAAAGGATAGGGGACATTGCCGGGGTCGGTCTGAGGGCTTTGGTCGCAGCAACGCTTGCGTGTCTGCTTACCGGCTGCGTCGCCGGCGCACTGCTGACGGAAGGTTCGATTCTCTTGGGGACATGAGCAAAATAACACCAGCGGAAATGAAAAGGTCTTCGCCATTCCAGGCAAAGACCTTCTCTTCTCATCAAATTGAGAAAGCTGGAGACTATGTCTCTATCGATTCGGCTTCGGCGGCGGGACGGTTAATATGGGAGGCGGAGGCAATATAAGGTAGGGGGGTACGGAGGTAATTGGACACCTGGTTATTAGGACTGGGCCGCTGTTTTTGGGCTGAAAACAGGGTTTTTGACTTGACTTATGGGTACATGGTTGCGCGCTGACCTGCGTTTTTGGGCTAAAAACGGGGGTTGGCGTGATGAAAACGCGCGAAAGATTGAAAAAATCTGCGAAAAGTTGCAAAAGGAAGTGTGTTTTTGGGTGAAAAAGAGCGAAAGCGCGCGCAAAAATTTTTAAAATTTTCCGTTGACAGTTTGATATCATATGTCATATTTTATAATATGACGTCATATTCATAGTATCTTTTGTTGGTGCTCGCCAAGAACGAGCGCCGGGAGGCAAAATAATGAAGAAGAAGCTCCCGCGGCGTGAAAGAGAAAAGCTCAGGCATCGTACTGAAATGCTCGCTACCGCGCTCGATCTATTCTCAGAAAAAGGCTATCACAATGTCTCAATGCACGAGATTGCCGAGAAAGCGGAATTTGCTATCGGAACTCTCTACAAGTTCTTCAAGAACAAGGAAGATCTCTACAAGGCTCTCATAATGGCAAAGGCCGGGGAATACCACCGAATTCTGAGCGATGTCCTTTCCGAGAAAAATGACGTCCAGACTACTCTCAAGGATTACATCAGCGCCAAAGCAAAAATCTTTGCCGATAGCGTTCCTACTTTGCGACTCTACTTTGCTGAAACACACGGGGCGAGTTTCAATATCAAGGCCGGACTTGACCAAGACATCGGGAAGCTGTATGAGAAACTGGTGAAGCAACTGACTTCGGTACTGGAGAGAGGTATTCGCAGCAAGGTGCTTCGCGAGTTAGACCCTTACTATATGGCCGTGGCCCTGGAAGGGCTCACCAACTCCTTCCTTTTTTGCTGGCTGGAAGACCCGGACCGACATCCATACGAGGCGAACGTCCCTGTAATCACAGACATGTTTCTCAATGGGGTCTTACGCTAATGAGAAAAACGCCACAACACCAATGTGCTTTGCTTTTCCTACTCCTGGAGAGTGCGGTATTCTTTGCCCCGGGTTGTGTTTCCCCGAATCCACCTCATCCGTATTCCCAGTATTCTGCAACTGCCATTGAATCAGCATTTACTTCGGAAGGTAAACATTCCCATCTGAGCAGTGAGATACTTCAGCGGTTCGTGAAAGATGGACAGTTATATTTGACACTCGATAATTGCATTCATGTTGCGCTGGCTCGAAACTTCAACATCCGTCTTGCAAACGAAGCTCTGATCCAGGCTGAGGCGGACATCGTCCAGGCACGAGCGGCTATGCTGCCTTTCATCGGCGCAGAAGCATCCTACTCCCATCTTGACGAGGAGCTGGGCTTCGGGTCCATGACCTTTATGGATAGGGATATTTACAAAGCCGGACTCGTTGTCAGACAACCCGTCTTCACGGGTGGAAGGCTGGGGGCAGCACGCAAAGCAGCCCGGTACTCAAGGGATGCTCGAGTGCAGGATAAACAAACCGTTGAAGGGGAAATTATTTTTCAGGTAAGACGCACTTATCGCACCGCGCAAGTGGCCGAGGCGTTTCAAAAAGTTGCCACAGAAGCTGTTGCTCTGCTCGAAACACACGAGCATGATGCCGGTATCCTGGTGCGCGAAGGAGCTGTCCCGGAGCTTGACCTGCTTCGCACACGTACAGAGCTCGCCAATGCGCGGAAAGAGCTTAATGCAGCCGAGAACGCCCTCGATCTCGCCCTTTCTGCTCTCAAAAACCTTCTGGTTATAGACCTTGGGATACCTGTTTATTTGACGGAACACCTTGGTCGCCCTCTCAGGCCGACGGATAACCTCGATACTCTCACAGCGATGGCGATATCGCACCGGTCGGAGCTTTCTTCGTTGAGATATCAAGTTACGGCCGCGGAGCAAGGGCTCAAAGCGGCCAAGGGGGAGTACTTGCCGACCATCGCTCTGGAGGGGCGACACGAATACATGCAGGGTGATTACCGCGACCTGGATGGTGGCGAGCACTGGACGATTGGGATTGGCGCACAGTTTCCCATTTGGAATTGGGACCAGACATCAGCCAAAGTCGGGAAAGCCAGGTCCCTGCTTAGCCAGGCAAGATTACAGCTTAGGAAAACAGAGGACGGCATTCGTCTTGAGGTTCGACAAGCTTTCCTGAATCAGGGAAAGGCTGAGAAGAACATCACGGTGGCCGAGGCTGCTCTGAAAACAGCCACGGAAGCCTTCCGACAGGCCAGAGCCAGATACCAGGCGGGGGAAGGCACTAATACGGATGTTTTGGATGCTCGCACGGCCTTGAGCCGGGCTGAGGCAAATCACGCCCAGGCACTGTTCGAGTATAACGTGGCGTTGGCAGCACTCCAGCGAGCCGTGGGCACAACAAATATCGAAAAAGAAATCCCTGAAAGAAAGGCTCTAGCAAAATGAAAAGACGCGCGATATACATTTCGATTGCTATCGTGATGGCAGTAGTTGTGCTCCTTGCCGTACAGGTTGCGAAGAAGAACCGGCAAGAACGTATCTCTACGGGATCGGACCACGCCACTATATCGGTAACCGTGGCATCCGTTGCCCAACGCGAGTTTCAGGACGAAATCAGGGCAGTCGGCACACTGAAGGCACATGAGACGGTTTTGCTTAATTCCAAGGTCTTGGGTAACGTGGAGACCGTTTTGGTAGATATAGGAGATGAGGTTAAGGCCGGCCAAGCGGTCATTCGGCTGGATCGGACGAATTTTGAGCTTGCCGTCAAACAGGCAAAGGCAGCCTACGAAGGTGCCGAAGCGGCCATTGCACAGGCCAAAGCCCAACTTGACCAAGCGGAAAAGCAGTATCGTCGAGCCTCCAATCTCCTAACTGAAAAAGTCATACCACAGAGTCGCTTTGACGCGGCGGAAGCAGCCTACAAGACCGCCCAGGAAGCGCTGACTTCCGCAAAGGAGCGGCGAAACCAGACCACGGCAGCCTTTGAAACAGCGCAAGAGCATCTCAGGAATGCAGATATTTGTTCGCTCATTGCGGGCATCGTTGTGGAAAGAAATGTGGAAATAGGACAGGCAGTCGGTCCGGGAGAGCAGCTTCTGCGCATTGTGAATCAGACGTCACTGAAAGCGGATGTCGATTTGCCGGAAATAGACTTCGATCGCGTTGCTATAGGAACCCCTGTAGTAATCACAGTCGACGCCTTTCCAAAACAGCAATTTCCCGGGAAGGTGGTGGTTGTCAATCCAATGGTAAAGCGTGAAACTCGCACGTTCCGCATGAGGGTCGAGGTGCCCAATCCGACCGGCAAGCTGGTGGACGGAATGTTTGCCAGAGTGGCGTTGTCGATAGAGAAAAGATTAGCCCTCTCCGTTCCGCGTGATGCTTTGCAGCGCCTGCCTGGAAGCGGGACGTTCTATGTGTTTGTGGTAGAAGAAAACAAGGCGCTCAAGCGGACAATCAAGGTGGGTACTGTCGGGGACCAATACGCTGAGGTGCTGGATGGTCTGGCTGAAGGAGAAAAGGTGGTAACCAGCGGCGCAGGACGCCTCCGCTCGGGAGTGCAGGTCAGTGTACAGACCATCCAAAATAGAAAATAATCGATTATCTCCCTGAAAAACAACAGGTGAGCAGACAACACGAGTTTTGTCACAAGAAAAGTAATGGATGTAATATACGAAATCATAAGACAAATGGGTTTGCTGTGACTGAAGGAAAAAAGATAGGATTGGCATTGGGTAGCGGCTCTGCTCGTGGATGGGCCCATATCGGGGTGATTCGGGCCCTGGCTAAAGCGGGCATCAGTGTGGACTGCGTGGCCGGCGCCAGCATCGGCGCCTTGGTTGGTGCTACTTACGCCGCCGGCAAAATAGATACTCTGGAAAACATTATCCTGCAACTCGATTGGAAACGGATTGCTTTTTTATTCGATGTGGTTTTCCCGAAGTCAGGGCTTATTGACGGGAAAAAGGTTAGCGACTTTGTCCGGTCTCACGTTCAGGAAAAGCTTATTGAAGAGCTGCCTCTTCCCTTTTGCGCCGTTTGCACTGACCTGGGTACGGGATGCGAAGTGATGTTACGTGATGGGGACCTCATCGAAGCCATTCGGGCGAGTATCTCGGTTCCTGGCATATTTACACCGGTGAGGAGGAACGGAACCATCCTGGTTGATGGCGGCTTGGTCAACCCTGTTCCTGTCAGTGTAGCGCGACAGATGGGTGCGGACTTCGTTATAGCAGTCGATTTAAGCCGCAACAAAGTTAAGAAAAAAAGGAAGCGCAAGTCCCATGCTCCATCTTCCGAGGAAGGAACTCGTCGGAGGATTGCAAAAGAAAGCACAATATTGAAGGCCTTAAACAAAGCAGTTGCGGTGGCGGATGCCCATACGCTATCGCGACTGCGCCAGTGGGTTAACAGTGACCCCTTGCCGAATATATTTGAAGTGCTGGAGGCCTCTATCAATATTATGGAAGTCCAGATTACCGCCGCACGGTTGAAAACCGAGCCACCTGACCTTCTAATCCAGCCGAATCTCGGTCACATCCGATTCCCTGAATTCCATCGGGCCCGAGAGGCCATCGACGAGGGCTATCAGGAAGCGAAGGCTCAGATTGAGCTTATGGGGAAAAGATTGTAACGTGGCTTTCGCTGCTCGTACCGATTTTGATGAGCAGGAGGATACAGGTGTTTTGCGAAGAAGAAAAACAGAAGGAATAAGAAATGAAACTACCTGAGATCGCTGTCCGACGGCCCGTCACCACAATCATGGTCTTCGCCGCTATTGCTTTATTGGGAAGCGTGGCGTTTTTCAAAATCAATCTGGATTTGCTGCCGGACGTTGAACCGCCTGCGGTAAGCGTGATTACACCCTATCCGGGGGCTTCTGCTACAGATGTGGAGTCCGAGCTTACCAAATACTTAGAAGACCACCTTTCCACAACACCAGACCTTGACCGACTCGAATCAACATCAAAAGACAACATATCCATCGTCAATTGCGTATTCAACTGGGGTACAGACCTGGATGTGGCAGTCAACGACATTCGGGAGAAAATCGACCTTGCAAAACCTGACATCGCGGACGGGGCAAAAGAACCGTTCATCTTCAAGTTCAGCAGCTCTATGGTGCCGGTGCTCATTGTAACTGTGACGGCGAAAGAAAGCAAGCCCGACCTCTACAGAATCGTGGACAAGCAAATTGCCGATCCTCTAAAACGCATCGCCGGTGTGGGCGCCATAATCTATGTCGGTGGTCAGGAAAGACAAATCAATGTGCATTTTGACCGTGAGGCTCTGGAGGCCCACCACCTCTCCATCCAACATATTCGAAGCATACTTGCTGCCGAAAACCTCGACTTCCCTGCCGGCACTGTCAAGGTGGGAACGAAAGAGCTTCAAATCAGGGTGGCTGCACGCTTCAAGAGCGCCGAGGAGGTCGCCAATATCGTTATCGGAAAGAATGGCGATGCACTTGTGCGCCTGAGGGATGTGGCAGACGTAAGCGATACCCACGAGGAGCCGCAGGAGTGGGCCTGGGGAAATGGGGTGCCCGGTATGGCTATGGTCATCCAGAAACAATCCGGTGCAAATACAGTCAACGTGATTAACGCTGTGAAGAAACGGCTGGCTACTTTGAAAAACGAGTTGCCGACAGATATCGAAGTGCACACAATCCTTGATACCTCCGACCACATCTTTGCGATGATTCACAACCTTGCGGCTTCCGCAATCGTCGGGGGCGTTTTAGTTATCATTGTCTGTTTCCTGTTCCTACGTCGTTTTCGCACCAGTCTGGTTGTAACGTTGGCGATTCCGTTTTCCATCGTGGTGGCCTTCATTGGCCTGTTCGCCATGGACTATACGTTCAATGTCATTTCGCTGATGAGTCTTGCCATCGTGATTGGGATGGTGGTTGACGACGCCATCGTGGTACTGGAAAATGTAGTCAGGCACGAGGATATGGGAGAGGAACCGAAGCTTGCCTCCGTTGCCGGAGCATCGGAAGTGGGCTTGGCCGTTGTCGCATCAGCATTGAGTATTGTATCCGTTTTTGTCCCGCTCCTTTTTGTCAGAGGAATCACCGGAATTCTCTTTAGTCAACTTGCCTTTGTTGTAATTGTTGTCATTTTGACATCCAATTTTGTCGCCCTGACGTTGATGCCCATGCTTTGTTCCCGGCTGGTCCGTCCCCGGAGCGAAAGGAAGACAAACAGAGTCTTTGTCTGGAGCGAACGAGTATTCAACCATATCGAGGGCGGATACGCCCATATTCTGGAATGGGTGCTGCACCACCGCAAGATTGTAATCTCTCTGATCGCCGTTGTGTTCCTTGCCAGTTTGGCTCTTGTACCTATGGTGGGGACCGAATTCGTTCCAGAGGTTGACTCGGGTGAAGTGGAAGTTGTACTTGAAATGGCAGAAGGCACCCGGGACGAAGTAACTGCGCAGACAACGGAAAAAATGCTCAAAGCAGTTGATGCCATCCCGGAAATGTCCGCTTCTTACGCCCTGGCTGGCCAGACCAAGAAAGGCTTCTTGACAGCACTCGGTTTTGACGAAGGAACAAATATAGGCCGCATCGGCGGGCGTCTTATAGACAAAAAAGAACGGCATCGGTCGGCCAAAGAAATTGCTGCAGAACTCCGTGAGCAGGTCACAAAACTCCCGGGTGTTGAACAATTTTCTGCCAGTGCTGTAAGCGTTATCCAAAAGGCCTTTTTAGGGGGTGGTAAAGACATCAGCATCGAGGTACTGGGCCACAATCTCAAAGATACCAATAAGGTAGCCCAGGAAATCCGCCGCATAGTAGAGGGGACATCCGGCGCCGCGGATGTAACGGTTAGCCGAAAGGAGCCTCGTCCAGAGGTTCAGGTCCGTCTCGACAGGGACAAGACTGCCGCATTGGGGCTGAATGCGACTCTTGTTGCTGATACGCTGAGAACCAACTACTACGGATTTGATGACACGAAATTCCGGGAGGCCGGAGATGATTTCGACATCGAGCTGCGCTTAAAAGAGGACGAACGACAGAGCATCTTGCAAATCGGAGAAACTCCGCTTATGACCCTGACGGGCCAGACCGTTAAACTCCGCAACATAGCCACAATCGAAGAGACATTCGGACCTGTGGAAATCAATCGCAAAAACCGTACCCGCATCACCAAGGTTACGGCAGGTGTTCAAGGCAGAGTCCTTGGAGATGTGGTACAGGACATTCGCAGGCAAATGCCAACCATCAGCTTGCCGTCAGGAGTCGCCATCGAGTGGGGAGGTGCAGTCGAGGAACAACGCAAGGCCTTTCGTGACCTCACGCTGCTTTTAATCCTCGCTATAATTCTGGTTTATATGGTAATGGCCGGGGAATTCGAGGACTTCATAGACCCGCTCATTATTATGTTCTCGGTCCCCTTTGCCTTTGTCGGCGTGATTTGGGCATTTGTTCTGACCGTAACGCCTCTCAACCTGATGAGTTTCATCGGGGTTATTATGCTAATGGGAATCGTGGTAAAGAACGCCATCGTACTCGTCGATTACACCAAGCAGTTGCGGGCGAGCGGAATGGAACCCACGGAAGCGGTTGTCACCGCAGGAAGGACCCGCCTGCGTCCGGTGCTGATGACCAGCTTGACCACTATCTTCGGTATGGCTCCCCTGGCCCTCTCCAGAGGAGAAGGCTCAGAGGTTTGGAATGCCTTGGGGATTACGGTAATCGGAGGGTTGCTGGTCAGCAGTCTTGTGACGTTAATCTTAGTGCCGCTTGTGTACTCTCTGGTTCACCAACATAGGCTTGCACGTGTATCAAAACAGAAACAGTAAACAGAGAAATCTCAACCTTTTTTTGTTTCGCCCAGGTTCTCAATTTTTCGGGTCGTTCCAGATACGAAAACTGACTATGCGCGGCTATTACTACTACAAGCAGCTCTGCCGCGCGGGCCTACCGAACCACCGACAAAGAGGAGCAATACAAGCCCATAGGTGAATTTACGCTCGAAAACGATGTGCTCGTTTACGAAGCGCCGCGGCTGTCGGTAACGACCTTCTTTGCCAAATAGCCGTTCAGCTTCGTTGGTGTTGGCAGCTTTCGTTTGACATTACGCCGCCCGCCTGAGATAATAGACGCACCAAAATTAAACCAAATTAGGAGGTATGTTATGGAATCTGCAAGTCGTAATCTCAAACCCGGCAAATGCCCTTTAACCGGTTCAACGAATTCACTCGATGTGTCCAGGCGAGATTTCCTGGGTGGCTGTGCCGCTTGTGCAGCCGGTATGTCGATGCTGTCGGCGTTCGGGGCATCGACGGCTCTTGCCCTGGACAAAGCCGTTGCTCCCGCCCTTGGCGGCGGCACAAAGGCCAAGGTTCGCCTTGTGCTTGCTTACCCCTCGCCTGAAGGGCCTATCTGGCCGAATATCGGCTATGACTTCGACGGACACAACAGGCAATTTGTAGAGAAGCTTCGCAAGGCCTGTCCGGGCATTGAGTTTCTTACCTGCGACGTTATGAATGACGACGAAGCGAAAAAGGTGGCTGAGAAGGATAGCGAAGTTGATGGTTACATTGTATATCTGTCCGGCTGTCTCTGGGGGGCTGCGTCGGATATAATCGCTGCGAAGGGCAAGCCCACGGTTATTGTTGACCATCTCTATGCCGGTTCGGGCGAGTTCCTGACGGGCTACGCCAGGGTAAGACGGAAGGGTATGAAAGTCGCCGCCGTCTCGTCGTCGCGGATTGAAGATGTTGCCCAGGCCGCACGGTGCATCGAGACCATAGCAAAACTCAAGTCGTCGAAGATGCTCGTAGTCGGCGGCAACGCGAACAAGACAATTGAGAAGCAGTTCGGCACTAAGGTGGTTGAGGTTGAATTCGCAGAGCTCAACGATGCATACGACAAGGCCGACAAGGAACAGGCGAAAAAGATAGCAGACCGATGGATAAAGGCGGCGGAAAAGGTCATCGAGCCGTCGCGCGATGAAATTATAAAGTCGGCTGCGATGTACCTGGCTATGGCGCAGCTTCTCGAAAGGCACAAAGCTCAGGCGATTGCGGTCAACTGCCTCGGCGGATTCTACGGCGGGCACATATTCGCCTATCCCTGCCTCGGCTTTATGCAGTTGAACAACGACGGATTCATCGGGGCCTGCGAGGCCGACCAGAAATCCACTATTACGATGCTGCTTATGACCTACCTTACAGGTCGTCCGGGGATGATTTCGGACCCCGTAATCGACACGTCCAAAAACCAAATCATATATGCCCACTGCGTCGCACCGACAAAGGTCTTCGGGCCTAACGGCTCATCCAATCCGTACCATCTCCGCAGCCACTCCGAAGACCGCCAGGGCGCCTGCGACCGTTCGTTGATGCCCTTGGGCGAGATGACTACAACGGTTGAGTTCGACGCTGGCAAAAGACAGGTCATTCTGCATCAGGGCGTAACGGTCGAGAACGTCGATGAGGATATGGCCTGTCGAAACAAGCTGGCCGTCGAAGTCAAAGGTGATGTCTATAAGCTTCTCAACGAGTGGGACCGCTGGGGCTGGCACCGCGTAACATATTACGGCGACTACAAACGCGCAGTCCACAACATCGCTTCTCTTATGGGCTTTTCGGTCATCGAGGAAGCATAAAGTTACAAGGAACGGGAAATGAATGCGAGAGCGACTGTTCTGTCAACTGTCGTGCTCTGCCTTGCACTGCTGTCGATAATTGCGCAATCCCAGCCAGCCGAGGCCGGCGATAACGGTACGTCAATGAACGCCCTCGTTTTGCTGGACACATCGAAGCCCGCGGCAAAATGGGGACGCGAATACGTTATCCCCTACCTCGACCACTTCGGTGTCCCGTATCATACCGTTGACCTGGCCGTCACAGATATAGAGGCCTGCTGGGATTGTCACCCCCTTATCATCATCTCCCATCCGGGCGCTCTCGGGCAAGTGAACGCCGCCGAGGTCCTCGAAGGCGTCAACAACGGCGCCGGCCTTGTCAGCTTCGATCCCGATTTCCCGAAACGCGCCGCCACCGGCACACAAGACAAGGCAGAGACCCTTTACTTCGACACCGACCACTACATCACCGCCATGCACAAAGATGCGCCGACAAGAAAACTCTTCGCCCCGATGTCACTGCCAAACGTCACCGCCGACGATATCTCGGTCCTCGTAAAGGCCGGCGACGCCCCTTTGCTGATTGCGCAACAACACGGAAAAGGCAGAATCGTCCAATGGACTTCTCAGCAGTGGATGAGCCCGGCTGTCCTCGGCCCGCTCGCCGGGCTGGATGACTGCCTCTGGCGGTCAATTGTCTGGGTGGCTCGAAAGCCGTTTGCGATGCGCCCCCTGCCGCCGATAGTGACAATGCGCGTCGATGATGTGGCAGGCAGAGGCGGGCTCTTCAACCAAAGCCCCCTCTACTGGGTAAAAACCTGCGGCAAATACAACTTCAAACCATGGCTCGGCCTGTTCATTTACAACCTTACACCCGAAGCTGTTGAGGAGCTTTGTGGCTATATCAATGAGGGTATTGCGACCGCTTCGCCTCACGCACTCGGTCGGCCGCCGCGACCAAATGAAAACCAGGACTTCTACTACAGCCCCGATGCACCTGCCCTCCGCGTCGATTCATACGATGAGTTCATTTACTTCGATCACCATAAATCCAAGCCATGGTCGGACGAAGAGATAGCACGCAGTCTCAAGGCGGTTGACGACTGGTATGCCGAGACGAAGCTCCCAATGGCCGGCTATCTCGTCCCCCACTTCTATGAAATCGGTGAGAATGCAATACCGCACGTCTCTGAAAAATGGCACATGGAATTTGCCGTCTTCAACCAGCAACCGGGCCTTCCGTATGGTGCCTCATCGCCGTGGGTAAGGTGCGGCCCGTTCCGCCTCCACCAAAAACCCGGACCAAGCGCAGCCCACGGCCAAAGCGCTACACCAAGACCCGTCTATTGCGCAGACTTCGTTGACGTCGCCGGCTACAAGTTCTTCAACTGCCTCACCGAAATCCGCGACGACGCCGGCTACGAATGGGCGCCCGACAACGACGTTCAGGCCACTATCGGCAGAGGAGTCAGACAACTTCGCCGCGCGCTCGACAGCAAGGCCCTCGCCGTCCTCTTCACACACGAAACAGACTTCATCTACAAAATCACCCCCGAAAACTGGGACAAAGAAATCAAGGCGATTGCCGAAGGAATCACCGATTACAACCCCATATACATGACCACCGACGACGCCCTCAAGCTCGTTCGCGCGCATCGCACCTCGAAACTGGCGTCGTGTATGTATGACCCGTCGGCCCGGACCGTAAAAGCCGAGCTGACAGGAATAACCGATGTTCCCACGAGCTTTTATCTATACTCCGCAGACGGCGACGGCATCGGTTCACAGCTTATAGAGGTCCCCGTTTTCAGCGAAAAAACCATAATCGAAGCAAAATGCAGGTGAGGGGCGAACCGCATTTTTGCCCGATTAAATGAGGTTTCCAGCTCATCAGGATGGCCTGTCCGGCGTATAATATGGGTAATCTCCTGAGACGATTGGCCTTGCCCAACCAAATCAAAGATTGGTCACTGCGGGTTTTGCTCGCCGGCCGTAATAGAGCGGGGTATTAGGATAGGCTCTTAACTGCCCGACCGCGCCCATAACGGCACAACAAAAGGGCTGCAAGCATTTCGCCCACAGCCCTTTAACAGACAACCAACTTACGGCCCGGAGACCAAGCCTGACCCTATGCCTACATCCTCTTTATACAACAGGTCCTCACAATTTCTCGTGAACCTGGCTTCGTAACTCGTATCAATCCCCTCCCTTGTAATGTGGAGAGGTAGAGGGAAGGTTTTTATTTCCAGCTATGTAAACCGTGCCGAACGTGCCGATAACCTGTAACGCCTCATTTCTATGGCACCACCTGAATACGCGAAAGCTCTCGAAGCCCTTGCTGGTGTTAACGGAGCAGAAGTCATATTGGCTAATTCAGGGTTAATTTTTCGTTTGACGGGAAAGAGGATTGTGATACTATTTAGCTTCATTACTGTAGTTGCGGGAGATTAGTGCATGTTGAAATCATGGATTGAAAAAGCAGTTGTTACTTGGAAGGTTGTTAAAGCGGCATTGGGCCGGATTTGCAAAGTTACTTTTGACTGGCTCAGAATGAGGTTGCACCGATGGCTGGGGCACGTTTGGTTGTGGTGTGTACGGCGATTCTTAGCTCGGTGCTTTTGGAAACATGAGCAGTTTTTGTCAAACATTGTCAAGCGGGAGTTAGTGCCGTATAGAAAAACGCTTGAAACGAAGAAGTATTGGTCTGAAGCTCGGTATCTGCATGTAGTGGGGTTTATACCTTTCTCAATTGTGCTTGTTCTGGTGTTATTGTCAAAATTTGGATCGAGCAGCGTCAACGATCTACGGACGGCAAGGCTGGTTTTAGCCATTTATGCGATTGGTGGTATAGTGGCTGCGCTAACGGGTATGTTAATTGCTATTATCGCATTTGCTGCACAGATTAACAGCAGATATATCAGTGGTTCGGAATCGCTTTTTAAGCAGTTAATTTCGAGTACTGGTTACAAACCTGTAGTGGTACTTGCCATTGGGACAGTTGCCGGTGCACTTGTGGGTTGCGTTTTTGATGGGAGTGAGCCACACTGGATAGTGTGCTCTGCAGTTGCAGTATTAGTTTTTTTTGGTGTTATTACGGTTGCAGCGGAAGCGAGTGTTTTGTTTCAGGCGGTTGATAGGTTTGGAAGAAAGGCAACTATAACGCTATTCACGCAAAACTTTAAGAAGAATCATAGAGAATCTTTTTTGGTGGAGATCAAGAGGCGAATAGCTGTGAATGTATTTGCCAGCAAACTAAGAGAAATGGGTTTTGATTGGAATATTTTCGAAAGGGAAGCAGAGAAAGGGCAAGTTATATACGGTCTTAACAGGCCTAATAAGTTTTTCAGTGATGCTTACTTTGGGCCATTGGAAAGATTGGCATCAATGTGGCAACTAAAACCTATATCAGATGAAAAAGATTACCACATGGCTTTAGTAATGAGTGGGGAGCAAAATGTACCTATAATACCAATTTATCCAGGCCAACCTTCAGAAGAAGAACCACATTTTGTTGCTCTTATCGCTGCAGGAAGTGAGACCGATGCAGAAATACAATTGATGGTTGAGGAAGCTTTTGTTTGTAGCAAGAAATCGCCCTTTGAAGATGTTAAAGTTGAATGGGATGACTTAGCAAATATGATTAGATCACGGCTTAGAGAGCAAAATTCCAGAGAATTGGAAGAAATATTGGAGGGTTTCCTCGGTATTGCAAAGGACTATTTGAGATGTTTAGCTGAAATGAAGATAAAACATTCAGAGCGCAGTTGGCTAGATCTGACAAGTATCGGATATCAACCACCAACTATAGACGCTATTGGTTTTCGTGAGATAGTGATCAATGCTACTGAGATTAAGGACAGGCAATGTTTAGAGGTTCTTTATCGATTTATTGGTAGATTGGCAGCTGGTGCGTTGAGAGTAGGAAAAGACCTGGAATACTACGGGGATGCTTTGAGAGGTTTGGCTGGTTTGTACTATCATGGAGTGAAAAACATCGAACTTTATGAGGATGTTAAACGATTAACAGCTGAGAGTCTTCGAAGTGCTGGGTATTCTTTGATTAGAGATCACATCAGGCACAAGGAAAAAAATGCGGAAGACTTAAGCTATGTGTTTGATTACGTTCGAGTTTATTACACGAAGTTGTGTGACACCTTATTAAGAGCGGGAGAAGTGGGCGATGCGTGGACATTCGAGCAACTTTTGGACCAGCTAAATTCGTCATTCGACCAGATTAACCAAGGAGATGCAAAAGCTGCTTATAATATTGCAAAGTCAAGGTTTGCTCATTTTAAGAAAAATTCCACAGTAGAAACAGAGCAAGGACAGGATGCTCATCATAAATTAGAACTTGCAAGAATGAACTTAAAAATTCAGGACTTGCAGCATTTAAGTGTTTTGGCTGTTTCAGCTTGGCTGGTTGAGCTTGTGCAAGTTGAAAAGCTGAATCCAGAAAGAGCGAAACCTCTAATTGATAAGGGGATTGGTTGTATAGAAAAATTTTCTTATTTGGTGGAAGGTTATCTATATGCAGATAGTTTTAGTTGGCATAAGTCTCCTTTGGGATACGATTGGTGGGACCATGTGCAGCGAATCCCGGGGAAACCTTACTCTACTCGCCCTGCATTTGAAGGGTGGTTGGGTCAGTTTTGGATATTGGTAGCGCTTAAGAGGGTTTCGCAAGATCCAAAAGTGAATGTAGACGTTAAAAAGATCCGGCTATTATCCGCATTCAGGGATTATCACTATGAACGACTCGAAAATGGTATAAAAACAATTCTTGATAGTAAGGATAAGTACAAGTGGCTTGCCGAAGATGTTGACTTAGATAGTGGCAGAGAGAAATTGCTGGAAATTTTCCGGGAGATTAAAGAATTACAGAAGAAAAAGGATTTCAGCGAACTCATTTCGGCACCAGTTTCACAAAAGAAAGTTGATAAGTTTAAAAGGGATTGCCTCAAAGGATATCTTGGGGAGAGGAAAATAACTGATTTAGTTAAGGAGTTTAAATGCCAAAAAAAAAAAGAAGTTGTGAGTTGGTCTGGAAAAGCATTTGTTGTGGATGTATCGGATAAGGAGGAATTTATTGAAGATTGGCACGTAGGTTATGGTGGAAGAGAAGCTAACGGAGACTTTCTAGGACAGATAGAAACGAGAAATTTTTCATGTTGGATAGAGAAAAAACTTCCAGAATTAGGAACAGTAAATAATTTTACAGAGTTGCCTAGTAGAGTGAAAGAGGTAGCTGATAAATTACGCAAGAAAGGTTTTAAACCAACAGTAGTTTTGATTCCGGAAGATCACAGGTATCAAGATACATTCACTTCGACACCTGATTGGGAGCGAATGTCAGAATATATGAAAAATGACTTGCCTAAGTGGGTCGCTGAATTTGATGATATGCAGGTTTTCATATGGCCTCGCTGTGAGCAAGAGTGTATTGCAGTAATTGATATTGATAAGTTCCTGATTGTGGAAGAGGATACTATTAGTAAGTATGCTCCTTTAGAAATTCAACTTAAAGAGATAAGTAAAGAACGTATGCATAAATTATTGGAACAAAAGGACAATTCAAAAAATAAACAGTTGCAAAAAGAGTTTGAGGTGTCTGGTAGTGACATAGATTCGTTTGCCAGAATAAAATTAGATTTGAAAATAACAGCGAATGTCCGGTTGGGGATAGTTGAGGCCGGAGCCGGCTCTAAACTAACGCTGGGTAAAAATAGCATAGGGGTCGTGTGCGATAAAGAGAAAATGATTTGTCATACGCTTGATTGTCCTTTGGTAACGGAAATTGTACTAGAAAGCAAAGAGATGAAAGCAACTGCTGCGTTTGCGTGGCGGGGATATCATTTTAGGCCATGCGATGAGTGTCGACCCCTGTTTGGTCGATAGGATTTATAATGGCAGTTAGGGGACTGTATGACAACTGGCAAAGCTCCAACGTCCGAATGATAACTCACAAATCACCGAACAGTAACATCTGCTCGCTCCCGCTGAGTTTATCCTCGCTTGTCCTCGAGAAGTCGCTACTTTGGTCCTGCAGCAGAGGAACTGCTCGCCCCCTGGCTCAGCAATAGAGGACCCAAAAACACACTTCCTTTCGCAACTTTTCGCAACTTTTTTCACACTTTCGCGCGTTTTCGACACCCGCAACCCCCATTTTTAGCCCAAAAACGCATATCCCCCAAAACCCCCGGTTAAAAAACTCAGCATGCGAGGCATGCTTCAACCAGCTAACGACCAGAGACCAGCGACTAACGACTATTGTTCACGTGACATCTAACTTCCCAGGAAGTATAATATGCATCAAACTACTAGCCAATAGACACTAGACAATCGTCCATAATCAATCAGAAAGGGGGGTTCAACAATGCCCACGCATTTACAAGATGTTATATTTTGTGTCTCAGCCCTTGAACTTGTTCCAAAATCAGTGTCAATCAGTGTGAATCAGTGTGAA
>JAUVYV010000007.1 GCA_030602885.1 Phycisphaerales bacterium
CACTAGCGCAGACCCCGCACTCAGCGTAGTGCGGGGGGAAAAATAAACCGTTGTGGGGTTGTCGGTTTTGGGTATAATGTCGGGGTATGAAAAAGTCGTTAGCATATTTGCCGAATACGGCCAAAAACTGCACGAAGTGACGGAAAAGATATGCAAAGAGAAGATAGGGTCGTTTATATAATCGCAGGTTCTGCAAATTCTGCCACAATTTCCCAGGTGCCAGCAAAAAAACAAATTCTGAGCAACACTGTTATTAGTCCCAAAAACACGATTTTTCATTTTTGGGTTGTTTTTTTGAAGATTTATCCTTGGAAAATTCTTGCGTCCGGCTGTATTAACCGATACTTTATATGAAATGACAATCTAAGATAACTGCCGTTTTTGCAGAAAATATGCAAAATCGGCAATAATATTGTGTGGAGAATCAAATGTTAGTCGAATTTCGAATAAAAAATTTCCGCTCTTTTCGAGATGAACAAGTGCTTAGTCTTGTCGCAAGTAACGATACTGTGTTGGAGGAGAATTGTGCTACTGAGGGTAAATTGCGACTCTTAAAAGCTGTTGGAATCTACGGCCCAAATGCATCAGGCAAAAGTAATCTTCTAAGGGCTTTGTCTACAATGAAGCAAATTATTATTGAAGGGCCAGCAAAGCCTGGAGAAAAACTACCTGTAACAGCCTTTAAGTTAAGTCATAAATACAGTAAAAAACCAAGTTCTTTTGAGGTCACTTTTTACCACGGGAAATTTCGTTATCAATATGGTTTTACCGCAACCAGCGAACAAATTCATGACGAATGGCTTTATGCATATCCTATGGGTCGATTAAGAGACATACCACAAACTTTGTTTGAAAGAAAATTCAACAGAAAGACAGGTAAAACTGATTGGAAATTTGGTTCTTATCTAAAAGGTGAAAAAGAAAAATTGAAAAATAGGGCCAAGAATAACGTCTTATTTCTTTCCGCTGGGGCGCAATGGAATAATGAGCAATTAACTAGGGTTTACGAATGGTTTTCAGAAAAGATTCTAATTATTCTACCTTCCGAGCGTTCTCCAGTATTAACAATTGATATGTTGATGAGTGCTGAGGAAGATGAGGAAAGGAAAAAACTCTCTTATAAATATATAAATATTATGATGAGACGTGCTGACTTCGGAATACATCGAATAAATATTGAAAAGGAAAAATTTGCACCAGAAGAGGTTAACCTTAAAAAAGTAGAATTCTCACCGACTGTACCGGAACAAGCACGCAATAAAATTCTGGAAGCTTTAAGAATCAAGGTCGAGTTTATCCATCGAGTCGAACCGGCTTTAAGAGATGTACATTTTACTCCTTTAGAAGAATCAGATGGAACCAGGCGCTTTTTTGAGCTTGCTGGCCCTTGGCTGTTAGCAGTTACAAAGGGGATAACTTTATTGGTTGACGAAATTGAGACAAGCTTACATCCACATCTCGTTCGAGAATTGATTCAATTTATTCAGAGCCCAAAGCTTAAAAGAAAAGGAGCACAATTGATTTTTGTTACGCATGATACAACGCTTTTAGACCCAGAGTTGTTCCGGCGTGACCAGATATGGTTTACAGAAAAAGACAAAGGTGCTGGTACACAGTTGCATTCAATGTCGGATTATAAGGAGCGAAAACCAAGAAAAGGCGAAGCAATGCAAAAAGGATATTTGGCTGGCCGATACGGTGCAATTCCAATTCTGGAGGCATTTAGCATTCCCAATGGTTAGATCACGCCCAAGAAAAGAACTTAAACGCAAACCACCTTACAGAACTCCAAACAAGATAGAGCTTATTGTATGTGAAGGCTCGGCTACAGAGCCAGCGTATTTCAACGCATTGAGACGCAAATGGCGTGTTCAAATTAATGTGATTAGTCCAAGTGAATCTGAGCCAATCACAGTTGTTGAGCGGGCCATTGCTAAAAAGAAAGAAATGGCAAAGCTTGGTATTCCATACGAAAAAGTGTGGTGTGTTGTGGATGTGGAAATACCGCCACATAACACGCTTGATAAAGCGTGGGAAAAAGCGAGGGAGACAGATGGGTTAGAACTTATCTTGACTAATCCGTGTATTGAATACTGGTTTCTTCTGCATTTCAAAAAGCGTACGGCACCATTTGGCAATAATGCCGATGCGATGGATGCACTCAACGCAGTTCATCCGTCTTATAAAAAAAGCCGTATTGGCTTTGATATTCTTTATCCTCGTACAGATACTGCAATTAAACATTCCAGGGAAGTGTTAGAAGAAAAAAGGTGTGGTGAGTACCTTCGAGATTGCAATCCTTCTGCCCACATACATAAAATTGTTGAACATCTTCGAAACATTGCTGCACTGTAAGTTTTTATTTTGCCAACAACAATAGGCCCAGACACCCGCCATTCGGCGGAGGTATCTCGAATTCGGCTACATCAAAGCAGCCAACGCAAAGCATTCCCACAGGGCAGGCTGGCAAGGCCCAAACCCCGCCCTTGCCGCCAAGGAAAAGATAGCGTATAGCGTATTTTTTGAGATTGCCACAGTCGCTTCGCTCCACTCGGAATGACGGAAAAGAATAGACCTCTCGACTGCGCTCGAGGTGACGATGTTATGGATTCGCTAACGCGGCTCTACGCTTTGTTTGAGCCTTTTTGCAGCAAAATCGGCCTTGAAGCCCCAAAATGCGGCTTGTCTCTGCTGCCTACCAGAACTTGATGTAGATAGCGACCATGACGGTGACCCAGACGGCACACCACAGCCAGAGGTTCTTGTACCATGGGTAACCGAGTGCGAGCTCGGCTTCGGGCAGCTTCATCATCGAGGGACGCCAGACAAGCCCTTCTATCTGTTCGGGTTTGGGCGGCTTAGTAACGAGACTGAGCAGGGCTACGAAAACAAACGAGACAACGAAGATAACGCCTGCCAGGTTGTACTCGTTCATCTGCCAGCCATAGCCCTGTTTGCCTACAAGCATCACGTAGGGCAGGACAAAGAGCGGCAATACAAGGAGCAGTCCCCATAATGCAGCGGTGTGTGTGGTTCGCTTCCAGAGGACGGCAAGAAGGAAGACGGCAGCGACGGGAGCGGCGATGAAGAACCAGCACTTCTGGAAGAACTCGAAGATGGAGCCGAACTGTCCCACCATGGGCGCCCACAAGGTGCCTACGATAAGGATGGTGGCGCTGGCCCATCGGCCTACCGTGATGAGCTTCTTGTCGGGCGTGTCCTTAAAGAATCTTGTGTATAAGTCCAGGGTGAAGATTGCGGAAGAAGAATGCATCAGTGCTTCAATTGTACTCATAACGGCCCCGCACAGGCCTGCCAGGACCAGGCCCTTGAGTCCGGTGCTGACAAGCTGTTTGACAACGAAGGGATAGGCAGTGTCGGGGTTCTCGAGATTCGGGTTGAGTGCATACGCGATGAGGCCGGGGAATTCGACGCAGAGACCGGTCAGAATCATTAAAAATCCGAGGAAGATTATACCCATTTTGCCGTCCCAGCGTGATTTTGCCCCGAGGCAGCTCTGGACGATGGCCTGGTTGGTGCAGAAGTACCAGATGTTGGTTGAAAAGACGAGGACGACTATTGCCGTCCAGGGCAGCTCCGGATGGCTTCGCGGCAGGATGAGGTGGTTTCTTGCATCTTCCTCGGCCCAGAGGATTGCGCTGAGGCCTCCGGGGATTTTGTTAATGGCGAGGAAGAAGACAAGGATGCCTGAAGCAAGCAGGAGGATTGCCTGAAACGTCTGTGCCCAGGCCACGGAAATCATCCCGCCGTAGATAGTAAAGCCTCCGGCCACGATTGCCATGAGCCAGATGCCGCTCTGGAGAGGGATTGCCGGGAAGATTTCGTTCAAAAGCAGCCCGCCCGTATAAAGAACCCCGGGCAGAATGATAAAAACCGCCGCGAGGATACTGATAGCTGCATAAAGGTTACGAGGGCCGTCGCCGAATCGCTTTTCGAGATAGCCGGGCATCGTGACTATTCTCTTATTCAGGTAAATGGGCAGGAAAATCCAGAGCAGTATCAGCATCGCTGGCCAGTTACACCACTCCCAGTTGAAGACGACGATTCCCCAGCGGTGTGTGAAGCCAGCCGAGCCGACAAACTGCTCGGTGCTTATGGAAGAGGCGACCATTGCGAATCCGATGACGTACCAGGGCAGACGGCTTGATGTAACGAAGTAATCGCGTGCGGACTCCTTCTTCTTTCGGCCCATATAAAAGCCGATGAGAACAACGATGACAAAGTAGGCAACGAAAACGCCGGTATCGAGAACGCCGATTTCCTCCATGGGTAACTCCTGTTATAATGCAAAACACCTTTCGTTTGCTTCCACGAACTTCTCGAAGATAGTCTGATATGCTCTGACATTCTGCTCGATGGGTACTACAACGGATTCGGTCTGTACTATACTGTCGGCGGCCTGCTCGAAGCTGTCGAATATCCCTATTGCCCTAGCCTGCAGGATGGCAGTGCCCACCGCCGCCGCCTCCGCACACTTCATCGTTGTTACGGGCTTGCCCAGGATGTCCGCTTTTATCTGATTCCAGAGCCGGCTTTTTGAGCCTCCGCCCAACGACCGAATCTCTTTGCATTCAAGGCCGAGTCGCTCCATCTCGGTGATATATTGTTTCAGGACAAATCCTATTGACTCCATCACCGCCCTGGCGAAGTGCGGGCGGTCGTGGTGCAGCTCGAGTCCGCAGAATACGCCCTTTGCATCGGCCCTGATGTCACCGGTGCCGGGTCCCGCGAGGTACGGCAGGAAGATAAGCCCCTGACTGCCCGGCGGAATTTCAGCCGCCAGCGCAGTCATCCGGTCGTAGGCATCTGCCCCCGTCCCGGCTGCCCGGTCTTTTTCTGCTGTGAAGAATACGTCCCGGAGCCATTTGAATGCCATTCCTCCGGTTGGGCACCAGCCAATGAGGAAATACTCGTCGGGTATGGCGTGGTATTGTACTGCCATACTTCTCTTCCCGCTTTTGTCGGGGAAGGACGCGATGGTTCCGCAAACGGCCAGGGCCGCTCCGGTCGTCTCGGTGACGATGCCGCTTTTTATATTGCCGGCTCCAATCATTGCTGCGGTCTGGTCCATCGCCCCGGTGACGACCTTTGTGCCGGCGGCAAGGCCGGTCTGTTTGCACACGGACGGCTGCACCTCGCCGATCACTTCGCCCGATTCACACAGTTCAACGAGCATCTCGGTCGAAACGCCAACGTAGTCAAGAATCTCGGCCCACCACTTTTTGTTTATGATGTCGAGCATGAACGATGAGGTGTAGAGCGAGTACTCGCCTTTGAACAGTCCCGTCAGGCGGTACAGGATATAGTCTTCGGGAAGGAGGAACTTGCGAGTCTTCCGGTAGGTGTCGGGCTCATTCTTCTTCAGCCAGAGCATCTTGGTGATTGGCCAGGTGGCTACGACATCCAATTGGCCGGTATTGTTCTCCGTCTTCAGGGCGGCCTTTATCTCTTCGGCTTCTCTGCCCGAGCGGTTGTCCATCCAGACAATGGCGTTGCGCAGGGTATTGCCTTGCTTGTCGAGGCAGATCAGCGTTTCGCCCTGACTGCAGATGCCCACAGATTTGATTTGCGCAGTGGGGACTTTGGATTTTTCCAGCACCTCTTTGATGCCTTCGACGCAGCAGTTCCAGTAAATCTCCGGATTCAATTCGACAATATTCTCGGCGGGCGTATGCAGGGTGTATTCTCTCGTCGATATGGCGCCGACCTCGCCGTCGCTGCCGACGAGAGCAACCTTCACCGACGTCGTGCCGATATCGAGTGAGATGAAGTGATCCAACTCCCTCTCCTTACATTCCTTCGTAAACGAGCTCGACGCCCAATAGCTTGCACAGATATGTCATTTCCACCGCCCAGTCGCCGTACACAATAGAGAAATGCTGTGCAGGCACGTGGTCCACGAAGTGCTTCAGCGTCCCGTCCAGGACAATCTCAACGCTCGGATGCATCCCCGGCTCTTCGAAGCCGACCTCAATCCACTTCCTTGCTTCGACCGCTTTGCCTGTCACCATGTGAATCTTCGGTACTCCACCTGAGACATAAGGTCTGATCATCGTAACTCTGCCTGTCTTCATCTTCGAGCAGTTCATCAGCCCTTCCCACGGGTCGGTCGTGAAGAGCTTGCCTTGTTTTTGTCCCTTGATCATCGAAGGCGGCAGGAATCCGCAAACGCCGAACAGGATCCGGTCGTCCCAGAGCTCATACGATTCGACAAATGTGGCGACCTCGTCGCTGACGGAATTCAGGAGCACATGTCCCAGCATCCCCGCTATATCGTTTTCGCAAACATAAAAGCAGTCATCGCCGACGAGGGTGCCTATCATACAGGGTGCACAGCTCATGTGTGACATCATACCTTCGACGCACTTGAGTGATATGGCGGAGAGTTTCTTTTCCCTTATGATTTTGCGGACGGCGAGGGTGAGGGAGGCGACCCTTTGGAGTGTTTCGTCTTTTGGTTTTTGGCCTAAGAACTTCCATTCCTTCTTCAGCTCAGCCACAAGTCTGTTTGCCTGCGCTTTGCCTACAGCCGCCGCCTTATTCTCGACCTCGAGCATGTCGAAGAAATCAGTTTGAACGCCAAAAGTGTTGCGCAGAAGCGTTTTGTCCATGTCGGTGGTGTACAAACCCATGTCGCCGAAACCCATGCTGCCGAGGCGTTTGCTCTTCAGGTCGTTGACCGCTTTTGCTGCCTTCGCAAACTGCAATATCTCACCGACCTTTGTATCGGTATCCGGCGGCTCATGTAGAAAATCGAATTCGATCCCCGCAGCCCGCATCGGCTCCAGTATCCCCGGTGCTCCCGCCCCTGCGGCAGGTGTGAGAATATATCCCTGCTTTTGCGTCCTGCCGCCTGTGGCGTAGAGCAGCATCGGCAGATGCTTGTTGGCGAGCAAAAAGGGCATCGCGCCCCTGGCATCCAGCCAGCTTGCCACGACAACAAGAAGCAGGTCACAGCCCTTCGGCGAAAATGCTTCGATCGCCGCCTGCCCCTGTTCGTAGTTCTGCACCTTCGGGATTTGTCTGAATGTAAACGCTCCTGTCTTCTGCAGGTCCTTGCGGACACGGGCGGTTATCTTATCGACGAAACCCAGGGAATATCCCTCGTATCCAAGTCCGACGATACCGGCGACGATTCTTTTTCGGTCAGCCATTGTATATCTCCTGCAATGTTTGGTCCTGCCTGAATCCTCATCAGATTACGCAAAATCTTAGTTGCGTGCCATTATACGAAATGTTAAATTGTGTTCAAGTGTGTTTTTTAATAACATTTTATTGCCGCCGGGCCAGAGAGTTAACAACCACGGGTTAAAACCCGTGGCATAGCCGGTTCGGGCTTTGCCCGTCCGCCTTTGGCGGGTAACTTCATCTACGGGTTGAACCCCGTAGAATTGCGGCGGAAGATTAAAATTGTAAAGCGTGAACAGATAGGTTAAAATCCAGAAAAATTGGGTGAAGAAGGAGACAAATAATGGGTCACAAAACACATGACAAATCGGGCAGATTATCCCGAAGGGATTTCATCAAGACCTCCACGGCCGTTTCATTGGCGGCTCTGGGCTCCGGGGCAAGCAAGGTATTTGCTGCCGGCTCGGAAAAAATACGGTACGGGATAATAGGTTTTGGAGGCCGTGCCTCCGGAGCGGCAAGCAACGCCGTCTTCGCCGACCCCGCTGTAGAAATCGTCGCTGCGGCGGATATGTTCGACGACCATATCGACAAATCGCTCAACAAGCTCAGAAATGGATCGCAGTGGGTCACCAAGATACCGAGCGAGAAACTCAAGATAACCAAAGACACCAGGTTCACCGGCTTCGACGCATATAAGAAGCTGCTCGAATGCGACGTGGACGTCGTCATCCTGGCCTCGTCGCCGGGCTTCAGGCCCAGACACCTCAAGGCTTGCGTCGAGGCGGGCAAACACATCTTCATGGAGAAACCCGTTGCGGTGGACCCTGTCGGCGTCCACTCGATAATAGCTTCCTGTGAAAAGGCCAAGGAAAAAGGGCTTACCGTCGTCGCCGGGACCATGAAACGTCACGACCCCTCTTACATTGAAATCATGGAGCGAATTCATGGCGGAGCCATAGGCGAGCTCGTGGCAGGCCAGTGCTACTACAACACCGGCCTGCTCTGGATCCATCCCAGACGGCCCGAATGGTCCGACATGGAATGGCAGATTCGTAACTGGTATTACTTAACATGGCTTTCCGGCGACCATATCGTCGAGCAGCACATCCACAATATCGATGCGCTCAACTGGGCATTCAACGGCCATCCGGTCAAGTGCCTCGGCGTGGGCGGCCGAGAAGTTCGTACCGATCCGAAATGGGGCAATATCTATGACCATTTCACGACCGAGTTCGAATATGCCAACGGCGCAAGGGTCATGAGCATGTGTCGCCAGACGGACGGATGCAGCGACCGCATGTCGGAGAGAGTCGTTGGAACAAAGGGCGTTGCGATTCTGGAAAGACGCGAAATCCAGGGCGAAAATGCCTACAAGTACGAGGCCGAGCGCGTTGACCCATACATTCAGGAACATAAAGACCTGATTGAAAGTATGCGCCAGGGCAAGGCCGTCAACGAAGGCCAACAGGTTGCCGAAAGCACTCTCACCGCTGTCATGGGCAGGATGAGCGCCTATACAGGCCGAGAACTGAAATGGGACTGGGTTATGAACGCATCCAAGCTCGACCTGATGCCGGAAAAACTCGAGTTCGGCGATTTGCCCGTCAGGCCGGTAGCTGTACCCGGACAAACACAGTTAGTCTGAGATGTGATTTTCGCATAAACCACAAATTAAAATAAATTGCCCGATAATTGGAAGTGGCAAAATGCCCTCAGGGTTTGAAGAAAGCATGAAATACAACATCGACTACCTCAGAAAAATATTTCCGCCATCAGTCAGCGCCTGACAGAAGGCGCCGATTTGTTTCTGCACGCGGGGCGTGCTGAGAGACGAGCCTGCCATCTGTAACGCAGGATATCAGTTTCTGCTTAAGTATGCTGTTTTGTAACGTTTCTATTTCGCTCCGGCAGGCCCGCGCTGGGCGTACCGGTAAACGCATGACTTTTATGGAGACCATCTGATGAATCCAAAACTTGCACTTCTGACACTAATTAGCATTTTATTGACTTCAGCAGGCGCGCAGGAAGAGATATGCTCGCACAAGGTTCAGCGCGACGCCAGCGGCAAAATCCTTGCCTGGCATGCCCCACAGACCCCCGGCGCGGGATACGTCCACGTCTGCAAACTGGCTTCGGAGTTTATCAAGTCGGGTACGCCCGCGGACCCGAAGACCGGCAAGAAATTGTATCTGCTTTACTGCTGCTTCGATGGTCCTCATATCAAGAGTCAGGAGGCCTTCGATACCGGCAAGACAGCGGGGGGCTGGATGCACAATCCTGCGTGTGTCTATGCCGGCCTCGTGCAGGGTCTGGTCCTCGACTGGCGTGTTTTTACCGGCGACGATTCATATATCGATGTTGTGCGTGAAATGCTCGACCACCAAATCGACTTCGGCAGCACAGAACCCGACTGGAAATGGCCGAATGTCCCTTACGCCAGCTCCGACCCCGGCGAAGTCGTCTATGTTGGCGCCACTAAGTGGGAGCACGAGGCGATGCGAGGCGAAGGTCTGCACGGCATCGAGCCGGACAAACTCGGCGAGCTCGGTATTGGGTATGTGAAGTTCTATGAAGTTACCGAAGAGAAAAAATATCTCGATGCGGCCATTCACTGTGCCGATGCACTCGCCAAACATGCAAGAGTGATTCCCGAAGACCCCAATATTTTCTTAGGGCCGCAAGCCGACAAGTCTCCCTGGCCTTACCGGGTCAACGCGAGGACAGGTGTTGTTATATCTGAGTACTGCTCGAATGTGATTGAGCCGATCCGCCTCTTCGATGAGCTTATCAGAATAAAGAATCGCATAGGACTCAGCGATGAGAAAGTCGGCGCCTACCAGAAGGCAAGAGATATTGCGTGGAAATGGCTTTACTGCAGGTATGGGCCGATGAAGACCTTTATCTGGAATGCTTATTTTGAGGATGTCCCCAACGACCCGGGCAGGTTGAACAGAGTCCAGATTACTCCTCTCGAAACAGCCCGCTATCTGCTCAAGCACCCTGAGATGGATCCTGATATCGCCTCGAATGTCCCCGCCCTGATTTACTGGGTGGCCGGTGCGTTTGCGACCGAAGGTATGGATGCCATTAAGGAGCAGACCTGGTGCTATGAGCCGATGGGCAGCCATACGGCCCGATACGCATCGATTTGCGCAATGTGGTATGAGCGCACGCGCGACCCGTACTTCAAAGAGCAGGCTTACCGCTTCTTCAATTTCGCCTCCTATATGACCTACGACAGCGGCGTAGTGGCAGTAGGACCCAGATGGCTCGGCTCGTGGTTCTCCGATGGGTATGGTGATTACATTCGTCACTTTATGGAAGGCCTGGCCGCGATACCGGAATGGGCGCCCGCCGACGAAAATCACCTGCTCCGTTCAACGTCTGTTGTTCAGAAAATCAAATACTCATCTAATCGAATTGAGTATAAAACCTACGATGATGACTCAACGGAAGTGCTTCGCATAACATCAAAGCCAAAAAAGATAACGGTAAACGGCAAAGGAATCGAGCTTCGAACCGACCTCAACGCCGAAGGCTGGACATGGCAGCCGCTCAAAGAAGGTGGCGTACTTAAAATCAGACACACCGAAGGCCCTGAAATAACCATAAACATGTAAGCTCAAAATCACTAAACAAGCTGCCGGTCGAGGAAATCGATCTCCTGCTGTTTGTCCCAGTAGTCAACGGTTTTCAGTGGCGTGTGCTTGATGTGGGGGTAGAGAATCGCCTTACCGTCTATTTTGGTCTCTTTGATCATCCTGAGCACATCGACGGCGTTATCGAGTGAGCCGACCGCAGCGACGTAGTTGCCGGGGTCGATTTCTTTGTTCTTAATCGCATCGAGTGTCGCAGCCATGTCACTGGGGTCGCCGCCGCTTGAACCCACAACCTTGATTTCGCGGTAGTGAACGGCTATCGCGTCAAGCTCCAGGATATGCTGTCCGCGAGGCAGTCCGCCAAACAGGTTGGCCACACCGCCAGGTGCGAGCAGACCGAGTGCCTCCTGCTGAACAGGCCTGATACCTACCGCAAGTATGATGTCATCTGCTCCCTTGTTTCCTGACAGCTCTTTGACGGTTTGCCCGAGCTTGTCCGCGGTTATGCAGACAAGCCGGACTTCGGATTCTTTGGCCTTTTGGCCGATTGCGATTACTGTTTTGTCGAGCCGCTCCTGCTGGAGGTCTGAAACAATCAGGGTAGCGGGCTTGAAACGCAGGGCCAGCTCGGCGTGCATTCTGCCCATGGCGCCGGCGCCGACTATCACAGTGACACCACCCGGCAGTATGCCCATATGCGGCCTGCGCTCGGCAAACGGGCTGTCCTTGAGTGTGTGATAGTTTCTCTGCTGCGCAGAATAAACGCAGCTTACTGGTTCTGCCATCGAAACCTCAAAATACGCCATCTCATCATCGGGCAGCGGCAGCAGGCATTGGCCCCGCAGCACCTCCTCCTGGATACAGATGTATTGAGCGAGATGGCCGGGCAGCGAATAGCCGACGCCGCACTTGAACATACCCTCGCCCTTGTTGTTATACCTCTCCCTATGCACAATCGGCCCGACATTTACCGCGGGCTGAATTGCGTAACGGGAACCCGGCTTGTACCTGTCTTTGAGGTTCTCGCCGACTTTGACAAGTGTTAGCGAGCCCTCGTCGCCTAAGATCAACGGCCACTTCTTCATATCCCAGCCGTTGATGTAAGTATGCTTTTCGCCCTGCTCAATCAGTTTCAGGATACTCGTGCACACCCCTGCTGCATCGACGCGGGCCAGAAGCTGGTCGGGCCAGATTTGCGGCACAGGTATCTCGGCCACCCTCAAATTCTCAAAACCCGTCCCTGCGGCAATCACCGCCTGCATCGTTTCCGGTATCGCATAGTCAGTATTGCTTCTGTATTTTGCATACTTAGGCATTGACTCTTCCCCTGCCTAATGCGCTTACAGGGATGACTCCGAGAGGAGTAGCCCATTCAAACGGTGTTACGACAGGCCATGTCTCTCCGCAGCTTCCGCCGGGCTGATATTGTTCTTAACCACGTCGAGCAGTGCCTTCTGCAGCTCCAAAGGTTTGTCTGACTGAATGACGTACCTGCCGAAGACTATACCTGCCGCTCCGGAATCGACCTGCTGCCGTGCGAGTTTCAGCGCATCAAGGTCGCTGCCAAGGCGTTTTCCGCCGAGTGCCAGTATGGGCGTCGGACAGCTGGCTGCCACCTGCTCAAAGTCCTTCGTATAGAACGTCTTTATTACATCGGCGCCGAGCTCATAAAGTATTCTTGCACCAATCTTTATCTCACTGTAGAGTTCATCGGCGCTCATGTTCTCATCATCAACCGGGAAATACTCACCTATCACCGGCAGGGACAATTCGTGTGCCTCCGTGCAGAGCTTTGCGAATATCTCCACGTTCTTCGCGTCGCGCTGCTCGCTTGCGGTCTGCAGCGTGAGCGAAATGAGGACCATCTGAGCACCCAACTGTAATGCCTGCTTCGGCGTATAAACCTGCACCGTGCTGCCTGAATGATAATCCCAACTGAAGCAATATGTCGAAGACCAGTTGATTCTCGTTATCGGCATCGGACTACCGCGATGGCCGCATAGGTCCGGCCCGATATCCCTCAGCATACCCGGCGACATCAAAACTCCGTCGATCTCCGGCAGTATCTTTCCCGGAATCTCCGCCACCTTGTCCACACCGGTTATAGGCCCGTCAAAGAATCCGTGATCAAACGCGACTACTATCACCGGGCCCGTACTGAAGAAACGTGATAAAAACAGGTTGTGACTTTCCACGAATACTCTCCTTATATTCCTAAGCCAATTCGAGTTTCACCTTTTTCCTGGTCAGTTGTTTAGATATCTCTTTGTCAATCTTTCTGTCAGTTATAACAAGATCGTAGTCGCGACAGCCGAACACCTTGCACATCGCCGTTCTGCCGAACTTGCTGCTGTCGGCGACGACAATCACCTTTTTTGCATTTGCAGCCATTTTTTTGTCAAGGTTTGCGACGCGCAGGTCGTCGGTGTAGGTATTGCCGATACTGTCAACGGCATCGGCGCCCATGAAAGCGACATCGGTGCGGAAGAGCTCGACGTTCTGCTCGGTAAGAGGCCCGTGCAGATCGGGTGAGCCGCCTCGCAAGAATCCCCCTAAAAGAACCACCTCAACGTTCGGGGCAAACTGTACCTTCGAGACAATTGCAAGCGAGGTGGTAATAATAGTGATGTTCTTCTTGCCGGTCAGCTCTTCTGCAATCTGCAGTGTGGTCGTGCCCGTGTCGAGCATTATCACCCGGCCGTCCCTGACGTGTTTGACCGCCTGTCGTGCTATTCGCCTCTTTTGCTCAATGTTCCTGTTCTGTTTGTTGCGGAACGAAAACTCAAAAGTGAGTCTTTTTGCCGGTGTCGCCCCACCATGAGTCCGGATTACATCGCCCTGAGATTCCAGGACTTCCAAATCCCGCCGAACAGTCATCCCGCTGACGCCGAATCTACGAGCGAGCTTCTCAATCGAGACCTCTTCGCCGTCCAGCAGTTTCCCGCGTATCTCCTCGATACGCTGATTCTGGCTTGGTTTATTGCCTTTCTTTGCCATTTACCTTCCCAAAACTGTATTCAACGCGGCGAAGCGGAGCGTCACAGCCGAATTCGCGAAAAAACTTCAGATGTTATTATGAAACACACTTGAACATAATTTAACATTTCGTATAATTGATTGCAAGGCCGTTTTTCGGGAAAAATTTCCAAAATTGCAGAAGTGCAAACACCCAGGCCGGTAAAGCGATTCCAATAAGAGCATGTTTGGTGAACGATATAAATACCGCCGATGGCATGGCAGTGAAAGGTGCAAAAATGTATGATCCTGCTGCGTACAGCATCGATTTGAATCAGTGGCCGAACGTCAAAGTCACACCGCCAGGACCTGAGAGCGAGCGACTGCACGGCAGGGCTTCGGCGATAATGAAAGGGCTGTCAGGGCAAGTCCGGCTGTTTCCGGTTGTCTTCAGCGAAGGGAGGGGCTGTACGCTGACTGACGTTGACGGCAACAGATACATCGATTTTTCAAGCGGCATATACGTTACAACGCTCGGCCACTGCCACCCTAAGGTAAGCGAAGCCGTGGCTAAATGGGCAGGGCGGTTGATGAACGCTCACGATTTCACAACGCCGGTTAAAGTCGAGCTGCTCGAAAAGCTGCTTGAGGTGCTGCCCAAGGGCTATGGCGGGGTTCAGTTGTATGATTCAGGGACTACGGCCGTCGAAGCCGCCCTGCGTACCTGCAGAGCTGCTACGGGAAAGCACGAGTTTATCTCCTGCTTTATGGACTTCCACGGCAAGAGCGGCCACGCGGTTTCCCTGGCTCGAATGAATTCGTTCTACGGGCCGACGCGGGCGCCGGGCTTCTATATGGTGCCGCGCCCTGATACGTATAGGCCGTGGTGGACAAGGACGGACGGCAGTCTGGATACGGAAAAGTATCTTGAATTTTACGATGAATTCATCAAAGAGGGCACAACCGGCCAAATTGCCGCCTTTGTTCTTGAGCCAATCCAGGGCTGGGGCGGGACGATTATGCCGCCTGACGACTTTTTCGGCAAGCTTCGTAAGTTCTGTGATGAGCGAAAGATACTGCTCGTTGCCGACGAGGTCCTGACGAGCATGGGCCGAACGGGCAAGTACCTCTGTATGGAGCACTGGGATGTGGTGCCGGACGTCGTAACTTTAGGCAAGGGCTTCGGGAACGGCTTTCCGGTAACGGCAATGGTGGTCAAAGAACAATACGCTGATGCTGTGGACAAGATAAGTGCATCGACGAGCTATGGCGGCAACCCGATGGCCTGTGCCGCTGCGCTTGCCTGTATCGAGGTAATAGAAGAAGAAGGCCTGCTCGCCCACGCTACCGAGCTCGGCCAGTATTTCACCAAACGTATGACCGACTGGGTGAAGAAGTACGCTATTGTCGGCGATACCCGGTGCAAGGGCTGCCTTATGGGCGTCGAATTGGTCAAGGACAAGAACACGAAAGAGCCGTTCGATGAAGCCGGCAAAATGGTCTATCAAAAGGCGTTTACGAAGGGCTTGGCGTGGATACCGGCCGGCCATATACTGCGAATGAGTCCACCGATAATTATGCCGATGGACGTTGCCGCAAAGGCGATGGACATCATCGAAGAAGCGATCGCAGAAACGCAGAAAGAACTCGGATACTGAAAAGTGAGGTAGCAAAATGAACAACGTAAGTCGAAGAAAATTCATGTCAGGGGCAATAGCAGCAGGAGCCGGGTTGGCTGTCGCGCAGTCAGTTAAGGGGCAGGAACAAAAATCTAACGTAAAAAAATGGCGATGGGAGCAGATGCGTCCTGACGATCTGAAAGAGGCGATCGCGGAGCGGCCTGTAGCGTGGATTATGTTTAGTCCGCTGGAGTGGCATGGTGAGGCCATGTCATTCGGGTGCGATCCCATTATCGGGCAGACGGTGGTTGATAAAGCGTGGGAGAAAGTTGGCGGCGTGCGTATTCCGACGATCTACATAGGAGCGGAGACGGACTACAAATACTGGGGCGAAAAAGGGCTGATGAGTCACTGGGGGCTGGAGCAGATAACGGAGGAGCATAATCCGGGTTCGCTGTACGTTCGGCCTATCACGCTGCAATTGGTGGTGGAAGATTATCTGTACTTCCTTCAGCGCGAGGGATTCAAGCTGGTTGTGGTCTCGACCGGTCACGGGGCGACCGAGCATATCAAGGTGCTGAATGAAGTGTGCGGTCGATATAAAGATGGTCCGATGAAGGTTATGTTCGGGCGAGGGTCCAGACGCACCAGGATGCCGGAGGAATTGCGTTTTGAAGGGTCCGGCGGCCATGCCGATTTCAGTGAGGCAAGTCTGCTCGGCGGCGTGGACCCAAACCTGGTGGATAAGAGCAAGTTCGGCGTGATTGAGCGTGACCGGAAGGTGAAACTGCTGAAAGAGAATGTGGACAAGATCGATTTTGAGAAAGGCCGTAAAATCATCGAATTCAGGGCAAAACAACTTGAGATGAATGTTAAGGAGATTCTAAAGGAGCTGGGCTACTAAATTGTTGCAAAGAGTCCCGACGGGTCGGGATGAACTCCGGAGCACCCCAGCCAGAGGCATGCCGGAGCAGGTAAGAGCATATAAGTGCTGGGGGCAAGAAAAGCAGGGCCCTGCGTGGGCAATCCCGCCAAAGAACGGGATTAAATAGAGTTGATTGCATATGCGGACGCTGCGATTTGGGATAATCGGCTGTGGTCTGATGGGGCGGGAATTCGCCAGTGCCGTTGCGCGCTGGTGCCATCTTACGGATATGAACATCAGGCCTGAGATTGTAGCGATATGCAATCGGACGCTCAGCCCGCAACGAATCGACTGGTTCAAAGACAACTTCACATCGATAAAGCAGGTCACAAGTGACTACACGGAACTGCTGGCAAATGACGGTATAGACGCGGTTTACGTAGCCGTGCCGCACAATATGCACGAGGAGATTTACTGCGCAGCACTGGAGGCCGGCAAGCACCTTTTAGGCGAAAAGCCGTTTGGTATAGACTTAGCGGCCAATGAGGCGATTCTTGAGGGCATAAAAGTTAATCAAAGATGTCACACTGGCTGTGCGAGCCAGTATATCTATTATCCTGCTGTTCAGCGGATATTGCAGATGGCGGAGGAAGGGGCTTTTGGGCGGATAATGGAGGTTGAGGCGGGCTTTCTGCACAGCAGCGATTTGAATCCGAACAAGCCGATAAACTGGAAGCGCACAATAGAGGCCAACGGCGAATACGGTGTAATGGGTGATTTGGGGCCTCATATTGCACTGGTGCCGTATAGGTTGGGCTGGGTTGTTGAGAATGTCGGTGCAATCTGCTCGAACATAGTCAAGGAACGGCCTGATGGGACGGGCAAGCGTGTGCCGTGCGAGACGTGGGACAACGTCATTATGCTGTGTGAGGCGCGCGACACAAGAGACGATGCAGCTTTCCCGTTAAGAATGCGGCTGGCGCGTATAATGCCGGGCGAGATGAATACGTGGTATCTGAAGATATTCGGCACTAAGGCGAGCGCTAAATTTTCGCTCAGAAACCCGAAATTGCTTCAAATACTGCGTTTTACGGGGGGTGAACAGGTCTGGGAAGATATCGAGATGGGATTTCAGACGGCATACAGGACGATTACGGGTGCGAATTTTGAGTTCGGCGCGACGGATGCGTTTATGCAGATGATGGCGGCGTTTATGTACGAAGTCTCGCACGGCAAAGAGCTTAGCAACACAGCCAAATGTTCGACGGCAGAGGAGATGCATGGCTGTCACCGATTGTTCACGGCAGCACTGGAATCACATAAGACGGGTAATACAGTGAAGATATGAGAACAGTTAGGTTTGGCATAATCGGTTGTGGCCTGATGGGGCGCGAGTTCGCCAGTGCCGCTGCACGCTGGTGCCATTTGCCGCAAATGCAGGTCAGGCCTGAGGTTGTGGCGGTGTGCGATGCCAATGAAAAGGCAATGGAGTGGTTTGCAGACTGTTGCAGTTCCGTCAGGCAGAAAACGTGTGATTACCGTGAATTGCTGGCGAATGAGGATGTCGAGGCGGTTTATATTGCTGTACCACACAATCTGCACGAGGAGTTCTATATCGCGGCATTAGAGGCGGGCAAGCACCTGATGGGTGAAAAGCCGTTCGGCATAGACAAAAAGGCCAACGATGCGATAAATGCCGGCATCGGCAGGCATCCGGAGCTGTTCGTGAGGTGCTCATCGGAGTTTCCATTTTTCCCGGCTATGCAGCGGATAGGGCGGATGATAGAGCGGGACGAATTTGCTGAAATAATAGAGGTCAACAGCGGCTTTGTGCATTCAAGCGATTTGGACCCGGACAAGCCGATCAACTGGAAGAGAATGGTCGAATACTGCGGCGAATACGGCTGTCTGGGTGATTTGGGGATACATCCGTGCCATACGCCTTTTCGGGCGGGCTGGCTGCCGTCGAGCGTCAGGGCGGTGCTGTCGAACATTATGACGGATAGGCCGGATGGGAAGGGTGGCAGGGTTCCCTGCGAAACCTGGGATAATGCGACGCTTCTCTGTAAAACGGACGAGCCGAAGACGGGAAAGATGTTTCCGATGACTATAAAAACTCAGCGCATAGCTCCGGGCGAGAAGGATACGTGGTATTTCGAGGTGATGGGGACGAAAAAAAGTGCGAAGTTTTCGACGAAAAACGCCAATTCCATTGAGATTATGGAGTACACGGGCGGCGGACCCCTTGGGGGCAGGCAGGCGTGGCAGCAAATCGATATGGGCCACGAGGTGACGTTCAAATCGATAACAGGGGGAATCTTTGAATTTGGGTTTTCAGATGCGATATTGCAGATGTGGGCGGGGTTTTTGTATGAGCTTGACAGGGGCGAGCCGATGTGCAAATTTGCCGGCTGCGTCACACCTGCCGAGGCGGCGTTGAGTCATCGGCTGTTTACGGCGGCGATGGAATCGCAGGCGAGGGCGGCTACGGTAGCGGTGTAGAGTATAAGTATAGCTTATAGTGGTTTGGAAAAGGGGTTAGAAGGGGGCAAAGAGGGGGGTGGGGTGATTCAGCGCATCATGCCTTTTCGGTATAGTGCGGTGCAGATTGGGGCGTAGAGGGAGATTTTTTCGGCTAAGGCCATGGGGACGATTCGGCAGTTTTTGAGGGACTGTGGCAGGGTTTCTTTTTTCAGTTCTTGCTGCATGGTCTTTTCGAAGAACTTTCCGCAGCGAAGGTAAAGACTGCCCAAGACAATGACCTCTGGATTCAATATATCGATAATCATCCCCAACCCCTGGCCTAAATACTTGCCCGATATAGCTAAGATTTCCTGCGCTAACTTATCGCCGTTTTCAGCGGACACGGCGACGTCTTTGGTGGTGATGTCTTCAATTTTACCGGGATTGAATGCGACGTTGCCGTTCAGTTCTTTTGCCCTTTGCTGAGCGTATCTTGTGATGCCGCCGCCGCTGCACCAGCCCTCGAACGAGCCACGCTTTCCGTAGCCAACCGGCCCATCCTCGCTGAGCCGTGTATGACCAATCTCGCCCGCCGAGCCGTTTGTCCCCTCATACAACCGACCGTCCAAGATAAGCCCTGCTCCCATCCCCGTCCCGTGCGTGCAGAAAACAACATTCTTACAGCCCTTTGCCGCGCCGAACTGCCATTCGGCAAGCGCGCCTGCGTTGGCATCATTCATCAAATACGCCTCTCCGCCGAAGCGGTCGGTCATCTCCCTGACTATTTCGACATAATCCCAGCCGGGCATATTCGGCGGCCCTAACAGCAGCCCCTTCACCGCATCCATAGGGTCGCCTGCTGAGATACCGAACACCGGCTTATCGCCGGGGTCCATCTGCTCGACCGCAGTGAATATCTTTGCAAGTGTTTCCTCGGGGCCTTGTGTGGGGAATCTGGCCACCTGCTGTGGGTTGCCTTTGTCGGTTCCCTTTATTACAGTGCACTTGGTCCCGCCGAGGTCCAGACCAATAATATCCATGTCAAACTCCTTTGCGATTCCTGCGGCAAAGCGTTAATTGTCCCGATTTGCACTGCGATTGCAATAGTGGCCCGCATAATGTACTCTTGTTATCAGAAAATGTAACCGATTGGGCGGACAATGTTTGTAGATATAGCGAAAATCTGGGTAAAGGCGGGCGACGGAGGCCACGGATGCGTCAGCTTCCGCCGCGAGAAGTTCATCCCCAAGGGAGGTCCGGACGGCGGCGACGGCGGAAATGGTGGAAGCATCTTCTTCGAGGCCTTGGAGAACGTCGATACACTCTCGGACTTCACGGGAAAGCATCATTTCAAGGCCGGCAACGGACAGCCGGGCCAGGGAAGTAATAAGCACGGCGCAGACGGTAAGGACCTGATAATCAAAGTCCCGCCGGGCACCCTCATTTACGATACCGACCTCGACCTGCTCCTCAAGGACCTTAACGAGATTGGAATGAAGGTCTGCGTCTGTCTGGGCGGCCGAGGCGGAAAAGGCAACAAGCAGTTCGCTACCTCCACAAACCAGACCCCACGAAACGCCCAACCCGGCAAACCGGGCCAGGAAAGGAATATCCGCCTCGAGCTGAAACTCATCGCCGACGTCGGCCTCATCGGCCTGCCAAACGCCGGCAAAAGCACCCTCATCTCGCGCTGCTCTGCCGCAAGACCCAAAATCGCCGACTACCCCTTCACAACTCTCGAACCGGTGCTGGGTATCGTCGAACTAAGCGGTTACCGCAGGTTCGTCATGGCTGATATACCGGGCCTTATCGAAGGCGCTCACGATGGAGCGGGCCTCGGCTTCGAGTTCCTCCGCCATATCGAAAGGACTCGCATCATTGTCCATATCCTCGATATAATGCCCACCGACAGTTCTGACCCGGTGGAAAACTACAAAGCCATACGGGCCGAGCTCGAACAATACAGTAAAGCCCTGGCTGAGAAACCCGAAGTCATCGTCGCAAACAAAATCGACCTCGACCCCGGCGGCGAAATCGTAAAAAACCTGAAAGAACACCTGCGGAAAGAGACTCACCCAATCTCAGCCGTGACCGGCCAGGGTATAAAGGAGCTTGCCGAGCTGCTCTGGCAGAAAGTAAAGGAAATCAAGTCAACACCGGAAAAATAGATTATGAATCTGATAGCTGTTGACATAGGCAACACTAACATCACACTCGGGCTGTTCTTGAAGGGTGTTGAGCAATCCATAGAATCAGTCCCCGGCAAAAGCGAAAAGAAGCTGGCCCAGCTCATCAAGGCCTTGTGGCAGAAGATACCCATCGCCAAACGCTCGAAAGAAAAAAAACGCGACGGTGTTATCGTGGCAAGCAGTGTAAAACCCGAATGGACAGAGCTTATCAGACAGACAGTAAAACAAACAACAGACGAGAAGATGCTGCTCATCGGCAAAGACATACCCTTCCCGATGAACTTGTCGATTAAGGAACCCGACAAGGTCGGAGCCGACAGAGTCCTCTCCGCTGCCGCCGCATACGCCGTCGTCGAGCAGGCAGTTGTCATCGCCGACTTTGGAACTGCAGTGACCATCGACCTGGTCGATGACCGCGGTATCTTTGTCGGCGGCGTCATATTCCCCGGCTTTGAAATCAGCGCAGCGGCTCTGAAACGCAATACCGCTCAGCTTCCCGAAGTGACCGTCACCAGGCCCAAACGGCCTTTCGGCCAGGATACCGCCGAGGCAATCAACTGCGGCCTGTACTATTCGGCCGTCAGCACCCTTCAGGAAGTAATCAGACGCTACGCAGAAGTAATCGGCACCTGGCCGCGAACCGTAATCACCGGCTCTGCCGCTGCACTTATCAAAGACGACTGCGAATTCATCGATTCCTACGTCCCGAACCTTGTGATAAAAGGCATCGCGCTTGCCCACAAAAAATACATCGAGTCGAAAGAATGAGTTGGCTGGCTATGAGCGTTTTCGCTGCGGTGATGACTGGCAAAGGCACAGGGGCAATCGCAACGGTTCAACTGTTCGGCGATTCGGCGCAGACAATCCTCGAAAAGATATTCAAACCGGCGGGCACAATATCTGCTGAATTCCAGAGGGGCAAAATACTGCTCGGAGACATCATCGACGGTGACAACGCTATCGACCAGGTGACAATCGGCTGTGAGGGGCAAAACTGCTTCGCCGTCAACTGTCACGGCAACCCGCTCATCGTCGCCGACATAATGAAGCTGCTCCAAAAACACGGCGTCAAGCTGATCACCACAGAGCAGATGCTCTGCAAAATCCTCTCCGAAGACAAGACGCTGAATACAATCGCTATCGAGGCAAAGCTGGCCATCCCCAAAGCCAAAACAGTCGAGGGAACAAAAATTCTCTCACATCAAATCCGGGCCGGCCTGACCAAGACCGCAGAAAATTGGTTACAGAACATTGACCGTCTATCCCTCGACAAAATCGCCGCTGAGGCGCAGCGCATACTCCAGGCAAGCCAAATCGCCAGGCTCATTATCTACGGCTCCCGGATAGTCATTGCAGGCCCGCCCGGCACCGGAAAGAGCACACTGCTGAACTATCTCTCCGGCCGGGAAAAAGCGATAGTTACCGGCATCAAAGGCACCACCCGCGATTGGGTTTCCGCCACCTGCCAAATAGGTCCACTTGCCGCTGAGCTTATCGACACTGCGGGCCTTTCCGAAGACCTTGAAAGAGAACGTGCCAATATGGAATCACAGCAGAAAGCGGCTGAACTCATAACGCACGCAGACCTAATCCTGCTCGTTCTCGACATCAGCGAAGCCGGCAGCCGGCTCGACGACCGGCTTATCGAGGTCTTGGCCGGCAAAAAAACGCTCACAATCCTGAACAAATCCGACCTGCCTGCCAGATTCGACCTGGCAAAACTGCCTCAATCACTCACTAACACAGTCCGGATAAGCGCCAAGACCGGTGACCGTATCGATAAGCTGCTCGCCGCAGCTCGGAAGACACTCGGTGTAACGAACTTCGACCCGGCTCAGCCGGTCTGCTTTACAAGCCGCCAGCAATCCTTGCTGCAGGAACTGTCAACCCCCAAATCCAAAGACCACACACGCTCAATCATAACAGAGTTGTTAAACAGATGGTGAAAAATAAATGGTGGGCAGACCCCGCTCTACGTGCTAAAATTGCGAAATCTGTTCAACCTAATGGTTTGCTATTGTAATTGTACGAAGAAACCTTCCATGGAAGGCTGCATAATGTCCACTATTTTTTATCCACTTTTCACCAACTTTTTTGCAGTTGACCCTAAGATGTAAATAGAGGTGTAGATTATGAACATGTTTTGTTATCAGTGTGAGCAGACGGCAAAGGGCGCCGGCTGCACTGCGTTCGGTGCCTGCGGCAAAGGGCCCGAGACGGCTGCGCTGCAGGACCTGTTGATTTATGCGGTAAAGGATATTTCGCGATATGCTCACGGAGCTCGAACGCTTGGCAGTACGGACAGGGACGTAAACGTTTTTACGGTGAAGGCGATGTTCAGTACTTTGACCAATGTGGATTTCGACCCGGTGCGTTTCCAGCAACTGTTAAAGCGCGCGGCACAGGTCAGGTCAAAGGCGCAGAAGCTGTATGAAGATGCGTGCGGCAAATCGGGTAAGAGCCCCGAGCAATTTGAATGTCCCGTCGAGTGGTGGTCGGGACTCGACGATTTGAACGGTCTTATCGGTAAAGGAGAAGAGGTATCGGTTCGCAAACGGATTGACGAGCTTGGTGATACGGTCGCGGGCCTGCAGGAGCTTATAGTCTATGGTATCAAAGGTGCAGCCTCCTACGCTGACCACGCCCAGATTCTCGGCAAACAAGATGATTCGGTCTATGCCTTCATGCACAAGACACTCGCTCGGCTCACCGAAAGCCCAACCGATATCGATGAGCTTCTCGCTGCCGCACTGGCCACCGGCGAAGTGAATCTAAAAGCTATGGAGCTTCTGGATACCGCCAACACAGCCACGTATGGCCATCCGGAGCCGACTCAGGTAAGGATTACACCTGTAAAAGGCAAATGTATTCTGGTGTCGGGACACGACCTCAAGGACCTCGATGAACTGCTAAAACAGACCGAGGGCAAGGGCATCAACGTCTATACGCATGGCGAGATGCTGCCCTGCAACGCGTATCCTGAACTCAAGAAGTACAAGCATCTGGTCGGCAACTATGGCGGCGCCTGGCAGGACCAGAGAAAGGAATTCGATGAATTCCCCGGCGCGATCCTGATGACCACGAACTGCCTGCAAAAACCGAAGGACAGCTACAAGGGCAGGATTTTCACTTCAGGCCTTGTCGGCTGGCCCGATGTCGTGCATATTTCAGACCGCGATTTCAAACCTGTTATTGATGCTGCCTTGGCATCGCCGGGATTTTCTAAAGATGCGCCGGAGAAATTCATTACGACCGGTTTTGCGCGTAACACCGTTATGAGCGTGGCCGACAAGGTCGTTGAAGCCGTCAAAGCGGGCAAGATCAAACATTTCTTCCTCATTGGCGGCTGTGACGGTGCCAAGCCGGGAAGGAACTACTATACCGAGTTTGCCGAGAAGGTCCCCGGTGACTGCGTTATCCTGACGTTAGCCTGCGGCAAGTACCGATTCAATAAGCTTGAGTTTGGCTCGATAGACGGAATACCTCGCCTGCTCGACTGCGGGCAATGTAATGATGCCTACTCGGCTATACAGATCGCTGTCGCACTGGCAAAGGCATTCAACTGCGATGTCAACGACCTGCCGCTCTCGTTTATCCTTTCCTGGTATGAGCAAAAGGCCGTTGCAATCTTGCTGACATTGCTATACTTGGGGATAAAGAACATCAAGCTTGGACCGAGCCTGCCTGCGTTTGTCAGCCCGGCTGTCCTTAATGTGCTTGTGGAAAAGTTCAACATCGCGCCAATCGGCAGCGTGGAAGAAGACTTGGCCGCAATACTGAAATAGCATTGGTCGTGAGCGACGGAAATGGAGATGTTAAAATCCATACTGCTTGATTTCTGGAACACGCTGGCCGAGATGTCACCCTATCTGCTCTTCGGCTTTTTCATGGCGGGCGTTCTCTCGGTCTTCGTATCGCAGCGACTCGTCGAAAAGCATCTGGGCGGCAGGGGATTTTGGCCTCTTGTAAAGGCATCTGTCTTCGGAGTCCCTCTGCCGCTGTGCTCCTGCAGCGTCATCCCTGTCACAATGTCGCTTCACAAACACGGTGCAGGCAAGGGCTCGGCCATAGCGTTCTTGCTCTCGACGCCGCAAACAGGTGTGGACAGTATTTTCGTCACCTACAGTCTGCTTGGGCCGGTCTTTGCTGTTTTCAGACCGATTGCGGCGCTTGTTACGGGGATTATCGGCGGCACTTTTGTCAATATTCTCGACCGGTCAATATCTGGTGACTCAAGGGCAGCTTCAAAATGTGAAGACCAGTGCTGCAGGTACGATCAGGAAGCCGGCAGGTTGGTCCGAATATTGAAGTATGGTTTTGTGACACTGCCCCGAGATATAGGCAAACCCATGCTCCTCGGCTTGATTATCGCTGCCTTCATCTCCGCCCTGGTTCCCGACGGTTACTTTGCGGAAAAGCTCGGGACAGGTATCCTCGCAATGATTGTGATGATGCTTCTCGGCATACCGGTTTACGTCTGTGCGACCGCGTCGGTACCGATAGCCGCAGCACTGATACTCAAAGGTGTCACACCGGGTGCGGCACTGGTCTTTCTAATGACCGGCCCCGCGACCAACGCCGCTTCATTTGTAACAATTTACAGAACCCTCGGCAGGGCGACTGCCGGCATTTACATGGCTACCGTGGCCGGCTGCGCCCTCCTGGGCGGTCTGCTGTTGGACTATATCGCGGCAGGTGTGGACTTTGAGATTGTCGCAAAGCCGGGCTGGATGCTGCCCATGCCCGTCAAGTATGCCGCCGCAATTGTCCTCTTCGCCGTGTTGTTATTCGCTATACTACCAGGCCGAAGGAAACCAAAGGACAAACATTAAATGGGGTTTCGCTTTCGTACTTTCGCCGGCTAAGGGTCTGAAGGGTAACAGTTGTCGGTGTTTGCACCAGGGGGCGACTTGGGTGCTGAGTCGCAGTAGGTCCTATAACGGCTGTCTGAGCAGAACAAACCCTTTCGCGTGCTCCGGTTGCTGATAGAGTTGTCGTGCAATTTTGGCTTTTTCGCAAATCCGCCCATCGAAACTAACCATATCCTCGGCTAAAAAGGGTGGTTTTCCTATCAAATATGCGGTGTGAAATGCCGATGATGTAGTCAGGATTGGCCCAGAGTCGCCATTCGTTTACGGGGGTGTGTACTGAGACATCAGAGTCTGTGTTTAGAGTTATGTGAGCGCGAGTATGGCAATTCGATGGACAATGCTCTTGTGTTGATGAGCACACCCAAAGAGCGGACCACGGTTCGTTGCCACGGGCCGGGTGATTTGTGGAGATGTAGCTCCCTTTGGGTAGAATCGAAGACAGTCTGCAGGACTGTTTCTTTCACGAAGCTGTCGAAGAAATTGGGGGTTAGAAATGCGAAGCCTGAAGCCGGTGATGCTCGTTGAAGATGATAATGTTGATGCCATGACCGTCAAAAGGGCGCTCAAGGAATTGAAGGTTGCCAATGAGCTGACGCGCGCTGTAAATGGCGAGGAGGCACTTGAGCATCTAAGAGATGCGGCAAATGAAGCGCCCTGTGTGATATTTTTGGACTTGAATATGCCGAAAATGAATGGCATAGAGTTTCTGAAGATCGTAAAAGCCGACGAACGGCTTAGAAAGATACCGGTTGTGGTTCTGACCACATCGAAGGAGGACCAGGATAAGGCGGAGAGCTTCAAGCTGAGTGTTGCCGGTTACATAGTCAAGCCCGTTAATTACCAGGGGTTTGTAAAAGCAATGAAGGTAATCGATTTGTATTGGAGTTTGAGTGAGCTGCCGGAGCACGAATTTGAAGCCGTCGGTAGCTGGGCCGAGACAAAAACTTTGACTGAGTCGCAACTTTGAGTTTTGGCGCACGTCCTTGAACGATTGGCTCGAAAGGCAAAGAAGCATTCTTAAGTGTATTAACGCACAACGTGACGATCATTAGCCGTGCCACCTGAGCTTTTCAGCAGAGCAAAATGACATCCCGTTTTGCTTGATATAGAAGCGTGTCTTCTCGGCAGCACTGCAGCCCTACAGCATCCAACCGCTGCGGTATGGTGTGTGTATATATTCATTCGCCTCGGGTACGTTGATAACCTTCATATTCGGTGCGTCCCAGTACAGCTTTCTGCCGGTGCGCAGTGCCACGTTACCCAACAATAAAGCTTCGGTTATTGGGCCCGCAATTTCGAAATTGGCGCCGGCCGGTTTGCCGCCCCTGCACGCTTCAAACCATTCCTTGTCGTGCCCGATCGACCTGGGCAGTGTTTTCGGCGGCTGTTTGTACGCCTTCATTTTCGATTCCGGTATCACTTGTGGCTCGCTGCCCATGAACCTGCAGAGGATTTTACCTTTGTCACCAACAAACAGTAAGCCCCCATTCCAGTCTCCCATATCCCGGCCTGGTTCGAGCTCTTCCGGCCTGGGAGGTTTCAGTCCGCCGTCATACCAGGTGAGTCTGACAGGTGGCATGGCTTCACGAGCACCGAATTCGTAATGTATTATGGAGGCCAATGGGTAACTTTCAGAGTTCACCTCGGTTGAAACAGCTTCCACACTCGTCGGAGCTTTCAGCTTGAGCACGCGGAAGATTGTATCAAAAGCGTAGCAGCCCATATCGCCTAAAGCCCCGGTGCCGAAATCCAGCCAGCCACGCCATATGAACGGCAGATATGCCGGATGATATGGCCGATACGCTGCCGGACCAAGCCACAAATCCCAGTCCAGATTAGCCGGTACCGGCGGCGTTTCCTCCGGCCGTTCAAGCCCCTGTGGCCATATAGGCCTGTTTGACCAGTTATGTACCTCTCGCACCGGACCGATAGCGCCGTCCCATATCCATTCGCACAGCAGGCGAGTGGATTCAGATGCCTGCACTGCCGTAAATACCTGGGTCGCAACCTTGTACTTGCGTGCGGCCTCGGCGAGCTTTCGAGCTTCATATATCGAATGTGTCACCGGCTTTTGACAATGCACATGTTTACCCGCCTTCATCGCCTCAAGTGAAACCACGGCGTGGGAATGGTCCGGCGTCGCCACCAAAACCGCATCTACATCTTTCTCTTTGACAAGCAGTTCGCGAAAATCGTTGTAAGCGGCACATCCCCTGTAAGAGCCTGACGGCGTCTGGCCGGCGTAATATTCGTCCACCTCTTCTCGGCCTGGCTCACGTCCAAGAGTAGCACCCTTGGGATAGTCATCGCCGGCCTTGTTGACATCGCAGACAGCGATTACCTGAACCTGGGGTTTCTTCAGGTATTCCTTCATAACACGCATGCCCTGGTCACCCACACCGATGCATGCAAGATTGATCTTTTTGCTCGGCGCAGTGTTGCCGATACCGCTTAAAACGTGACGGGGCACAATCGTAAAAGCCGTTGTCACAGCCGCTGCGTGGCCCATAAACCGGCGTCGGCTAATCTTATTCTCTTTTGACATTATTAGTTCCCTCAGAGTTTCAAATTCATCTATTATTCACCAAACGCAGCATCAAATGCGCTCTCCGTTGGGTGTGACAAAGTTTGCTTTGACACGCAGCCAATATAGGCTATAAATCTACTCCGGTCAACGGCTGAACAACTGCAATAATTCCTGGACGAATATCATAGGAGTCGAAGATGACATACACAATAGGCCTTGATTTTGGAACGAATTCGGTCAGGTGCTTGATTGTCAACACTGACAGCGGTGATGAGCATGGGACAGCCATCTATGAATACGAGACAGGCCGGGCGGGTATAATTCTCGACTCGTCGGATCACAATCTTGCCAGGCAAAATCCTGCTGACTACATCAAGGGGATAGAGGTTACAGTCAAAGAGGCAATAGCCCGGGCAAAGAAGAATGACAAGCAATTTGAGCCGAGTGACATCATTGGTATAGGAGTTGACACCACAGGTTCTACGCCCATACCTGTCGATGCCCGGGGCATGCCGTTGAACATGCTCGTTAATTTTAAGGACAATCCAAATGCCTGCGCCTGGCTGTGGAAGGATCATACCGGATATGCTGAAGCAGCCGAGATAACCGAATTGGCTGCGAAGGAGCATCCGGAGTATCTTGCCAAGTGCGGCGGAACATATTCCTCGGAATGGTTCTTCAGCAAGATACTTCACTGCCTGAGGGTGGACCGGGAGGTCTTTGATGCTGCTTATACGTGGGTAGAGTGTGCCGACTATGTACCGGCTGTTCTTACCGGCACTACAGACCCGAAGCAAATCAAGCGATGTCGTTGTGCGGCAGGTCACAAGGCGATGTTTAGTGATAGCTGGGGTGGCTATCCGGCGAAAGAGTTTCTGTCAAAGCTCGACCCCAAACTCGGCGAGCTTCGCAGAACCCTCAGTGACGAAACGTTGCCTATCGATAAGGCCGCAGGGGGGCTGACAAACGAGTGGGCCGGGAAGCTCGGCCTGCCCAAAGGCATACCTGTTGCGATGGGCGCCTTCGATGCCCACCTCGGAGCCGTGGGTTCCGGAATTGCTCCGGGCAAGCTTGTAAAGATTATCGGCACCAGCACGTGCGACATGGTCATCTGGCCGACGGATTCCGACTTGGCTGATGTCCCCGGTATATGCGGAATTGTTGACGGCTCTATAGTGCCCGGATTTTGGGGGCTCGAAGCGGGCCAATCTGCGGTCGGTGACATCTTCAACTGGTTCGTCAATTACATCCAGCCGGGCGGCGCATCGGAAGGGTCTCACGAGGTATTGACTGAAAAGGCGGCAAATCTAAGACCCGGCCAGTCCGGCCTGCTGGCTCTCGACTGGAACAACGGCAACCGAACCATACTTGTCGATCAGCGGCTGACCGGCCTGCTGCTGGGACAGACACTGCATACAAAACCGGAGGAGATATACAGGGCACTGATTGAAGCGACTGCTTTTGGTGCTCTTACAATAATAGATAGGTTTGAAGAATACGGCGTTAAGATTAACGAGGTTATCAACTGCGGCGGCATCGCGGAAAAGAATGCGATGCTCATGCAGATTTATGCTGATGTCACGGGAAGGGAAATGAAGATTTCTCGCTCGAGCCAGAGTTGTGCGCTGGGCTCAACTATCGCCGGTGCTGTGGTTGCGGGAAAGGAGAAAGGGGGCCATGAGAGTGTCGCCGAGGCACAGGCGGCCATGTGCGGAATAAAAGAACAAACGTTCAAGCCAATACCTGAAAACCGACAAGTCTATCAGGAACTTCATAGACTCTACAAGCAGTTGCACGATGCCTTTGGCCTGGCTGATTATTCGGGCACACTGGCCAACGTGATGAAGAAGCTGCTGAGCATAAAAGAGCAGCAGCAGACAGCGATTGCCTGACACGGTGGCCTTAGTGAATAAGTAATACAAATATAACATGCTCGCTTTGCCCGGCCGAAGCCTTGGGCAACTATATGGCCTGGGATATCTATCGACATGTCTGATTCTTCATGCCAATATCGGCCTTGCAGGATTGAGCGGAAACACGTATTATATCTTTGTTCGGGCGGCTGGCTTTACCCGGAAAGCATACACTGCCGGGCGAGCCGAATTTAGACGCCCCGGTATGGAATCCGGTCGCCGAAGCAATGCTTAGAGCGTGCTCAAAACTTCGAAACTTTTTGGAAGGAGACAAAACATGAAACGTCGCATATTGATAGGGTTTTGCGTCACATTATTCTGTCAGCTAATCACACCTTTGTCCGCAGGCGCCACACCTCTCGTCGAGGAAATTGCCATCAAGCGCGGCCTCTGCGTGATTCTTGGCGACACAAAGTGTGAGCTTGCTATCCGGCTTGCAAACGAAACGGACCTGCTTATCTACGTCCAGTTAGAGCACACTAAGGATGTTGAAGCGGCACGTCGCAAGGCCGATGCCGAGGGATTCTATGGCAGACGGATATGGATAGAAAAGGGACCTCTGACGAATATCCATCTTGGCGGCAATCTGGTCGATGTCCTGGTCGCAGTTGGCAATGCGGCAGAAGAAATCTCCGAAGCTGAGGCACTGCGGGTTTTATGTCCGCGAGGCAGGGCCTTTATCGGTGAAAAGAGACTCCTCAAGCCGTTTCCAAAAGGTATCGACGACTGGAGCCATCCGTATCATGGCCCGGACAACAATCCGCAATCAAAGGACCAGCTTGCGCGGGCCCCTTACCTTACGCAGTTTCTTGCCGAGCCGTATTATGCGCCGCTTACCCAGGTGGCCGTGACTTCAGCAGGCCGGCTGTTCAAGGCATTCGGCAACTTGGCGTTCCATGTGCGGGAAGAACACCTGCTAAATTCGCTCGTGGCATTCAACGGCTACAATGGCACGATGCTCTGGAGACGACGCCTCACGCCCGGCGTTATGATACACCGCAACACGATGATAGCGACACCCGAGATACTCTACGTCGGCGACGACAAGTCCTGCAAGCTCATTGACACTGCAACAGGACGCCTGAAAGATGAAATCATTCCTCCGAAAGACCTCGCCAGCGGGACGTTCTGGAAGTGGATGGCGCTCGAGGACGGCGTGCTGTATGCGATGATTGGCCGGCAGGAACAAAAGGACCCCGTCACCCGCCAGCGTCGAAAAGCCCACGGCTGGCCCTGGGACCCGCTGTCAAAAGGATTCAACCAGCCCGACAACCCCTGGGGCTTCGGCAGAAACGTCCTTGCTATCGACCCGAAAACGAAGAAGGTCCTCTGGCACTACCACGAGAAAGAGCCCATTGACGGCCGGGCGATATGTATGAAAAACGGCCGAATCTATTTCTACCGGCATGCCACTTTTCTCGCCTGTCTCGATGCCGGGACAGGCAGGATAATCTGGCGCAAAACACCAGACAACGCTCCCGAGCTGTTTGAAGAGCTCGGCAGGCACCTGCCCAGACAGGATTATCGAACGAACTGGCGAACCACCGCCTATCTGAAGTGCAGCGACAAGGCGCTTTATTTCGCCGGTCCTACGGTCGATAAGCTCCTCGCAGTGTCGGCTAAAGATGGAACCGTGATGTGGGAACATCCCTATAACAACTTCCAGTTGGTCCTGCGTGATGACGGACTGTACGCTATCAGCGGCCAGGTTGACAAAGTCCTGAGTATGAAGTTCGACCCGATTACCGGTGAGGTGCTTGCCAAACTCAGGACTCATCGCCGTGCCTGCACCCGGCCCAACGGGGCGATAGACGCCATCTTCTATCGTGCGCTGGGCGGCTCTGTGCGGCTCGATATGGCCAGCGGCAATCCGCAATGGGTTTCGCCTATGAGGGCGCAGTGTCACGACGGCGTGACGATTGCCAACGGGCTGCTGTACTGGTGGCCGTCTGTCTGCGACTGCCAGAACACGCTTTACGGCCTCACATGTCTCGGCCCTGCCGGCGACTTTGGCTTCAGCCGAGAAGCAAACGAAGACAAACGGCTTGAGATGGGCGGCGGCGACACAGCCGAGATTGCACTCCTGCCCCAATCACCGGATGACTGGCCGACCTATAGGGCAGACAGTGCATGTACGGTGACGACCGAGGCGAGAATCTCAAAGAACACAACGCGGCTCTGGTGGTTCACGCCCGGCACAGCATTTACCCCAACAGCTCCCGTCTCGGCAGGAGGGCTCGCCTTCTTCGGCGGTTCCGATGGCATCGTCAGGGCACTGGACATGAGGACAGGAGAAGTCAAATGGAAGGCTTATACTGGGGGTAGTGTTCGTTTCTCTCCAACCGTGTGGAAGGGCCGGCTGTTTGTTGGCTCAGGCGATGGTTGGATGTATGCCTTTGAGGCGGCCACGGGGCGAATGCTGTGGCGATTTCGTGCAGCCCCCGCCGAACGATGGATACCTGTTTATGGTGCGCTTATGTCAACCTGGCCGGTTACAAGCGGCGTCCTTGTCGAAGACGGCGTCGTCTATTTCGCAGCCGGCATTGTCAACTATGATGGCACGCACGTGTATGCACTCGACGCCGAGACCGGCAGGATAAAGTGGCAGAACAATACGTCGGGGCACTTATACGCCGAAGCGCGAACCGGCGTCAGCGTACAGGGACACATGCTCATCAATAATGGCAAACTCTATCTGGCCGGTGGAACCTCTGTCTCCCCCGCTGTTTACGATATCACTAACGGCAAATGCCTTAATGACCCCGCTCCACTCAAACTCTGCGGCTCAACAAGCGTCCGTGGTCGGGACCTGTTCAAGATTGGTGATGCTGTCGCTGTTGGCGGGATGCCTCTGTACGGCCATCCTGACTACCCGGTGTATGACCCAACAGTGACTCAAAAGATGCTGCATACTTCAGCACACGGACGAGACATAGTCTGGATTAACGACAAGAAAATTATGTGTTTTAACCCAATCGATAAGACGGCGTTGAATCGCTGCGTAGCAAGGCCGTCGAAAACCCCCGTGTTCATGATAAACGGCTGGGGTAAATTCGACATCACAGACAAACCACTGTGGGAATATGATTGTGATGGAAGTGTCGCTTTGGCGCGTTGCAAGAATGTTGTCCTGTTCGCCGGAACCGGCCCGCAAGGGCCACCGAGCGTCGAGGCGGTGGATATTGGAACCGGCGAAAAATTCTGGAAGTATGGAAAACCGCTGCAAGGCTCGCCGGTTGACTGGGGCATGACTGTTGATAGCGAAGGCCGAATTGTGGTCGCACTAAAAGACGGGCAGATCATGTGCTTCGGGAATAAGGATGCAACCGTCGCCTCCGCTCAATGAAAAATGTATCATTCGCCGATTTATGTTTGCATACGACCATGTTTGCTAAGAAGAACCGTCGCCGACATGCTTTTACGCTGGTCGAGCTGCTCGTTGTCATCGGCATAATCGGCCTGCTGATGGCGATACTTATCCCTGTTCTGGGCAAGGCAAGGTTCCGCGCTAACGAAGCGGCCTGTGCCAGCAATCTCCGTCAGATTAACATTGCTTTGACGGCATACGCTCAGGACGATGCACACGGCTGCTATCCACTCGAGCCGACCGAGCACAATCCACACCGGTCCCTCCTGAAAATACTCGGTGCCTATCGAGATCAGAGACTGCTCGATGCGTTCTACTGTCCTCAGGCAAAACTCCTGGAGCCGTTTGCACAGAGTCCCGAGGGCCAGCCGAAAGGAGGCACGGACTCGGTCATCGATACCCCTGATAACCGCGAGGCCGGCAATGTCACGTACATATATTGGGGATTCGAAAATAACAAGTCTCTGGAGAATACACTGCCGACGCCCCAGACTTGCTGGCGCGATCCGCGATACTTTTATGCCCGCGAGCTTATGGTTACAGGAATCAGGTGGCTCGCTGACCCCTATGACAGCAAGCACCCGCGGCCAAACGCCGCCATAGGCGAACGATGGGTCATCAGTGATTTTTTCCGGAAAAAATCCGTCTTCCCGCATGGCCGTAAGCCGGGCAGCAGGGAAGGCGGTGTCAACGTGGCATTCCTTGATGGCCACGTCAACATTGTGTTCAAAAGACCGAGAGACTGCTGGCGATGACGGCCAATTTCTCTAACCTATACGACCAGGGTGTGAAATGAAGCTTCTGTCCGAACAAAACCGCACAACAGCAGTGCAGTGGCACGCGATTGTACTTGCTGTGTCACTCTGCTTCGCAGTAAACATTCGCACTGCTGCAGCGTGCATGTACAATGTGCGGGAGACGGGTTTTGTCTACCTGGGCTTCGAGCCGTACCGGCTCTGGTGCTATGTGGATCAGAACACCCCATCCCGGACAGTCGCCGAGATGCAACGGATTGCCGAGCAAGTCCTGACCGAGAGCAGTATACGATTCGAGGTGATTCGTGTTGACGCAGACAAAACGCATCCTGCTTTGGACTTCTTCGACCCGAACGAGACTAAGTCCCTGCCCGCTGCTGTCCTGCTCTCACCGCAGGAAGCGGCCCTGCCTGTCTCAATGCCTCAGCTCAACCCTGATTTCGCGAGCAGCTTTCGGTCACTGCTCATTGAGCTTGTTCACTCCCCGCTTCGTGACGAGCTCGTCCGCCAGGCTGCTGAGAACTACGCGGTCGTCTTGTTGATGGACGGGACCGACGCCAACCAGAACACTGCGGCCGTACAAGCTGTTCACCGTGCCATAGAGAGCATTCACAGGCACATAGAGTTTATGCCCAAAGATATCACCAACCCACCCGTCCTCGTAAGGCTCCCGCGACAGCACGCCGGCCGGGAGAGAATCCTGATGTGGAGTCTGGGCGCCGATGAGACACAGACGCAGAAAGCCCATGCTGCCGTCATCTACGGCAGGGCTCGATGGATAGGGCCCCTGTTGAAAGGTAATCAGATAACCACCGAATTCATCGAAAACATTCTATCGGTCGTTGGTGCAGATTGTGAGTGCGGTCTCGACAGGAGACTCATACGAGGAACAATACTGCCGGTCAAATGGAATGAGCAAACCGACACACTGGTGGCAGACGACCTGGGATTTGATCCCGATGACCCCACAGTCAAAATGGAAGTCAGTCAAATCCTCCGACTAAACTCCACTGCCTACCCGTCCGTCCCCGCAGCACGCCGAGCACGGCAGCAGGATGATGCCGGAGCAGCCGCCTATGACTTGCCCATACCGTTCGTTGAAGATACCGTTGCCGCCGAGTCCGTCCTGGCCGAAACCGGCACCTGTGTACTTAACTCAGTCGTCGCAATTGTAGCACTGGCCGCTTTGACCGTCGCTGCAGGGCTGCTGATTCTACTACGGCGTGGCGCAGAGAACCGATGAAGATACTAAGCCTTATAGCCAAAGAGATTCGTCACCGTTGGATTAACTTCCTGCTCGCCGTCTTGGCCGTGACCATAGCAGTAGCGATGTTCGTCTCCTTTTGCACAGCCGAGCGAGCCTCCGAACGCGAAACTGCCCGAATCATGCTGACCATGGGCTACAACCTCCACATCCTCCCTGAGAATACGGATATTGACCGGTTCCTGCTAACCGGCCTTTCGGACGGGACAATGCCCGAGCAATACCTCGAAAAGCTCGCTTCACGGAAGGGCTTTTCGTACAACCACCTGCTCGCCTCGCTCCAGCGGAAAATGAAACTCCGGGGCGTTGAGATTGTCTTGACCGGACTGGCTCCCGAACTCTGCCCACCGGGCCACAAAAAACCGCCCATGATTTATCAAATCGAGCACGGCACCGCTTATGTCGGCTATCGCGCGGCAGAGAAACTCGGCATCGAAGAGGGAGACCTTCTCGAACTCGAAGATAAGAAACTCAAAGTGGTCAACTGCCTCAAAGAGCAGGGGGGCATCGCTGACATCAGAATTCAGTGTCACCTTCACGATGCGCAGCAGATTCTGCACCTGCCCGACAGAATCAGTCAGATACAGGCTGTCGATTGTCTCTGTTTTGCCCCCACCGATGACCCCGTTTCGATTCTGCGAAGCCAAATCAAATCAGTACTCCCGGATGCTCAGGTACTACAGTCAAGGTCCATGGCCACGGCTCGTACACGCCAAAGGCGGATGATAAGAGACATATTCGCCGTCGTCATGCCCGGCATCGCAATCGCCTGCGGCATCTGGATTGCCGTCTTGACCATGATGAATGTTCGTGACAGAGAGCACGAGATAGGAATCCTGCGAGCAGTCGGGTACGGTGCCGGTAGGGTACTGTTGCTCTTCCTCGGCAGGGCAGTTGTTGTCGGCCTGCTCGGAGCAATGCTGGGCTTCCTTTTCGGCACGGCCCTGGCACAGTATTTCGGGCCCGGCGTTTTTAAAATTACCGCCCCGACAATCTTAAGCCCTCAGCTTGCCTGGCTTCTCTGGTCACTGCTTTTGGCGCCTGTCTTTTCGGCAATCGCAAGCTTTATTCCAACCGTGCTTGCCGCCACGATGGATCCCGCCGCAATCCTGACAGAGGAGTAGAAGTGATAGTAATCGAGAACATAACGAAGATATACCAGACCCGACGAGGTTCGGTTACGGCCCTTGACGGTGTCCGCCTGGAAATCAACGACGGTGAATTCGTCGCTGTCCAGGGGCCGAGCGGAAGTGGCAAAACCACCCTTCTAATGACCATCGCCGCCATGCTCCGACCGTCCCGAGGGCATGTGATTATCGACGGACACAAGCTTTATCAGATGAGTGTCGGCAAGAGAGCACGTTTCAGAGCACGGGAAATCGGTTTTGTCTTTCAGATGTTTCATCTCATCCCTTACCTCACTGTCATCGATAATGTACTCCTCGCAGCCGGAGTCACCGCCGACAAGAATCCAACCGCTCGCGCTATGGAGCTCTTGAATGTCCTTGGCCTCCGGGACCGAGCTCAGCACAAACCATCCGCACTCAGCGCAGGCGAGAAACAGCGTACCGCCATAGCCCGGGCACTTCTGAATAATCCTACGCTCTTGCTCGCAGATGAACCTACAGGCAATCTCGACCCGGCCAATGCCGACGTGGTCCTCAACCATTTGTCTGCCTTCCACAAGCACGGCGGGACCGTAATTCTTGCCACTCATAGTAGGCGGGCGGAGCAATTAGTTGATCGCACGGTTCACCTGCAAAATGGTGTTATCGGAAACTCCGCTGGATGCTCGCCGAGTAACTGAGGAGGTGATGCAGAGATGATGAATTACCGCAGCGACCCGGAACTGACCCACCCGGACGGCATTAGCACGAGATTGCATCCCTCGGTTAGTACTCCGAGAGCACGACCCCTCGGCAACACATGAGTTACAAAGAATACGCCCGGCAGGACTCGAACCTGCGACCCCCGGTTTAGGAAACCGATGCTCTATCCTACTGAGCTACGGGCGCAACACCTTAAGTATTTGCAGTATAAATAATTCTTTCTGTTAATGTCAAATTCTTTCTCTCGCGAGAACCACCTTGCAACGCTGCCGCTTATAGGAAGCAATTCGCGGACTCCGAAACGATATTGTCCAAAGATGAAAGGCAAGGGCAGTCATTAATTTCCCGACTAAGGTATTGCGACATAATGACAAGGTTGGTACTATCAGGCCGATATTGGCTTTGGGACGTGATTGCCGGCTACAGGCGGCGTGTTGGTCCGGAGTGAATCGATTTACGTCAGGGTATAAGCCCGGCAGTGGGAACCGCAGATTGGAGAAATTTGATGAATCGGACAAGACTGTTGATAGTGATTTGCCTTTGTGCTGTCGCGGGGTGCGCTCGGCTGACAGAACTGGTTACTTTGGGAGATGCGCGGAATGAGAGAGCTGCTTTCGAGAACTACGATAAGCTAACTCTTGGGACGAGCAGCGCCGCTGATGTGTTGGCTGTTATCCGTACGGGCGAAACTGAATTGCTTAGCCAGAGCAGAAGCGTCATTGCCTCACAGGGGCAGAGGAATAAGAGAAATGTATTCTGGGTTAACATGGTTGCCTTCGATGAGAACGACCTCATAGCCAGGCGAAAGTATCTTGTAGTGGTGAACGAGGCGCTCAGCACTGCGTTCCTGGAGCAGCGCACCGGCCTTGGGTTCCGTGGGCAGATGGTTCTTGCCGATGACATACTTGGCAAACCGTTCGCCAACGACAACGCACGGCGAATTGCAATAATCAGGGAGCTTGCCACAAAGTTCATTCAAGACAAGGAGGAGATTGCTGCTGATAACGAGATTATCAATGTTGCGGCAATGATGGTCAACCAGGCATTGAACACGATTCTCGTTGAGCTGGATGCTTCTCCGGTGCTGGCCGCGAAGTTGAGTGAGGAACATGGCCTTGACTTTGAACACATAAGTCTCGGCAAGGGCAGGGTCAAGATGGTCATGTTGGCAGATGACGTTGCCGCGTTCAGCATAAACATTGGTATGTCTTCACGCAAGTTCTGATTTGCAGCGATTCCGGGGGGACCGTGGGATTCCGGGCCATTGATGACATGTGGCTTTGAGCTTTGCCGGGCCGGCGACTTCAATTAGACAAGGTTATTTTTCTCCGATGCCCTGCGAATCCTGCGTCAGAACTGCCGATAAGCCCGGCTATGCCACCTCGGCTGCGACTCGTTATGGCCCAGGATATTGCAATGAGACCACTTTTGCGTTATACTGGTGTGTAACCATAGAGGAAAAATAGTGGAAAAAAAGGCAATTTCAACGGAACACTTGGCCGGTTTGCAGCATCTTATGGATAGGAAATCCGAACGGAGTAGTAGTACCGGTTCTTTGGAAAACAGGCAGAACTTGCTTGCAGGCCGGCTTAAAGCCGGAGACCATGCTGCTGCGGCTGAGCTCGTCGATATGTACTACGAGCAGATTTACTGGTTCATGAGGCGACTGGGCCACAGCAGGGAGGCCGGCGAAGACCTGACGCAGGAAACCTTTATGCAGGCCTGGCATCATGTGGGACAGTTGAGAAGCGGCAAGTCGTTGGGTAGCTGGCTCTATCACATCGCCGCAAATGTCTCCAGGATGTACTGGCGCCGCCACAAGCACAGTGAGCTGGTGAGCATTGAGCTCATCTCGGCAACCGGCGAAGACGACCGGAGCAGCACAGACGTGCTGAATCTTGAACAGCTTGCTCAGTTGAGAGATGCCGTTATGAAACTGCCGATAAAACTTAGAGAAGCGGTTGTTTTGCATTATATGCAGCACCTGACGATAGCCGAAGCCGCTGAGGCAGCCGGAGTCGGCAAGGGCACCTTGAAAAGCCGGCTCAGCAGAGCCCTTGGGGTGCTGAGAAGGCAGTTGAACTCTGACCTGTGAAGGACAGACCGATGAATGAAGAAAAAATGGCGAATTTGCTGAGTGAATTGCGGGGTGCCTCAAGAGAGACCGTCAATTCCGCCCTTGCCGATGACATCAAGCGGCATATTCCCCTTAAGCTCCACCACAGGGGCGGCCTTGACAGCATAAGTATTATTATTGACTTGAGGATAAGCAAGCTTGCTGCCGCTGCCTCTATAATCATTACTATGATTGTGTGTGCGGCCCTGCTCGGTGGAAGAGACCCGAATAGTGACGGGATATTGCAGGAGATAAGATACTCGTTAGCCGCCGACAGCACAGGGAGGAATCAGTTGGTCGCCGGCCTGTCCGACCTTTATCAGCGTCTGCTCCATCAGGGCAAGGATGTTACTTATTATGATGAATATGTCGGCCGCAATGACCGCAACGCGATTCTGATGCACTGGAAGCTCGCCGATGGTAATTACAATGTTATCTTTACCGACTTTCGCCTCAAGACCGTGACCGCTGAGCAGTTGATACTGCTTCAGGCGCAGATGTTGAACAGTAAAGCCAAGTAATTCGCAGGAGATGTGGTTATTCCTCTTTTTGGATTGCGAGGTGTAAATGGTAAATAGTTGCCGATTGTTGCTGTTTTTTACGGACCAAACAATTTATTCAGTGATTTTTCGAAAGGAGTAGTATTGTGGGTAGAAGAAAAGGGTTTACATTAATCGAGCTTTTAGTGGTTATTGCCATCATTGCTCTGCTCATGGCCGTCCTTATGCCCGCCTTGTCAAAGGCGAGAGAGCAGGGCAAACGCATGGTCTGCGGGAACAACCTCAAACAGTTGACTCTCGCGTGGGGTCTGTATTCGGATGACAACGACGACCGCCTCGTAAATGCCAGCGGCGGCTTCGGCAAAACTGCCGACGGAAAAGATGGTGTGGATTTAGGCGTGGCTGCTCTAGACGACCCTTGGCCGCCATGGATTAATGCCTGGGACATCCGGTATGCGCAGGATGACGGCGAAATAGAAAAAGCAGAGGCTTACGTTAAAGCTACGGGCACTACGACTGAAGATGTTATGACTACTACCGGTATACAGGATGTTCCTGGCACGAACTTCCTCTACAAGTACTGTCCGAATCTCAAGATGTACAAATGTCCTACGGGCGATAAGAACGAGGTCGTAACCTACTCCATTGTTGACAAGATGGCCGGTGCGGCGACCTGGCAAAGTAGCGTCGACGCCGGCGTGCCTGCCTTCATGATGAGGATGGAGATCAAAAGGCCGGCCGACCACTTTGTCTGGGTCGATGAAGGAAGGATCACCTGGGATGGCTGGACCATCCCCTACGACCCTACTACGAACCCGGAGGGGTATGTGCACGACCCGATACCCTGCAGGCACGGCAAAGGGGGAAACTGGTCTTACGCCGATGGGCACGTTGGACATTACAAGTGGACAACAAGCGAGGTGATAGGCGGATGCGGACTCGCCTGGTGGCAATGGCCTGGCTACGACAATGAGCTTGAGAATCAAGGCGACTGGGAGTGCAACAAGGACCTGCTCTGGACTCGGTATCATGCCTGGGGCGACCTTTCCTACCTCGAACCGGGTGAATGTCTCGATGACAGGCCTGACTAATTCTGCAAACGAAAGGGGCCGGTCTGCACGGCCGGCCCCCTTTGACTTCTGATATATTTGCGGTAAATTCGCTCGGTTAGTAGGTTATTGCTACGGCATCTTCGATTCTTCTGACGACCTCCGTCATGTCACCGGGGTCCGATACATACCCGTCGAAACCCTTCTGTAACAAGGCATGTGCCTCCCCTTCGCTTAAATCGTTGGCCAGTGCAATGATTCGTATGCTCTGCAGCTCGTCGTTTGCGCGGATGTTTTCGCAGATATCCGGCGCGTCTATCTCTTTGGCCAGCAGGTTTAGAAGAAGAATGTGGGGGACAAGTTTCTGTGCCACAACCCCGGTTTCAAAAGTGCTCGTTACAATATCGACTTCGTAATCGGCTTTGCTCTTTAGTTCTTCCGCTAAGGCCGATGCCGTCACCGGGTCACTGTCAACTATCAAAACCCGAGTCTTGCCGATCGACGGTACAGGCGACGGGATGTCGTGGCCCTTCATAAAGCGAATCAATTCGCTCAGGGGGATACGTCTGTCCTTGCTTCCGGGTATTCGGTAGCCCTTCAGTTTCCCGCTGTCGAACCACTTTGAGACCGTGCGCGGAGCTACGTTGCACATCTTCGCCACGTCGCCTGTCGTTAAAACATTCCTGCCTTTTGCCATTTTACTATCCCTCGGGTTATGCACCCATGCAGCACGACATTACGTTATTCGGCCTCAGGCGCCTGCCCGTTTAGCACGACAACGATGCTTCTCGGCTGCGCTACCGAGAAAGGCACGTTTATATGATAATACGTCCTATAAGCACCGGCTGTTTCTTTGGTCTTGTGCTGCGGCGGGAGCTGTTTCGCTCGTGTTTGAGGGGCGGGCGGAATAGCTTTGATTTATTGCCCGCGATTGTTAAAATGCCTTCGCACGTACAGGCCTTGTATTGAGTTGTAGGAGCATTCTATGCGAATATATTTGTCTCGCCCGGACATCTCGGAAAGGGATATCGAAGCAGTCTGTGAGGTGCTTCGAAGTCCCGATCTTTCCCTTGGCCCGAAGCTCGTAGAATTTGAGCGTGCCGTCGCCGAATACATCGGCACAAAACACGCCGTCGCCGTCAACAGCGGAACAAGCGGTCTGTTCCTCTGTATGCTGGCCCTGGGCATCGGCCCAGGTGACGAGGTCATCACCACGCCGTTTACTTTCATCGCAACGGCAAATTGCATAATGATGGTTGGGGCAAAACCGGTGTTTGTGGACATCGACCCCGTTACTCTGAACATCGACCCTGCAAAAATCGAATCAAAAATCACAGACAAAACCAAAGCTATTGTGCCCGTGGAAGTTTTTGGGAATCCCGCCGGTTTCGACAAAATCTGCCAAATAGCCGAAAAGCATAACCTCACTGTCATCGAGGACAGTTGCGAGGCGCTGGGATCGGAGCTCAATGGCAGGAAAGCGGGTACATTCGGGAAAATGAGCACTTTCGCATTCTACCCCAACAAGCAGATAACAACCGGAGAGGGCGGTATGATTCTTACCGATGACGATGACCTGGCTGATATGTGTATCTCTCTGCGAAATCAGGGAAGGGGCAAAAACGCCGCCTGGCTAAGCCACGAGCGACTGGGCTACAACTTCCGACTCAGCGACATAAACTGCGCCCTCGGAATAGCCCAGCTATCCAGAATTGACGAATTCAAGGCCAAACGCAAACAGGTCGCAAACTGGTATCAGCAAATGCTGGCCGATGATAATAGGTTGATTGTTCCTGCCGAAGCTGACAATTGCGATGTGAGCTGGTTTGTTTTTGTCGTTCGACTTGCCCGCAGTTTCAATCGTGCGCAGCGCGACGATGTGCTGCAGAAAATGCTCGCCGACGGCATACAGGTCGGCAACTACTTTTCGCCCGTACACCTCCAGCCGTTCATAGCTGATGCGCTCGGTTGCGAGCCGGCTGATTTTCCCGTCACACAGGCCGTATCCGAAAGGACCATCGCCTTGCCTTTCTACAACAATCTCACCAAAGACGATGTAGCTGTCGTTTGCTCAGTATTGACCAGCGCACTCGATAATCTTTGACACATTATTTGGCCGGCCCGTTTTATATCCTATACTTTCCATAGAGGTCCCTGGTGCATCAGATTCGATCTGTTTGTGCCGTGAATACACGACAGTAGAACGAAGGCCGGTTGGAGGGGGCCGGCCTTAACATATATCTGTCAACTTTTGGAGGGATGGAGATGCCTGACTTAAAGGATCACTTAAAGAACGGTATGAGACGGTGTGGCAGAAAACTGGCCCTGATATTGGTGATTTATGTCGCGGGTTTCGTTACAGCCGCTTACTGGGCCGTTTCGCCTGCGACCGATACCGCCGACGCCGCCTCGGCTGTGGTAGAGACCCAGGAGAACCAGGAGAACCAGGAGAATCAAACGTTTCCCGAATCCGTCGGCCAGGCAGCGCACAAGTCGGTTGAATACGCAGGCGACGCCGCCAGAAGAACAGGCCGGCTTATAACAGGCCAGTCGGACAAGGACGAGGACGAAGTCGAGCAGTAATAAGGAACCGCGTCCGGGTTCTTGATTGCTAATTTTTTTCAACACTGCACTTGGCCGTGGGAACCGCCTCCCACGGCCATCTTTTTGCACAAAAAAAACACCGCCGACAAAAACCGCGGCAAAAAACGACGCAAATACTTTTTTTACGCCGTATCAACCGAGCAAAACGCCGTTTTCAGGCCAAAAACCTCGATCTCTGTGGCAAAGAAGCGTGTTAGACGACGTGGATTTTTCGGCCCTGGAACCGGACGGTGCCGTCGGCCTTGGCGAAGAGGGTGTAGTCGCGGCCCATGCCGACATTTTTGCCGGCGAAGAACTTCGTTCCGCACTGGCGAACGATGATTGAGCCGGCCTTTATCGATTGGCCGCCGTACAGCTTGACGGAGCGGTACTGGGGGTTGCTGTCTCTTCCGTTTCTTGTTGAGCCTTGTCCCTTTTTATGTGCCATAGGTACCCACCTTTTCTGTGCCTTCTGTTTAGCAAAATCAGTCTGAACAACTGATTCTAAGTGTTTATTCCCTCTCTGTCCAGCAAATTTCGTAAAAATATTGAGTACAAACGGGTGCCTACTTTTCGGCTTCGATTATGGCTTTCATGTCGGGCAGTGTCAGGAGTCCTACTGTTGCGAGCTTTATTTTACCTGCTGGTGTTATGAAGAAGCTGGAGGGTATTGCGTTGATTTGGCTGAACGGCGTGGGCAGATCGGCCGGATTGGCCGCGATTACAGTGTAGTTTATGTCGTTATGCTCTTCAGCGAAGGAACGTATTATCTGCTCAGAGTTCATTGGGCCTATGTGCGAAATTGCGAGCATTGCGAGTTTGTCTTCGCCGATAATGTGCCGTAATTCAACAAGATGGGGAATTTCGATTATACAGGGTTTGCACCAGGTTGCCCAGAAGATGAGCATTACGTTTTTGCCGCGATAGTCGCTGAGCCGGTGCTGTTTTCCGTCAAGGTCGGTGAGCGTGAAGTCCGGAGCTTCTTTGCCGTACCAGGGTATGTATTCAGGGCCCCAGTAGCGGGCGCGTGCCACGATTTCGGCGAGGGTCGGTTTGTTGACGGCAGTTTCGGTACTACGCTCAGTTACTGGTTCGTTTTGGTGCTGATGCCAGTCGCTGCTCTGGGCGGTGGGGTCCGGTTGTGCCGTATGGGGCTGCTGTTTCTTTTTGCAGCCGGCTGCTGTGGTGCTTAGGGCTATTGCAACGATCAGCAGCAAAAACAACTGTGCTTTTCTATTTTGCTTAGTCATCTGAAATCCTCTCGTTTTTTCTGTCTTGTACGCGGACTATACCGCAATTGTGCTTACATACAAGACGAAAATGGGTAACATTCGGATTTGGGACGCAGAAGCGGCAAATATGGTTTTTGACGGATAGTCGCGTTGCCGGTATAATGCCGGGTCTTATTGGGGTTGGGATACCGTATGTTTTGCTTTGAGACTTTGTTTTGTGACACTTTCGGCTTTAGGAGTAAACAGATGAATCCCGAGAAGATGCATTACGGCAGGATGGTTGTTTTGGCTGGTGTATTGGCGGTTTTGACGGTCTGTGCTGCGAGTTCGCTGGCTGATGTGAAGCTGCCTGCGGTGATAGGTGACAATATGGTGCTGCAGCAGGGCCGGGAGGTGCCGATATGGGGCTGGGCGGAGCCGGGAGAGCAGATAGTTATCAAGTTTGGTCTATCGAGCGTAGCGTGGGGTGCAACTGCCGATGAGCAGGGCAGATGGTTGACAAAAATAGGGCCGTTCATTGCGGGCGGGCCTTTCGATATGAGCATTGAGGCAGAAAATACGATAGTGCTCAGGAACGTTCTGGTTGGTGAGGTTTGGGTCTGCTCGGGTCAGTCGAATATGGAATGGCCGGTCAAGCAGGCGGCAAATAGTGATGTTGAAATCGCCGAGGCGAATTATCCGAATATCCGGCTTTTCACGGTGCAAAAAAGGGGCTCGGATGAGCCGATGAGCGATTGTGTGGGCAGGTGGCAGCAGTGCAGCCCGCAGGCGGTATGGGGGTTCTCCGCTGTCGGATACTTCTTCGGACGCGAGCTATATCAGAAACTCAACGTACCGATTGGTTTGATCCACACGTCGTGGGGAGGGACACCGGCTGAGGCCTGGACGAGCATGGACTACCTGGAGATTGACAAGGACTTCGAGCCGATGCTGGACCGTTACGCTGAAGCGGTTGCGAAATATCCTGAGCTCAAGAAGAAATTTGAAGAGGAGAGAAGGAAGTTCGAGGAGACGGCGGCGCAGCTCAAGGCCGAAGGCAAGAAGGTTCCGCGTCGGCCTCGCTTTCAGGCGCCGATGGGGCCCGACCATCCGCATTCGCCGGCGGGGCTGTATAACGGGATGCTCGCTCCGATTATTCCGTATGGAATCGCAGGGGCGATATGGTATCAGGGTGAATCCAACGCGAGCAGGGCATATCAGTATCGAAAGCTTTTTCCGACGATGATCAAGAGCTGGCGTAACAGTTGGCGGCAGGGCGACTTCTCGTTTTTATTCGTACAGCTTGCCAACTTTATGAAGGTCGTCGATGAGCCGACCGAGAGCGAATGGGCGGAGCTTCGTGAGGCACAGTCGATGACACTGTCGCTGCCAAGGACGGGGATGGCGGTCATTATCGATATCGGCGAGGCCAACGATATCCACCCCAAAAACAAGCAGGATGTCGGCAAACGGCTTGCCCTGTGGGCGCTGGCAAAGACATACGGCAGGGAGCTGGTTTATTCGGGGCCGACTTATAAGTCGATGGATATTGATGGAAATAAGGTTGCTCTGCATTTCAAACACACGGGTGGTGGCCTGGAGGCGAAAGGGGGTTTGTTGAAAGGGTTTGCAATAGCAGGGGCCGACCGCAAATTTGTCTGGGCCGATGCGAAGATTGAGGGCGATACGGTTGTGGTAAGCTCAGAGAGTGTCGCCGAGCCGGTGGCCGTTCGATACGCGTGGGCGAACAACCCTGTCTGCAACCTCTATAATGCCGAAGGTTTGCCTGCGTCGCCGTTCAGGACTGACATCTGGCCCGGCCTCAGCGCCAGGCGAAAGTAAGCCGGTATGCTCTATGCCGCAGTGGCGCAGGATAGTCGTGGCGTAGAGGTCAGTTTGAACGCCGGCGTTTTTTTATGTCCGCCGGCCGGCAGAAATCGTTTGACAAAGTCATCGCCGCCACTACCATTAACGATTTTTGAGTGGGCCGGGTGAGCTTGCTGCTCGGTAACAGGCAATGACTGAACTGTTAGCTAATATTCTGCCCGAAGGTGTTGAGCACCTCAACATCGTCCTTGTGATAGGTATCGCCATCTTAGGCGGCACCGTCGGGGCAATACTAATACAGTTTCTCCGAATTCCCCGCATAATCGGCTACATCGCAATAGGCATAATCCTGGGGCCTGTGCTCAGGATCATCTCGCCGGACGCTATCGAGGCGCTCGAACCGTTCAATTTCTTTGCGTTGGGTGTGATTGGGTTTCTCATTGGCGGAGAGCTCAAGCGAGACATCTTTGTCAAATTCGGCCGGCAGGTTGCCGCCATTTTGTTGTTCGAGGGCATAACGGCATTTTTGCTTGTGGCTCTGGCTGGGTTTCTTGTAATGCGTTTCTTCGTCGATTGGCAGACTGCCCTGGCGGTTGCTGTCGTCTTCGGCGCCATCTGTGCGGCTACCGACCCTGCCTCAACGGTAAACATCCTGTGGGAGTACAAAACTCGCGGGCCGCTCACTACCATGCTCACTGCCATCGTTGCGCTCGACGACGCACTCGCACTGGTCCTGTATATTGCCAGCGTCAGCCTGGCGACCCTGCTCATAGGCACCAGAGAAGCTCATATCGTCAGAATGATACTGCACGCGGTCTATGAGGTTATTGGTTCTCTCGGCCTTGGAGTGGCCGCCGGACTGCTCTTGCGATGGATTATCAGCAAAATCAAGGATAATGAGAAAACGCTCGTATTCACAATCGGCATCATCATTTTGACGATTGGCCTGGCCACCGCACTGGGCCTGGATGTAATTCTTTCGGCAATGGCCTGCGGTGTCACCTTGATAAACTCGGCGCCTCGCCGGAGTCTGCGAAGCTTTGAGATTGTTCGCAAGTTCTCCCCGCCAATCTACGTCCTGTTCTTTGTCATCATCGGCACGCGACTCAATGTCCGTATGAACACCCAGGTCCTGCTGCTGGCGGCCACATACGTCATCGGCAGTATCGTTGGAAAGACTGCCGGTGCGTTCTGTGGCGCCGTCTATTCGAAGGCTGTCGGCTCGATACGAAAATACCTCGGCTTCTGCCTCTACCAGCAGGGAACCGTGGCCATTGCACTGCTCATAATGGCAAGTCATCGCTTCGAAGGCGAGACTCGTGATATGATGCTCTCGGTGATAATACTCGGTGTCTTTGTGCTTCAGTTCATAGGGCCGCTCTTCACCAGGATCAGCGTCAGAAAAGCGGGCGAGGCAGGTCTCAATATCACCGAAGAAGACCTCGTCGCCACCTACACCGTCGCCGATGTGATGGATGCCGACGCCCCGGTCATACCCGCGGGGACATCGCTGAGCGAGGTGATCCGAATAGTCGGCGGCACCAGCAGTGCCTACTATCCCGTCGTCGATAAAGACAAGCAGCTTTTGGGGGCGGTCACCCTCGACGGCATGAGGAATGCCTTTGCCACGCAGGAATTGAACGACTGGCTGGTTGCCCTCGACATTACAGAGCCGGTCATCGCCACTGCCGCGCCGGGCCTTGCCCTCGCAGATGCACTCGAACAGGCCCGACACCTTGATATCGAACATCTGCCGGTCATCGTTTCAAGCGAGGACAAGCGTTTAATCGGCGTCGTTGACTGCCGGGCGGTTCGCCGCAAGATTGCCGCTGAGGTCTTGGCGCGACAGCAAAAAGCCGATATGATGCATAGTACCCAACCGGTTTGATTTGCGTGAATTTGCTGTTTAGGAGTGGTATGACTGCCTCCTCTATTGTTGCGGCTGTGGATTTCTCGGGCCATTTGAACATTGTTCTGCTGTTCGGGCTGGTTATACTCGGTGGGACGTTTGGGGCACGGCTTTTTCAGCAGCTCCATATTCCTCAGGTTGTCGGCTGCATTTTGGTGGGGGTAATTCTTGGTAATGTTCTGGGATGGATCACCGCCGAAAGGCTCGAGCACCTGGAGCCGTTTTCGATGCTGGCTCTGGGAATCATTGGCTTTATGATTGGTGCAGAGCTTCGGGCCGACGTTTTTAGGAAGTACGGTAAGCAGTTCTTCATAATTCTGTTCAGCCAGGGTATGGGGGCGTTTCTGCTTGTGGCCTTCGGCTGCTCAATAGTGTCATGGATGGTCACGAAGCAGGTGCGGTTTTCTATCGCGGTGGGCCTGGTACTTGGAGCGATTGCTTCGGCGACGGCGCCTGCGGCTACGGTGAATGTGTTGTGGGAATACAAGACTCGCGGGCCTCTAACTGCTGCCGTGCTGGCTATTGTGGCGCTGGATGATGCGCTGGCACTTCTGCTATATCGCGGTGCTGCTACAGGCGCCAAGGCAATTATGGGGACAGCAGACAGCTCCGGTGCAATGACGACTCTGGTTTTGTTCGGCGAAATTCTGGGAGCCGTGGTGCTGGGTTTCCTGGCTGGTGTGGGGCTGTATGTTCTGTTGAAGTTCGTGCGGGCAGACGACAAAATACTGGGCTTTGCGATCAGCAGTCTGTTGCTGGTGGTCGGTGTCTCGATGAAGTTTGGGATTGACCCGATACTGCCCGCTATGACGTTTGGTATTACACTTGCGAACCTAGCACCGCGCCAGAGCAAGGGCACCTTCTCGCTGGTCGAGAAGTTCTCACCACCGATTTATACGTCATTTTTTGTCCTTGCCGGTGCACATATAGAGTTGGCACATCTGGACAAGTGGATCATCGCTATGATTGTTGTCTATGTTCTGACTCGTGGGTTCGGTAAGGTCGTGGGTAGCTGGTTTGGCGCAAGATTGTCGAAGGCGCCGGGTGTTGTGCGGAAGTACCTCGGTATATGCCTGCTTCCTCAGGCGGGCGTTGCGATCGGGCTTGCGATTTTGACGGTCCAGCAGTTTAGCGAACAGTTCGGCAAGGTTGTGGTTATGACGGTAATGACCGGGACGTTCCTGATGGAGATATTCGGGCCGATGCTCGTTAAGGTTGGCGTGAAGAAGGCCGGTGAGGTTGGGCTCAATATAACCGAGGAGGACCTGATAAAGACCTCCAGCGTTGGCGATGTGATGGAAAAGACGCCGACGGTCATAACGGAGGATTTGTCGCTTGAGCGGATTCTCGAGGTCTTCGGCGAAAGCGATACTGTTTATTATCCGGTTGTGGACAAGGAGCATCTGGTAGTAGGAGAAGTGAGCATTGCCGGCATCAAGGAGATGTTCGCTAATCGAGACGTGGCGGGATGGCTGCTGGCGTGTGATGTGGCCGAGCCCGTGCTGGACAGAACGACGCCGGAAAAACGGCTGGAAGAGGTGCTTGAGCATATGAGGAGGTACGACCTGGGCCATATTCCTGTCGTTGCGGCGGAAAAGAGCGACGAGCTTGTCGGTGTGCTTGACTATTCGCGTGCTATGCGAAAAATAAGCGCCGAGGTCTTGAGCAGGCGCAAGACGGCTGATAGTATGGCTTCGGCGGCGGGTTAGAAAATCTGTGATGCGAGTACGACGGGGCATTTGCGGGCCTGGATTTGTGGTTTTTCCCCCGCGCTGTTTTGTGTATATTGTGGTGGAGCTTTGAAACGGTATTCACTGGGCAAGGGTAAACGGCTTGTCAGCAACGAGCAGTTTAAGACTGTTCTTGCATGCAAGCTGTGTGCGAGTGACGATTTTCTGATATTGTATATGCGCAAGAACGATTGCGGCTATCCTCGTTTGGGAGTATCGGTCGGCAAGGCGTTCGGAAAGGCCGTTGTGCGAAATCGCTTCAAGCGGGTGCTGAGAGAGGTCTTCAGGCAAAACCAGGATAGAATTCCACAAACTTTTGACTATTTGCTTATGGTTTCACGTCGGTGGTCAAAAAGGTCAAAGAAAAGAGTTTGCGCAGGAGAGAAGCTGAGTGGATTTGCATTTGATAAGGTTATGGCCTCGTTTCTGTCTTTGGTCGGGAAAATAGCGCAAAAAGGCGGATAGGCTTGTGCCGGCTCAATCGGCCTGGCCGGCTAATTTGGTTGAGAAGGGACCTTGGCTGATAAAAAGGAATTAGTTGCAATAGGGGTGGCGGCAAAAAAAGCTGGCATTTCTCGGCAGTCTCTGCAATATTACATTATGGTAGGCCTGCTCGAGCCGACCGAGATTACGCCTACCGGCAGACGGTTTTTTGACAAGAAGAGTGTCGAACGGATCAAGCTGATAAGAAAGCTCAACCAGAGCGGATATCCGCTGCGTGCGATACGAGAGTTGTTTCTTGAAGGTCGGACTGATTTGAAAGGAATCAAGCAGTGAGCGATTATGAAACCGCACAAAAGAGACGAAGCATGATTGTGGGAATCTTTGTCGTCATTGCCTTTCTTGCCTTCGGGTGGATGATATTTCAGTTTGGTGACCTGCCGATACTGGTCAGCGAGATAAGGTCTTACGAAGTGAAGGTACAGTTCCCGTCGGCGCCTGGTGTGCAGCGTGATACACCGGTTCGTTTTTGCGGTTATCAGATAGGCAGGGTGACGCACGTCAAGCCACCCGATACTATCAAGGACCTGAAGACAGGCGAATACTACCATCAGACCGTAGTGATTCTGAGCATCGATAATAAATTCGACAATATCCCAGCCGCCGTCGAGGTCAAGCTTATGACACGCGGGCTCGGAAGCAGCTATATCGAGCTAAAGGTTCCTCCGAGGGACATCAGGGATGGAAATGTTCTCCATGAGGGAAGTCTCCTGCAGGGCTCGACGGGCATGACCAGCGAGTTTTTTCCGGAGGAAAGCCAGCAGAAACTCGCCGATATGATAGACGGGATAGGCAGTTTCGTAAAGAACGCCAACGATATTTTCGGCGACCCCAATAACAAGGCAAATCTCAAATCGGCCCTGGCCGACCTGGCTGCCGCCACCGAGCAGGCAACAGACGTTATGAAAGAGCTAAGCCAGCTGGCATCTGCAGGCAGGCAGACTCTGAGCAATGCCGACAAGCGAATGGAAGAGGTCGTCGTCGCTATGGTGGGCACCAGCGAAAAGATGAATGAGGTGATGACGCAGTTGCATCAGATTCTTGAGAAGGTCAACAACGGCGAGGGGACTATGGCCAAGGTGATCAATGACGGGCGGCTGTATGAGGATTTGCTCGAGAACACCCACCAGCTTAAATTAGTGCTGGAGGATTTGCAGGTCTTTGTAGCCGAATCGCGAGAGAAAGGTGTACCCATCAAGCTCAAATAAACGGCTTGTCCTGGTATCGGAGGTAGCGAAAGGGGCAAGGCAGCTGGTTCGGCAATTATTTTGCAGATGAAGGAGAGTATTTAATGGAAGTGACATCTGAGGACAGAAAAGCCGTTGAGGAGATTACGAAGTTATCGAAGGAGGCCGGAATAGATATTGGCGGAGGCAAGGTGAAAAGGACGTCGTCGCGTTTTTGCTTGGGCGTGGAGCACGGCGATTATAACGGGACAGAGCTATTCGGTGTGGGAACAGACAGATTTATATGGATGGCTTATAAACCGAGCGGGACCGGCAAGGTGAGAATATTCAGCGGCAATTTCCCCGACGACGGCATGATTGAGTTCACCCTCGGCGATGTCCCCGAGCCGAAGTCAAAGATGATTGCCGATACATGGGCCCGTTTCCCATACGGTGTTGACTACATTCTCAGAAGGGCTGGTTACAAGCTCGAGCAGGGCATCGACGCCGTTATCTACGGCAATATACCGGGCGGCGGGATGAGCCGCTCGGCATCGCTTACCTTGAATCTGATTTTATCGCTACTCGATGCCAATGGCATAGAAGAGCAGGACCAATTCAAAATCGTGGATATGGCCCAGCAGGTCGAGAATGACTATATTGGCTCGCCTTGCGGCAAGCTCGACCAGATTATGATACTCTTCGCCCGCGAGGGATTCGGTACCTACTACAACCCGAAAGATCGCAAAGTCGAATACATCCCCCTTGGTCAAAAGGCCGAAGACTTTTGCATAGTCGTAATGGATACCGGTACCGTCCGCCCGGGACTTGAAAAATCCACCTACAAAATTCGCCGCGCCGAATGCGAGAAGCTCGTCGCAATGCTTCAAAGAACCGGCTACGACATCTCCTGCCTGGCAGATATCAAAACCGATGGCGTTTACGAAAAAGCCCTCGCCCAGTTCGCCGGCCCGCACCCCGACCTTACCGACCGCCTGCGGTATATCTTTCATGCCCAGCGTCGCTTCTATGAGATGTTAGACGCCTGGAAGCAAGGGAACATCGAAACGGTAGGGCGCATCTTCCGCGCCGACGGTATCGGCCTGCGTGATACATACAAAATCTCCGGCCCTGAATTAGAGACTATGTGTGATATCGCCCGAGCAGTCCCCGGCTGTCTGGGTGAAAGGATGCTCGGAGGCGGCGACAAAGGCGCCGCCGGCGCATTAGTCAAGGCCGAAGCCGTCGATGCCCTCAGAACCGCCGTCGATACCGCCTACCCACGCTCCCGCCCCGACTTCGCCGACAAATACGCAGTCCACATCTGCAAACCCGTTGCCGGCGTCAGATTATACGATAACCTGCTGTGACCACTCTGTAGCACGGGCATCTTGCCCGTGTATCCGATGTCATTACGAGGAGTCCCGCACCAATTGAATCCCTGCGGCATATAGGACTCACGAATTGTAACGAGCTCTGCTTTCCCAACCAATTGGTGCGGGGCGACGCGGCAATCTCGTTTTGAAGATTTGGGTTTTGGTTATTAGAATTTGTTTCGGATTTCGTGCTTAGGATTTCTACATCTCGAGATACAGTCTATTGTGTCGTCTTTATCTTCACCAGCACGACGCCGTGGGGGCGGACTTTGGCGGAGAATTCGTTGTCAAATACGCCAATGTCTTTCTGCCGCCACAAATCTCGCACAACCTGCTTTCCCTTGATGCCAAGGTCAGACCATTTGACAGTCACGGTTTCGGTCTCGGTGCCGATGTTGAACAGGCCGACGGCCAGCGAGCCGTCTTCGAGTTTCTTGGCGAGGACCTTGCCGTGCTCGCTTGAGGCGACCTGCGTTGCCTGGATGCCAAGCGGGTCCTGGTCTATGGCGAGGACTTCGTCGTTTGTAAGCAGGTTTAGGGTGAAATCGTCGAGCTTATCAAGCGGACAGCCGAGCAGCAGCGGCGCTGACCAGAGGCACCAAAGCGAGATGTGCGTGTACTGCTCATCGGGCGTAAGGTAGGTATCGTGCAGTTTCTTTCCCCAGCCGACCTTGCCGACGACTAACATATCGGCGTCGTTCCAGTGCCCGGGCCCGTTATAGGGCGCCCATTTTTCGTGCAGCTTCCAGATATCTAAGATTCCCAAGGCCCACTTCTCGCCGGGCGGTAGCTGTGCTTTGGTCCAGCCATCGCGGATGTCACCCGTTGTTCTCCAGCAGTTGGCTAATTTCACCCAGGTGTCGGCGTGCTCGAACGGAGCGGTGTTGGACAGCGAATAGACGATGTCACGGCCGCTGGCCAGCAGGGCGTCGGCCATTTGTTTTGTGTTGGCTTCGTCGTTGGGGTTCCAATCGTACTTCAGGTAATCCATTCCCCACGCCGCCCACTGCTTTGCATCGTTGGCAGCAAAGGAGTACTTGCCGTGCCGGTGGTTCTTATGATAGTTGTTGTAGCCGTTGACTTTTTCCCAGGACCCGTTCTTGTTGTCACTCGAGCCGCCGATGTACCCGGCATACGACGTAACCCAAGGGGTCGAGTAGATGCCGATTTTCAAGCCCAGCGAGTGGACGTAATCACACAGCCCCTTCATATCGCCGAATTTCTCATTGCCCAAAATGGCATTGAACTCGCCGCCGCGCGGTGCCTGCCAGGTATCGTCGATATTCATATAGACCCAGCCGTGATTAACCAGGCCGCTGTCCGCCATCGCTTTAGCGGATTGTCTTACGTTCTCATCCGACACCTCCGCCGCCCAGCAGTTCCAGCTATTCCAGCCCATAGGTGGTGTCAGTGCAATCTTGTCACCGACGACAATCTTCAGCCCACGTTCGGCCGTGCCGAGTGCATTTGTCGCCTTGAGCGTGACATTGTATGTGCCCGGCTGTTTGACTGACCCGGTGATGCGACCTGTATTATGGTCAACTTTCAGCCCCGTCGGTAGGTCTTCAGCGGCAAAGGTCATTGGGCGGTCGCCTGGGGCGGCAATCGTAAACAGAAACGGGCTGGCCGGACGAACGCCGAACACCTTCGGTGAATTTATCCGCGGCTCTGCACCCGCCTTCGGTGTCAGTATATACACCTCGCCCGCCGCCAGGTTTGTCTCCGCCGGCTCATACACCGTCGCACATCCCCCAAGCACCATTACTGCCAACACAAGCAAGCCCAAAACATCCAGATGGTATCTCTTCTGTCTCATTGCAATATTCCTTTCTCTTCACCAAATTGCGTCCAAAGCGTTTGTTTGATGCAGTGCCAAGAATGTAACCTCTCACCGCGTGCGCATCAAGGCCCTTTGAAAAGAATATGGCGCCGCAGCTTCAGATCGAGCTTCAGTTTGATGACATCACCGCCCTTGAGCGGCTTAGGCGGGATTTTCCAAACATATCACTGGATACGGTCAACAGGACGCTGCTGACTTCGACGGAGACCGGGGCTGCATTTGTAGTATAAGGTTCGAGGAATGTGAGGTATATTCGGCCGCAAATACGAAAAAAATGTTGACTTTAGAAGTTGACAGTGAGATGCTCAGACAGCAGCCAGGCAGGTCTTAGCGAGTTAAAATGAGGTTGTTAAAGGGGTTCGTAATAGAAGGAGGCTTAAATGAATCTTAAAGGTACGCAGACGGAAAAGAATTTGCTGGCTGCATTTGCAGGAGAATCACAGGCGCGAAACAGATACAATTATTTCGCCAGCCAAGCCAAGAAGGAAGGTTACGAGCAGATAGCGGCGATTTTCGAGGAGACGGCAAACCAGGAGAAAGAGCACGCCAAGCGCGAGTTCAAATTCCTGCAGGGCGGCGAAGTGGAAGTAACAGCGGCATTTCCTGCCGGCGTGATCGGTGGTACGGTCGAGAACCTAAAGGCCGCTGCTGCGGGCGAGCACTACGAGACCACCGAGATGTATCCTGAATTTGCTGAGACGGCAGAGAAAGAGGAATTTTCTGAGATTGCGGAGGTTTTCAAAAACATTGCGATTGCAGAGAAGCGCCACGAAGACCGCTACGTGGCCCTGGCTAAGAACATAACTGATGGGGTTGTGTTCAAACGTTCGAAGCCGGTCAGATGGGTTTGCAGAAATTGCGGTTACGTGTATGAGGGCACGGAGCCACCGGATATGTGCCCGGCCTGTGCGCATCCGAAGAGTTATTATGAACTGGAAGCTGTTAATTACTAACATTTTGAGGTGCTCGGTTTCAGGGGAACATGGAAACCTCTGGGGACAAGAGGGTGCAGGTGTGGTGTGGCGGCGAGTGAGTATGGCTACTGTTGTGTTTTGGACTGCGTGGAAAGGAGGTGGCTATGGACGAGCGGAAAGGTGTGGTAACAATGAAGGGCGATCCTGTTACTTTGGTCGGCAAAGGCGTCAGGGTCGGAGAGAAGGCGCCGGATTTCGAAGTGCTGGCGAATGATTTGTCTGTTGTGCGGCTGTCGTCATTCCCGGGCAAGGTGTGCATTATCAGTTCGGTGCCCTCGCTTGACACTCCGGTCTGTGATGTTCAGACACGGCGTTTCAACGAGGAGGCGGTTAAATTAGGCAAAGATGTGGTGGTGCTTACAATCAGCATGGACCTGCCGTTTGCCCAGAGTCGCTGGTGCGGAGCGGCGGGTGTCAAGGACGTCAAGACGCTCTCGGACCATCGCGATGCCTCGTTCGGCAGGGCGTTCGGTGTGCTCATCAAGGAGCTGCGGCTTTTGGCACGTGCGGTATTTGTGGTGGATAAGGGCGGAGTTGTCAGATATGTGCAGGTGGTGCCTGAGCTGACAAAAGAGCCCGATTACGAGGCTGTGCTGAAGGTGGTTAGAGAACTGTAGCGGACATTTGCGCAAGAGATGAAAGAATTCTCGGATGAGGAGGAGTATCCGTGCAGTGAGTTTCTCGGCTGGTCGCCGGGCGTGTTTGCCTACAGTTATAATTATCTCAACTAAAATTGAGGCGTTGATATTTAGTGAGGTAAATCCGTAAGATGAACGAGCTTAGACGAAACGTCTTTTCGGTGGGGGCGATTGACTGGGACAGGCGATTGTTCGATGAGCTGATTCCGCTGCCCGATGGGACGAGCTACAATGCGTATCTGATTGGAGGCAGCGAAAAAACGGCCCTTATCGATACGGTTGACCCGACAAAGACGTCTGTTCTGATAGACAACCTAATCAGGGCCGGTACGGACAGGATTGACTATGTTATCGCCAACCACGCTGAGCAGGACCATTCGGGCTCGCTGCCCGACATTCTTATGCTCTACCCGATGGCGAAAGTAGTCACCAGCCCGAAATGCAAAGCAATGCTGATCGATCTGCTGCGGCTGGAAGAGGATTCCTTTGTCGCTGTCGATGACGGCCAGACGCTTTCGCTCGGGGATAAGACCCTGAGGTTCATCTATACGCCGTGGGTGCACTGGCCTGAGACGATGAGCACGTATCTACAGGAAGACAAGATACTGTTTTCGTGCGACTTCTTCGGGTCACATCTGGCGACGAGCAGCTTGTTCGTTGAGGATGAGGCGCTGGTTTTAGAGTCGGCCAAGCGTTATTACGCAGAGATAATGATGCCGTTTCGCACGCCGATAAGGACCAACCTTAAGAAGATTGACTCACTTGAGATTGAAATGATTGCGCCGAGTCACGGGCCGGTGTATCAGAAACCTGAGCTTATAGTCGATGCGTACAGGGACTGGGTGAGCGACGATGTAAAAAACGAAGTTGTGGTTGCGTATGTTTCGATGCATGAGAGTACGCGAAAGATGGTTGAGCATTTCGTCGACGCCCTGATTGAGCGAAACATTAAGGTCAAACAATTCAACCTTACGGTAACGGACATTGGTGAGCTGGCGATGTCGCTGGTGGATGCGGCGACGATAGTGATAGGGTCGCCGACGGTGCTGGTGGGAGCTCATCCGGCGGCTGCTTATGCGGCCATACTGGCCAATGCGCTGAAGCCGAAGACCAGGTTTGCTTCGATAATCGGTTCTTTCGGCTGGGGCAGCAAAATGGTCGAGCAGTTGACGGGGCTGATGGGTAATCTTAAGGTCGAGGTCCTTGAGCCGGTACTGGCGAAGGGACATCCGGTGGACGACGATTTTGCGGCTCTGGATAAACTGGCTGACAAAATACTGAGCAAACACAAGGGTATTGGAATCGCGAGCTGAGATAAGAATTTCTGCGGAACAGGAGAATCCAACCACGTAAATGTGAAAGGGGAAAACGATGGCCAAAAAACTTGAAGTATATGAGTGCAAGATCTGCGGTAATATTGTAGAGGTGCTTCGCGGAGGCGCCGGTGAGCTGGTCTGTTGCGGGCAGCCAATGGAAAATCTGGCTGTCAAGACGGCGGACGAGGGCAGGGAAAAGCATGTGCCGGTGATTGAGAAGATCGACGGCGGCTACAAAGTAAAGGTCGGTTCTGTTTCGCATCCTATGGAGCAGGAACATTTAATCGAATGGATAGAGCTGCTGGGCGACGGCAAGGCGTACCGACAATTCCTCAAGTATGGCGATGCGCCCGAGACGACATTTGCCGTTGAGGCACATGCGGTTGCCGCGCGAGAACATTGTAACAAGCACGGTTTGTGGGAGGGCAAACAACCATGATTGGCAAAAGAATAGTCGATGCTCTCAATGAGCAGGTCAATGCGGAGCTTTACTCGGCGTACCTGTATCTTTCGATGGAGGCGTATTTCCACGATGCGGCTCTGGCGGGCTTTGCGAACTGGATGAGAATCCAGACGCAGGAGGAAGTTGTGCACGCGATGAAGATATACGACTATGTGGTTGAGCGCGGCGGCAGGGTCGTATTGAAGGCGATAGCCAGGCCTCAGGTGACATGGAAGTCTCCGCTGGATGCATTCAAAGCTGCATATAAGCACGAGCAGAAGGTAACGGGTTTGATAAACGGTCTGGTTGACCTTGCAATCAAAGAAAAAGACTACGCGACGAATAGCTTCCTGCAGTGGTTTGTTGATGAGCAGGTCGAAGAAGAGGCGTCTGCGGGTGATATAGTACAAAAGTTGAAGCTGGTGGAAAGGGCTCCGGGTGGGCTTTTCATGCTTGATAAGGAAATGGCTCAGCGTGTTTTCACGCCGCCTGCTGTGAAAGGAGAGTGAATATGGGTACAACCTTCAATGCGGATGAGATTTTCGAGATGGCAGAGGAAATAGAGCGCAACGGAGCGATGTTCTATCGGGAAGCGGCGGCGAACACATCCGATAATGAAACAAAGCGGATGCTGCTTGATTTTGCTGATATGGAAGACGGACACCTGAAGACCTTTCAACAGATGAGAAAGGAACTGAGCTCGCGTGAGAAGGAAGAAACGGCATTTGACCCGTATAATGAGGCGGCGATGTACCTGCAGACGATGGCCGACAGCCACGGCACAGAGGGCAGGAAAAGCCAGGATGTCAAACTGACCGGAAAAGAGACAACAAAAGAGATTCTCGAGATAGCCGTCAATGCCGAAAAGAACTCGGTCGTCTTCTATACCGGTCTAAAAGAGCTGGTTCCGCCCAGGGCCGGGAAGGACAAGGTCGAGGCAATCATCAGAGAAGAGCTCGGGCATCTTGCCGTTTTGAGCAACAAACTGGCGGATTTGGGATAGGCGCAGGTTAGCGGGGCGGTTATACCGCCGGGCTTACTACGGAGTAGTCGATGCTGGATTTGGAATCTCTGTTCAAGCTCAGTTATGGCATGTGCATCCTCAGTTCGCGCAGGGACGGCAGGTTCAACGGTTGTATTGTGAATACCGTGTTCCAGGTGACACCAGAGCCGCCGATGGTGGCTGTGAGCGTTAACCGTGGATGCCTGACCCACGAATTCGTCGCTGAGAGCAGAGTCTTCACTGTCTCCATTTTGGCAGAAGAAACACCACCGCCGTTTATCGGCAAATTCGGATTCAGGTCAGGCAGGGACATAGACAAGTTCGAGGACGTCAGATTCCGGACGGGCGAGCTCGGCGTGCCGATAGTTCTGGATAATACTGTTGGATTCATTGAGGCCGAGGTCACTGAAAGCGTTGATGTAGAAAATCACACACTGTTCATCGCGAGGATAGTAGCTTGTGAGACACTTGACAGCAGCAAATACCCGATGACGTATGCTTATTACCGGGACGTCAAACACGGCAGGACGCCCAAATCGGCTGCAACATACATTGAGAAGAAACCTGAGCAGCAGGCAAAGGAAGGAGTTAAAGGCATGAAGAAATACAAATGCATTATGTGTGGGTATATCTATGACCCGGCTGTTGGTGACTCAGAGAACGGAGTACAGCCTGGAACTGCTTTTGAGAATCTGCCGGATGACTGGGTCTGTCCGGAGTGCGGGGCAGGTAAAGACCAGTTCGAGCCGGTCGAAGACTGACGGTCGGCCGACGGTAGTATGCGTTGTTCCTGACATTTGGCTACTAATGGGGTGTTGCTATGGAGAAGATTCACCCGAGCGCAGCTCGACAGGATATAGTATGTGCGGAGGTCCCGGCGCCACCAGGCGCTCTGATAGTCTTCGGAGCTTCCGGTGACCTGGTCCGCAGAAAACTGCTTGTCAGTCTTTTTGAAGTCTTCAAACGCGGTTTGCTCGGTGAGGGGTTTTACCTTCTCGGATGCGGCAGAAAAGAATTCTCGGATGAGCAGTTTCGAGAAGTGGCACGGCAGCAGATAGGCCACAAGGCCGCCGGCGCTCCTGAAGATGCGCTGCAGCGCTTTACCGACAAGCTCTATTACATCAGTGGCGATTACAGCGACGCCGCTCTTTATAACAGTATCAAAGCAAGACTTGCCGAGCTTGATAAGAAGCATAGTACTGACGGCAGCCATATCTTCTATCTTGCGGTGCCGCCGTTTCTCTACCCTACTATTGTAGATGGGCTCGGCTCAGCGCGATTGGCCTGCCCCGATAAAGGCGCCTCTGGATATGTAAGATTGGTCGTCGAAAAGCCCTTCGGCAGGGATTTGGAGACCGCTCTTGAGCTGGACAGAGTAATACACAGATGTTTCGACGAGTCACAGATATATCGCATTGACCATTACCTGGGCAAAGAGACCGTCCAGAACATACTGATGTTTCGCTTTGCCAACGCAATTTTCGAGCCGGTCTGGAATCGCAATTATATAGACCATATACAGATTACTTTAGCCGAGTCCCTTGGTATCGAGCATCGCGGGGGCTACTACGACAAATCCGGTGCGCTGCGTGACATGTTTCAAAATCATATGCTGGGAATGCTTGCATTGGTTGCGATGGAGCCGCCTGCGTCGTTCGGGGCCGACCATATACGGGATGAGAAGGTCAAAGTCCTTCGTTGTATCCGTCCCTTCACGGCGGAATCTATTGCGACCGATGTCGTCAGGGGCCAGTATGTTGCCGGAACAATAGACGGCTCGCCAGTTGTCGGCTATCGGCAGGAATCCGATGTCGATCCGAATTCGAGAACTGATACCCACGTTGTGGCAAAGCTGTTCGTGGACAACTGGCGCTGGCAGGGCGTGCCGTTCTATCTGCGAACCGGCAAACGGCTGGCGCGTAAAGATACGGAGATAGCCATTAAATTCAAGAAGGTGCCGCATTCGATGTTTGTCTCCGCCGGTCTGGGTGATTTGCCGGCCAATGTCCTTGTGATGCAGATTCAGCCGGCCGAGGGCATCTCGCTGAGCTTCCAGGCCAAGCGACCCGGCTCGAAGGTGTGCATGGGGACACTGAGAATGAGTTTTAGTTATCGTGACGTGTTCGGCGGCGAGGTGCCCGGAGCATACGAGCGGCTGCTGCTGGACTGTATGGTAGGTGACCAGACGCTTTTTACCAGGCAGGACGATGTGGAAGTCTCATGGCAGCTTGTGATGCCAATCCTCGATAACTGGCGAAAGGGCAGCGCGACGCCATTCGAATACCCTGCGGGCTGTGAGAGTTTCCCCGAGGCCGATGCACTTATCGAATCGGACGGGCGGAAATGGAGAAGTCTGACGGAAGACTAACGGACATTGCATTCAGAGAAGTCGTAATGGATATATTCGAATTTGCGATGAAAAAGGAAAAGCTGGCGGAATCTACCTATCGAGAGCTGGCAGGCAAGACGGCAAACAAAGGCCTCAGCAACATACTGACCATGCTCGCCGACGAAGAGGCCAAACACTACAAGATTATTTCCGCAGTGAAAGAATGTGCTGCCCTCGAGATTCCTGAAACGACGGTGCTGGTCGATGCGAAGGATGTGTTTGCGAAAATGAATAGGGGAGTTGAAAGCTTTGATTTTGATGTGAGTGAAGTGGAGTTGTACAAAAAGGCGCAGCAGTTCGAAGCCAACAGCATGAAATACTATCTTGAGAAAGCCAGTGAGGTAGAGGATGAGCACCAAAAGGCGGTACTGAGCTGGCTGGCGGAAGAGGAAAACAAGCATTACTTCTTGCTGGAGAACATAATCCAATTTGTGTCCCGGCCTGAGACATGGCTTGAGAATGCAGAGTTCTTCCATCTGGAGGACTATTAGAAATCGATTACTTTTCAATTTACACAGGGGGCTGAAAGTGGCGGACGGATTTGCTCCAACCGGGTGACCATGGATCGGGAGCGATTGTCACAGACTAAGGCGATACTCGAGAGGTTGTATGCGAAGTACAATCACCGTGAGCTGATAAAGCCGGACCCGCTGCAGTTCGTATATCGTTACAGCGAGCCGGCGGATATGGAGATTGCGGGTTTTCTTGCATCCTGTCTTGCTTACGGCAGAGTGGAGCAGATTGAAAAAGATGTTGGCGGGCTGCTCGACAGGATGGGGGACAGCCCCTTTGAGTTTGTGAGGAACTTTGGCAAGAGCAAGAGGGCTAAACTGAAGGGTTTCAGGCATCGGTTCAATACGGGTGATGATATTTCGGACTTGTTCGAGCTGCTGCGAGGCATTGTTTTAAAATACGGCAGCATTGAAAAGTTCTTTGTGCAGGGCTACAATCCGACTGACGAGAATATAATTCCTGCACTGTCGAGATTCTGCGATACGCTCTTGAATGCGTATCGCGATTCTCATAGTCGCAATGTTCCAAAGGGGCTAAGTTACCTGCTTGCTCGGCCTGAGGCAGGTAGCGCTTGCAAGCGGCTGAATCTGTTTTTGCGATGGATGGTAAGAGACGATGAGGTCGATGTGGGACTCTTCAAGGCAATCGACAGGTCAAAATTGGTTGTGCCGGTCGATGTGCATATGGGCCGGCTGTGCAGGATTCTCGGGTTTCACGGTCGCAAGACGATTTCTCTGAAAACAGCGGTTGAAATAACTGAAAGTTTTGCTCAAATTGAGCCGGGCGACCCGGTAAAATACGACTTTGCTCTTTCACGAATAGGAATTCTCGAAGACTGCACCGGCAAGTATCGTTTGGAGTGCGACCAGTGCGAGTTGCTTGAATGGTGCGAAAAACAGCAGGCATGGAAACAGTGAAGACCGAAGAGCTTGAAAAGTATTCGTCGGCTGTGACGCTGTCGGATATGGAGATATTCGTTTTTCCCGAGCTGATATACAGTCTGGTTCTGGCGAATATCATGAGCCCGATTATCTGGAGGTGGCGAGATGAGGACTGCTTCAGAAAGCTCGACGGCAAGAGCAGCTATAAAAAGCTGATGCGCCTCAGGCAGTTTATCATGGACGAATACGAGTTTAACCTCGACCTCGAGACGTGGGGACTGACAAATAAAACCACCGAGCTGAAGCGTTTCGAAAAGGTTATGTCGTCTGATGATATCGTCAGGAGCAATGCTCTGTTCGGCTATGAGGGTGACAAGTATTATTTCGACGTCGATATTCGCAGGCATTTCGGTCTGGACAATTACGACGGTGACATTATTCCCTACTGGAAAACCGAAACCGTCGAGGCGATGGACGCCTTTCGATTAAAGCCGGGTTACACGAAAAAGGCCGGTGAATGCGTGTCGCTCTCGGCGCTGTATGCTGCCGCAGCCTTTGTTGTTTGTGGTGTGCCTCTCGAGGATATCTACATGGTGCTGACGCCGCTGCATTCGCAGAACTTCATCGATATACAGGACGGTATCCTGACCAACAACAGGCGGCTTGTCACGAAGGCAATGTGGTTTAACGGTACAGCCGGCTCCAACAAGGCGCAGCGGGCCCTGCGCAACGAGAATGTCACAATCGTTGCCCACAGCTCCGGCTATATTCACTGCCTTTACGAAGACGCTACGATAGATAAAAGCGCTTATCAGTATTTTGTAAAGCGGCTCAGGTCTTATCTGTCAGCCGGACTGGACCTGGCAATGTTTGCTAACTTTCTGCGATGCAATCAGAACTATCAGAAGTACTTTCAGTTATGTCGTGATTGTCACGGACATTCGCGGTTCTTGAAGGCCGAGACTCTCTTTCGTTACGAGCACGGCAGCAGCTACCGAATTGCGGACAGCACTCATGAAAAACTGCTCGCGGAGGTATCGGATGAGGATTTTGTCTCTTATGAGCTGCCCGGCAGAATTCGCTGTGACCGGCTTGATGAATTCCTGAGAAAGAAAAGACCCGACGTTCGAAAACCACAGGGCAGGGCGGCATTGAAGCAGGTTCTCGAGCCGGTGGTCCCGGATGCCCGGCGTCTGGTCGATAAGCTGGCGGATTTTGTCCACACAGAGCCAGGGCTGCCCGCTGCGAAAAAGAACTACGTCACAGGCAAGCCGATACGGATATCTGTTGAACAGACACGAGAAGAGATAATTGATTACCTGCAGAACCTGCGGCAGAGCAATACCACAGCCGACCTTGCCTTCTATGCGTATCGCGATATGGCGAGCTGCGACTGGCTGCCGTTCGTCAGGGCCACGGTGGAGCGAAATCCGGTTTCGCTCGAGCTGACGAAATCGATGTCAATCGACGAGGCATACGGCTGGCTGAAAGGGCTGGGTGATGACTCCATTTATGACGGTACTCGCCTTGCCCTGCCCGACGAAGTAGCCAATTACGGCACAGGTGACGGCCTCGAAAAGGCCTTTCTGCTCGCAAATGTGATTTGCCACAGACATCCTGACCAGCCGCTCAATCTCGCCGTCGATAACAGTGATGTTGTACTGCAAGGCCGGCAACAATACCGTTTTAACTCCGCAAAGACCCTGACAAAACTGTTCCACATCTCTGAAGACGGGACTTGTAGTGCCTCCGGCTGAACTGGCCGGGCAGAGACAGATGGCGAAAAGAAAACGCCCAGGGAGAAGAAAATGAATTGCGATAAGGAAAGGGAAGGCGTGCTCGAAGCGTGTGTGGCCCAGACCAGGGCATTAAATGAGCTTGTCGAATATGCGGCGGATTCGATAGTAAGCAAGACAATAATCAATAAGGCCGTGGGGACACTTACGCTTTTTGCATTTGATAAGGGCCAAAAGCTTAGCGAACATACCGTACCTTATGATGCTCTCGTGCAGGTCGTGGATGGCAAGGCGTCTCTGACAATAGGCGGCAGGAATGTCGACGTCTCGGCCGGCGAGGTCGTCATAATGCCGGCAAATGTGCCCCACTCTGTCACAGCGAATGAACGGTTCAAAATGCTGCTGACAATGATTCGAGCATAGCCTCGAAACGTTCTTCGGGGAATGACTGAAACTTGGTAAAGCGCACAGTTTGCGGTCAGGGCCGCCAATCGATGCCGGTGATACCGCCGGCAGTGAGGTTGGGATTGGGGTTGGTGTCGTTTGCGGGAAGGATATCTTCTGCATGGAGGAAGTGAATGGCTCCGTCGGCGAAGAGATAGTTTCGGCGTCCTTCCCAGCCCCACCAGCCGGGGTCAGGGACATCTTTAATCGTCCAGTGATTGCTGAGCCATTCACCAATGATTATCTTCTGCGAGGGATGAGTGACGTTGACGGGTCTCTGGCAGACGGACGGCTTTGGGTTGTTGAACGTATCGGTATAATCGTTCATGTCGTCGATCTGTTCAGGACTGTGATAAAAGGCCATCGAGTATGAGTAACTGGTGGACTCCCATTGCTGTGGGGCGGTTTTGTCCGCGGGGCACAACAGGACGGACGGATTGTTTGCGTCGATATGACCGCCGAGATAAGGTTCGATAAAGCTTCTCCATCCTCGTCCCATCCAGAGCCAGCAGTAGGGGGCTGTTGATACGGGATCGTCGTCGCACGGGTATATCTGGTTATTTGTCTCTACGTAGAGGCGTATGGCAAGGTCGAGCTGTTTGAGATTGCCGGCACAGGTTGTTTGCTTTGCGGCCGCCCGCGCCCTGGCGAGTGCCGGCATAAGTATCGCGAGCAGAGCCGCGATTATCGATATGACAACGAGAAGCTCGATAAGAGTAAACCCCCGGCGAGCCGGCTTTGGTGATGGGCCAAAGTGCCGTTTCTCGGCGCAGGATTTGCGGGATGCAGCTTTCAAAGTAAAGAATCCTTACTCAACTGTAACGCTTTTAGCGAGGTTGCGAGGTTTGTCAACATCGTGTCCGCGAAGCATGGCGGCGTGGTATGCGAGGAGCTGAAGCGGCAGGACGGTTAGCATCGGTTGAAGTATTTCGGGTGCGTCGGGTACGGTGATGAGGTGGTCTGCGTGTTGTTTTATGTTTTCGTCTCCTTCGGTGGCTATGATGATTGTTTTACCGCCGCGTGCGCGTACCTCGGCGATGTTGCCCATAATCTTGTTGTATTGCGGGCCGGCGGTGGCGATGAAGACGGTGGGCATTGCGTCAACGATGAGTGCGATGGGGCCATGCTTCATTTCTGCTGCGGGCAGGCCTTCGGCGTGGATATAGCTTATTTCCTTTAGCTTGAGGGCGCCTTCGAGGGCGACGGGATAGTTGAAGCCTCGGCCTAAGAAGAGCCAGTTTTCCTGCCCGGCATTCGCAGCCGCTATCTGCTTGATGTGATCCGACTGCTCGAGTATCCTGCTTATTTTGTCCGGTATTTGTGCAAGCTCTTTTATATGCCCGGTTGCTTCGTTGCTGCTGATATGTCTTCTTCTGCCGAGCTCGACTGCCAGCATAGTCAAGACGGCCACCTGTGCGGTAAATGCCTTCGTGCTGGCGACGCCGATTTCGGGTCCTGCGTGGAGATACACACCGGCGTCGGTTGCTCGGGCAATCGATGAGCCGACCACGTTGACAATTCCGAGGACGGTGGCGCCGCGTTCCTTTGCCTGCTCGACGGCGGCAAGCGTATCGGCTGTTTCTCCAGATTGGCTGATGCAGACGACGACGGTTCCGTCTTCAATGATTGGATTCCGATATCGAAACTCGCTGGCATATTCGGTTTCGGTTGGTATGCGTGCAAGCTGCTCGAAGAGGAACTCACCGACGAGCCCTGCGTGCCATGCGGTGCCGCAGGCAGTCAGGATGAGGTGTTTGGTCCGGGTCAGCTCGCGGAGATATGAATCGATACCGCCCAGTTTGATCCTGCCGTTCTGAGCGTCAATTCTGCCGCCCATGCAGGTTGTCAGCGCCTTTGGCTGTTCGAAGATTTCCTTGAGCATGTGGTGCTCGAAGCCGCCCAATTCAATTTGCTCGAGAGAGAATTCTATTTCGCTTAGCTCTTTTGTTATCGGCACGTTGTCAATTGTCTTGGTGTGAAAGCCCCCGGGGCTGATAGTGACCATCTCATTGTCGGCGAGGTACACGGCCTGAGTCGTATGCTCGACGATTGCAGCTGCGTCCGATGCGAGGATGTACTCACCGTCGCCAACGCCTAAGATGAGGGGGCTGCCCTTTTTTGCGCCGATAAGAATGTTCGGAAAGTCGGCGCATAAAATCCCAAGGCCGTATGTTCCGTGAAGCTCTCGCAGGGCGCGTTGCACGGCCCATTCGAACTTTGTCTGGCCGTCACATTGTTTACTTTCTTCGCTACCGTCACCGGTGGCGTAGAAGTAGCCGATGAGATTTGCTATTACTTCGGTGTCGGTATCGCTGAGAAACTTAACGCCCTCGTTCTGTAGCCAGGTTTTTAGTGTGCCGTAGTTTTCGATGATGCCGTTGTGGACAATGGCAATCTTGCCGGTATAGTCGGGATGCGGGTGGGCGTTTATCTCGTTTGGCTCACCGTGAGTAGCCCAGCGAGTATGGCCGAGACCGAGTGTGTCCTCGGTTCTGGGCTCGTCCAGAATTGCTTCGAGGGCATTGATTCTGCCACTGGTTTTTTTGATTCTAATAGCGCCTCCGTCGAGCAGGGCGACTCCGGCTGAATCGTAACCGCGATACTCCAGGCGCTTGAGGCCCTCTATGAGGATTGGCTGAGCACACTTTTCACCTAAGTAAGCTACGATGCCGCACATTTATGCTCCCTTCGTTTGTCGAAGACCCTCAAAAAGAATCGCTGTATAATACGTCTTAATGAGTATGTAGTTCGCGTCGAGTCAATATCGTCATATCCGAATATCGGTACTATTCTAAACCGGGTTTTGAATATTTTGCCAGGTATTGGTTTTTGCAGAGGAGAGCACCGCGTCGCAGACATACTGTGTTGCCAAGGCCTCGCGGAAGGTCGGTCTCGCAGGCTCACCTTTTTCCAAACCATCGAGAAAGTCGGCTATCTGGTGAACAAATGTGTGCTCGTATCCGATCTGTAGTCCAGGCACCCACCATTTGTCCATATAGGGCATGTCACTATCGGTGACATGGATAGAACGCCAGCCGCGAACAATCGACTCGTCGGCGTGGTCAAAGTAGCTCAGGCGGTGCAGATCGTGCAGGTCCCACGCGAGGGACGCATGTTCACCGTTTATCTCAAAAGTATAAAGTGCCTTGTGACCGCGGGCATAACGGGTGGACTCAAAGTTGCCGAGTGAACCGTTGTCAAAACGGCACATGAAGGTACATGCGTCGTCGATCCCGACCGGTTCGACCTTCCCTGTCTCGACGTGTTTGCGTTCTTTAATAAAAGTCTCGGTCATGGCGCAGACTGATTTGATCCGCCCATTCTGCCACATTGCCGTATCGATGCAATGGGCCAGCAGATCGCCTGTGACCCCCGAACCGGCCGCTTTGACATCCAGCCGCCACGTGCCGACACCACCCTGTGGGACTTGTTCAGAGATCGTCCAGTCTTGCAGGAAGTTCGCACGATAGTGGAAGATGCGACCCAGGCGACCTTCATCTATCAGCATCTTGGCCAGTGTTACTGCCGGCACACGCCGATAGTTGAACGAGACAAGATTCGCCACCTGTGCTTTCTCTACCGCCTCGGTCATAGTTTTGGCCTCCTCGCCGTTTAAGGCCAATGGCTTTTCGCAAATGATCATTTTGCCCGCCTTGGCGGCGGCGATTGCGATCTCCGCATGCACGTTGTTGGGTACACAGATATCGACAATGTCGATCGAGTCATCCTCGATTACCTTGTGCCAGTCGGTAGTATGCGACTTGTAGCCCCACTGCTCGGCGAAAGCCTTTGCCACGTTATCCTCAAGACCGCATATAACCTGAAGCTGTGGCTTATAGGCAACGTTGAAAAAATGATTAACCATGCAGTAAGCGTTAGAATGTGTTCGGCCCATAAAGCCGTATCCGATTATTCCCACGTTCAGCTTCTTCATTCTGCTTGCTCCTCTCGCACAATCGGTCAATTAGTTTCCGTATTTGACGTTCAGCTCATCTATAGCCCTTTTGCATTTCTCCGTTGCTTCCCACGCATCAGGCCAAAAGCACAAATCAATCGTCCACCAGTCGTGCGGCAGTCCCGCCTTTACAAGAGCGGGCACAATCTCGTCGAAATTCAGAATGCCTCGGCCGAACGGCGGATGGCTGGAGGTCTCGTCGTTGCCGTCGGCGTCTTTGTGACAGGTGTTGTCGGAATCAATCAGATGCAGGTGCATAATCCTGCCGCTCAGCTTTTCAATGAGCTCGACTTGTCCGCCGGGCAGTGTTTCCTTGTCGCCATACTGACGGCAGCCCACAACGGCAACCATCTGGCCGTGACAGGTATCGTACATTACGCCGAAGTTTTCCTTATCAACGGCGTCAAGGACTTGCAGAATCTCAGAGGGCTTGTTAAACGCAAAACCCGGTTCGAATTCCCATGCTGCGTTTAGTCCGTGGTCGGCGGCGATGTCCGAGCATTTGCGCCAGGTTTGCGTGATACGTTCAAAGGCCGTCTCATACGCCACCTCATCGAATATCGTCGGTGGCTGGACCGCATCGACCCTGATTGTCTTGATACCAAGGTCCTCACAGAATTTACAATTCTTGGTAAACTCGGCTACATACGGACCCTGGTCGTCGGTATTGATAAGCTTCTGCGCCCAGAGGTTGGCAGCCAGCCCGCTGAATTGGAGGCCCCAGCCCTTCATCTTGCCGATGAGCTCATCACGCTGTGATTTTTCGGGCATATCATCCGGGTTGGGATGCGGCGGAAAGCCGCCAAGCTCGACTCCGTCGAACTTGTACTCGACTAATTTTTCACATACTGTATCAAAGTCAATCGGGTTGTCCGCGTATGGGCCGATTGTATATGCCCACGAACCAATAGATATTTTCTTCATACGTCACCTTTCGCAATGTGTGAACAGTTATTTAGCTTTCAAGTCTGGATTATCCGGGCCAAAATGCTTGAGCATGACGGTCGGGTCCGTTTTGGATGGGTTGGTTATTGTCACTCCATCTTTGGCTGCCTGCTCGCTGACAAAGAACTCATCGTGTGTCAGTTGCCTGAAGCGTATCAGGGCGGGAGTTTCGATATCCCACACCCCCATCTTGCCGTGTCCCTGCATCATTATCATCCCATATGCAGCACTGTCCTTGATGGTCACGGTCCTGCCCGGCAGGACGGTAAGCTCCTTCGCACTGAAAGCGGTTGACTTATAGCATATCCAGTTCTCGACGTACCCCTCGGCCTGCATTTGCTTTGTCGGCTGAACCGGCACAGGGCGCATAAATCTGTTCTGCGCGAAGTCGGGGTCAACGTTCAGCTCCCAGTCAATCACGTCGAGCAGCCAGTCAACGTCGTTGATTTTATCTTCAGGGGTGTTTTTCCAGAGCAGCTCTTCGGAGACGACCTGGTCACCGGTTAGAGACTGATACATCGCAAAGACATCCGACGCCTTTTGCGGCTCGTATGTGCAAAGACTTCCCGGGGCGTGCAGAACGCCCGGCGGAACGTCCCAGCCGGTACCGACTTCGAGCCGATACGCAGTCGAAAGATTGGTTATCTTGTTGTCCCCTTTGGCAAAATCCTCGAGACACTTGCGAACCTGCTCTTTGGTTGTGCCGGGGTTGAGGCCGAAGAAAGTGTAGGGGAAATCGCCGCCGTGATTGTTTACCTGCGGCGGAAAATAGTAGGCCTCGGGTTTGCCCAACTGGCCGGTCAGCTTTGCGTGTTCGTCGCGATGGTGTATGTGATGGGGCAGGGCGCCTTTGTTATCGAAAAACTTGGAATACATCGGCCAGCGCTTGTGCGCTTTCCACAAACGTTCGCCGATAAGCTCGCCCTTGAGCTCACTGACCGCGTCCAACAGCAGTACCTTTTCGACTTTGCCGTTTTCCTCGAAAATGATAAAGCTCAATCCCTCGTTCGGTGAAGTAAGCGGGCCATTGTCCGCAGGTGTTGTCGATGCGAACCACCGCTCGTCGATTCCGCCTCGCTCGCCCCCGAGCGCATAGTAATCGTCCGGATGAAGCTTTATTCGCCGACCAGGAACACAGAAAGACCGCGGCACCCACGTCGGGCTAAGCCGCACAATACCTTTGCCGCTTTGAAGCGCCTTGCCTGCTGTTTCCCTGACGTTTTGTCCACTCATTCTGCTGCCTTTCCACAAACCGTTCTGGATTTCAAGAAAGGCAAAGTTTAACGGCAAACATGGCACAAATAAAGAAAAAAACTGGCTTCGGCAGGCACAGGTATGTAATATTGCACGTACTGGGTGTCTGTAAATCATCTGCGAATAAAAATCACCTGCTAAATACTATGATTGCGGTTATCGACTACAACGTGGGAAATGTAAAAAGCGTCTGCAACGCCTTTCGGCACATCGGCTGCGAGGCCGAGCTAAGCTGCGATCCGAAGAGAATCGAAGAAGCGGCTGGTCTTGTTCTGCCGGGTGTTGCTGCGTTCGGCTTTGCCATCAACGCGCTCGGCGACCTTGCTGAGGTCGTTAAGAGGGCCGCCCTGAGCGGCAAACCGATACTCGGTATCTGCGTGGGCTACCAGATGCTCTTCGACGAAAGCTACGAGTTCGGAACCCACAAAGGCCTCGGACTTATCTCAGGTAAAGTCGCAGCGATACCGTCGGGGCGGGTGATACCGCATATGGGCTGGAATGAAGTTGCATTGCCGCGTGACATGAAGCTCTTCACCGACCTGCCGGAGAAAAAGCACTTCTACTTTGCACACTCCTTTTATGCGGATGTCACCGATGAGGAGACCAGGGTCGCCTATACCGACTATGGGTTTGAGTTGTCCGCCTCGGTCCAGAAGGCCAATATCTACGGCACCCAGTTTCACCCCGAAAAGAGCGGCCTGCAGGGACTAAAAGTCCTCGGAAATTTCGCCAAAATTGCCCAACGGAAAGCTCGTAAATAGCGGATAAAAAATCCTGATGAAATGCCCGTTTTTGTAATTGAGCCAAAGAAATCGTAATACGCAATACGAGATACGAGATACGAATAAAATGCTTGCCAAGAGAATAATCCCCTGCCTGGACGTTAAAGACAACCGCGTCGTTAAAGGTGTGAATTTTCTGAACCTGCGCGACGCCGGCGACCCTGTGGAATTAGGCGCACGTTACAGTGATGAAGGCGCCGATGAGCTGGTCTTTCTCGATATCACCGCCACGATTCGCTCCCGTAAGACGATAGTCGAGCTTGTCGAGAAGGTCGCCGAAAACGTCTTCATCCCCTTCACGGTAGGTGGCGGCATCGGGACAATCGAGCAGATGGATGAGCTGCTGCGAAGCGGCGCTGAAAAGGTTTCGGTAAATACGGCTGCCGTCGCCAAGTCGAACATCCTCACCGAAGGCGCAGAGCGCTTCGGCGCCCAATGCGTCGTCCTCGCAATCGACGCCCGACGCCGCACCGACATCAAAGGTAAATGGATTGTCACCGTCAAGGCCGGTACCGAGCCGACCGAAATCGACGTCGTCGAATGGGCCCAGAAGGGCGAGGAGATGGGGGCGGGCGAGATTTTACTAACGAGTATGGACGCCGACGGCACACTGGCTGGCTACGACAACGAGCTCAACAAGGCCGTCTCGGACGCCGTCGATATCCCCGTCATCGCCTCAGGCGGAGCAGGAAAACTCGAACACCTCTACGACGCCATTGTTGATGGCGACGCCGACGCCGTCCTCATGGCCTCAATCACCCACTTCGAGACCATCTCCATCCGCGAAATGAAACAATACCTCCGCAACCGCGGCATCGCCGTGAACCTTTAGATTTGCCTGCTAATCACCTCTTACTAACTAATTCAAACGGCTCGAACAGCCCGTACCCGACCGTGTGATATTTTTTGCCTGCGGGCGGGCCGTTGGTAGGAGCCCTCTGGAAATTCGCAGGCCACGCAGAACCCAGAGACGGATTGCCGTGGTGAGGGCCTAATGTATTCTTCAATGTCCCCACAACAATAACTTCCACGCTATTGTTCCCCGCGGAGATAAATTCTGTTACGTCGCATCGCCAAGGCCGATGATAAATATGCCCCGCCTCTTTGCCGTTGACGATTACCCTTGCCACGCTGCCGTACCAGGAGGGTAGTTGCACGTAATATCGTCCCTTCGGCTGTGAAACGTCGAAGTTCTGTGTGTACGACACGCCCTCGGCGTAGAATGGGTGTCCCTGCCCGTTCCACTTCCCGAGTTTTAACGGCTCATCAGGCACAATCACAAAGCCGTTCTCCGTCGCCTTGAGCGCAAAGTCGCCCAACACATACGCCGACTCAAGCTCATGGTAGATTGTAAAGGGGGATGCCTTGATTGTCACCTCATTGGCGCCGACCTTCGCCGCCGAGCTGATATCTATCTTTCCAAACGCCTTATCGAGCCACCATTTGCCGACTTTGGCCTCGACGACTGTCCCGTTACAGGTAATCGAGTACAGGTCGGGCCGTTCGATAACGATGCACAGAGATTTCGGCACTCCGCTCTCGATAGTGAATCGGTATGTCGCTTCGAACCCGCTGTCAGGTGGGAACTTTTTGCTTATCAGCTCGTCTCTGAACTGTACAGCGCTGTCCCAGGGGTTGCGTTCCATCCCGTTCTTCGCAAATGCAAACCGGTTCGCCCGGTAGAAATAGAGCTTATTCTTTGTCTCACCGCCTGCGGTAACATCCACATAATCCAGTGTCAGGACATTCGGTGCTATACGTTGAATCTTTGGCGCACCGACCGATGCGACTTCCGTTATTTTGCCTGATTCAGCCGAGACCGATTCGCCGCTGCTTTTCGATAGAAAGACAAGCAAGCTGCCACACGGTGCAAGCTCAAAATTTGCCCTGACGCCGCTGTTGGCTTTCTTGAACTCGTAAGGCACAACTTTGCCCGTATCGATGTCCCATTTCTCAATGCTGCCTGCTTGCGATTCAATAACACCCGATACCGGTTTGCTTATGTGTGTGTTGGTCACCAAGAGAATGTCACCATCATCGAGCTGCCTTCTGTAATGCAGCAGTATTCCCTTGCTGTCTGTATCGGCCCGAATCGAAAAGCCATCATCTGCCCTGGCCAGCAGTATCTCAGCCGCCTCACTGGCCTCAACCTGCTTAAAGCCGGAGCCAGCCGACAATGCCTTGCCCCGCCCGGACGCGACGGCTTCAACCAGACTCGGCACATCGCCGCAGCACAGAACTTGGCCGCCCGCCTTGCTGTAAGCTTCGAGCAGGTCCATCGTCGTTGTGTTAAGATTCTCCGTCATCGGTGACAGCACAACAGTTGAATACTTTCGCCGACCAATTTTCAAGGTTGCACCCTCGACCGAGCCGTGCCTGGCCATGACATCCTCACAGCCGATATCGAACTCGACCTGCGCCTTGGCCAGGTCTGTGACCAGCCGCTGGAATTTGGCGCCGAGCGCCTCAAGAGCTCGTTTGTGGGTTGGGTCGAATTGATACATCCACGCCGTTGTCGTCGGCTCAATGACCAGAATGCTGTTTATCTGCTCGCCCGATGACAGCGCCGCCGAGAGCCGGGCAAAGTAGTTGGCCATGACGTGGTAGTCCTGCCACCACGGCTCGTGATAGGAAAACGACTGCGGATGGTCCCGCTTACGCGCACCGCGAATCGTAATATAGGAAAGGTGTTCATCTAACGTATTGATACCGAGCACGTACAGCCAGTCGCCTATGCGTTTCATATCCTCGAATCGCAGGTCCCAGCCGCCCGCACCGTATGCCTCACAAAGCGTCCTGTCCCTGCCCAACTGATTAGCGACACTCGAAACCTCCTTCACCGCCCGGACATTGCCGAACTGAGCGCCCGCGTGCTCTGCATAATTGTTCATCAAACAATCAATCCCCGGCCTCTGCTGCCACGCGCTCATCGCCATATTATCCTGAACGCTGACGCAATTGGGCCATTCGTGCTCCCAGTAATGACCCGTGAACTCTAAGTTGTTTCTCTCGCAGTACTCATAGTACGGCTTTGCCCAGCGCTCGATAAAAAGCTCCATCAGCAACTGATAATAATTATGCCGGACCCGCTTAAAATCCCCCACGGGCCGAACAAGACTCGGCAGATTGTCAACAAGCGAATATCCCCATCTTGCCTTAAACGCCTCTTCCATGTCGTCGGTCCAGTGCAGGTTCCCCGCCGGTTTCAAGTGCGGCTCATCGGTGAACGTCCCCGGTATCCGCTTGCCGAACTCATCGCCGAACCGCTCCCTGTAAGGCTCCAGCGTCACCTCCAGAAACTTCTCCGTCACGCCGGGCTTAGTCAGATCGACATAAAACCACCCTCCGTGCCAGCTGGCCCTGCCGGCATAACTCCGCTCGGCTACAAGATAACTGCCCTCGCCGGTATCTTTGCCGTCGCGAATATCATTCGTAACGTTTTTGTACCCGTCCGCCTGCTGCAGATAAACGCCGACAACATTATCAAGCTCCGTCGGAGCTTCCTGTCTTTTCTTAAACGAAATACCCTGTCCACGCGACTGCGGCATCTCTGCCGGGACATGCCCCCCCGCAAAACCCGATGGATACGAATTCTCATCGTATATCCAGACGTTCATATCCAGTTTTTCTGCTTCTTGAAGCGCCGCCTTCCACAGCCGGAACCACTCATCACCAAGATAAGGCGTCATCAAGCCAGGCCGCGGATGAATAAACGCCTGCTTAACGCCCTGGCCCGCCAGGTCCCGAAGCGTAGAGTGAACCTGCTCTTCGGTCAGCATATCGTTCCACACCCACAGCGGAGCGGACGCATACTCCGGCCCCGGATTTGCAAACAAAGCCTTCACACTCGCCGCCTCAGCCGCTTGCGATACTGTTGTCCCCATCCCCGCAAAAACCACTGCTGCAATCATAACCCGATTTAAAAAAGAAATCACCCCTCTCATTCCAATCCCCCTAAAGCTGTATTGTGAATCTCATCCTAAAACGTGTCTAAATAAGTCTCAATTTCCCACGCCGTCACCTGCTGCTTGAATTGACCCCACTCTCGCCTCTTTATGTCTATGTACCTCTCGAACGTATGTCGCCCCAGTGCCTCCTGCAGAACCTCGTCTTTCTTCAGCGCCTCCATCGCCTCCGCAAGTGATGTCGGCAGAACGTCTATCTTCCTCTCAACCCTGCTTGCGTCATCAAGCTGATAGATATTCTCCTCGACCGGCTCAGGCGGTTCGAGGTTGTTCTTTATCCCGTCAAGACCCGCCCGGAGCATCACCGCAAACGCCAGATAAGGATTGCACGTCGGGTCCGGACACCGAAGCTCTATCCTCGCCGCTTCGGGTCTTGCTTTGAACCACTTCGGCACCCGCAAAAGCGACGACCGGTTTGCCGCAGCCCAGGTGACATAGACAGGTGCTTCAAATCCTGAAATTAGCCGCTTGTATGAATTTACAATCGGGCACAGAATCGCGCACATCCCGTTGATATGCTTTATCTGTCCGGCGATAAAATTGAACGCCGCCTGCGAAAGGTTGTATTTGTGGTTGCTGTCGAAAAAGGCATTCTTACCGGATTTGATTTCGAATAAGCTCTGATGAATGTGCATTCCGGAGCCGGCCTTGCCCATTATCGGCTTTGGCATAAAAGTCGCGTGCAGCCCGAATATCTGAGCAATCTTTTTCGCACAGTACTTCAGCGTCAAAACCTTGTCCGCTATATCAAGGCATGGCCCGTAGTTGAAATCTATCTCGTATTGTCCGAAGCCCACCTCGTGATGTGAGGTCTCAACTTTAATCCCGAAATCCTCCAGAGCCCCGATAATCTTCTTTATTACCTTGTACCCCTCGTGCGACGAAAGGTCGAAATAGCTGCCGTAGTCGAGCGGCTCTGTTCTGCTCGCGGCGTCCGCCCTGAAAAGATAGAACTCCGGCTCGGGACCGACATTGTAGGCGTAGCCGGCACCTGCCGCATCCTCAACCGCCTGCTTCAGTACGAACCGCGGGTCTCCCTCGAAAGGTGTCCCGTCCGCACGGTAAATGTCGCAGATGAATCGCGCCGTCCTGCCGTCCTCCGTAAGCCACGGCACCACCGCGTATGTTCCCAAATCCGGCTTCAGGAACAAATCGCTCTCCTGTATTCGCGCAAAGCCCTCTATCGAGGAACCGTCGAACCACACGCCGTGCTCGGCAGTCCCGGCAAGCTCCTCGGCCGGTTTTATCACCTCCTTGATAACTCCCAGCAGGTCCGTGAACTGAAACGTGATAAATTTTATATTGTCTTTCTCTACTTGCTTTAGAACCTTCTCGATTTCCATCTTGCCTTCCCTTCACTGCCCTTGCCATAATCAATTCCCTATGGACACTGATTAACACAGATTAACACTGTCAATAGTAAATAGCAAATAGTAAATAGTAAATAGCCAATCCGGAGGCGGGCTGGAGTTTATCGCTTTTAGCTGCCTGGCTTTTCTTTTGACAACTGGTTGCGGGCCGAATATCTTCCCCCTCAGCTCATTTAAGTCTGAAGTGGTGAGAAGGTGGCCGGTTCACTCATCGTCAAGGTCAGGAAGACAACAGCCCCGTCCCACATAGCGTCCTGACTTAACTTTTGCCGGATGCGATTTGCCGCGTTTACTTCTTCTCGAATGTAAATTTGCGTGCGTCGGCGTTGATTTCTATAGTGTCGCCTTCGGTGAAATTGCCGGCCAGGATTTCTGAGGCAAGCTGGTTCTCTAAACGCTGTTGAATGACCCGCTTCAGGGGCCTGGCGCCGAAAGCCGGGTCGTAGCCTTCGTCCATAATCTGCTTGCGGGCGTTATCGGTGAGCTCAACTTCAATCTTGCGCTCCCTCAGACGTTCCACGAGATACTCAAGCTGAATATCTACAATTTTCTGCAGGTGCTCCCGCGTAAGCATGCCGAAGACAATCACCTCGTCAATGCGGTTCAAGAACTCCGGCTTGAAGACCTGCTTGAGCACATCCTTCACGTGTGCCTCAATCTCCCAGTCCGCTCCCTGCTCTTCGGTGAGCACTTGAATCTGCTGGCTTGCGATATTGCTCGTCATGATTATCACGGTGTTCTTGAAATCCACCGTCCTGCCCTTGCCGTCGGTGAGCCGGCCGGCATCGAAGACCTGCAGCAATACGTTGAACACGTCCGGATGTGCCTTTTCTATCTCGTCCAGCAGTATCACCGAATAGGGTTTGCGTCGCACCGCCTCTGTCAGCCGGCCACCTTCCTCGTAGCCCACGTAACCCGGAGGTGCGCCAATCAGCCGAGCCACAGAATGCTGCTCCATAAACTCGCTCATATCGATTCGAACCATGGAAGTGGGGTCGTTGAACAGAAAATCTGCAAGTGCCTTGCTTAATTCCGTCTTGCCAACACCGGTTGGCCCTAAGAAAAGGAACGTCCCGATAGGCCGATTCAGGTCGCCAAGCCCTGCGCGATTGCGTCTCACGGCATTGCACAGCGCCGCTACCGCCTCACCCTGGCCGACCACACGTTCGCGAATCTTTTCCTCCATCTTCATCAGCCTCTCACGTTCTCCGCTCATCAGCCGAACAACCGGTATCCCCGTCCACTTTGCCACAACATCTGCGATATGCTCTTCTGTCACCTCGTTGTGAACCATCGTCCGTTCGGTTTTGACAAGCTCTGCCTCCTTGCTCTCGATTTCTTTCTTCAGATTCGCAATCGTTTCGTACTTCAGCCGCGCCGCCTGTTCAAGCTCACCTTTTCTCTGAGCGTCTTCAAACTGTGTGTGTGCCTGCTCGATTTTCTGCTTGAGCTCCTTTATCTGGTCGATGTCACCTTTTTCCCTGTCCCACTGTGCAGTCAGTTTTCGGTCTTCCTCCTGCAATTCTGCTAATTGCCTCTGAGCTTTCTTCAGACGTTCTTTGCTTGCCTCGTCACTTTCTTTCTTCAGCGCCTCACGCTCGACCTGGAGCTGAATTATCTTTCGTCGGATGTCATCCAATTCGGCGGGCAGCGAATCATTCTCAATCCGCAGCTTGCTCGCCGCCTCATCCATCAAATCTATCGCCTTGTCCGGCAGCCACCTGTCGGATATGTACCGGTTCGACAGAGTCGCCGCCGCCACCAGCGCCGAATCCGTTATTCGCACCCCGTGATGAGTGTCGTAACGGTCCTTCAAACCGCGAAGTATTGTTATCGTATCCTCCACGCTCGGCGGCTCTATCGTAATCGGCTGGAACCGCCTCTCAAGGGCCGCATCCTTCTCCACGTACTTGCGATATTCGTCTATCGTGGTCGCGCCTATGCACCGCAGCTCACCTCGCGCAAGCGACGGCTTCAAGAGATTCCCCGCATCAACCGCACCCTCGGCCTTGCCCGCACCAACCACAGTATGCAGCTCATCGATAAACAGTATTATCTGTCCCTCCGCCGCCACGACCTCTTTCAGTACCGCCTTGAGCCGGTCCTCGAACTCGCCCCGAAACTTTGTCCCCGCTATCAGCGATCCCATATCCAGCGCAACGATACGTTTGTTCTTTAATCCCGTGGGGACATCTCCCGCCACAATCCGCTGTGCAAGCCCTTCCACAATCGCCGTCTTGCCCACACCCGGCTCGCCGATCAAAACCGGATTATTCTTCGTCCTGCGATTCAATACCTGCATGCACCGCCTTATCTCCTCGTCCCTGCCGATAACCGGGTCGAGTTTGCCCTTCCTTGCCATCTCCAGAAGGTCGATCCCGTACCGCTCAAGTACCTTGTACTTTCCCTCCGGGCTCTGGTCGGTTACCTTCTCACCGCCGCGTATGTCTTTCAACGCGTTTTCGATTTGCTCCGGTGTAATCGAATTTAAGCTCAGGACTTCTTTGGCATCACTGTCCACCGACGCCAGCGAAAGCAAAAGGTGCTCCACGCTCAGATACTCATCACCCATTTTGTCCGCTCTGTTCTGCGCATCGAGAACAACCTGATTCAGTGCCGGGTCAGGCATTATCTGACCAGTGCCTTTGCCCTGCGGCAGGCGCTTCACTTCGCTCTCAATCATCTCACGCATACGAGAAACGTTGACGCCTATCTTCTTGAGAATCTCAGGCGCTATCCCTTCGTCGTCGCTGCATATCGCACTGAGCAGATGCAGCGGTGACAAAACAGTATGCGATTTTGCCATCGCAATCTGCTGCGCCGTTGCCAGCGCCTCCTGTGCCTTCAACGTAAACTTATCAAACTTCATTGCGTTACCCCTTTCGTTTGCACACTGCACCACATAATTATACGCAAAAGCCATGCCCGAAAACAGCAAGTCTCTAAGTGTTTGCCAATAAAGGGCTTGTGTCGAGAAGGGCACAGCCGCCTGTGCCAATTTGGCAGGAGGGGCTGGCTGCTGTGTGGTCGTTAGCGATTCTGCGCGGGCTACTTTCCGCTCTTCGTCGGCTTGGTCCCGAATATCCCTAACGTCTCCCTGATGACCGGCAGCGTTGTCGTCTTTATCTGCGGGTCGTCGACGGTTCCTGTGATGTCGATTCGCACGACCGCCTGGCCGAGCCCTTCCGTTAGAGACCTTAAGATAGACGGGCTCGCTGTTGCCAGCCGGTGCCCTCGCGCGGTGAGAGTCAGATTCACATCTCTTTCCGACAAATCCATCCACCCCGACCCGCTGAATGCAAGTGACTCACCGGACAAATCGAGCTTGCGGAAATACACGCGGTTATTTTTGATGTACGAATCCACTAACATCTTATCGAAGGCATGGTCTGTTGGCTCGGTCAGGTTCAGCACCGCAAGCAGCTTCGCAAACGGCGATAATCTGCCTACCTGCATGTGCGTTATATCCAGCCGGCAGTGACCTATGTCAAGAAAGCTGTCGCTCATCCGACCGACCACATTCACCGAGCCGCTCATCCTGCCCGTCGTGTACGCGTCCATCGGCATGGGGTCGCTCTCTTTGTCCGAGAGAAATTCCCTCAAATCAGCATTCGTAAAGCCTGCCTTCAGGAGAAACTCGCCGCCCGTACCCGACCGGGTACTCAGTTCGAGCGTCCCTATCATTTTGCCGCCGTAGAAGTTCGCCAGCAGATTCCTTGAAATCCATTCTTCCGAAGCCGGTTTGTAATCGAAAACTGCTTCCGCTGTTCTGAGTGTCTTGCCGGCGAGCCTGAAGTTCTCCGCCGCAAGCTCGATCTGTCCGCCCCGCACACTGATCGAGCTGACGTCCGCGCCTCCACCTTCCAGTTCCAGTTGACCTGTCACTTTAATGTCTGACTGAATCGCTCTTCCGCGGATATTGTGAACCGCTCTTGCGGCGAGCTCATCAAATTCTATGCGGCTTTCAGTCAAATATATCTTACCCGTCACGTCCTGCAGGGGGTACGGAAGCATATTGCTGTCGAGGCTGTTGCCAAGACACTCGATTGTCAGACTGTTACCGGAACAGTCGCCGACGACGCCATTATCCAGATCGGCGGTGAAGCTGATTTTTCCTTCCGGCCCCAAATCAGCCACCAAACCGGCCAGCGGCTTGGGAAGTATCGACAGCAGGTCTTTGTCCAGCGGCATCTGTTCACCATGCACAGAGACGCAGTAGCCGAGACCGTCAGTGCCGCTGCCGGGCCTGAATTGGCCCGTTAGTGAAACCAGACCCTCGCCGTATCGACCTTTAAAATCCGTTATCTCTATCGAATCAGGTGTGAAAATCACCTCAGCCGAGACGTTTGACACAGCCAACGGCGACTCTTTCGCGCCCAGAGAAGCATCTTTGAAGGAAACGTCCGCTCTGTATGTGGTGCCGCCCTGATGCTCGTCCGGCGTAAACACAGCTATGTTCGCATCGAACAGCCCCGATAGCTCGAACAGCTCATAAAAGCTCTTCTGACTCGCCGGCAGTGACGCCTCAAGAGTCTTGTCCAATGGAACATTCTCTGCCTTGATCAGGATGTCGTAAATCGACTGCCCACTTTCAGTTGGCCTCGCCGTGCCGTTTATACTTATCCTTCGGTCGTTCACTTGTGAAACGACGTTCGAAAAAGCCGTGCCCTCCTCGCTGAAAAATAGAAAACCTCTCGTATCATTGAGAGGATATGCAAACCCCTCGTATTTCCCATCAACGTCAAGAAGCTCTACCGCAAGAGCAGCCCTCCTGTCCGTTCCCGACCACCGGCTAAGAGAGTAGTTCATCGCAACGACTCCGCTCGGGGAGAAGGCCGACCAGAACTCCCGGGCCTGGGGCCCCAGCGCATCGTAAAGGTCCTTGTCCAACGCCATATTGTCGCTTGTTATCTGAACTTGGTATTTCCAGTCAGGGCCGAAATCCGCACACCAGCCGCTCACCTGTATCTCCACGTCCCCGTGACGACCTCTCACACTATCGAACGTCACGCTGTTCTCAGAAAAATCTATCTCGCCTCTGACCTGCTCGACCTTGTAAGGAAAATTTTTGTCCGATGCCGACCCATCCGTACAGTGAACTGTACCTGATATGGAACTTTCGGCTATTTCGTCGTAACGACCCGACGCGAGAAAGTCTATGTCAACTCTTCCCGCCGGACGATACCTCGCAAAGAACGTTTGCAGTCCGAGCAGCACCGGAAACTTTTCATATGCTGTCTCGCTTTCGAATGCGAACAATCTCTCTTTCGCACTTGGCGGTCCGAACAGGTCCTTTATCTTCACCGATAGCCAATAGGCCCTCTCTTCGACGTTGTACCTCAGCCTCGCATCGATGGTGTCTATGATCCATGGCCTGTCGAAGCCCGGTATGTCTTTCGATGAAATGCGACCCCCAACCTCTATCCTGCCCGGGACCCACAAGCCCACGATACGGCTCTTTTCAAAGCTCTGCTCCGGCGTCGTCGTCACGCTGAAACTGTAGCCTCCGAGTATCTCCTCGGCAGGTCTGAAACTCGCCGATACCGGTGTGCTTGCCGCTATTCTGACGCGTCCGTCCCTGACCTTGCTGTATTGGACCTCCCCCTTCTCTAACCAGATAAGAGGTATCTTGTCTTTTCCTTTCGGCCCGCGCGGCATAGTCAAAACCGACAGATTCCATCTGTCGGTGTCCAGGTCATGCTGAATGTTAAGCACAAAGTCGTCGACGGTTATCTCTTTAAGCCGGGGACTCAGCAGAAACAGACTTAGCAGGCTGAACCGCGCATGGACGGACTCGGCCTTGAGTATCGAGTTGTCATAACTGCGTGAACGGTGCGGCTTGACTACGAGGTCTTCGATAAACACTGAGCCGTTCGGGTCAAATCGTACCGCTTCGAACTCGATTTTCGTATTGGTCAGCTCCGAAATCTGCCCAATCGCTATCTTCGGCAGTGCCCGCCTCGCAAGTATATAAACAAGCCACAGCAGAAAGGCCAGAACCGCAAACTCAAAGAACCATCGAAGGATGTTTCTGCCGCTCTTGGCCCTGGCAGAATGGTTTGAAACTGCCGGCATATCCTTATTACCACAGCTCTCTATTTTCTGATTTTGTTCGCCTTGTCCGCGATGTCTGTGCGACAGTATGCCCCGTCGAATTTGATCTTCTCCACCGCTTCGTATGCCTTCACCTTGGCATCCGAAATCGTCGCGCCCAAAGCGGTCACGCCGAGTACTCTGCCACCGCTGGTCACCAGCTCATCGTCCTGCACAGCCGTGCCGGCGTGGAAAACCGCCACGTCATCCAGAGCTTCCGCTGCATCTACCCCCGTTATTACCTTGCCCTTCTCGTAGTTACCCGGATAGCCCCCTGATGCCATCACCACGCACACCGCCGGCCGCCGGTCCCACTGTAATGTCACTTTGTCAAGCCTCCCGTCGCACACCGCCTCGCATACCTCGAGCAAATCGCTCTTCATACGCATCAGAATCGGCTGTGTCTCCGGGTCGCCGAACCTGACGTTGAACTCCAGGACCCTCGGCCCGCCGGCCGTTATCATAAGACCGGCATACAACACTCCCTTGTATGGCGTGCCGTTGCGATTCATCCCATCAACTATAGGAACCAGAATCTCACGTTCAATCTGGCTCATAAGCGCATCAGTCACTACAGGGGCGGGACTGTAAGCGCCCATCCCGCCCGTATTCGGGCCCGTGTCACCATCTCCTATCGGCTTGTGGTCCTGGCTCGACTCCATAACGTAAATAGTCCGCCCGTCCACAAACGCCAATATCGACACCTCCTCACCTATCAGCTTGTCCTCTACGATAATCTTGTCCCCGGCCGAGCCGAATGCCTTCTCCACCATTATTCTTTCTGCCGCAAGTATCCCGTCCGATGGCTCGTCGCAGACGATAACACCTTTGCCTTTTGCAAGACCCGCTGCTTTTACAACAACCGGCTCGTCTCTGCTTGCAATATACGCCTTTGCATCTTCATATCGGTCGAAGATCCTCCCTTCTGCCATCGACATCGAGCAGCTCCGCATCATCTGCCTGGCAAACGCCTTGTCCGCTTCCAATTGTGCCGCCTCTTTGCTCGGACCGAACGCCTTTATCCCCTCTTGCTCGAATGCATCCACAACGCCCATTGCAAGCGGCCCTTCCGGCCCGACCATAACCAGACCCACCCTGTTCTCCTTCGCGAAACGAATCAGCTTCTCCGTCTGGTCTGCTGCGATTGGCACATTGCGCCCGCATCCTGCAGTCCCGGGATTACCGGGTGCAATAAAAAGCTTGCCCAGCCGCTTCGATTGCGCCAGCTTCCACGCCAGTGCGTGCTCACGACCACCGCCGCCGATCAATAGTACATTCATTCCATGACCTCAAAATCACATTCTCTTGTGCACCCGAGATGCTGTTGCGTATCTGCTCTGCAGATGCGCCGCTGAATAATCTAACAGACGAAACCGCATTGCTCAAGTGCATAATTGGCATTGATGCGCCGCGGTTGAAATGGTATTCTATTCGGCACTGAATAGAGACCGGTTTATGGAATTGTCCTGGCCAATCAAATTGAGAATTGCCGGCGCCGCCGCCGTCGGGATCCTCCTTATAGGAATCCTGGCCTGGCCGATAGTCGCTCCCCCAGACCCATTTGCGGGACTGTCGCTGATTACAGGGGCCGTCACGGTCACTGACGCCGTAATACTCCTGGCCCTGGCCTTTCTTGCCGGGCTAATCGCCTATTTCCTCACCTGGCCGTACGGCCGGCATATCGCAGTCCTTGCCGCACCGGCCGGACTTGCCGTCTGGGCGATGCGAACAGGCAGCATGGCCGACCTTGTGCAACGAAATCACGCTCCTGCAGCGAGACAGCATCTGCTCAATGTCATTAGATTCGAGCCGTTCTTCTGGCTGGCCGTGGTCGCAGCAGGATTTGCCGCAGTCCTTGTTGCCCACAAGCTCTGCCCGGCTCAGGACGCGGACAACACGGCGGTCAGGTCACGCTCGCGACGCCCGCAATACGTACTTTTTTTGATTGCTTTTGCTGCTTCTGTTGCCCTGACCGAGTTTTTTGTCGGAATCTTCGCCGCTGATGTTGCGATTCCAGACAGCCGCCTGGGCTCAGTCACAGGTCAGCCGCCGCAGGTGCAAATTGCCTTCGCGCTGCTGGTCTCATTCGGGCTCGTCGCATTTGTCGCAAAGAGATTCCTGAGCGTTGGCTATATCGTCCCCGTCGCAGCAAGCGCGTTTCTAACTGCCTTTTCGGTAACTTTTTATACCAAAACAGACCTTCTCAAATATCTCTGCGACCACTGGCCCGCTGCCTTCTTTCATAGGCCCGTCCTCTCTATATTACCACTGCAAATGGTTGCCTTCGGAACACTTGGTGCCCTTGCCGGGTACTGGCTCGCCATAAGATATGACTACTGGCGGCAGCACGAGAACAAAGGTCACAAAGACCACCGATAGCGGCCTTGCTTCAATAGGTCCAACCCACCTTTTTTATTGCCCCCGCCGGAACGTAACTGCCTACACATCAAACACTTACACATCTGCCGTCCCATAAGTGCATCGGACGCGAAGAACAAAAGCAAAATTGGTTGTTTTCGCCTCCTGAATTAGCCGAAGATATTACGTGTGCCGGGGCGCACTTGACTTTCATGCCCTTGTCACACGCCACACTGAGTGGCAGCGGGGTGAACAGCGGTGGTATTTGCTTCGTAATATATGTGGTAAGGCCAACCTGCAAAAGGAGTTGAAAATGTTGGTTCTGAGCAGACAAAAAGATGAATCCATTATGATAGGTGACGATGTCGAGGTCACCATCGTAGATGTGCGCGGCGATAAGGTGCGGCTGGGAATTACCGCGCCGAGGAGTATACCGGTGCATCGGAGAGAGGTATACGACGCCATTCAGCGAGAAAAGGATCAAAAGGCCGCCCATAATACTGAACAGTAAAAGGCCGCCAGTGGTCAACAACATCTGTTTTGACTTTTCCGTATTGGCCTGTTCTCACTCGCAGCTTGAATAGGCCGATTTCTTTGCGCCCCCACAAAAAATTCCGGCAAAAATTGCCCTTGACAAACCACTGAGTTTACACATAAGCTCCACCCAATGCGTAAGCACAAACGTTTGCTCCTCGCACACCAAACAGATGAAATGCGGGGTCTTCCTATGGCGAAAGACAAGCCGATAGTGGTCGTTGTTGGCAGCAGCAATATGGATTTGGTCTGCAAATCGGAAAGAATCCCCGTCGTGGGCGAAACCATTCTCGGCGGTGACTTTCTGATGGTCCCAGGCGGCAAAGGCGCCAACCAGGCCGTTGCCGCCGCAAAGCTCGGTGCAGAGGTCTTTTTCATTGCCCGGCTCGGCGATGACATCTTCGGCGCCAAATCACTCGAAAACTTCAAAAACGTCGGACTAAACGCCAAACACGTACTCCGCACCTCCGATGCACCATCCGGCGTCGCCCTGATTATGGTGGACGAAAAAGGCAACAACTCGATTGTCGTCGCCCCCGGTGCCAACAGCAAGCTCTCAGCCGAGGACATTGAAAAGGCCAGGGCCGATATCGCCTCCGCAGGTGCTCTCGTCGCGCAGTTGGAGGTGCCTCTCGAGACGATTGAACACGCCGCCGACCTGGTAAAAAGTTCGAACGTGCCCTTCGTCCTCGACCCTGCCCCCGCCAGAGAGCTTTCCGACGAGCTTCTGCAGAAGGTGGACGTGCTTACACCGAATGAAACGGAAGCCCGGATTCTTACGGGTATCGATGTCACCGGCGAGAATAGCGCTCGCCGGGCATCGGAAAAACTTCTCGGCAGGGGTGTCAAGACCGTGATTCTGACGATGGGCAAAGATGGTTTCTTGCTCACCGATAGTGACCAGTCGCAGTTCGTCTCGGCCCAAAAGATAGATGCCGTTGACAGCACCGCCGCCGGCGACGCCTTCACCGGCGCACTGGCGGTCGGCATCGCCGAAGGAAAGTCACTTCTCGATGCCGCCCTCTTTGCCAACTACGTCGCAGCCCTTTCCGTTACGAAGATGGGTGCGCAGTCGTCTATGCCTGCGATTACCGAGGTGGAAAATTTCATGAAGAGCTGAGCCGCTGTGCTCGCAATTGACCCAATGTAAAAGGAAGGTTTCGAAAATGGTAATTATTGAAAACTACGGTCTCGCCGTCGTAATGTGCGTAATCACGATGATTTGCTGGGGCTCCTGGGCCAACACACAGAAGCTCGCAAGCAGGGAATGGAAGTTCCAGCTCTTCTACTGGGACTATTCCATCGGCGTCCTCCTGTTCACTCTCATCCTCGCCCTGACGATGGGCAGCATGGGCTCGGGTGGCAGGGGGTTCTTCGCAGATGTAGGTCAGGCAAGCACAAAGTATCTCGGCTTTGCACTGCTCGGCGGTGTCATCTTCAACATCGCCAACATCCTTCTCGTCGCCGCCATCGACATCGCAGGCTTGGCCGTCGCATTTCCAGTCGGCATCGGCCTGGCGCTCGTCATCGGCGCAATTACCATATACCGCGTTGACCCCACCGGAAAGGCCTCAATCCTCGCACTCGGCGTCGCAGCCGTCGCAATCGCCATAATATTAGATGCGCTCGCATACAAGAAATTGCAGACCGGCGGGCAAAAAGCCGGCGCAAAGGGTATCGTCCTTTCGGTCGCATGCGGTATCCTTATGGGATTCTTCTTCAGATGGGTCGCCGCCGCCATGCCTTCCAACCTCAGCGACCTGGCCCTGCCAGCCGAGGCCGGAAAGCTCACTCCCTATACCGCCCTTGTCTTCTTCTCACTTGGCCTGTTAATCTCCAACTTCATTTTCAACACGATAGGCGTAAAGCTCATCACAGGCCGCTCCGAACCGCTCGCCGACTATATCAAAAAAGGAAATCCCCGTCTGCACCTCGTCGGAATAGTAGGGGGTATGATTTGGAGCGTAGGCATGTCGTTCAGCATCTTAGCCGGTGACAGAGCCGGATACGCAATCTCATACTCGCTCGGCCAGGGCGCTACCATGGTCGCCGCATTCTGGGGAGTCTTCATCTGGAAGGAATTCAAAACTGCTCCGAAAGGCACGAACCCGCTCATCGCACTGATGTTCTTGTTCTTCATCATCGGCCTGGCCCTCATCACCATCGCAAACGCCCCAACCTAACCCGCCTTTTACCCTGCACTTAACCCCCCAATTTCATTGGGGGGTTTTTGATTTGCGCAGGTTATCATTTAGCCCCCCAATTTTATTGGGGGGTTCTTATCTTATCCGGTTTCATTGGCGGGTTCCGTCAAACTCCCGTTCAGGCATCGTTATGGGCGTTGACGTAGGCGATTCTTCTTTCGATGGATTCATCGTCGTAACAGTATCTTTTGTCAAAACCCTTCGTCCATACGCGTCCGGAGATTCCGCATTCGCGTAGTGCCGCCTGGGCGGCATTTTTATAATGGGCTACAATTCGGCCTATCGAAAACGGAGTGTACCCGACAAGAACATGAATGTGATCCGAGCACACCGCCAGCGCAAGAATCTTATGTGAATAACGCTCGGCCTTGGCAAGTATGGCCTCGGCAACGATTTTACGCTGCGTTTTCGATAACTTCACGGGCGCCTTGGCAAGAGATTCTTTATTTGATTTTGCAAGCGAATCATTTGCAGGCAGGGTTTTGCCTTTCTTAACATATTGTCGTTCATCACCCTGCAGCCATGTCCCGTAGGTTGTCCAAGTAATCATAAATGCGAGCATTTTTGCCATAATCCAATTATAGAACCCCGCACGAAAATCGACAAGTCTGGACATTTAGCCCCCCAATTTCATTGGGGGGTTGTTTATTTAGGGGGTTTTTGTCCTTTTCATCGGGGGTTCTTATCCGTTTTCATTGGGGGGTTTTCATTGCGTGGTTTATCATTTAGCCCCCCAATTTCATTGGGGGGTTTTTGATTTGCGCAGGTTATCATTTAGCCCCGCAATTTTATTGCGCGGGTTATTTCATTGGGGTTTCATCCCAATTTCATTGCGAGGGTGAATCTCCGCTATACGCTATCTTTTCCTTTGACGGCAAGTGCGGAGTTGGATATTATATGGTCGAGAAATAAAAACAGAACAAGTTCACAGTTTACCATTCAATCTTTGAAATGGAAATTTCTGATGGCAAAGAAGAACAAAAGGAAAAAGAAACCTGTGCTACAACTATTAGTGGTCTTTGATACTAATGTTCTATATACACAAGTCGCTTCTGATCTTGTAAGAGCAGAGGTGCGCGATCTAATCAAAGGCAACTCCTCACATTCGGACGTATCCATAAAATGGTTTTTGCCTTCTGTCGTTATTGATGAACGCAGGTATCAAATGCAAATCAAAGCTTTTGAGCTATTGCCCAGTTTACAAAAGATAGAGAAACTGATAGGGCACAAATTGAATATTAATAAAAATATTTTAACCCAACGGATTAACGAAGCAATTCAATCTGAATTAAAGGAATTAAATCTTGCCGAGTTAACAATAGACACGAATTCCGTAGATTGGAAGGAATTAATACGGCGTTCATCATTTCGTGAAGCGCCTTTTGAACCAGGCGAAAAAGAAAAAGGATTTCGCGACTCAATAATTGCCGAAAGTTTTTTTCAATTAATAAATGTATCACCAGCAACTCCCTCAATTTGTCGCTTGGCTATAGTAACAGAAGATCGTTTCTTATCAGAATTTGTTCGAGAAAAAACATCTGATGCCAAAAATATCCGCATTCTATCAAGTTTAAAAGAGCTTGAAAGCTTGATAAATACATTAGTATCAAAAGTTACTGAAGAATTCGTTGCCGAAATTAAGGATAAAGCAGAAGCGTATTTCTTTGAACCAGAAAAGCAGGACACTCTGTTCTACAAAGAAAATATTCAGGATGCAATAGCTGAACAATACTCAGAAGAATTGGAATATCGTCCCACTGAAATTTTAACAAGAGAGAATGGAGCATGGTGGATTAATTCTCCTGTATTTCTTAAAAAGGAACGGCAACGTGTATATTGGGCAACTCAAATTGTTGTTGATTACAAGCTATATAAATTTGAATCTCAAAATATTATAAGCCTTGAGTCGCCACCAGACAACTTGGGGGCTTTTAACGGGTTGCAATATCCCGTCCAAAACATCCGATCTACTTTCTTGACCGGCTTTCCATCACCGACGCTGAAAAAGGTAGAAGCTGGTAAAGGTAAAACCTTATTTGGAATTGAGTGGCGCGTAAATATTACTCCAAATAAAAAGCTTACTTTTTCTAAGATCATAAGCATAAACTTTATTGGAGACCGTAGGGGAGAACAATAATCATATGGGAAGAAAACCCCACAACAGTTTATTTCCTTTGCACAACTTCATCTGCCAAATCCGTGCGATCTGTGCCAACCGCTTTTTCAGTCAGCTTAAAATGGACAAACGAAGTTGGTCGTGGACGAGCCAGGGCACTTTCGCAGATGCTCGCATCGAGAAAAGTGCCGGGCGAGCACACACAAGCTGACTGAACCACAGTGTAAATCAGTGTTAATCAGTGTCTGATTCAGTCTTTGGTCTTTTGTCTTCCAAAAATTTCACTTGACATCTAACTTCCCATGTTGTATAATACCCACTTAACATCTAAATACTAAATTCTAAACACGGAGGGTTCAACAATGACCACACATTTACAAGATGTTATATTTTGTTTCTCAGCTCTTGAACTTTTTCAAAAATCAGTGTTAATCAGTGTTAATCAGTGTGAATCAGTGTCTAAAAACAAACCGCCTATATTGCCCAACTTAACTTGCTGGCAATTTACAACCTTTTTATGCAAAACAAACCCAATGTCAAAATTATTAGACATCCCTTAAATCTATGTATCAAAAGGACTTACAGAAAATTTCTTGGAAAATGCGACAAAAAA
>JAUVYV010000096.1 GCA_030602885.1 Phycisphaerales bacterium
CGGTGTCACTGAACCAGGCCGGGGGTGTATCATCGCCGACAATCTGTGAGAAAACCCAAGTGTTCATCGGGACATTCATCCAGAGATACCAGGCAAGGACGGTATGCTTGTAGTAAGGCATTCCATCGTATGTGCCAAACAAGTCGAAAGCACCTGTAATATCCGGGCTTAAGGTCCCGGTGACATTATAAGTTGTCGGGTCAGTTACCTTCGGCCACTACTTGGTCTCCCTTGTAGTGGCCTACGGGTCGGCCACTATTGTCCGCGGGTCCAAAGACCAGCGTGTGGATGCACGCCCGGTTGTAGTCATTACACGCGCTTGGAACCAAACCTTTTGACCAAGGGCGAATGAAAAGCCTGCGCCTTTTGTTGCAGTACCAGCAGCACCTTCGACAGGGTCGATGACTCCGATGTAACGCCAGGGGCCGTCGAAGAAATTCCTCGATGCGAGTTGAGGCTGGCCCTGGTAGAGAAGGATTCTGCCTTTCGGATCACCGTTGGGAGCCCAGCCGCCCGTATCGCAGGTGAAAGTGAACGTCTGAGCAGCGATGTCTTCCTCGCTGCATTGCAGGACCTCATCTTTCTCAGCGAGGGACAGGATTGTTGGGGCATCATCGAAGACACCAGTGCCCCACGTCTTCATAACGCAGTTGGTGCGGATGAAGTGGTTAAAACCGGTTAGGTGGATGGTTTCGCCGAGACGGTTCTTCATTGCGACTGCAGCGGCGTAAGTGTTCCAGAGGCCACGCTGGACCACGGTTAGGTCTTCGTGCCAGCGTTCGGCAAGATAGCTGACGTCTGACCTTGCCGATTCCTGTCGTGCGCTGTGGGGATTGACCGGCTTTGTCCTGGGTCGGATGTAATTGCCGAAGCGATTACGAGCGTGGACAGTACCGGCGATGGAGCCGGATATCTGGATGATGCCAGCACCAAACTTTACGAGTGCCATAAAGACGCTCCTTTCTGATGCCTGGCTTTAGGCCAGGCGGTTAAGAAAAAAGGGCGTCTGTGTGCGTGCACGCAAACGCCCAGGTTCTGTGTGGAAACAACAAGAAGCAGAACCGTCCAATACATTATCGGTTATCACAAACGTAAATGCAAGGAAAAAGCGGTTTGAGCTTAAAAAAAGTTCGCGAGGATGCTCGAGGGTGGACGAACTCGAGCGCAAGGGTAGTGCAGCACCTATATTTCATACAAGATTTTTACGTTCGTGCCGTCCTGTAGTTTGCAGTATTTAAAGATGAGATGGTCACCCACGACTGGAAACAATTCCAGGAACAGGTCGTTTGCAGTTTCTATATTGATTAGGCCGAGAACAGTGAGAGAAAGCAAACGCCAGGTAACGACGGCGATGCCGTCTTTAGCACCGGCACCGGTGTCACACGTGTCGATATCGTTAGCGTAGATGAAGCCCTCTTCCGGGGGGACATCGGCAAGGTCACCAAAGTAGAAGTAGATGTAGTCGCTAAAGTAGAGGGCCAGCGTGGTTCGCAGAGGGTCAGCAAGCACTTCGAACCATATATTCCAAACGTCACTGAAGTAGGTCCACAAACAGGCATTGCCTTCGGTTTGTGTGAGCTTAAAGGCTTTGTCGTTTGGTGGGATTGGAGGTTCGGGAACAACGCCGATTGTGCATTTGACTACATCGGCGAATCGGGCGTACACGTATTTCGGAGTTTTACCGGCATCGAAGCCAGCAAGGCAGTCCTCACCGTAGACGATGTCACTCTGGTTTTGTCTTTGCCCCATCGGAGAGGTCCTCGGAAAAGGTCGCTTTTGGAAACTTGACCAGGGCAAGACGATCTGCCTGGTCCAGAGGGTAGCCGTTGTGCACTAGTTTGTCACGGTGTGCCCGCGCGGTGAGCTCGTAGGACGGGCTTGCGATTCCCCCCCCCCTTGAACCGCCAAGCCCCCTGGCGTTTGAAGGTAAATTTCCATCCGCCAGCGGCGGATTCCGATTGTACCCACATAGACTACTACTCTTTAGAGTAGTAGTCTTGTCTATGTGGGTAATATGTGGCGCAAAATGCGCCGGATAAGCGGGTGGGGGTGAAACCCGCTTGGTGTACTTTTTCCAGGAGTCTCGGCCCGGCCAGGGCACCGGTCTTAGCTTGCGTGTGCGCTTGCCGAAGTTCTCAATAGTGATGAGCTGCAGCCGGTACAATTTCATAATTGCTCGCTGTACGGTGGCGTGGCTATTGTGGGTGTACGCACCTATGTAATCGTTCGAGGTTCGGCAGCCGTGTTTGCTGCAGTAGTGAATGAAGTCGAGCACGTCAAGCTCAGTAGAGGTGAGAAGCTGGCCGTCCATATTCTCAATCCACGTGGGGACGTGCTGATGAGAGTTGTAGACCATCATGTCACTATCTCCAAATAAAGAGATACAATTCACAAACTTACTCTGTATCGTTGAGTGTGTCAATAGCTTTCTGGCAGTCATCGGAGTTTGGGTGCGTGTAGATCTGTGTGCTGGCGATACTGCTGTGACCGAGAAGCTCTTGAACTACCCGCATCGAGGAGGTCCGCATCAAGCGACTGGCGAAAGTATGTCGTAAAATGTGGGGGTGAATGTCACGGCCTATCGAGAGAGCACCGCCTCTTTTGATGATACGCTGTACCTGGCGGACAGTCAGGGGCCCTGGGCGCCCGGGCTTGGTGAAGGCGAAGCGGGAATCATAGGCCCCGGTGTGTTTCCACCAGATTTCCTGCATATCGCAAATCGCACCGCGAAGCCGGTGCGTGATGGGAATCGTGCGATCACGGCCGTTCTTGGCCTGGTCTTTTGTGATGGCAAGGGCGCCGACGGCAGCAGCTGAAAACCAAAGCTGGTCAACCTGCAGCTGTACGAGCTCACCGACTCTGCAGCCGGTGTCGAGCATTACCAGGGCCATCGTGTAGTTGCGGTGACGCACGTGTTTCGTACTCGCACATGCAGCTGACTGCAGCAGGAAGGTGAGGAGTTTTCCGGTGTCCTCGGCGGATAGTGTGAGGGGTTGTCTTCTGTCCATCTTGAGCTCCTTTCTGTAAAAGCGACTTTAACGTCTGAGGGTATATCGGTAAAGCGACCTCGATGTCAACAGAAAAACGACATTAAAAAAGCGACATTCTTTTTCGCCGGTGGTTCGAATAGGTCGTATTCTGTGCAGAAAGCGAAGTCGAGCAGATGGACGAAGTCGGATATCAAGGGTATATGGCACCCTGCAGGGGTCGTTTGTCCATTTACGGAGCACTGAGGGCGATTGTTGCTATAAGCTAGCCCCCGGATGATGGCGCGACTACCAGA
>JAUVYV010000032.1 GCA_030602885.1 Phycisphaerales bacterium
GCCTATATTGCCCAACTTAACTTGCTGGCAATTTACAACCTTTTTATGCAAAACAAACCCAATGTCAAAATTATTAGACATCCCTTAAATCTATGTATCAAAAGGACTTACAGAAAATTTCTTGGAAAATGCGACAAAAAAGCAAACCCAAACAAACCCAATTCAAACCCAATTCAAACCCAATTTCAGCCCAAACAAACCCAAAGCAAACCCAAAACAAACCCAATTTCAAGCTCGGCCACAAGCCGAGCGCAGACCCCCGCTTGTCCTCGAGGGATTGCTACTTTGGTCCTGCAGCAGAGGAACTGCTCCTCCAATGGCCCAGCAGCAGGGGACCCAACGGCAGGGTCGCGCAGACCCCTGCATCTTGGAACGCAAGTTCCAGCAGGGGCAAACCCGCCGCTGGCCCTTCAACATCGATGGCCATTTTTTTAAGCTCTTAGTTAAACCAAATTATTACTAAGCGCGAGCCACTTTTAGGTTCGTATAAAGGTGCGATTTGTGTACACTCATATCGTTTATCCTTGCCCACGTGCGTATTTAAGGGAAGCCGGCAAACATGAGTGAGGCCAAAAAAATCAAGCCGCCTTTGACCGAAAGTGATGTGCAATTACTCAAGGCCGCAGACCGAGTTCTGATAAACGGTACAATCTATACTGCGCGAGACATGGCGCATAGACGACTTTGTATGGCAATCGAAAGCGGAGGTGAACTACCCTTCAGACTGGAGGGTGCGATCATTTACTTTGTCGGGCCGACCCCTGCTCGAGACGGTCGGGTAATCGGCTCAGCCGGTCCGACAACATCGGCAAGAATGGATGCCTTCAGTACCAAACTCATCGCTAACGGACTAAAGGCAATGATAGGAAAGGGTTATCGAGACCAAAACGTAAGAGAGGCACTTCAAAAATACAGTGCGGTGCATCTCTCGACCATCGGTGGGGCTGGGGCGCTGCTCAGCAAGCACATCGTCGCCGCCGAGGTAATCGCCTACGAGGATTTGGGGGCTGAAGCCATAAGACGGCTCGAAGTGGTTGATTTTCCTGCCGTGGTTGCATACGATTGTTACGGAAACAGCATTTACGAACAGGAGTCAGTCAATTGAAAGCAGCTTTGCTGGGTTTATTGGAATCGGGTAAGAGCACTATCTTCTCAGCCATAAGCGGCAAAGATATCCCGCCCATCGGCTCGACGAACATCGAAGAGGCCGTTGTACCTGTTCCGGATTCGCGTCTTGACTGGCTCGCTGAGCTTTATAAACCGAAGAAGGTGACACATGCAACAATCGACTGCCTTGACCTGCCCGGGTTTAACTTCACAGACGAGCACGGAAGAGCCGCTGCCAGGCGTCTCATTGGAAAAATAGGAACGGTTGACTTGCTCGTGCTCGTTGTCCGGGCATTCGACGACCCTGCCATACCTCCTTACAGAAGCAGTGTTGACCCTGCCAGAGACCTGGCGGAGCTGCAGACCGAGCTGCTCCTGGCCGACCTCGAGCTGGTGACCACAAGAATCGACCGGCTCGAAAAACAAATCCATAAGCCCACAAAAACCCAGGCCCACGACAAAGCGGAGCTCGAGCTGCAAAAGAAACTCCAGGAAACAATCGAATCGGAAAAACCCATAAGCAGCGTCATCGAAAACGACGCCGAACTGGAAATGGTAAAAAGTCTCGGCTTTCTGACGCTAAAACCAATGGTCGCGGCAGTGAACGTCGGCGAAGACCACATAAACGAAACGTTTTCTTTTCCTAATATTATCCCCGAGCATACCGGCGTGATCACAATATCGGCCGGGATAGAACGCGAGCTTGCACAGCTCGACCCTGAAAGCAGACGCGAGTTTGCCAAAGACCTCGGCATCACCGAATCCGCCGTCAGCAAATTCGTCAACAGTTGCTACTCGGCGCTGGGCCTTATCAGCTTTCTCACCGTTGTCTCAGGAGAGCTTCGCGCCTGGCCCATCAGGCAGGGTACTACCGCCCTCGATGCTGCCGGGAAAGTCCATACCGATATCAAACGCGGCTTTATAAAGGCCGAGACCATCGCCTTCGACAATTTGAAGGAGCTCGGCAGCGAAAAGGCCGTGAAAGCCGCCGGCAAAATCCGCCTCGAAGGAAAAGACTACGTCGTTGGCGATGGTGACGTCATCAATTTCAGGTTCAATGTCTGATGCAGCACAACCTCAGCGTATCGCATACGGTAATGTTTCGCAGATTCCTTTTCTTATCTGTTATTCTCTTCTCAACTGCGGCTCTTATATCCTCCTGCTCCGACCGGGATTCGGACGACACAGTTGTTGTCTATACATACAAGGTTATCAAGGTATATCCCCACGATCCCAGGGCGTTCACACAGGGTCTCGTCTTCGCAGATGGCTTACTCTATGAGGGCACGGGGCGCAAAGGTCATTCGACCCTGCGAAAAGTCGAACCGGAAACAGGCGAAGTCCTGCAGATGCACAAGCTCGGCGACGAGTACTTTGGAGAAGGTATAACCGTCTTCGGCGATAGAATCATTCAGTTGACGCTCGATTCCAATCTCGGCTTTGTCTATGACAGGCAAACATTCGAATTGCTGAAAACATTCAATTACCCCACGAAGGGCTGGGGGCTTACACACGACGGCGCCCGCCTGATTATGAGCGACGGCTCGGCTACTCTGTATCTGCTCGATGCCGAAACTCTCACACAAATTGGCCGAATCGAAGTCCGCCGGGGCGACGTGGCCATAGCCGGGCTGAACGAGCTCGAATACATCCGGGGCAAGATCTACGCCAATATCTGGCCGACAGAGCAAATCGCAATAATATCCCCCGACACCGGCCAAGTTACCGGCTGGGTGGACCTTAGCGGCCTGCTCGGACCCGAGGAGCAGCTCAGGAGTGTGGATGTTGCCAACGGCATTGCCTATGACTCCGCGACCGACCGGCTGTTCGTTACCGGTAAACTCTGGCCTAAGCTCTTCGAAATTAAGCTCGCTGCCAAAAAGTAACTATGGCAAGTCCTGCCTCTTTTTAGTATAAAGCTCAAATAAGTTCGTATGGGCGGTTGCGTTTTGCGCCGTTGTTTATGTGTCGGAGAAGTACCATGAAAGCGGCTGTACTCACCAGCCTCAGACATATGGAAATAATAGATGTCCCCAGGCCGTCTATCAAGAATAACAGCGATGTCCTGCTCAAGGTCGAGAAAGTCGGCGTGTGCGGCAGTGATGTCCACTACTACGAAACCGGTCGAATCGGCCCACAAGTCGTCAAGTACCCGTACCTCGTCGGTCACGAATGCTCGGCAACCGTCGCCGCCGTCGGTAGGGGGGTCAAAAAAGTAAAAGAAGGCGACCAGGTGGTTGTTGAGCCCGCCGTATCCTGCCATAAGTGCGAGCAGTGCAAGATGGGCCGCGAGAACACCTGCTACAACTTGAAGTTCCTCGGCACCCCCGGCGAGGGCGACGGCTGCCTTCGCGAGTATATGATTATGCCCGAAGAATGCTGCCTGCCCATACACGGCAAGATAACTCTCGAACAAGCCGCCCTGTGCGAGCCGTTCACCATAGGCCTCTACAGCGTCAGACGGTCTCGACTCGAAAAGAACGCAAACGTCGCCATTCTCGGCTCCGGCCCCATCGGGCTGAGCTGTATGGTTGCGGCGCGCGCGCTTGGGGCACGGGAAATCTACGTCACCGACAAGCTCGATTACCGTGTCGATTTTGCCAAAAATACCGGTGCCACCTGGGCCGGAAATCCCGAGAAAGAAGATATTGTAAAAGCGATCCTTCGACAGCAGCCGTTGGGCGTCGATATCGCCTACGAATGTGCAGGCGAGCAGGAAGCACTGGACCAGGCAGTGGAGCTGCTCAGGCCGGGCGGTGTGCTGATGTTAGTCGGAATACCGGAGTTTGACAGGGTCTCCTTCGACTTTTGCAAAATGTACAGGAAGGAGTTGACTGTCCTGTATGTGCGAAGACAGAATCGATGCACTCGGTTAGCTATGCAAATGGTTTCCGCAGGCAAGGCAAGAATTGATTCTATGATTACACATTACTTCCCTCTCGAGAAAGCAGACGACGCGTTTGAATTGGTTGCCGGTTACCGCGACGGCGTAATCAAAGCGATGATTAATCTTTAGGTTTCGACAGCGATAAGAATACCAAGGGTTGGAGGACATAATGAATGAGCTGGCTTAATTTGGAAGGGAAAGTAGCAATCGTTACCGGCGGCGCAACGGGGATTGGAAAAGCCATTTGTGAGGCATTGAGCAAGGCGGGCGCAACGGTTGTTGTAGCTGATGTGAACGCGCAAGGCGCCCGACAGACGGCCTCACTCCTGAGAAAAAACTGCGGCGGGGAGCACATTGCCGTGACCACCGATGTGACAAGCAAAGCAAGTGTAGATGCAATGGTCCGGGAAGTTTTAGATACGTTTCATCGGCTCGACATCCTTGTCAATAACGCGGGCATCAATATCCCGAGACTTCTTGTCGACCCATCAGGCCGAGAGGAATTGACCGAGCAAATCTGGGATAAGGTTGTCTCTATAAACCAGAAAGGGATTTTTCTGTGCGCACAAGCCGCGGCGAGGGTTATGATAGAGTCAAGCAGCTCAGGTGTAATAATCAATATTACTTCTGAAGCGGGCACGGAAGGTTCCGAGGGCCAAAGTGTCTATGCCGGCACGAAAGGCGCCGTTTATTCACTTACGCGGTCGTGGGCCAAGGAACTTGGCAAACATAATATTCGGGTTGTCGGCGTGTCTCCGGGAATACTGGAGATGACGGGGCTGCGATCCGAAGAATACGAGCGAGCACTGGCATACACACGCGGAATTACCGTCGAGAAGCTGCGCAAAAGCTACGGGAAAGTCTCAATCTCCCTCGGAAGAAGCGGCAAACTGAGTGAAGTTGCCGACACAGTGTGTTTCCTGGCCTCTGACCGGGCCGGTTATATTCACGGTACAGTTGTTAACATCTCAGGTGGCAAGAGCAGGGCGTAAGCGGCGCTTATCGCAATGCTTTGCCTGCGGCTGGACGGCAGATTTACGTATGAGAAAGGCAAGTATCGTCAGTATCGGCAACGAGCTTCTCAACGGTCAGGCCGTCGATACTAATGCTGTGTACCTCAGCGAAAAACTCCTCGCGCTCGGCATACCTGTCGTCAGCCGGTACACCGTCCCGGACGAAATAGACGCCATAGTACAAGCATTTGACCTTGCGCAGCACGATGCCGACCTTATCATAGCGACAGGAGGATTGGGACCTACTGATGATGATTTGACTCGCCGTGCGCTGGCTGAGTGTCTCGGAGCAGACCTCAAGTGCGATGACCGGGTCCTCCGGCAGATACGCGATTTTTTTGCCCGGCGTGGCCTGCAAATGCCCGAAAGAAACAAGGTCCAGGCATATATCCCCGTTGGCGGCAAGCCGCTTGAAAACAAGCTCGGTACCGCGCCGGGCATCGAAGCCAAAAAAGCCGACAAATGGTTTTTCTCCCTGCCCGGCGTACCGCTGGAAATGAAGGATATGTTCGAGCGATGTGTCCTTCCCGAGCTTGCCCAAATACCCCCCGGCCACGTCACACTTGTAAGAAAAATCAAATGCTTCGGCGCCGGTGAATCGGCTATAGCCGAGTTGCTCGGCAATCTGATGCAGCGAAACAGAAATCCGTTGATAAACTGCACCGTAAGCTGCGGCGTAATAACGCTCAGCATCGTCGCATCGGCCGACAATCGAGCCGACGCCAAGACAATGATAGAGCATGCCGAACAACTGCTGAACTCAAGGCTGGGCACACTTGTTTACGGCGTCGAGAACCAGACCCTCGCCGAAGTGGTCGGCCAAATGCTCGCGGAGCAAAACAAAACCCTCGCCACCGCCGAATCCTGCACGGGCGGCCTGATCGCAAAGCTGCTCACCGATATCGGCGGCTCAAGCCGCTATTTCACCTGCGGCTGGGTTACATACAGCAACGACGCAAAGAGCACACGGCTCGATATCAATCCCGACCTTATCCAAAAATATGGCGCCGTCAGCGAAAATGTTGCAGCAGCTATGGCAGATGCCGCCAGAATAAGGGCAAAAGCCGATTTTGCCCTCGCCACAAGCGGCATAGCGGGACCGGGCGGCGCTACCGCACAGAAACCGGTTGGATTAGTATATATTAGCATATGTTCCGAAAAGGGATGCAAAACCCGACGGTTTATTTTCTCCCACGACAGAGATTCCATACGCCGGCGAGCCGCCCTGACCGCCATAAATCTGCTCCGACTGGAACTGAGCAATTGACTAACCCCGCCGAAAATGATATAATTAAAGCTGCCTTAAGCAACGATTCTGCGGGTTTGTATGGCTAAGAAGAAAAGACATTTAGGTGAGATTCTTTACAAGGCCGGGCTGGTCGACAAGCAGGCGATCATCGAGGCACATAGAACCTCGAAGGCCAGTGGAAAACGTCTCGGTGATGTCCTCCTCGAAAAAGGCCTGATAGACGAAAATACCCTCACAAAGGCGATAGCAAAACAGTTCGGACTCAAGTATGTCAATCTCGACAAAACTCCACCGCCCCCGGACGCAATGAAACTTGTCCCGGAAGACCTCATCAGAAAGCACAACGTTCTGCCCCTCGGGATGGACAACGGCAGATTGAAATTGGTCATCAATGACCCTATGGATCTGGACGCGATGGATTCAGTCCGGTTTCGCATGAATACAGAGCTGGACTGTTACCTCGCAAGTCGGTCCAAGATTCGACAATTCATAGAAGACTCGCTTGACCAGGTAAAAGGCGAAGAAGACGACCGGCTCAAGCACAGCATTGACGCCACCGCTGCCGAGCTCGCCGAGGCAGGCCACGAGCTTCAGGCCGAAGCCCTGCGGGCCGAAGCCGCCGGTGCCGGCGACGACGGGCCAATCGTTCGACTCGTTAACCTCATCATCGATAACGCCTGTTATGTGCGGGCCAGCGACGTTCACATCGAGCCGATGGTGGACAGAGTACGCATCAGATATCGCCTGGACGGCGTCTGCTTCGAAAAGGACAGCATCCCGAAGAATATGCAGTCACCATTGCTTGCCCGGCTTAAGATCCTCTCGGGTATGGACATCGCCGAAAGGCGCCTCCCGCAGGACGGTCGTATCAAAAGAACAGTCGGCAGCCAGGACATCGATTTCCGTGTCTCCGCACTGCCCGGCAACCACGGCGAAAGCATCGTTCTACGTATCCTGCGACCGGATGCCGTCAACATCGGTATCAAGGCCCTTGGCTTTGAGCCCGATGACTACGACCGCTTCCAAAAGATAATAAGAAGACCGAACGGTATCTTTCTGGTCACAGGCCCAACAGGCAGCGGCAAAACTACAACGCTTTACGCAGCGCTGCAGGAGCTTAACAAACCCGACAAAAAGATTATTACCGCCGAGGACCCCGTCGAGTACAACTTCGACGGCATGAATCAATGTCAGGTAAGAGAAGGCATAGGGCTTACTTTCGACAGAATCCTCAGAGCCATGCTCCGGCAGGCACCGAACATCATCCTCATCGGCGAGATCCGTGACGGTACTGTCGCCGATATCGCGATCCAGGCAGCCCTAACGGGCCACCTCGTATTCAGCACCCTGCACACCAACGACGCTCCAAGTGCCATTACGCGTCTGATAGACATGGGCGTTAAGCCCTTCCTCGTTGCCAGCTCAATACAGGCAATTATGGCTCAGCGACTCATCCGTGTCATCTGCAAAAACTGCAAAGTCGTTAACAATGACCCTGACCCTCGCTATCTGCGATTGCTCGATATCACTCCCGACGACCTCAAAAAGCACCCCATTTATAAGGGAGAGGGCTGCAGCCAGTGTCAGGGCATTGGCTACAAGGGACGAATTGCTATATTTGAAATGGCTGAGCTGAATAATGAGATAAGAGAGCTGGCCTTCGCAAAGGCGCCCACCACTGAAATTAGAAAGGCGTCTATAGCAGGCGGAATGAGAACGTTGAGGAACGACGGCAGAATCAAGGTATTCAATGGGATAACCACACCGGAGGAAATCGCCAGAATTACACAAACCGAAGGCGAGGCCGTATGACCAAATCAAAAGATTACTTAGGGTTCGTGAAATGGCAACAGTAAATATAGATCGTTTGTTGCAGGCGTGTATCACACAAGGGGCTTCGGATATCCATCTTACGTGCGAACGTCCCCCTGTTTTCAGAATTGACGGCCGACTCAGGTCGCTCGAGACCAAGGTCCTCGACGCCGACGACACGGTCGCATTGATGAAGTCAATAACTCCCGAGCGCAACCAGCAGGAACTGCAGGAGGAAGGAGGCACCGACTTCGGTTTTGCCTATGGCGACCAGGGCCGTTTCCGTGTTTCCGTTTTCAAGCAAAAGGGCAACGTAACTATAGTCCTCCGTCTTATTCCTTCAAGGATTCTGACGTTCGAGGAGATCGGTCTGCCTAAAATCTGCGCCGCACTCTGCCGCCGCCCTCGAGGGATGTTTCTGGTGACAGGGCCGACCGGATGCGGCAAGACCACCACACTGGCTACAATGGTTGATTACATCAACGAAAACTTTGACCGACACATTGTCACCATTGAAGAGCCTATCGAGTACTACCACAAGCATAAGAAATCCATCATTAATCAACGTGAGGTCGGCGTTGACGTGCCCAGCTTTTCCGAAGCACTAAGGCGTGTCCTGAGGCAGGACCCGGATGTCATTCTCGTCGGAGAATTGCGAGACCTTGAAACAATCGAGGCGGCCGTCCGCTCCGCCGAAACGGGCCACCTCGTATTCAGTACAGTCCACACCACCAGTGCTGCAGGCACAGTGACACGTCTTATTGACGTTTTCCCCGTCAACCAGCAGGAACAGATTCGCATCCAGCTCAGCAGCAATCTTGTTGCCGTTCTCAGCCAGGCGCTATGTCCGCTCGCTACCGGCAAGGGAAGAATTGCCGCCTACGAGTTTATGGTAGTAACACCCGCCATCGCGAACCTCATCCGCGAAAACAAGACATACCGAATCGATTCGAGCATCCAGACAGGCAAAAAACTCGGAATGCAGCTTCTTGACGAGCACCTTTGGCAACTCTACGACACCGGCAAAATCACACTTACCGAGATGCTCGACAAGGCCCGCCAGCCCGGTGCCCTCCACGACAAGGCAATGGGCAAAATGCCCGGCGGCAAGGGAAAAGAAGCTGCTGGATCCGAGGAAGATCTCGGGCCAATCCTGCGGATATAGCAGTTCCGGCCATATTTGTCTTGCATCGCTGCCGTTTCTGCTCATCCGCAGCCAAAACTCCGGTTTTCGCGTGTATTTTAGCGGATTTTTTGCGTTTTCCGCGGCCATCGAGATGGCCCCTGACGCCGAGCATCGCCTGCCGTGACCAGCTAAAATCGTCCAAAAAGCGGCTTATCGGCGGGCTACCCGGTGCTTGTTGCCGCCTGTATTGTGTCGTAATAACCAGGTGTCCAAATGCTAATTTACTTGTTGAAAAGAGCTTAGGGTGGTATAATACAATCGTACGGATACCGGGTCAGCGAACATAACATTAGTCTGGATTTTAGGGTTTACAAGATGCCAAAGTTGCCACCAATAGAACAATTGCGAAGCAGAACGCTCGGCAGGGTCCTGATAAAGATGGGCGTTTTGACAAGAGAGAAGGTACATCAGTGCCTCAACATCCAAAAACAAAGACGGGAACATGACCAGAAGATATCAGTCGGGCAGATATTCCTCGAACTCGGTCTTATTGATGAAAAACAGCTGCGCATCGCCCTGGCCGCACAAAGAGGAATGGAGTATGTCAGCCTGGGTGACGCCGACATCCCTCCCGATATCATTGAGAAGGTCCCCTCCCAGACTGCCAAAACCTACCGAATCGTCCCCATTGAATACAAAAAGGCGGATAATGAGCTTGTCGTTGTGCTCGACAACCCCGAGAATTTCAGAGCAACCGATGACCTGAGCACCCTTATGGGATTCAAGGTGACAGCCAAGATAACCGACTCGGAGGCACTGGAAGCTGCGCTTAAGAAATACTACGAGCAGCGTGAGGAAACAGAAGGCATAACTGAGTTAATCGATGAAATACAGGGGGATGGTTTTCTTGCAGAGTTTGAGGGCAGGAATCAGAGCATCGACCTGGATGAATTGAAAGAGCTTTCCGAATCCAATCCCGTCAAAAAGTTACTCAATCTGGTCTTGATGCAGGCCATTCGTGACAAGGCGTCGGATATTCATTTTGAGCCGTTTGAAAATGAATACAAAATGCGATACCGGATTGACGGCGTGCTATATGAGATGGTTCCGCCTCCCAAGCATATCGCAGCGGCCCTAAGCTCGCGTATAAAGGTTATGGCAAGCCTCGACATCGCCGAAAGACGTCTGCCGCAGGACGGCCGAATATCACTCACCGTTCAGGGCAATCCCATTGACCTTCGTGTCAGTGTACTGCCGACAATGTTCGGCGAGAGCGTTGTGCTGCGTGTCCTCGACAGAAGTCAGATCAGTCTCGATCTCGAAAAGCTCGGCCTTAGACAGGACGACCTCAAAAAGGTACGTCAGCTTATTAACAAGCCAAACGGCGTCGTCATCGTGACCGGCCCGACCGGGTGCGGCAAGACCACCACGCTCTACGCTGCTCTCAGCGAGCTCAACGACATTGAGACGAAGATAATTACGACTGAAGACCCAATAGAGTATGACATCGACGGCGTCATCCAGGTCCAGATGAAGCCGGATATCGGTCTGACCTTTGCGAGGTGTCTGCGGTCTATTTTGCGACAGGACCCCGACGTCGTGCTCGTTGGTGAAATACGTGACCTTGAGACGGCCGAAATCTCGGCGCAGGCGTCGCTGACCGGACACATTGTCTTCACCACCGTTCACACCAACGATGCTCCAAGCACGATAGCGAGGCTCCTGGACCTTGGCATCGAGCCGTTTCTGCTCACTGCCACGATTGAGGGCATAGTGGCCCAGAGATTGGTAAGAAGAATCTGTGAATACTGCAAGACACCGTTTGAGCCGACGGAAATCCAGTTGATGGACCTGGGACTTGTACCCGATGACATTAAGGGAAAACAGTTCTTTTATGGGCGTGGGTGCAACAGGTGTAACAATACCGGCTACAGAGGCAGAATCGGAATCTTCGAGATAATGGTTTTCAATGATGAAATACGTGATTTGGTCATGAACCACGCCTCGACAAATGTCTTGCGCACCGCCAGCCAAAGAGCCGGCATGACACTACTGCGAGACAACGGTCTGGCGGCCATTTATGACGGCGCAACCTCTATAGACGAGGTCGTAAAGGAGACAATCGCTGAAGCAGAGTAAACAGGCCACGACAATTTGGCCCAAAGTAAAGTGAGCTTTTGACGACCACTATCCTGGGCTTTATCGCTTGGTTTTTGATTAAGAGGTGATTGAGATGCCTATTTTTAAGTATGAAGCGCTGGATTCACAGGGAGTTGCCATAAAGGATGAGGTGGAAGCTCTAAGCCAGAAAGAGGCGGTGAGCAAAATACGAAACATGGGATATTTCCCCACCAAGGTTGCCACGGCAGGCGCGGTCAAAAAGGCCGCCGCCACTGCAAGACCACAACGCAGAAGGGGCGCGCGTGCAGGGGTCAAGGTTAAATTCATTACCCAGTTCGCAAGACAGCTCTCAACGCTTCAAGATGCTGGCCTGCCAATCTTGAGGTCCCTGCGGATACTTGAAGAACAGCAGAAGGCCGGAAGCTTCAAGAAGATTATCGGCTACGTCGCCGACGACATCGAAGGCGGCGCCACACTTTCTGAAGCCCTGAGCAGGTACCCAAGGTGTTTCGACCGACTCCTCGTCGGAATGGTGGCTGCGGGAGAAACCGGAGGTGTGCTCGACCTTATCCTCGCCCGTGTCGCCGATTTTATGGAGAAGGCCCAAAAGCTCAAATCACGCGTTAAGGGGGCTATGGTCTATCCGATCGTCGTCCTTGTTGCAGCGTTTACAATTCTGCTGGGGTTGATGACCTTCGTCATACCCCAGTTTGAAGGTGTTCTTAAGGAAATGATTGAAGGTGAATTGAATCCCGTAACCCAAACCGTCCTTAACATAAGCTCCTGGATCGCCTACGACTTCGGCTGGCTCATCCTGATTGGCGTACCTTTTGCCTTTGTCATGTTGACCAGGATCGTAAGGCAGGTACGCGTCGGCCGGCTCATCCTCGATACCGTCAGGCTCCACGTCCCCGTCATCGGCCAGCTCAGCCGAAAGGTCGCTGTCACACGCTGGACAAGAACCCTCGGAACGCTGATTGGCGCCGGCGTGCCGATTCTTGACGCCATAAACGTAACCGGTGAAACTGTCGGTAACGAGATCTTCTCCAACATGCTTAATAAGGTCAATAACTCCATCAGACAGGGCGATACCTTTGCAGGGCCGCTGCGACAGTCAAAAACCGTTGACCTCATTGTCTCAAACATGGTCGCCGTCGGAGAAGAAACAGGAGACCTTGACAAGATGCTCTTGAAAGTCGCCGACAATTACGACGAGCAGGTTGATGTGCTTGTTGCCTCGCTGATGTCGCTGCTCGAGCCGATAATGATTATCATGCTCGGCGGAATCGTGATGGTCATCGTGATGGCGATATTCCTGCCGATGATACAGATTATCTCAGGTCTGAGTGTGTAAATAATCGCAAAAAAATCACCTTTACATTAACTGAACAAGGAGTGAGAAAAGTGAAACGAGTTTGCGAAAAAACCAAGACAAAACCGGCATTTACGATTATCGAGCTGCTGACGGTTATGAGCATCATCGTAATCCTCATCGGCCTGCTCGTCCCGGCCCTGACCAGAGTCAAGCGTTACGCCCGCTTAGTGAGGCAAAAGGCCCAGTTCCACAGCATAGGCGTCGCACTCGACCTGTTCAGTTCCGAGTATGACGGCTATCCCGATTCGGACCAACTGGATGGTCGTATCCCGCCGGAGGTACGGGTTCCCTACTGCGGCGCGATGAAGCTGGCCGAAGCCATGGTCGGCCAGGACTTCAAGGGCTTTCACCCGGATTCACGTTTCAGACGCGACGGCCTGGATGGCCCAGGTGGTGCGAACTTGTATCCGTATCCGGCCCCGGCACCTGCTTCACCGCAATATCCCGCCTATCTCGAGAATCTTAGGGCAAGGCACATGTACCTCCAGCTCGAGAACGCCAATGCATACACGCTCGATACCATTTACGCACCCGCCGATATCGCAGCAATCGGCTTCGAGCCTAATGATGTTGTGCTCTGCGATGTCTATAACAGGGTAAAAAGCAAAAAGACCGCAAAGGGTATCGGTATGCCGATACTGTATTACAGAGCCGACCCCGCCAACATAGGACATGTGATAAGTACCGACGACAACGTTCTCGAGAGCAACATATATGATGTGCAGGACAATCAGGCCCTCATTAATCTTGGACTGCCCTGGTCGGCTGCGCCCGTACACCCGATGGCAAGTGACGGAACGACCTCGACAGGCGCGGTAATTGGACTCACGCTTCCCGCTTGGCCCGGCCTGTTCTACGAGAAGACGCTTAACCCAAAGGTCCCAACCAATGACAGGCCCTATAGAGCAGACTCCTATCTGCTGCTTTCGGCCGGGTTTGACGGTGAATACGGCACAAGTGACGACATTTGGAATTTCGGCGAATAACGAACGGAGAAGAGGTGATGAAACGGATTACGGCCTTTGCCGCTTTGCTTTTTGTATGTTTGTTGGTAAACCGCCTGGGGGCGACTATGAGTATCGTCAAAAACGGCAGTTTCGAATATGACGGGGACATCCCTGACATTACTGTTGAGTCCCCGCAATATTGGTGTGATGTTAATATCCCGGCGGGTAAGTTCGGCGGGGTTGTCGATTCCTTCTGGTCAACGCATGGCTATGGCAATGGTTACTCACTGACTCTTTCTTCAAAATGGAATGCCATTCTGCAGACCGATGACATGGCTGTAGTTTCTCAAAACGTATTTTTCGAAGAGGATGTTCAGAAAATCAGCTTCGATCTGAAGCTCTCGTCTTCAGTAGGGCCCTGGAATCCCAACGTGCGAAGCGCAGTTGTCCTGCTCGACGGAAACGACATATGGGATTCGAATGACTTTGCGCCCGGTCTCAATGGCGAATACACGGGTCAGGAAATTGATATAAACGACCTCGCCGACGGTGAATTCCATACTCTTAGGCTTGCTATCAGGTCAAATATCACCGAAACGTCCAAACCCTTAATCGAGTACCAGGCCACATGGGATTTCATCAAGTTCGACACGTATTGCGGCGGGCTTGGATATCTGGCCCACGATTTCGACCGTGACTGTTACGTTGATATCTACGACATGCAAATTCTCGCTGCCGAATGGCTCAGCAGCCAGAGTTCACAGTTCGATCTGTTTGTGGACTACGAAGACGATATTGACTTCAGAGACTTTGCCGTTTTTGCGGCGAACTGGGCCGATATCAATTGCCAGGAGCCGGACTACTGCGGCGGCTGTGATTTCGACCAAAGCGGGGCCGTTGACGCCAACGACCTGCTGGCCTTTGCTGAAAACTGGCTGCAGTATTCCGTTCTCTATTCCGACCTCGACGGTGACGGCTCGGTCGGATTCGACGATTTCGCGACCTTTGCCCCAAGCTGGATGCTCACCAGCGCCTGGCAGGAATACGGCGCCGACAACTTCTCCGAGCCATCGTTGCTCCTGCTCGAATCGGATCTCAACGATGACGGTATCGTTGACTATAGTGACATCTTTGTCATGGCTGCCGACTGGCTCACTGCCGGAAGCTGCATCTCTGCCGACCTCGATGGAAGCGGTTTTGTTGACTTTTATGATTTCGCTGTTCTTGCCGACCAGTGGCGATTGAAAGGAACCTTATACGACTGGGATTAAATGCCCTGCAATTATACGACTATTACGAAGTACGAGTTAATAAAGGGGATACCTGTGAAACGAAAATGCACAGCTTTCACGATTGTCGAGTTGCTTGTCTCTCTGGTAATAATCAGCATCCTCATAGGCCTGCTGCTGCCCTCCATCGCCATGGTGCGCAGAAAGGCCAAAGAAACGGCACAGGAGGCGCAGTTTACAACCATGGATATGGCCCTCGACGCCTTCAAACAGGATTACGGCGACTATCCGCCCTCAGACGGATGGGACACCGTTGCCATGGTGTCGGCAGATTATGGCGGAGCCCAAAAACTTGCCGAGGCCCTTCTCGGCTGGGACCTGCTCGGTTTCCATCCCGACTCCGCCTGGCAGTCAGACGGAGGCGGTGTGGGCGGCCCTTACGACCCGCCGAATCCGGGCCAGGCCAGTATACAGGCCAGAAGAGGCCCCTATCTCGAGATGGCGACCGCCAGCGCCTACCGTCTTGGCATTAGCGCCCCCGGAGCTCTCGACGGACTGTATGTCGATCCTGCACCTCTCCAATGGGACACCCACGTTATTTGCGATGTCTTCACCGCCAAAAGGCTCAAGACCACCACCCCCAGCGGCAAGACAATTACCTATAATGCAGGCACGCCAATTCTCTACTACAAGGCTAACCTCAGCTCCACAACTATGCTCGGCCCCCCGAACAATCTGCTCCTCCAGCGATACAACTACTACGACAATGCCGCTTTGGTCAACCTTGTCCCCATCGTCAACAAGGGTAACCCAGTGCCTGCCCATTCGCTTGAGGACCCAACTATCTTTTATTCGGACCAGGGCGGCCTCATTGACCCCAAGATTACCGCAAAACCCTGGCCTTACAGGCCGGACTCGTACATCCTGATATCCGCCGGTATGGACGGTCTCTATGGTACCCGTGACGATATAACCAACTACTAAAAACCAAAGCTGCCTGAAAGGCACGACTGATTACGTTATGAAAGCTCGCAGGTGCAAATTAGGTGTGACGTTAATTGAGATGCTGATTGTAGTGGCGATTGTCGCGCTGCTCGCCTCGGTCGTAATCGGCCTGGCCGTCCGCATGGACAACCAGGGCAAGGAGCGTCTCACCAAAAACACCATCACGCTCATTGCCAACGCCCTCGAGCAGTTCCGCGACTATGACTATCAATACAGAAACAGCAACTACGCCGAGTTTCGCTTTCCGCTGGACTGTAACGATGATCCCAACCCAGTCCCGAAGGGCATACTCGAGCCGATGCTGCAAAACGGTCTTGGTCTTGCGCCAGTTGTGTTAGACAGTCTGGATGTGGCGAAACCAGCGATACATCAGCCCTGGTACTCCGGCAGCGAGGCGCTGTATTTTTTCCTGAGCCAGGTCCCGCAGTGCAGAAAAACACTCGACAGAATCGACAAATCCCTGCTCACCGACGCGGACGAGAACCGTAACAGAATGATACTTATTGTTGCCGGTCGGAAGTATCCGCTGCTGAGAATCATCGATCCCTGGGGCACAACGCTGAGATACGACTACTACGATGAAGATAACTTCCTGATACCGTTTTTTTCGCCGCTCGACCCTGATACGAAGAGGACGTTTCCGCAGATAACTTCAGCCGGGCCGGACAGAACGTTCAATACCCGCGATGATATATCGAATATAGATACCCGATGAAACCGAACCGAAGACAATCCGGCCTTACTCTCACGGAGATGATAGTCGTCATCGGCATAATCGCTCTGCTCGGGGCCTTGGCTGCGCCTGCCACAAAGCTGTTCTTCAGGAGCTTCGAATCCGAAGGCGGTACAAAGGCAATGATTAGCTCCGCTTTGGCCAGCGCCCGCGCCATCGCCGCTAAAGAGCAGCGCTACGCCGGCATCCGATTCCAGAAGGCCTACGACCCCGCCGGTCCACTCGATGCGTCTCAGTACATCATATTTATCGTCCACGACCCTAACAGGACAGAAAAGGCCAATGGTTTTCGCGCTGTCGATGGTCTTGAGCCAATCAAACTGCCGGATACACTCGGCGTGATGGATGAGACGCTCATAAGACAGAAGCGAACTGATGACCCAACCTGGGAGCTAAGCACGGATCCTGAACTGACCGAACTGACGACCTTTTCGATAGTATTCTCGCCTTCCGGGCGTCTCGTAATACATAAGGTGAGGGTTAGAAACAGAGATGCAATGCCAAAGTGGATTTCGCCCGGTATCACACTCGATAACAGCCGGGATGATATCTTCAACACAGTTGCTCGTGTCACCGACTCTGTAAACCCTCATGGCATGTTCATCCAGGATGACGATATTACGATAGGCTTAGCTGAGGAGTTCAGCTGCAGCCGCTTCATCATCTACGAAACAGAAAAATTCAACCGGGCCTACCAGGCAGGCCAGGCGTATTCCGGCTATCTCTACAGCGTAATTGACAAGGTCATTTACCTGAATCCTTATTCCGGGACAATAATCCCGGCGGATTGAACCGGCTATGAGAGATAATCGCAGACATAAAGGTTTCTCGCTTACCGAGGTTTTGCTCTCGCTTGGCACGCTGGCCATCGGAATGATGTTTATTGCCGGTGTCTTTCCGGTCGGCATTCATTTTGCGACGGTAACAACCGAGCGAAGCATCGCCGCCGCTGCTGCCGACGAGGCCTTTGCAAAGATTCGGCTCACAGCCGCAGACCTCGGTGTGCCGATTCGTGCGTCTGATTTTATTTACATCGGTTCTGCCAATTTTGAACTGCTGGTCAATGCCAAACGGGGCGCATTGCTGGAACCGCTAAACGTTATGGAATTCGCGTATCCGTCTAATCCCGGCCCGTTCTCGTCGAAGAAATACTTCTGGTCGGCTGTCTGCCGAAGAGAAGACCCTAATGCGGTTCAGGTTACCGTCTTTGTCAGCAGAAAGGTCGGCTCGGCGAGTAACTATTGGATTCGTGATGCGCTTGGCCAGCCGCAGCCGCAGGCCACACTTGAGAAGCGGCCTGTGCCCATTCCTATCAATGTTACTTTATCGCTCAGTGGCAGGGCCGACGAGCTGGCTATCGTTGACAATTTTCCCGCCGACCTTGTCAGCGAAGAGATGTTCATCAATTCCGGCTACACGATTGTGGACGATGCAACCGGTCAGATATATCGGGTCCTCGAACGCTACGAGCCGCCGTTCTTCGGCAACGTTATTCGGCTGGACCGCCCCTGGCAAGGTACTTTACCCGGTGCGGTCTGGGTCGTTCCACCGCCGGTCGGCGGCGGCAGAGGCCCCTGTGTTGCCGTCTATCAAAAAGTAGTCCGATTCTAATTTTTTTACCACTAAGGCACAAAGACACAAAGTTGAACATGGAATATCAAAAGCTGTCAACGAAAACCGAAGGAATTGCAGAGGCAGTTGTAAATGCCGCCTATTCCGTGCATAAAGCACTCGGCCCCGGCCTGCTCGAAAACGTGTATGAGATTTGCTTCTGTCACGAGCTAACCAAGGCCGACCTTGCCTATCAAAGGCAGGTTGCTGTCCCAATACAATATGACGGAATAACGTTTCACGAGGCCTTGCGAATCGATATCCTCGTTGCCGACGAAGTCATCTGTGAAATAAAGTCTGCTGACCGAATGAATCCGGTTTATACGGCTCAGTTGCTTAGCTATCTTAAACTTACGGGCAAGCGCCTCGGTTTTCTTATAAATTTTAATGTCCCTGTAATAAAAGATGGTATCAAAAGAGTTATTCTCTAATTCAGTGTTTTGGTGTCTTAATGGTGAGTAAAATGATTGAGTAACCTTTGTGTCCTGGTGTCTTCGTGGTAAGAATAAAAAGGGCCTTTACCTTAATCGAGCTTGTCGTTGCCGTCGGCCTTCTGGCCATGATGCTCGTCTTTGCGGGTAGCATCTTCAGGGCAAGTATCGGCGCACAGCGCACGGCTGGCGCAAATGCCGACATTATGCAAAAGCTCCGCGCCATAACCGACCAGCTTAATGCGGATTTCAAGGGCCTTCGCAAAGACGCCCCGCTGCTCGTATGGTTTCAGTATGACCCGAATACCGGCGAGCGATTTGACCAGATTATGTTTTTTGCCGACGGTGATTTTCAATCGACCCAGCCTTATGATGACATCCCTCCGGGCGCTGCGTTTGTTCCCGCCGATACGGGTGTTCCTGTGGTCTCCAACGTCGCCAGGATATACTATGGCCAGGCCGACCTTTTCGACTACCAGACCTCTCCTCGCAGCCGGATTGAGCATTACTACTTGTTTAATACCCTTGCCAGACGCCGGCATCTGCTCACTGCCGACCCGGACGTTTATGCCTTTCCGACCATTATTACTCCCGCTGATTTTTTCTCCACGTTCAATGCCTTTGATAACGATATGTTTGAGCACGACAGCATTGTCCTTGCCGTCTGGCAGGCACTGTTCAAAGATGCCGATTACAACAGCACGTTAATCTCAACATGTTTCGGCAATCGGCCTGGAATCGACCTTTATAACGACCACAAAGAAGGTCTGCATATGTTGCTCTCTCAGCAGGTCAGCAGCTTCTCCGTACAGTGGGGATACAGATTCTACAATCCGCTTGCCGTACCGGTTATCGACCGCTACCTCTGGTGGCCGAGTGCCGACATGGACGGTGACGGGTTTGATGACGACCCAAACGATTTCAGTACGATGCAAAGCGTCCATATACTTTTGGACTATGCCTTTGGCATCTACTTAAATCTGCCCGGGGGACTCGATCCGATTGCCTTTCCCAACTGGTTCAAACCGGATTTTGCAGCCGGTTCTTTGCACAGCTTTGGACCGAGGTTTTTCCCGGACGCTCTGAAGTTTACATTTACTTTGCATGATTCAAAGGGCTTTGTCAGACAGGGGCAGACGTTTACCCATATCGTGTATTTGGACGATTAGAGATGGCACGGATGAAATGCCGACATGGAGTTTTGAAGAAAAAAGTTGCCACCGGCTCCGCACTTATTCTTGCCGTCGTCCTGACAAGTCTGCTGGCTGTTATCGGCGTTGCCTTTTTGCTTAGCTCCCGTGTTGACAGCATTGCCACCAGCGCCTTGGCCGAGAACAAAGAGCTGAACCTCGCCGTCGATACCGTTGTTGCCAAGATTTCCGAGCAGCTCGTTGTCGATACCCCCGGCATAATCGCCGATGAGTATTATGACTACCCCGACTCCAATAACCCCTGGCTGGCCTCGCTCGAGCCGGAGGTCGATAACAGCTTCGTTCATTTCTGGCGCAAAATAAGCGACATTTACGAATCTCCGGTCAATTCGGCTGTTGGGTTGCTCGACTGGCTCGATGCCGACCCCGCCGACTGGCAGGAGCAGGCCTATCTCAATGAGAATCTTGGCGCCTATAACCTGACCGCACAGGTCATAGCGCCCGCAGACCCGGTCACAGGAGTTGTATCGGCGGTTGACCCTACCAGTACGCTCGATTTTGGCGGGCCCGCCGACGCCGATGGCGACGGCGTTGCGGACAGCAGGTGGATACGCCTGCCGGATATGACCTCCGGCAAAGGAAAACCGATCTACGCCGCAGTAAGAGTCGTCGATAACTCCGCCATGCTCAACGTAAACACCGCCTACAGATTCGACCCCAACACTGCCGACGGGGTGGTATATGGTCTCGACGGTTCGAGCCAGTTGCACGTTAATCTGGTGGGATTGTCATTTCGAGGCGGTACATCGGATCCTGATGGGACGTGGCTGACAACTGTTCGTTCGGGAATGGCTGAACCTGGTGATCCTAACTATGAGCAGGATGTTGTCTGGAATTATGCTGAGCCGAATGGACAGCACACCCCGTTTGACATCTCCGATGAACTGAAACTCCGGAATCGCTACCAGATAAACTATAATCTAATGGTATCGAGAATCGAGGAGCTCTGGGATAGGGGTTTTGATGGTCCGCTTTATGTACCACTTCAACCGGACGATTCCCTTGAGCCATGGTTCTTTAAGGCCAACTATAGCTCACCGGACCCCTGTCTGTACGACTATCGCCACATCGCCACAATCAATAATATGGATCGCATTATCCCGCCTCAAATCGTCCGGCCCGGGGATAACTGGAAAATGCTTAACATCAATGAGGTCTCCTCTGCTAACAAGAACAAGGTATTTGACTATCTCAGAGCCGGCCTTATCGACGCACTCCCTCCAACGGCTGATATGAACGTAGTAGGACCCCAAATAGATGCCAGCGCTGCGCAAATCGCCGCCAATCTCATTGACTACCGCGACGCTGATGCCAATGTAACGGTAATTGACGCCAACACCGGTACTGTCTACGGTTTCGAACAGCCCTGCGTCTATATCTCCGAATTAGCCCAGGCCTTTCAACTCCTGGACCCAAACGGTGACCCCAACGACCCAAATAATATCGTAAGTGCCTTTGCAATCGAGCTGCACAAACCCTACTGGGAGGATAATCGCCCTGCTGATGGTCAATGGCGGCTTTCGATACTCGATACTTCTGGATTCGTGATTTCTGATATCCCCATATTCTGGTCAGGCAGTAATAGATTCCATGTGATGAGGGATGACCCGTCTTTACTCCTAACCGTGGATTTTTCCGACGTCAACGCCCCCAACGACATAAATGAGCCAAACGGGACGCCTCAGCCGATTGATGTGGATGCCAACCTGCTCATCCCCGACACCATTTTGCAACTGAGCCGTTTTGTCCCTGACGCAAATACCTGGCTGACGGTCGATACCGCCGTCATCCCCGACTACAACACCGGCTGGCCCGGGCCCAACACCCTTGCCATGGGAAGCTATAGTTATCAACGAGACATCACCCTGCACAAATGCATAAGGCGCATCTGGGACCAGGACATCGTCCTGCCCTCCCTCGGCTACTACATCCCGATATCTAATCCGTTTGACCCCTGGCCCGGCTATCTGCTCCAGGCGCACCCTGCAAATGCTGCCTTTACAAACGTCGGCGAAATTGGAATGCTCTTCGCCACCAGCGCCTATTCAATCGGCAGCGGTCATACCGAAGGTGTGATCCCCCTTGATCCTGACCTGCTTCCCACTCGGCTGAACCTGGCCGACCCGCGATTCCAGAGTCTGTCCCGGTATCTGACTGTGATGGACCCCATCGATTATGGTCACCCTCCCGGGGAAACAAGAGTAAAGGGCCGAATCAATATCAACACCGCACCGTGGTTCGTACTCGCGCAACTGCCCTGGGTTACGCCCGAACTCGCACAGGCAATCGTTGCATACAGGGACAAGATGCTTCTGAGAGATACGCTGGGCAACGACATCGCCGATTACACTGACCGTACGCTCACAACCGGCAGTGCCGTCCTTCTGCGGGAAGCGCCCGGCTTTGAAAACGCCTGCGAATTGGCGAATGTCACCAATACCGCCGCTGTCGCCTCCGCACCGGCCTACGACATTCGCTTCTATGCTCGCGATCCAGGACCTGCAGCCGGCGATCAGGTCGGTTTCCCCGACCTGCCCCAAACAAATCCAGTCGAGCTGGTGGACTTCGATGGCTCACCGGATGACTTTGAGGAGAGAGATGTTATATTCGCTCGCATCAGCAATCTCGTCACTGTCCGAAGTGATATCTTTACCGCTTACATACTCGTGCGCATCGGAAGAGACGGCCCGCAAAAACGAGTCATCGCCGTTCTCGACAGAAGCGAAGTCACGCCGACAAATACCAAGGTCAAGCTGATAGCCCTGCACCCCGTTCCTGACCCAAGATAACAAACTGCTACTTTAGTAATTCAAGAATCTGCTGATAGACCTTTTTATTGGCCGTCATTGTTCGAATCGGTGTGCCCTGATATGCATCGAGGTCGATTGGGAAAATCTTCTTCCCATCCCAGTCGCTGACGATTGCTCCGGCGTTCTCGGCAATGAGTGCTCCGGCTGCGATGTCCCACAGCTTCGGATTCACAAAAACATTCGCAATCAGCCCCCCCCTGGCCAGGTATGCAAACTGCAAGCTCGTACTGCCCAAGTTCCGAAACCGAGTTCGCCGCATAAGCTCTATCACCCACCCCGGAACGTCTTTATCGAAATGACTGTCCATACCCACGCTTGAAAACTTGTCGATTCCGTCCTCGCTCGCCCTGATTCTCCTGCCGTTAAGATGGGCCTCGCCGCTTTTGACAGCCGTGTACATCGAATCGGTCGCGGGGTCAAATATCACGCCCACTACGGGCTGGCCCTCACACATCACCGCAACATGAACCGTAAACAACAGCATTCCCTTTGCAAAGTTGTTCGTCCCGTCTATCGGGTCTATCACCCACCATATCTGCTCTGCCCCTCGCGGCGACTGCTTGAAAAGCTCACTGCCCCGGCCTTCTTCGGCGATGAATCCGTGGTCGGGATAGGTCTCCTTGATCCGGTCAACGATTATCTCCTGGCATATCGTGTCCGCCTGCGTCACAAGCTGGTCTTCGCTCTTTACTGACACCTTAAGATAGTTCATCTCCTCCATCGCCCTCTGCCCCGCTAATCGCGCCGCCACGACAGCCGTCTCCAACATCCTGCTAAGGTCTCTCTGTTCCAATGTCATTACGCCACCTTTCCTTTGCTAACTTGACACAAGTTCTAAATTGCCCTATTTTAGCATCGTTATGCAGGCAAGCCAACACTCAAATCGGCCGAAATTCACCCGCCCGGCAACGCCTCGCCGGCGGCTTGCTGCGGCACTCGTTCTTTTTGCCATAGTCGCTTTCTTTGTGCTTCTCTGGGCCGTCGGACATTTCAGAATCCCTCTCACACCCGGCGCATGCGGCTTCGAGCAGCGATACAACCTGCCCTGCCCAACCTGCCGGATGACCACCGCCGCAATCGCCTTCGTCCACGGCCACATCCTCCATTCCTTCTACACCCAGCCGGCCGCAGCAATACTCTGCTCCGCTCTCGTGCTCGCCGCATTTTTCGCTTTCCTTACCGCCGTTTTTGGAGTATATTTCAGCTTCTTTGACCGGCTCCTGAGCCAGCTCAAGCTGTGGCACTGGATATTGGCGCTGCTGATTATACTCGTCGCCGGATGGGTTGTGACACTGGCGCGGGCAATTGCGGAAAACACGGCTGGCTAATTTTGTATCTGGAAAGGAAAGGAATAGTGCAGACCAAAAAAGCACAACTCGCTTTTTCTCTCGTCGCCTTTGTTGTCATCGTTATGCCGTGGCTGTTGTTCTGCAACGGCTGTCAGATAGCCGGCCTTATTGCTGCTGTCGGTACGCCCACCCGTAGCGAACGGAAGACCGTCGCCGAATATAACATTACAGAAGAACAAGAACAGAAAATCCTCGTCCTTGTCGACCAGCCCGTCACCCTCAACCCGGGCATCAACCTTCGCTACTACCTCACCAAAGCATTCAACGAGTATCTTAAAGCCAGGGTCAAAATCCCCGCCGAAAACATCGTTACCTACGATACTCTCTCACGCTTTCGTTCCACCCGCCCCGATTTCTCGATGCTTGCACCCAGCCAGGTCGGGACTGCCCTCGCCGCCAACCTCGTTATCCTTGTGATTATCGACGATTATCAGCTTTACGAAATGGCCGATACCGGCTACCATAAGGGGTTCTTGACTGCCCGAGCTTTGCTCGTTGACTGCGCCACGGGAAAAACCCTCTGGCCCGAACTCGAACAGACCAGGAATATCAAGGTCGGCTTCGAGCTCGAAAAATTCGGGCCGACCGCTGCTGCGGCACGCCTGACCGCCGCAGCCGCTCACTGTACTGTTAGATATCTGTATGATTGTCGTAAGAACCGATTCAAGATAGCCGAGGACCGAAGCGGCGTCGGCTGGACCGAATGGAGGTAAAAGAGTAAATTCTATTCTCAGGAGCTCCACTATGATCAAAGTATTAATCACCGACAAACTTGCAAAGGAAGGTATTGACCTGCTCAACTCGATTGATGGTGTCGAAGCTGTCGTCAAAACCGGCATAAGCGAAGATGAGCTCTCAAAGATCATCGGTGAGCACGACGGCCTGATTGTCCGAAGCGGCACAAAGGTTACTGCAAAAGCGCTCGCCGACCCCGGTAAGCTCAAAGGTATCGCAAGGGCCGGTGTGGGCGTTGACAACATCGACATACCCGAGGCGACCCGAAAGGGCATCATCGTTATGAACACTCCCGGCGGTAACACCCTTAGTGCCGCCGAGCATACAATGGCCTTGATGCTCACTATGAGCCGAAACGTTGTCCCTGCCTGCAACAGTCTCAAATCAGGCGCCTGGGACAGAAAAAAGTATATGGGCAACCAGCTCAACGGGAAGGTATTGGGTCTGATTGGCTTGGGCAGAATCGGTATGTCCGTCGCCAAGATGGCAAAGGGCTTCAATATGAAAATTCTCGGATACGACCCCCTTGCCGTCCCAGCCGAAGCCGACCAGCTTGGAGTAGAGGTGATCGAAGACCTCGAAAGAATCTTCAAAAAATCCGATTATATCAGCGTGCACGTGCCGAGAAATGAACAGACGCTCAACATGATAGATGCCGAGCAAATCAAGATGATGAAGCCCACCGTACGCCTCGTCAATTGTGCGCGTGGCGGTATCATAAATGAAGATGCCCTCTACGATGCCCTCGCCGAAGGACGAATCGCAGGCGCCGCCCTCGATGTCTTCCCAAAGGAGCCGCCTGAAAACACTCGATTCACCAAACTTGCAAACTGCCTCGTAACACCCCATCTCGGCGCCAGCACCGAAGAGGCACAAATCGAAGTCGCCGTCGAGGCCGCTCAAATCCTCGTCGACGCCATCAAAGGTGGGCCAATTCGAAATGCCCTGAATGCCCCCTCTACCACCGGCGCTCTGCCGCCTCTTGTCACCCAGTATGCCGAGCTCGCCAGAAGAATCGGAACGCTCGTCAGCACTATTGCTCCGGGCCATATAAAAAAGGTGGAGGTCCAGTATCGTGGCACGATTGCAGAAGCGGACGTCGAACAGGTCACGCTCAATTTCGCAATCGGCCTGCTCCAGAAACACTTCGAAATGCCACTCAACATGGTTAATACACCCGTCCTCGCCAGGGAACGCGGAATCGGCATCGACGAAACAAAGAACCCACAGGCAAAGGACGTCGCCGCAAGCTTCACTGCCAAAGTCGTCACCGACAAGGTAACGCGCACCGTCATTGGCTCCGTCTTCGGGCAAACGCTTTTGCGAATCATCGAAATTGACGGCTTTAATGTAGAAATGACCCCTCAGGGAGCGGTCGTCATCATCTTCAACGACGATAAGCCCGGCGTCATAGGCGCCGTCGGAACCATCTGCGGAAAGCACAAAATCAACATCGCCACCATGGGCGTCGGGCAAAAGCTCAAAGAGCAAAAGGCAATCCTCGCCGTCTCGCTCGACAAGCAGCCCGATACCAAGGTCGTCGATGAGCTCGCCAAGCTCGACTTCGTCAACGAAATCTACGTCTGTAAACTGGATTAACATTACGAAGCTAAAGATTTTCGAACCAGCCGCCTGCAACCGACAGGCGGCCGGGCCTGGGCTTTATGGCCGATAAACTGATAATATCTGTTAGCGGACTGCGGGGCATCGTCGGGGAAAACCTCACCGCTGCAATAGGTGTCGAATACGGCTGTGCTTTCGGTGCGTTCCTTCGCACAAAACACCCGCAGACTGACCGCAAGCTCACCGTCTGCATCGGCCGTGACTCCAGGCCCAGCGGCCAAATGCTTAAATCGGCTCTCTTCGCAGGCTTGTGCGCCAGCGGCATCGACTGTATCGACCTCGGAATTGTCCCAACGCCAAGTGTCGGAATTATGATCCGAAAGCTAAACTGCGCCGGCGGCGTTGTCATAACCGCCTCGCACAATCCAGCCGAGTACAACGGTATAAAGCTGCTGCTCGAAAACGGCATGGCCCCACCCAGGGAGGTGGCAGAACAGGTCAAAAAACGCTTTCTCGAAAAGAAATTCACCCTCGTAGATTCCCTAAGTTGTGGCAGCATAACCTCAAATGACCAAACCATCGCCGAGCACTTGGCACGAATTCTCAATATCGTTGATAAAGACAAGATCGCAGAGAAAAGATTCAAAGTCGTCCTCGATAGTGTCAACGGGGCAGGGGGGGCGCTCGCCCGGCAACTCCTGACCCGGCTCGGCTGCAAAGTCATTGCTGTCAACAGCGAACCCACGGGCATCTTTCCTCACCCTCCCGAGCCAACCGCAGAAAACCTCACCGACCTCTGCGACAGGGTAAAAACAGAAAATGCTGATATCGGCTTCGCCCAGGATACCGACGCCGACCGACTCGCCGTTATAGACGAAAACGGAACGTACATCGGCGAAGAATACACCCTTGCACTCGCTGCAAAATATATCTTCAGCAAACAAAAAGGCACCGCCGCCGCAAACCTCTCCACATCCCGAATGATTGACGACGTTACGGCAGCGGCAGGGGGGTCTGTCATCAGAACTCCTGTTGGCGAAGCTAATGTTGCTCAGGCAATGCTCGAGCACAATTGCATAATTGGCGGAGAAGGAAGCGGCGGCGTCATCGACCTGCGAGTCGGCCCTGTTCGCGACAGCCATGTAGCAATGGCATTGATTCTCCAGTTGATGGCTGAAACCGGAAAACCGATCGGTCAGCTCGCACGCGAAATCGGTTCTTATTACATGACCAAGGATAAGTTTACCATCGACCGGCCACACGCACAGCAGCTCCTGGATGCGGTTAAGAAGCTCTTCCCCGAAGCGAAGCTCAACACCGACGACGGCTGCCGATTCGATTTCGATGACGGCTGGCTCCACATCCGAACAAGCAACACAGAGCCGATTATGAGAATCGTTATTGAAGCGACCGACCGGCACGCTGCCAAAAAGTATTCCGATGTCGTTATGAACCTTCGCAGCCGGATAATTGGTTGAACCTCAAATGCAAAACGACAAGCTCAACAACACTAACAGACAGATAAAATCTGTCACAAAGACTGCCATCACAGGCAACATCGCTCTTTCTGCCGTGAAAGTCTGCGTCGGTCTTCTCGCCGGCTCGATGGCCCTCGTCGCTGACGGCATCCACTCCATTTCCGATATGATTACCGATGTTGCCGTCCTCCTCGGTGTTTACCTCGGTGCAAAAAAGCCGGACAGGAAACATCAATACGGCCACGGAAAAGCTGAGACCCTCGCCGCAGTGTTCATCGGCGTTATCCTGGCCGTTGTAGGCACCCTTATTGTTATTCGCGCCGCCGCCGATATTGCCGCAAACAAGCATGTAGTCCCGCACTATGCCGTGCTCTTCGTGGCGCTGCTCTCGATCGTCCTAAAGGAATTCCTCTATCGAATTACTAAGAGAGTCGCTCGAAAACTACACAGCACCGCTCTCTACGCAAACGCCTGGCATCATCGCTCCGATGCACTCAGTTCAATCGCCGTTGTTGCAGGGTTTGTAGCGCTAAGGTTCGGCTTCAGGCACGGCGACGGCTTGGCAGCTGCTGCCGTCGGCCTGATGATTATTCTTGTCGCTGCTCGAATCCTGAGCGATTGCTTCAACGAGCTCACCGAAGTCGCCGTCGATGATGAGACATTCGAAGGCATAAAAACGATTATCAACGGCGACCCCGCCATTCGACACTGGCACCGACTCCGAACCCGTACTGTCGGCAGAGAAGTCTTCCTCGATCTGCACATCCTTGTCGATCCTGCACTGAGCATCGCCGCAGCTCATGAAATAGCCGAACACCTCGAAAATACCCTGCACGAGCAGATAACGCGGCCGGTGAATATCATAGTGCATATCGAGCCGGATGTTCCGGAACTGCGGAAGTAACTTTATCTATGAAATGGGTTTTAGAATGTGAGGTGTTCTTAATGAAAATCCGCACATGTTATAGCAAAAATTGTGAAACGCCAATACAGATGGATCGCAGAACATTCGTAAAGAGCTTGCCGGGTCTGGCCGTACTGGCCGGCACGGCGTCCGGCTTCGCGGCGGACGTAGAACCGGCGAGCCCGGCAAAACCGCAGATGGCTGGCGGCAACTCCGCGGCGGATCTGCAGCCGATCACGCTTGTGAAACCACAGACCGATGGCGGCAAAAGCGTATTAGCGGCTCTGCAGGAAAGAAGGACTAATCGCAACATAAGTTCGAAAGAACTTGGCCCACAGGTGCTGTCTAATCTTCTCTGGGCGGCATTCGGTGTGAACCGCCGGCAGGGGTCATTTGGCAAGCCGGGAAGGACGGCTGCATCGGCCAGTAACTCGCAGGAAATCGACCTTTACGTTGCCCTGGCCGAAGGAGTTTACCTCTATGAGGCGGTTGCTCACCATCTGAGGCCCGTTGTCGCAGGGGACTTCCGCGCAAGGTCCGGCAGACGTGCCGCGCGTTCGGCTCCTGTGAATATCTTCTACGTCGTGGATCGGACCAGATACGATATGGGTCCGGGCCAGCCGGACCGACGCATTGGAGATCCGGAGGTCCAGAAGTCCTATTATTACACCGCCACGGGTCTCATTGCCGCAAACGTCTATTTGTTCGCCGCCTCGCAGGACCTGGCCGCCTGGTTTCACAATTGCGATAAGGACAACACTGCCGGAGAGTTTAAGTTGCGGCCCCAGCAGCGCGTGCTCTTTGCCCAGACAGTGGGTTATCCGGCAGAAGGATGAGTGATAAGATGTTAGGTGAGTCGGCGTTTTGTGTTATTCGGCGGAAGCGAATTCGTATCTGTCCGATTCTATGTGTCTAATGCTGAACGGTCCGGTTAGTATCCTGCCGGAAAACCGCAGTGTCCGCTGCTGACTGTCTGTATCCGTCACCTCATATGTCCCGGCGTCCGCTATCGCAACCATTCCCTTGCCCTCATTCACTGCCCCCTCATAACTGAGAAACCTCAGCGGATGGTCGAAGATTTTGACGGCCTCGATGGGCTGGGCTGATATGCTCTCCGGCGGGACGTCGAGCCGGTACGTCTCCAGGACCGCACCGACCTGGAGCATCAAATCCCAGTGAACCGGCTCATTCTGCCTCGTGTGCCTCTGTATCACAAATCTCTTCACATCTTCCATAATTCCGGCACCCATTATACGGCCACACAACATGCGCCCGCAAGCCGCAGGTAACTGCAAAGAAATTTGCATCTTTCTGCCTGACAGGATATAATCATGCGCTTTTAGAAGTCTGGGTTTGCCAATGCTGTTTGGGTCTATCAGGACACTCGAAAGGAAGCTTTATGCCGCTTGAGAAATTCTTCAATCCTGACTCCGTCGCAATTGTCGGCGCATCGCGTCAGAAGGGCAAGGTCGGATACGAAATCTTGAAAAGCATGATTGACGCCGGCTACCCCGGCAAAATCTTCCCCGTCAATCCCAATGCCGACGAAATTGAGGGCCTGAAGTGTTTTGCAAACCTCAAATCCCTCGGACAGAGGCCGGACCTCGTCGTTATCGTCGTCCCTGCCAAAGCCGTTCCGGACGTCATGCAGCAGTGCGCATCGCTCGGCGTAAAAGCTGCTGTCATAATTACCGCCGGTTTCAAAGAGGTCGGCGAAGAAGGGAAAAAACTCGAGCAACAAGTTGCCCAAATCGCAAAAAGAGCCGGCGTCAGAGTCATCGGCCCGAACTGCCTCGGAGTCATTGTTCCCGCTAATAAGCTAAATGCCAGCTTCGGCGGCGACTTGCCCGCCGTCGGTGCAACAGGATACCTCTCACAGTCGGGGGCACTGCTCGCTGCTATTCTCGACATGGCAAACGCCAACGGCATCGGCTTCAGCAAGCTCATCAGCATCGGCAACAAGGCCGACATCGACGAGATTGACATCATCGAAGCCCTCGCCGCCGATCCCGATACTAAGGTCATTGCCGGTTACCTCGAAAGCATTACAGACGGTGCTGCCTTTGTGAGACAGGCAGAGCAAATCTCTCAGAAAAAACCGATACTGTTGATGAAATCCGGCGGAACAGCCGCCGGCGCAAGGGCCGCCTCCTCACACACCGGAAGTCTCGCGGGAAGCGAAACCGCCTATGAATGTGTCTTTGAGCGAGCAGGTATCATTCGATGTTTCTCGATTAAAAAACAGTTCGATTTCGCCCAGACCTTTGCCACCCAGCCGCTCCCGCGGGGACAAAAAGTCGCCGTAATAACCAACGCCGGTGGCGCCGGCATTATGGCTGCCGACGCCGTTGAAAGATACGGTCTTACTTTCGCAGAGCTTTCCGAAAAGACCATTCACAAACTCCGCAGCCGACTGCCCGCCGCCGCAAACGTACTCAACCCAATCGATGTCCTCGGTGATGCACTCGCCGACCGCTATGAGTTTGCACTCGACGTTGCTATCGATGGCCCCAATGTTGATGCTGTTATTGTCTTGCTGACACCGCAGGCGATGACCGAGCCCGTTGCCACCGCCGAGGCCATCGTCAGAATTGCAAAACAAAAACCTCAAAAGCCAGTCCTTGCCTCTTTTCTCGGCGTCAGCAAGGTCCAAAAAGCCGTCGAAATCCTGCGCAAAGGCGGTATCCCGCAGTACGATTCACCTGAAAGCGCTGTCTTGACAATAAAGGTCATGGTCGATTACGTCCGATGGTGTGCAAGGCCGAAACGCATCGTCAGGCTCTTCCCTGTCAACCGCCGCAAAGCCGAGACAATCGTCGAAAGGTGCCTCAGGCAAGGTGTCCGCGAAATCGGCGAGGCCGAGTCAAAGGAAATCCTTGAAGCATACGGCTTTGTCACACCAAAAGGCTCCATCGCAACTACCGCCGAGCAGGCCGCAAATATCGCTGAGCAAATCGGATATCCCGTCGTCCTCAAAATATGGTCCCCTGACATACTCCATAAATCCGATGTTAGCGGCGTCAGGGTCGGTATCGAAACGCCGCAGGAAGTGATGGATGCCTTCGACCTCATGATGTACCGAATACCCCAGAAACTCCCAAATGCAAAAATCCTCGGTGTCCTCGTACAGGAAATGTGCAGCACAGGAAAGGAAGTCATCCTCGGTATGAATCGCGACCCTCATTTCGGCCCCCTTATGATGTTCGGCATGGGCGGCACCATGGTCGAAGTCCTCAAAGACGTCTCTTTCTATCTCGCGCCACTCACCGCAGACGAAGCCAGGCAGATGCTCGTCAACACCAGAACGTACAAAATGCTAAAAGGCGTCCGAGGCGAAAAGGGTGTTGACATAGACGCTATTGCCGAAGGCCTCCAGCGACTCAGCCAGCTTGTCACCGAGTTCCCCCAAATAAAGGAAATGGATATAAACCCGTACATGGTCGGCCCCGAAGGCACGACCCCCATTGCCGTTGATGCAAGAATAAGCGTTGAGAAAGTGTAGAAAAGAAATATGAGCCCACAGGAATTTGATTGGCAGGAAAAGTACAAGGATAGAATAAGCACCGCTGCCGCCGCAATGAAGCTCGTAAAATCCGGCTCTCATATCTTCATCGGAACCGGCTGCGGCCAGCCTTATCATCTCGTCGGCGCCCTCGTCGAGCATTCCGCCAATATCTACGATGCACACATCGTCCACCTCCTGACCATAGGTGCAGCACCTTACGCAGATGAGAAATTCCGCGAAAAATTCAAAATGAACAGCTTCTTCATTGCCGACAACGTCCGCAATGCCCTCGAAAGGGGAATCGGCGATTATACCCCTATCTTCCTCTCTGAAATTCCTCAGGAGTTCGAAACAGGCAGAATTCCCCTCGATGTTGCCCTTGTGACCGTTACACCCCCCGATGTCAACGGCCTGTGCTCGCTCGGCGTCTCCGTCGATATCGTAAAATCCGCCGTCGCAAATGCAAAGTACGTCATCGCACAGGTCAACAGCCGTATGCCCAGAACCTTTGGCGACAGCTTCCTCCACGTCAATACAATCGACGTCCTCGTTCCCCATGATGAGGACATCATCCAGGTCGATGTCCCCGAGCTTGACGATGTCTTGAGCAGAATCGGTGAGAATATCGCACGCCTCGTCGAGGACGGCAGTACCATCGAGTGCGGCATCGGTCGTATCCCCCAGGCCCTCGCAGAATCACTCAAAGACAAAAAAGACCTCGGTATTCATACCGAGATGTTCAGCGACTGGATCATCGACCTCATCGAGTGCGGTGCAATCACCTGTTCTAAGAAGACACTGAATCACGGCAAGATAGTCGCCAGCTTCTGCATGGGCACACGACGCCTCTACGACTACATCGACAACAACCCCTTCTTCGAGTTCTACCCCACAGAGTACGTCAACGACCCTTACATCATAAGCCGGCACGAAAAAATGGTCGGAATAAACGTCGGACTCGAAATCGACCTCACCGGCCAGGTTTGCGCCGACTCACTCGGCTATCAGTTCTACAGCGGCATCGGCGGCCAGGTCGATTTCATCCGTGGTTCCGCCAGAAGCAGGGGGGGCAAAGCCATCATTGCTATGCCCTCGACCGCCAAGAACGGCCGGGTTAGCAGAATTGTGCCGCACCTTACCGAAGGAGCCGGTGTTGTCACTACCCGCGGAGACGTCCACTATATTGTTACCGAGTTTGGAATCGCATATCTCCACGGCAAGAGCATCAGAGAAAGGGTCCTCGCTCTCATTAATATCGCTCACCCAAAATTCAGAAACGAGCTCATCCAGGCAGCCAAAGCACAAAAGTACATTTACGAAGACCAGATCGAGCTCGCCTGGGACCAGGTTCGATACCCCGAAGAGCTCGAACGATATGAAACCCTGCGCGACGGAACCGAAATATTCTTCAGACCCGTAAAACCTATCGACGAGCCGTCGCTGTCCGAAATGCTCTATTCCCTCAGCGAACAGTCCGTCAGAACGCGATATATGACTTACACCATGACATTCCCTCACAAAGACGTCCAGCAGCTCACAAATATCGACTACCTGCAGGACATCGCTATTGTCGGCGTCGTCCCGGGCCTGTCCGGCGAGGAAATTGTTGCAATCGCTCAATACTTCCTTGACCCAAAAACCCAGGCCGCCGAGGTCGCCTTCATCGTACAGGATGAATGGCAGCAAAAAGGTATGGGAACCATCCTCCTCGATTACATCACACAAATTGCAAGGCAGCGCGGCGTAAGGAGATTCTACGCAAAAGTCCTCCCTTCGAACAAACCTATGTTGGCCGTCTTCCACAACTCCGGATACAAGGTAAATACCGAATTCGACGGCGAAGTTTACAGCATTACCTACGATTTAACCGAAAAAGAAAGGTGACACTACCTTGGCCGCCGGAAAAGCTGCTTTCATTTATTCTCCTGAACTTGAGAAGTTCAGCTACCCCCCGGACCACCCGTTCAACACCGTCCGTGCAAAAAAAACCAGAAACCTCGCTAAATCTCTCGATATGCTCGAAGGCGACGCAAGAATTGAAATCCCTCCCGAACCAGCCGATCGACTCGTCCTGAAAAAATTCCACACCGCACGCTACCTCCACGCCCTCCAGCAGGCCTCAAAAGGAAAATGGGATGCTGAAGCCCTCCACATGGGAATCGGTACTTCCGATTGTCCAATCTTCAAGGGATTATTCGATTACGCCGTCCTCGCCACGGGAGCATCCATAACCGCGGCCAAGCTCATCGGCTCCGGTGATGCCCATGTTGCCTTCAACCCCTCGGGCGGCTACCACCACGCCTTTCCCGAGCGGGCCGCCGGCTTCTGCTATATCAACGACGTCGTGCTCGCCTGCATCATCCTCGCCGAAGAGCAAAAAAAAGTCCTCTATCTCGATGTCGATGTTCACCACGGCGATGGCGTCGTTTTTGCCTTTTACGACCGCTCAGACGTAATGACAATATCATTCCATCAGAACCCTCGCACCCTTTTCCCCGGGACCGGCTTTGAAGACGAAATCGGTACAGGCCGGGGCACCGGCTACTGCGTAAATGTCCCCCTGCCCATGGGTACATACGACCAGGCATATCTCGAGGCCTTCGAACAGATTGCGATGCCGCTTATCCGCGCCTACAATCCCGACGTCTTTGTCTTCGAGCTCGGCGCAGATGCACTTGCACAGGACCCCCTCGCAAACCTTCGACTCACAAACAATGTTTATGTCGATATCATCAACCACCTCCTCAGCTTCGACAGACCCATACTCATGACCGGAGGAGGCGGATACAACGTTGAGAACACCGTAAGGGCATGGACCCTCGCCTGGGCCGTCCTGTGTGGCGCCTACAGTGATGATGACATAAACATCGCCCTTGGCGGCGTTATGCTCGAAAGCACCGAATGGCACGGAGGCCTGCGAGACAGAAACCTGCCCGTCACCAAACAGCAGAAGGACACGGTCGCACCCGCACTCAATGCAACCATCTGCTCGATTAAGAAAAGCGTCTTCCCCATACACGGTATCATCGCAAAATCGACATAGGTAGGCCCTCAAGGTAAGTTCGACAGCCTTCGCCGCACACCTGCCGAATTTACAGCTCCGGACTTTGATGGATATGGACTTTGTTGTCTTTAACCAGCTCGTCCAGCCGGAACGGCCTCATATTCGGTTTCCGTCCGTCAGGTCACGGCTTTGCTGCACGCTTGCTTGGTACCCTGCCTTACGGCAGCGCCCTTGCGCTTCGCTAACACTTCACCTCCATCGGGTTGCGTAGAGGACTTACACCTCCAGGTTGCCAAACATGCTCGGCACACAATATGTGTCAACTGGTACATGGGTAACACTTTAAACCGGGAACATGGGTAACAGGTTGTAAGGGATTACGGCCTTGCAGGGCATGCCAATTTCGCTACAACTCACAGATTCTACTTGGCTGTGGCAGATGATCTGATTGATAGAACAAGACAGGCAACCACCCACCAGGTGAGTCAGGAACTGCTGCAGAGGTGTTGCCAAAACAGCCAGAAAGGAGCAGACCGGTGAGTCAGATTTTGGTGCGTTTTGGTACGCGTGGTTCTTTTGAGGGTTCTACGAAAAGAGCCAGCAAGCATAAGTGCTTACTGGCCCTAATCTTAACCAACGAGGCCGAAGGGACTCGAACCCTCAACCTTCGGATCGACAGTCCGATGCTCTATCCAATTGAGCTACGGCCCCGTAATATCAATCGGACAATCCGGTGTCGTCGCCCGTCTCTATTGCCCGATGTCTTTTCGGAAACCATAATATACCAGCCGACCAACTTTTATGTCAACTGTTTTTGTACCAAACCCAACTCATGCCCAAAAATGCCCCGGCAAATCCATTACGAGATACGAGAGACAAAATACGAGATACGAATTTGCCCGCCACAGTCCATGGCAGCCGTTGTACGCAACAATTATTTTCTCGAAGACCGTGAGCGCCTGACCACCGGTTGCGACTTACTATCCTTCTTATGACTTTGCTGAAGAACCCTCATCGCTTTTTTCACGTCGGCGACTTTCAAAACGCCGGTCGTTCGCCCGCCCTTCGCACCTGCAGTGCAATATGCGTACGAAATATTTATGTGGTTCTTAGCCAGTCTCTCCGCCACCGCCGCCAGCGCACCAGATTCATTGGTCAGGTTCACACACAAAACATCCGTCTCATTGTAGGGCATATTTAGCTTTGACAGCACCTCTTTCGCTCTCTGTCGCCCGGCAAAAACTACACGCATAACACCATGTTCCACAGAATCCATCATTGTCATTGCTACGATATTAATCTTGGCCCGTGCAAACTCGCCGAGCACCTGGGCCAACACTCCCGGTTTATTGACCATAA
>JAUVYV010000036.1 GCA_030602885.1 Phycisphaerales bacterium
GCCTATATTGCCCAACTTAACTTGCTGGCAATTTACAACCTTTTTATGCAAAACAAACCCAATGTCAAAATTATTAGACATCCCTTAAATCTATGTATCAAAAGGACTTACAGAAAATTTCTTGGAAAATGCGACAAAAAAACAAACCCAAACAAACCCAATTCAAAGCCAATTCAAACCCAATTTTAGCCCAAACAAACCCAAAGCAAACCCAATCAAACCCAAAACAAACCCAATTTTCCCCAGAAAGCCCCCGGCTTTACGCCGGGGGTTCTGCCCAAAAATCGCCCAATTGCCCCCCCTCCGCTCCGCCGATTGGTTTTTTTCCTGCTCACACGCTATAATCAGGGGTTTGCAGAGACCATGATGGAACCGTTTGCGCAACATAACAACAGTATTAACATTCGCGATTGCGGCACTGCCGATTACCGGCAGATTCTGCAACTTCAAAAGGACCTGCACGACCAACGAAAGGCCGGCTCGATCGGCAACACCGTTTTGCTCGTCGAGCACAATCCCGTCATCACACTCGGCGCCCGCCAGACCGCAAACAAGCTCCTCGCCGACCGCGACACCCTCCAGCAAAAAGGCATCGACGTCGTCGATATCCGCCGGGGCGGCGGAACCACCGCCCACAACCCGGGCCAGTTCGTATTCTATCCAATCCTTCACCTGGGCCAACTTAAGCTTGGCATCACAGAATACATAAGAACACTCGAACAAATCGGAATCGAACTGCTTGCCCAACTCGGTGTCACCGCACAAAGAAAAAAGGGCTTCCCGGGCCTGTGGGTCACAGATAAGAACCAAGACTCAATACGCAATACGAGAAAGATTGCCTCCATCGGTGTCCGCGTCTCAAAACAAGTCACCTACCACGGTATGGCCATAAACATCCAAAACGACCTGACCATCTTCGATGCACTAATCCCCTGCGGCCTCGAAAACGTCCAAATAACCTCCGTCAAAAAAGAAACCCGCCAAACCAACGACATGCAGCAAGTAAAAAACCACCTTTCAGAACTACTCTTCAAACACTTCTCAAACCAGCCCCGTCCCGCAATACGAAATTTATCCCCAAGGGATACGCAATACGAGATACGAGATACTCCGCAGGACACCTTGCGGTGGAGATACGAGCGACGAAGACTCCCCGACTGGCTGCGCAGACCCGCTCCGCTCGGCGAAGAACACGATAAAACCAAAAAACTTCTCGACGACCTGAACCTCGAAACCATCTGCGCAAACGCAAACTGTCCAAATCGCGGCGAATGCTGGCGGCGAGGAACCGCCACCGTCCTCATCCTCGGCAACATCTGCACACGCAACTGCGGCTTCTGCTCCGTACCCAAAGGAAAACCCGATCCCCCCGACCCGACCGAACCGGCTCGCCTCGCAGAGCTTGCCGAAAAGCTCAACCTCAAGTATCTCGTCATTACCAGCGTTGACCGCGACGACCTCCCCGACGGCGGAGCAACCCACTTTCGTGATTGCATCCTCGAAGTCCGCCGACAACGCCCCGAAACAAAATTCGAAATCCTCACACCAGACTTTCGCAACTGCCAGCCGCAAGCCATCGAAATCCTCCGCGACGCCCTGCCATTCGTCTTCGCCCACAACGTCGAAACCGTCCCCTCACTCTACCCAAAGGCACGTATGGGCGGCGACTACCAACTTTCTCTGAACCTGCTCGAACTCGCCAAACAATGCTACCCCAATGTCCCCACCAAATCCTCCATCATGCTCGGCCTCGGCGAAACCGGTTCAGAAGTCGAACAGGTCCTAAAGGACTTGCGAAGCGTCGGCGTTGACCGAATCACCATAGGCCAATACCTAAAACCCTCGAAAGATTCACTCGAAGTCGTCGAATACATCGCCCCCGAAAAATTCGACTGCTGGAAACAAAAAGCCCTCCAACTCGGCTTCGACTGGGTCATCTCCGCCCCCTTCGCCCGCTCTTCATATTTCGCCGAACTCCAAAACGCCACATAACCACCCTCAGCCATCCCCGGAACACGCAAATTCCAACCATTAGCTCATCTAATACAGCATATAAGTTTTTCTCATTTGACAGCCAAACCTTCACCCTGTAAACTACCCCCCCAAAAGTACACCAGTGCTCCACAAAAATCTTTACCGAAACCCAAAAAGGAGAAAAACCCAATGCCAAAACTCAAGGACGTCAACAAGGTTATGATTATCGGCTCGGGCCCAATCATCATCGGCCAGGCCTGCGAATTTGACTACTCCGGAACACAGGCCTGCAAGGCCCTGCGAAAGCTCGGCTACGAAATCGTCCTCGTAAACTCAAACCCCGCCACCATTATGACCGACCCCGGAACCGCCGACGTCACATACATCGAGCCGCTAAACCTCCAGACCATGACGAAAATAATCGAAGCAGAGCGACCCGACGCACTCCTGCCGAACCTCGGCGGTCAATCTGCCCTCAACCTCTCATCCGAGCTCGCAGAAGCAGGCGTCCTCGAAAAATACGGCGTCAAGGTCGTCGGCGTACAAATCGACGCCATCAAACGCGGCGAAGACCGACTGTCCTTCAAAGAGACAATGACTAAACTCGGCATCGAGATGCCCGAAAGCGAGCTCGCCTACACCGTCGAAGAGGCCGAAAAAATCGCCGACAAGCTCGGATACCCCGTCGTCATCCGACCTGCATACACCATGGGCGGTACCGGCGGCGGAATCGTCTATAACGTCGAAGAACTTCGGACCGTTGTGGCAAGAGGAATCTCGGCGAGCTTGATAAACCAGGTGCTCATCGAGGAGTCGGTTATCGGATGGGAGGAGCTTGAGCTTGAAGTCGTCCGAGACGCTAAAAACCAGATGATTACCGTCTGCTTCATTGAAAACGTCGATGCCATGGGCGTCCACACCGGAGACTCATACTGCACCGCACCAATGCTCACCATCGACCCCGAGCTCCAGAAAAAACTCCAGAAATACTCCTACGACATCGTCGAAGCCATCCAGGTCATCGGCGGAACAAACATCCAGTTCGCCCACGACCCAAAAACAGGACGTGTCGTCGTAATCGAAATAAACCCCCGAACCTCCCGCTCCTCGGCGCTCGCCTCAAAAGCCACCGGCTTTCCCATCGCGCTGGTCTCCTCGATGCTCGCAGGCGGTATGACCATGGACGAAATCCCGTACTGGAGAGACGGCACCCTCGAAAAATACACCCCATCCGGCGACTACGTCGTCGTCAAATTCGCTCGATGGGCATTCGAAAAGTTCAAAGGCGTCGAAGACCGGCTCGGAACTCAAATGAGAGCCGTCGGCGAGGTGATGAGCATCGGCAAAAACTACAAAGAAGCGTTCCAAAAGGCCATCCGTTCACTCGAGACAGGCAGATACGGCCTGGGCTTCGCCAAAAACTTCCATCAGCTCCCCCTCGATGAGTTGATGAATCTCGTCGGCACTGCAACCAGCGAACGCCAGTTCATTATGTACGAAGCACTGCGCAAAGGCGCAGACATCGACACACTCCACGAAAGAACCTATATCAAGCGCTGGTTTATCGAGCAAATGAAAGAGCTTGTACAACTCGAAGAAGAAATACTCAAATACAAAGGAAAACCCCTCCCCGACAAGCTCCTCACTCAGGCCAAAAAAGACGGCTTCGCCGACAAATACCTCGCTAAGCTCCTCGACGTACCCGAAGAAAAAATCCGCAACCAGCGAAAAAAACTCGGCGCTGTAGAGGCATGGGAACCTGTCCCCGTCAGCGGTGTCGAAGACGCCGCCTATTACTACTCTACATACAACGCCCCCGACGTCGTCGGCACAACCAAAAACAAAAAGATTATGGTCCTCGGCGGAGGCCCGAACCGCATCGGCCAAGGTATCGAGTTCGACTACTGCTGCGTCCACGCCGCATTTACCCTACGCGACGAGGGTTACGAATCCATCATGGTAAACTGCAACCCGGAAACCGTCTCCACCGACTACGACACCTCAAACAAGCTCTACTTCGAGCCGCTCACCGTCGAAGACGTCCTCAGCATCTACGAAAAGGAAAAACCCGACGGCGTCATCTGCCAGTTCGGCGGCCAAACCCCACTCAACATCGCTTCCGAGCTCGAAAAAGCCGGCGTCAAAATCATCGGTACAAGCCCCGAAACAATCGACCTCGCCGAAGACCGCGACCGCTTCCGCACCATGATGAAAAAGCTCGGCATCCCCATGCCCGAAGCCGGAATGGCCAGTAACCTCGACCAGGCACTCGCCCTCGCCAAAAAAATCGGATACCCGCTCATCGTCCGACCCTCCTACGTCCTCGGCGGACGAGGTATGGAGGTCGTCCACGACGAAGAGATGCTCCGTCACTACGTTGCCGCCGCAGTTGACATAACACCAGACCGTCCAATCCTCATTGATAAATTTCTCGAAAACGCAATCGAAGCCGAAGCCGACGCCATAGCCGACGGCACCGACGCTTTCGTCCCCGCTGTGATGGAGCATATCGAGCTGGCCGGTATCCACTCCGGCGACTCCGCCTGTGTCATACCACCTGTCACAATCCCACAGAAACACCTCGACACCATCCGCGAGTACACAGGAAAAATCGCAATGAAACTAAATGTCGTCGGCCTGATGAACATGCAGTATGCAATCGCCGATGACAAAGTCTATGTCCTCGAGGCAAACCCCCGTGCCTCACGCACCGTCCCCATCGTCTCGAAAGTCTGTGGCCTGTCAATGGCACGGCTCGCCACACAGGTTATGCTCGGAAAAAAACTAAAAGACCTCAACCTCCGGCACAAAAAAATCCCACACTTCGGCGTAAAGGAATCCGTCTTCCCGTTCAATATGTTCCACGAGGTTGACCCCATCCTCGGCCCGGAGATGCGCTCCACCGGTGAGGTCCTCGGACTCGCCGACTCATTCGGCCTGGCATACTTCAAGGCACAGGAAGCTACCCAGCAGCCACTGCCTACCGAAGGCACGGTCCTGATTACCGTCGCCGACGCGGACAAACCGCAGGCACTCAAGGTCGCTATCGAGTTTCAAAACCTCGGCTTCAAAATAAAAGCTACCGAAGGTACCACCAGTTTCCTCCTCGAAAACGGCGTCGCCGCAAACCACGTTCTCAAAATGCACGAGGGCAGACCAAACATCGCCGACGCCGTCAAAAACGGCGAAATACAGCTTGTCATTAACACCCCAGCAGGAAAGCTAAGCAAACACGACGACTCATACATCAGAAAAGCCGCCATCAAGTACAAGATTCCCTATGTCACCACCACCGCCGCGGCGCTGGCCGCCGCAAAAGGTATCGCCGCTTACAAACAAAATCCCGGCTCCGTCAAATCACTCCAAAACTACCACGCCGGGATTAAATAACGTCTGTTCCGACACAGCTAAATAAAACCTGACAACAGAAAAGGCCGGGCACTACCGCCCTGTCTGACACCTTTTTTTACATTTTGATTAAATTGCACCTCGCCACAAGCCGAAACCTACAATATGGGGCTATGAGAAAACACGCTCGAAACAGCTCAAAACTTTGACTCTTATACGACACCCTTGCGTCTTTTCGCCTTAATCTTTTGGCTTCCATAGTGTATCATCTTGCCCTTACACTCAAATTTGGTCCTTAAAGAACATGGCAAGCAATCTCGAAAACTTCTTATTACCACAGGACGCCTGGCTCATCGAAATGGCCCCCGATGACTCCCCGGACATTCATCACCTCCTCAACAGCGACAATAACCACCTCAATCAAAACAACCAGCAGTTGAAGGTCCCCGAAGTCATCGGCATCCTCCCTATCCGAAACGCCGTCGTCTATCCCGGCACCGTCACCCCACTTGCCGTCGGACGAACAAGAAGCAAGGCCCTGCTCGACGAAACCACCCCAAACGAATCCGTCATAGGCCTGCTCACTCAGCGAAACCCCGAAACCGACCACCCGGACTTCGACGACCTCTACTCCATCGGAACCACCGCAAACGTCCTCAAGGTCATTAAAATGCCCCAGGGCTCGATGCACATCGTCGTACACGGCCTGTCACGCTTCAAAATCATCGAGCGCATCGCAACCGAGCCCTGCCTGAAGGCCAAAATCCAGCTGCTCGATGTCGAAACCAAATTGACTAAAAAGCTACAGGCCCTTATCGTAAACGTCCGCCAGACCGCACACCGCGTCATCGCTCTCAGCCCCAATGTCCCCGAAGAAGCCGCCGTCATCCTCGAAAACATCGAAGACCCCTCCGCTCTCGCCGACTTCCTCGCCGCAAACCTCTCGCTCAAAATCGATGAAAAACAGCAGCTACTCGAAGAGTTCGACCCCGTCAAACGACTCGAAAAAATCTCTCTCGCGCTCGCAACCCAGCTCGAAGTCCTCGAGCTAAGCCACAAAATCCAGGGCCGAGTCCGCCAGTCCGTCGAGAAGAACCAGCGAGAATACTTCCTCCAGGAACAGCTAAAAGCCATACAAACAGAGCTCGGCGCCGAAGACGCCAGAACCGAAGAAATAAAACAGCTCAAGAAAAATATCAAAAAGGCAAAAATGCCCGAGAAAGTCCACGCCGAGGCCCTCCGAGAGCTCGACCGGCTAAGCAAAATACCACCCGTCTCGCCCGAATACTCCGTCATCAGAACGTACCTCGACTGGCTCTGCGAACTGCCCTGGTCAATCCAGACCGATGACCGGCTCGACATCAACAAGGCCCAGCGCATCCTGAACCGCGACCACTACGACCTCACTAAGGTAAAAAAACGTATCCTCGAATTCCTCGCCGTCAGAAAGCTAAACCCCAAAGGCAAAAGCCCAATCCTCTGCTTCATAGGCCCGCCGGGCGTCGGAAAGACCTCTCTCGGAAAATCCATCGCACGTGCTATGGGCAGAAAATTCATCCGAATCTCGCTCGGCGGTATCCGTGACGAAGCCGACATCCGGGGCCACCGCCGTACATACATCGGCGCCCTGCCAGGCCGAATCATGCAGGAGCTGCGAAAGGCAAAAAGCAAAAACCCCGTCTTCATGCTCGATGAGCTCGACAAAATCGGCGCCGACTTCAGGGGCGACCCCGCATCCGCACTGCTCGAAGTACTCGACCCCGAGCAGAACTACTCCTTCACCGACCATTACCTCGATCAGCCGTTCGACCTCTCGAAGGTAATGTTCATCGGTACCGCCAACTACGCCGAACCAATCCCCCCCGCACTCCACGACCGCATGGAAACCATCGACCTGCCCGGCTACACCGAATCCGAAAAGCTAAACATCGCAAAAAAATACCTCGTCGGCCGCCAGCTCGCCGAGCATGGCCTAAAGAAAACCCAGCTCACGATAAAAGATGAAGCAATTCTCGCAATCATCCGCAGCTACACCCGCGAAGCTGGCGTCCGTAACCTCGAAAGAAACATCGCTGCCCTCTGCCGCTCCGTCGCTACCGACATCGCAAAAGGTAATAAGAGAAAAGCAACCATCGGCAAAGCGAACGTCGCCAAAATCTTAGGCCCCACCCGCTTCGAATCCGAGCTGGCCCTGCGAACCGGAATCCCCGGCACCGCCACCGCACTCGCCTTCACCCCGGTCGGCGGCGAAATCCTCTTCATCGAATCCGCCTCAATGCCCGGCAAGGGAAACCTCCGGCTAACAGGCCACATCGGCGACGTAATGAAAGAATCCGCACAGGCCGCATTCTCAATTGTAAAAGCAAACACCAAAAAACTCGAAATCGACCCCGACCAGTTCACAAAGTCAGACTACCACATCCACGTCCCCGCAGGCGCCGTCCCCAAGGATGGCCCAAGCGCCGGCGTCGCCATGTTCACATCTCTGGTCAGCTTACTTCTGCAAAAACCCGTCCGGCCCGACGTCGCCATGACCGGTGAAATCACCCTCCGAGGCCTGGTCCTGCCAATCGGAGGCCTCAAAGAAAAAATCTTGGCCGCAAAGCAGGCCGGCATCAAAACCGTCATCCTCCCCGCCCGAAACAAAAAAGACCTGCCCGACATACCCGCTGAAGCCAAAAAAGGCCTAACCTTCCACTTCGTCAAAAACACCAACGAAGTCCTCAAACTCGCCCTCGGAACAGATTAGCCCTGCCCCTCTTTTTTTTCCGCCCGCTCCAGCAGCGACGGCTTACCCTCATCATGTCTTTTTACCTCTATCGCCGCAATCACCACCACCCCTATCACCGTCACCACGCCTACCAGAATCAGCAGAACCATCCCAAAATGACTGCTCATATCATCTCACTCCAAAAATCCATTCAATCCTCATGTCTCTCAACATACCCAATCCTGTCCCTCATCGCCACTTCGTCAAAGCAGTACCGCCTTCCCGCTTGGCCCGTTTGTCATTCCTGTTTTTGATTTTTGCTTTGTATTTTTGATATTTACCTTTTGATATTTGATATCACCGTATTTACCACTCTCACCACATCGGCCATCTCGCTGACGTCATGCACCCGCACTACCGACACACCCGCCGCAGCGCATAATGCAACCGTCGCCGCCGTCCCGAATATCCTATCTGCGGGATTCTCTTTGTGCGTAATCTCACCGATAAACCCCTTCCTGCTCGTGCCCACCAGCACACGGTAACCTGTCTCGACAAACCTTTTGATATTGCGCAGCAGCAAAAGATTATGCTCAAGAGTCTTACCAAACCCGATTCCAGGGTCAATAAAAATCCTCTCCCGTGGTATCCCAAGCCGCTCTGCCTTGGCAGCGCGTTCAAGCAGGTATTCCAGAACCTCGCTCACGACATCATCATACCTCGGCTCGGCCTGCATCGTCTCTGGCGTCCCCTGCATATGCATCAGGACAACCGGGACTTTTTTTTCAGCCGCCAGTTGCCCCGTCCGCTCATCCGCAAGTGCCGTTATATCATTCAACATCGCCGCCCCCGCCTCCATCGCCGCCGCCGCAACCTCATAATCGCGTGTATCGATACTGATAACGGCCCCGGCCTCGCTGGCCAGTCTTTCTATCACAGGCACCGCTCTTCTTATCTGCTCGCGAGCACCCACCGCCTCCGCACCAGGCCGGCTCGACTCAGGCCCGACATCGATTATCGCCGCACCCTCAGCCGCCATCTTTAAGCCGTGTTCTATCGCCTTCTCCGTATCGATAAAGCGCCCCCCATCGCTGAACGAATCCGGCGTCACATTCAACACACCCATCACCACCGCCCCACTCGAAAAGTCCAGCCGCCCCACTCCCCACTCCAACACATTGTTGAGTCTGTCAGCCATCTGTTCCTGTACGCTGTCCGTCAGGACTCCATAGGAGAACGCTGTCCACTAAACGCTGAATCCTATCCCTTCTAATTTCTCCGCAACACTGGGACACGCCTCCTCCAGCACCACCTTCGTATTGAAAAACTCCCGCCGAACCGGATAATTCTTTCGCAGCCCATCAAAAAACTCACCCCGTTTCTGCTCTTGTACCATCACAATCTCCCGCGTATTGAAATCGTCCCTGTTAATCACATACACCGCTTTCACCGTCTCGCGCAACACCTCCTGCTCATCAATACCCACATGCCCAATCCGCACCTCCGGCACCTCCGCCTCCGGCAGAAAATCCTTCATATCGTGCTTGGGTTCCAGACCGAAATGCGCGCACGCCGCCTTATATATCATCACCATCCCTGCAATCTTACCATCTAACGAATACCCCGCAATATGAGGCGTCGATATATCCACCATCTGCAGCAATTCACAATCTATCCTCGGCTCATCCTCCCACACATCCAGCACCACCGCTCCTAACTTGCCCGATTGTATCGCCGCCTTTAATGCCGCCGTATCATGCACACCACCGCGGGCCGTATTGATAAACACACAACCATCCTTCAGCGACCCGAAAAATTTCTCATCCGCCAAATGAAACGTCTTATCCTCTCCCTCCATCGTTAAAGGCGTATGCAGCGTAATAAAATCGCAACCATACAATTTCTCTAACGGCAAGAACTTGGCATCGGCCGTCTGTCTCGCCAAAGGTGGGTCGTTCAATACAACTTTCATCCCGAGCGCTGCGCACTTGCCCACAACTCTGCTGCCAACGTTGCCGACACCCACTACACCTATGCTCTTTCCTTCAAGCGTTATACTATGCTTCTTCCCCACCGAAAGCAGCGCCGCCACGATATACTCCGCCACCGAATTGGCATTCGAGCCCGGCGCCGATGAAAACCCAATCCCCTTACTCTTAAGGTATTCAACATCGATATGCTCGAACCCTATCGTCGCCGTCCCCACAAACTTGACATCGCTGTCGGCCAGCAACTCAGCGCTCACCTTCGTAATACTGCGAACAAGCAGACAATCCGCATCGTGCACAACCTCCGGCGAGATGCTCCGTCCGCTTACAACCTCCACATCTCCAATCGAACCGAAACATTCCTTCACAAACGGAATATTCTCATCCGCCACTATCTTCACGACCACCTCCAACAATGTCAAAATGCCTGATTTCGCCTATTTTAGTCGAATCCACTCCATTTGCACGCCCTTTTCCGGCCCGGCCCCCCCTAACCCTGAAAAAAACAAAACTCCACATTTTTCTCAAACTTAGGATATACTGCGGAAAAGCTTATGGAAAAACCCCTAAGTTTGAGGGTTTTTTTGCCTTGACAGGCCGGGTCCTATAAGGTAAACTAAAATTGGTCCCTATATTTAAGGGTGATGTGGCGGTAACAGTCATAATTTTGGGGTTTAAGGAGAAGAGAATGAAGCCGACAGGCAAAAAGAAAGGTTTTACTATTATCGAGCTGCTGACGGTTATGAGTATTATCATCATACTGATCAGTCTCTTAGTGCCATCCCTGAATAGGGTAAGGCGTGTTGCGAAGGGTGTCGCGCAGCGGGCACAGTTCTATGATATCGAGAAGGCCCTCGAGGAATTCCGCGCCGACAACGACGATGAGTATCCGGACTCGGGCGAGGACGACACTGACGACCCATGCAGACCCTATTGTGGGGCAATGAAGCTTTGCGAGGCGATGATAGGCCAGGATGGTATGGGGCTTCACGAAGACTCCGTGTTCTTTGCCAATGGCGAGGATATGGTCGGGAATCCGCTGTATCTGTTTGATTTGTCAAGCGTGACCCTTCCTGCAGACGAGGATCTGGCTCAGAAAGTAAACAGGGGGCAGCGCATCAAGTATCTGGAGAGCGACGATGTCGGAAGGGCCAAACTGGCCGAGATGTTCACGACGAGTATTGCGCCGTTTGAAACAGACCCCTGCGTAGCTCCAAGTGCTGTTCTGTGCGACGTTTTCGTGCGGACACAGATAAAGTCAGGTGCGAGGTTGGGCGAGAAGGTCGGGATGCCGGTACTGTACTACAAGGCGGATGTCCGCAAACAGTCCCACAATGTTGCCCTCCCTGATGATTTAGACAACATCTATGATTACAAGGACAACATGGACCTGGTTGACCTCGGTTTACCCTGGGATGCGACGGGGTTTCATCCAATTAACAGTTTGTTAGGTCCCCCCCCGGAATTCTACGAACTGATACAGAACGAAGATATCATAACGACTCCGACACCATACAAGAAGAACCAGTACATACTGATATCCGCCGGCTATGACGGCAGGTATGGCACGAGAGATGACATATTTAATTTCAGGAGATAACAAGCGCCCCTTAGATTTGACTTTAAGTAAGAAGAGAGGCACGAACTGCCGCTCGGGAATTTCCGGGCGGCAGTTGTTTTTTCAGGTGCGGCTCTGAGCTTGCCGACCACGCGAGGGCTTTGTGCGGGGGTTAGTATGGGTCCATTTCGTTTCGGCGAGAATAAAATGGTTTGCCATTGAGTTTTCGCGCGGTAAGGGCGGTAAGATTATGGTTTAAATTTTCTTGCAATGTTTTTTGGCGGTGGTACATTCAATGCCCGGCCTGAGCGGCTGGGCAGGTAGCTCAGTTGGTAGAGCAACGGACTGAAAATCCGTGTGTCGGCGGTTCAAATCCGCCCCTGCCCATTAGGAATTTTTTTCTGCGGACGTAAGAGCAGAAGAGGATTTTGCCCGTGGGTTTTGGGGGCAGGGGGCGTTACACACATCACAAATTTCCGCAGGAGGCGGAGAATCAATAAGCAGGTCGTGTATTTATTTTGAGCAACTGCGCGAGGCGTGCATTTTGTGGTCGAGCATAGCGTCAGCTCACGGTCCTATAATGTTGGCAGGGATTGAGTAGGTAGTCCATTCGTGCCTTGCTCGGTCGCACGATGTTCTATTGGTATCGCGGCGGATAGTCAAGATAGGCGATTTTGGAGTTGACACGCGGAGTTAAAATAGGTAATATAGTCTAAGTAGTATAAGACTATTACTACGTTGGGGGAAGTAAGAAACAGCAAGTTTTTGTGCGAAGATTCTGAAACATTCAGAGAATATTCTTATGCAAAGGAAAGATATATGAAAACGATTAGAAAACTGTCAAGAAAGTATGGGTTAAGACATATTTTCACGTATGTCGTGATATTCATGACGATAACAATCTTCTTTCGACAAATGCCGCACTCGGTTGCTACTGCCGAGCCGGTGTATGACAGCGTTATCCCCGGCGGCTCGGCTACGGTCGATGTCGGGACCACGACGACCGTGACTATGAACACGGCGAAAGCGATCCTGAACTGGCAAAGTCTGGACACTGCAGAAAATGAGGTACTGCAGTTCATGAAAGACAGCGGCCAGTTCGTCGCGCTGAACAGAGTTATTGGGGGAGACCTCACGCAATTTAACGGTAAGCTGTACGCCGAGAACGGACACGTCATCATTGTCAATCAACACGGTATCGTCTTCGGCCCGACGGCTTTCGTAGATGCCTACAAGTTCACCGCATCGGGGCTGGATCTTACCACGTCATCATTAGACGGTTTCATGAACGACGCGACCGACCTCAACTTCAAGGTCGGCAACGGAACGGTGGAGAACTACGGCGAGCTCACCGCTGAGCAGGTCAATCTTATAGGCCGTCAGGTACGCAACGTCGGCACTATAAGAAGCCCGGGCGGACTTGTTATTATGGCTGCCGGTGAGGATGTTCGGCTTGGACTGGACGGAAGCAACGTGGTGGTTGAGGTGACCGGGGCAGTACCGGGCGAACACAGAGTCAACAACATCGGCTCAGGCAAGAAACCGAAGTCATCAATCGATGCAGAGGATGGAACGGTAATACTTGCTGCCGGTGACATATTCTCGACGGCTATCGAGGGAATAGACTCGCTGCGGGCCGAGGCGAAAGGCAACGTGACTTTCACGGGTAATATGGTAGCAAACAGCAGTATCGATATAGAAGCGGTGGGTGATATTACAACAGAGGGTCTTGATGCGGGTCATCCCACTGCAGATGAAGCAAGTATCCGGGTAGAGAGCACCGACGGCGACATCGAGACAGGTTATCTCGACGCACTGGGGCGTGCCGAGGCCTCTGTTGTTGTCATCGCCGACGGCGACCTGACAATAGACGGTGACCCCAGCCACGGCGCAGTTTCAGCAAAGGCCAACAACGTTCCCAACGCGGATGAGGCGACGGCCGAGATATGTCTGCAGGCCGGAGATGATATCACCATCGACTACGGCGTCGAAGCAGAAGCGCATGGCAAAGAGGCGAGTACCGCAGAGGTTCACGTTCATGCCGGCGGAGACGTAGATATTGATGCCCATAACGGCCAGGTGTCAGCGTGGGCACAGACCTCCGGAAACAACAGCGGAGGAGCTGGAACTGCTGATGCGACCGTAACAGTACATGCCGGAGGCAGCATCGATATTGCGAGAAACGGCAGCGCCGACCCCGTTCGTGCACGAGCCCATGTGGCTGGCGGGGGGCTGGTTGATTTGTGGTCTGATGGTGGGGAGACCGACAAAGACGAAGATGACGACGGTGCGCATGCCAGGATAGAAATCGATGCGGAATACGACGGTGATTGCCCCGGTTGCGGCGATGTAGATGACGACGATGACGACGACGACGATGATGACGACGACGATGATGACGATGATGATGACGATGACGACGACGATGATGACGACGACGATGATGACGACGACGATGATGACGACGACGACGTAGACGACGATGATGATGACGACGACGTAGACGACGATGATGATGACGACGACGTAGACGACGACGATGATGACGACGACGATGATGACGACGATGACGATGATGATGACGACGATGATGATGACGACGACGATGACGACGATGATGACGACGACGATGATGACGATGACGACGACGATGATGATGACGACGATGATGACGACGACGATGATGACGATGACGACGACGATGATGATGACGATGATGACGACGACGACATTCTGAGCACCGAGACGGCACCCATTCGTGAGATTGAACTTCAGACTGCCGGTTGCCCTGCTTTGATAAACTGGCTGGCTAACGAGCTCGACGTTGAGAGTGAGCAGCTTGACGTTTACATCACCAATGCGCTTGCGATGTCACCGGATGTCCAGCCGTGTGACATGTGTGCACGATTGAAGGGTGCGGCACTTGCACTGCTCGATGCCGATGGTGCTCAGGTGGCTGCTCTTGGGCGTGTAGTCAATGATTTTGCTGCAGGGGCGACACCGCCTTCGGAAGAGCAGATGGCAATGATAGCCGCGGCTTTGGAGAACCCCGAGGAAGGGACCCAGTACGCCCTGGCCGGGCAATGGCTCGATGCCCTTGTTCAGTACGTCGGCATATTGAACGACGAGATGAAGCTGCCTGCCGACGAGGTACTGGCAGCCGTTGCCAAGTACATGGAGCCCGTTCTTGGCAGTGACAACGCCGCTCTCGCGGCCTACGTTGAGGCACAACTGGCAACTCTCGGTGGTTAATCAGGCAGACTGAAGCAGCTAACAAAAAGACTTCGCCTTCGGCGGCAGAATTACTCTGCCGCCGAAGCTTTTTTATTCACCCAAGCTGCACACCGCCGTTCACAAAATCACAGATCGCCGTCGTAGACGTGCTGTAATGCTTCTAACAAAGCACATCCTCCGTGCTGATTGCTGTCTATCCTGATTGCACTTTCATAGATGCTCGACCGCATCCCGCCCAATGCGAGGTCCCGGTTCCTCGCAGTGAACATGTTATCATCGGTATATTGACACTGCAAAATGAACCGGTTGCCCATCAAAATACCCTTCCGATATGCCGCCGTTCTCTCCACGTCGTTCAATGCCTTTGCCACTTTATATGCTTCTGCAATACTCTCGACCATAACCCCCGTACCGGAAGAAGTCGCCGTTGAAAAAAAGGAACCAATCTTATCGACATACTCTTTATCCATACCCTCCTGAAGCGACAGTACGTAGTCATTCATTCTGAACACAAAGTCGGCATATTTTCGATCTCGCGTCGCGAAAAAGACCCTTGAATAAGCTTTTGACATCCAGGGAGACATGCTGGCCTTCTTCCGGGAACGCTCATACAAGCCCCGATAGTAGTCAAAGACCCTCTCAGCAACCGCCAAATACTCCCGGTTGTGCGTGTCTTCGTATAACAGCATCAGCGCCGTCAAAGCCTCACCTGGGTAGTAAACCTCCTTGCGCTCAAAATTCGTTTCCTTGTCCGGCAAATACACAGGATAGAGAAATCCTTTGTCCTCGTCCTCCATCGCAAGAATGAAGTTGATTAGCTGCTGCTTTTCCCGGGCATGGTATCTCTGGTCGCCGATCTCGAGCAGGGAACACAGCATAAAAGACGCCAGGGCCAGATTGGCGTTTTCTCCTATCTGAATGTATCCGAAGCTCTGCCGGGGATCGTACACATAATATTTCTCCAGACAGTGGTCTATGCTTCGCCTCGCTGCGTCCCTGTACTCACTGTTGTCAAAGTAGTTTCCAATTGAAGCGAGCATCCACGTGCTGGCCAATCTGCGAATCATCGACGTGCTTGTCACGGGATTCTCTTTTTCATCTCGATACGTATCATACTCATAGGTTATCAACCCCTCCGCGTTGACATGATTCGTCATGTAATCGCCGCAGAGCCTAAGCGCCCTCAAATGCGCATCTCGGTCTACCTCCGATTGAAAGACCAACACATTGGTTCGATAAAGCTGAACAAAGGATTTGTCTGTGAATCTCTCAGAAAATTGACACGTGTTATATCTGTAAATCTTTGTATTCGGGTCCTCGTAAGCCGAGCTCCCGATCTTTGCCTTTCGTCCGAGCCGCTTCAACGTCGTTTTGAGGCTGTACCCGTGAGAAACAGGCACCGAACTCTTATAGAAGGCTCTCTTCTTCCCTCTTTGCAGACTGATAGCATGCATACCTAATTCGATATTCTTTTTAATCCCGGACAGCTTGTGTTCTTTGACTTCCGTCGGCTCTAATAGAAAAGTGAAGTCAATTCTGGTCTCCGGCAGCTCTTCGGCTCTCAACGGCCCGCCAAACCGCTCATCGTCGATGCTTCGATAAGCGGCACTTATGGTGTTTTCCAAAAGGTTGCCTTTGACGGCGCTGCGGCACGCTCTGATCCTGCCGTCAACCAGCAAAGTAATATACAGTTTGGCTGATTGAAATGAGATGTTCGCGGGGATATTGTCAAAATCAGCTTTTGTCAGATGTTCGGGATTATCCGAAAAGTAATTTCTCATAACGGCATGGGCAACGTTCAGCAGGTATTGCTTGTCGCCGTCTGTCAAAAATATCCCTGACTGACTGCGTCCGATACCAGCCTTGATGGCTTCGTCAACGGCTTGAGCAAAATCAGCATCGCTCTTTGCCCGTCGACGCTCTGATCCAGTCAACGAAACACGGTCCGAAACACAGGACAAGTTGCTCATAACTGCTAAAGACAGACACAGCCCGCACATTACTCGCATGACAATTGATTTTCTCATAAGCAAAAACCTCATGTTAGGAGACGTTACCATAATTCCAAGCTTATCCGGTTTCCTTAAGATACATCGGCATATAGAAACCCAAACTGAACCACACATGAATCTCCACAACGCAAACCAGGCAGGCACCCATCAAAAACCCCGTTATCAGTACTGAATAATGGGGGAAAGTCAGGCCAAGTGACTATTCTCTTTACATGAGCATACTCACCCGCTTAGAATCGGCAGATACGTTATTTTATTGCACCTGCCGTGAGGCGGCAGGCGGATGAGAATCGTTGGCTGTACCGATGGAAAGGAAAGATAAGGATTATCAGGAGCAAGGGATATGGGAATGGATAGAGACGAGGTATTCGGACAGGTTCGAGAGGTGCTGGTCGATGCGCTGGGGGTCGATGACGACGAGGTGACGGGAGAGGCGACTCTGATGGGGGATTTGGGGGCTGAGAGCATTGATTTTCTGGACATAGTGTTTCGGTTGGAGAAGGCGTTCGGGATAAAGATACCGCGTGAGGAGCTGTTTCCGGCGGAGAGTCTGCTGAACGATGCCGAGTTTGTCAGCAACGGTAAATTGACGGAGAAGGGGCTTGGCGAACTGAAGGCGAAGATGGGCCATACGGACATTACGGCGTTCGAAAAGAACCCGGATATCAATAAGCTTGGTGACTTGTTTACAGTCAATTCGATTGTGAATTACGTTGCGGGCAAGCTGGACGGAGAGTAGAGGGGACTTTTTGTAATGGGCAAGGTCTGTAGCCGGCTTTGCTGATTTTTTTGTGACGGTTTGACAGGGGTGCTTTTGCGGCCTCGAGCGATTTTCTCGTCAGAGCTGCTCGGGCAATTCGTTCGGCTCCTGCTCTTCGGCGATTGTCTCGGGGGCCGGCTGGGCCTGCAGTGCCTCGATAGCGGTGAGCTGCTGGTCTATTTTTTCCTGCTGCTGTTTGATTGTTGCTTGAAGCTGCTCGATGACCGCTTTCAACTGGTCGTTTTGTTCCTGGAGGACAGTCACTTCTTTGACCTGCTCGGCCAGGATGGTTATGAGATGTTCGCTTGACTGCTGTGCGTCTTCGGCCTCGCCGGCAAGCTCATCGTGTTCTTCGAGCAGGTCATTAAGCTGGTTAGCGACCTGCTCATGTGCGAGGGTGGCGGTCTGGAGTTTTTCTTTTAAGAAGGCCTTTTCTGCCTTGAGGCCCAATAGCTCAGCTTTAAGTTTGACCAGCTCGGCCTTTGCCTGGTTGGCTTGAGCATATGCCGTCTTTTTGTCTTTGTCATCACAGCCCAAAAGAAAGAGCGGAGTGAATATCAGTGCAACCATTGCGATTGTTATCTGTTTTTTGGCTGTCATTTTTCGCGTTCTCTTCAAGCACACGTTAAAAAAAGCTTCTTGTTCGGGTATAACCTATTGAAAACAAGGAAGTTAACCAAAGGACAAGGAGCTTCTCTTATGAAAACACACTGTAATCAAACAACACTCGAATTTCAAACAGAAAATTCACGCAAAATCGTCGCTCATTCAACGGCGGTGATATCTCCTCGGATGCAGGCGATATGCTTTTGAAGCAAACCGAGCGGGCTACAGGCATCATTGCTCAATTCGCAGGACGATTTGCCCGAAATCCGGCAGACCATAGAGCAAATCGGAAACGTTGACCCCGAGAAGGTAATGCTCATGCCCCAGGCCGTGACGAGAGCCGAGCTTATAGAAAAGTCCACGATAGTCGCAGAGCTCTGCAAGCAAAGCGGCTTTCGTTTTTGCAACAGGTTGCAAATCCTGCTCTGGGACAACAACCGAGCAACCTGAGTTTTTCATTTAGGCCGTATACTCGAACACGTTGTCGAAACTTCGAATTGCCATTTGACATTCAATAATCAATATTCGATAATCAATAATCAATTGCAAAGCCCGGGTGGCGGAATAGGCAGACGCGCCAGCTTGAGGGGCTGGTGAGCTTCGGCTCGTGCTGGTTCGACTCCAGTCCCGGGCAGTGCCCCAACCGAACTGACAGTTCAGTTACATCACCCCGAGAAGACTCATATGTCGAATGCTGAACAGCAAAACGAGGTCAAAGCTCGCGTCGAGTCGATTGATGCTCTACGCGGCTTCGATATGTTCTGGATCATCGGCGGCGGGGCAATCTTCGGATCACTGTGCAAGATATTCAACAATCCCGTCACCGATTTCATATCGGCACAGCTCAGGCACGCCAAATGGGAGGGATTTACCTTTGAAGATTTGATTATGCCGCTGTTCCTGTTTGTCGTTGGTGTCGTGATGCCGTTTTCGTTCAGCAAACGTCTGGAGCGTGGCCGGACAAAAAGACAGATTTACATTCACGTTATCAAGCGCACGCTGATATTATTCTTTCTGGGTATGGTCGCGCAGGGCAACCTGCTTGACTTTGACGCTTCGACATTTCACATCTATTCCAACGCCCTGCAGACAATTGCTGTTGGTTACGTCATCTCTTCGGTACTGATACTCGAGTTCAATGTCGCTGTTCAGACTGTCATCACGGTCGTGTTCCTGCTGCTGTTCTGGGCGTTGATGATGCTTGTACCTGTACCCGGCCACGGCGCCGGCGTACTGACGCCGCAAGGCAACCTTGCCATCTATATCGACCGGCTGATTCTCGGCAGGTTCGAGGACGGCAGCCCATACGCCTGGATTCTCGAGACGCCCGTCTTTGCCGCTACGGTTATGCTCGGCGTCTTCGCAGGACACTGGCTTCGCACGAACCATTCCGGCGGCAGAAAGGCCGCAGGTCTTGCTATAGCCGGCGTTGTCTGCCTGGCCCTTGGGCAACTGTGGTCTTATTGGTTTCCCAGCATTAAGCACCTCTGGACAAGCTCCTTCGTTCTCTTTTCAGGAGGATGGTGTTACCTGCTGTTGGCCCTGTTCTATTTAGTCATCGACGTGTGGGGCCTTAGAAAATGGGCGTTTGGCTTCAAGGTCATCGGCATGAATGCTATTGCGGTCTATATGGCTACTATGCTGTTTGACTTTCGCAAGATCGCAAATGTCTTCGTAGGCGGCCTGGAAAAATGGCTTGGCCCGGCCAACGACCTCGTCCAGCACGCCACCGCATTTGCCGTCGTCTGGCTCATACTCTTCTGGATGTACCGTAAGAGGACGTTTGTCAAAATCTAATTCCCAACACCCCCCCTGGGGCGAGGCCCCGATATCTTCCCCTGCATGAAACCTAAAATCTCACGTATCTCTCTGCTGGGCACTGTATCGGAGTTCAACAGCAAAACCGCCCGGTCAGAACCGGTAGGCAGCGGCACATCTGTCGGCCTCTTGGCTGTCCTTTGTTCGATAGCCCATCGCTCCTTTGCATTTTGTAGGGTTCGTTTCGCTGCTCGACGTATGAGCACACACCGCTATACACCGGGCCAGGTGCCCTCAAAGACTTCTACCGCTGGGCCGGTCATATAAATGCAATTGTCATCGGCGCACCAGTTCAACTCCAAATCTCCGCCGGGCAGGTGTGCCGAGCATAGTCGTCCGCACCGGCCTGTCAGCACAGCCGCCACACAGCAGGCGCACGCGCCCGTACCACACGCTAAGGTGATTCCACTGCCCCGCTCCCATGTTCTAATTGTTAGCTCGCTGGGGTTTTCGACGCGCACAAAATGGACGTTTATGCGGTTTGGAAACAGGTCGTGGTTCTCAATAAGTGGTCCGAGTTTATCGAGTTCGATATCCTGAACATTTTCGGAGAAGAAGACCACGTGCGGATTACCCATCGATACACAGGTCATCAGCAGCTTGCCGCCCCCGACTTCTATCGGTTCCTCAACAACCTGTTCACCGTGCAGATTGACCGGTATATCTTCCGGTGCCAGGATTGGCTCGCCCATGTTCACGCAGACCTGCTGTACCTTGTCATTGTCGTCGATTGTCAGGCCGACTGTCAGAATGCCACGTGCAGTCTCCACCCGCAGCGAAGCAGCACAACTCACCTGACCGGGCACCAAGTACGAACCGCCTGCCTTTGCAACCCTGTGGTCATAGACATATTTGGCAACACATCTGATGCCGTTTCCGCACATTTCAGCTTCTGAGCCGTCGGCATTGAAAATCCGCATTCGCACATCGGCCTTGTCCGAAGGGCATATCAGAATAAGCCCATCGGAACCAATGCCAAAATGCCTGTCACTGACTGCCCGAGCCAGCTTCGCCGGTTCGGCGACTTGCTCCGCAAAGCAATTGACATAAACATAGTCGTTGCCCAAACCGTGCATCTTCGTAAATCTCATCGTCCGTCCTTTCAAATTCCGCGGTAGTATACTCATATAACCGGGTGAAATCAAACTTGTTTGCCTGGACCTGGCTTTGCCGCAGTAGCCCTGGAGTATATGACTTGATTGCTACCCATCAACACGGCATAATCAGCGCTTGGCGTCAAACCACGCATTGGAGTCGCGGTATGAATAGAGCATATCACGTTTTTGAACCGACTAAGCGGGCAGAGCCGATTATCTTCTGGGCGTGCGTGCTGCTTACTGTGCCGGCGGTGTTGTCGGCCGAATCCACTTTAAAGTCCCTGCGTATGAACAAATACTACATTGCAGGCCCGCAGGCAGGCGAGGACCGCCAATTGTGGCTTGAGAGACTGAGAGTGCATCGTCAGCGAGTCCGCAGCGGCGACGTTCCACTCGACCGCAGCATCTATGACCGGGGCGACCTCGGTTGGGCTGCGAAGGCCTACTCCTGCCATTTCACTTTTATGTTCGACCGTTCGCTCTATGATCCCGACAAAGGCGAGTACACGCTCGACGCATTTCTTGACGAAGGTATCCGCGAATTCGGCGGGTACGACATGATATTACTCTGGCAGGGCTACCCGCGGCTTGGCGTGGACGAGCGCAATCAGTTCGATTTCTACCGGGACATGCCCGGCGGTCTTGCCGGCTTGCGTGACCTTGTTCGACGCGCGTACGAACGCGGCGTCAAGGTATCCATCGACTACAACCCCTGGGACGTCGGCACCCGTCGGGCAGGCAAATCCGACGAGCAGGCCCTGGCCGAGCTGGTACAAGCCATTGAAGCCGACGCCGTTTTTCTGGACACAATGCCTGTCGGCTCATCCGTTCTGCGAGAAGCCATCGACAAGGTGCGGCCCGGCGTCGTCTTTGTACCGGAAATATATCCACCCGTGACCCAGCTTGCCATGTGCAGCGCCTCCTGGGCACAGGGGCTCGAAAAGCCGGACCCACCGTGTTTGTTACGCCTCAAGTGGATAGAGCCCCGCCACATGCAGTATCAGATAAGACGTTGGGATCCAAGCCACACCGGTGAGATTGAGTCGGCCTTTTTCAACGGCAGCGGCATGCTCATCTGGGAAAACATCTTCGGCACGTATAATCCCTGGATTATTCAGGACAGGCGAATTTGGCGACAGGCGGTCGGTATCCTTCGTCATTTTGCCGACAACTTCACAAGCGATGCCTGGGACCCGTTCTATCCGACCTTTGCCGACGCACTGTTTGCGCATCGCTGGCCCGGCGACAAGGCCACTTTGTACACGCTGCTGAATCTTGGCCAACCAATACAGGATGGGCCACTGCTGCAGGTTTCCCACAACAGCAGTGGCCTCGTTTACTACGACCTGTGGAGCGGCCGGCCGCTGACAACAAAGCCGAACGGCCGATACGTTAGTCTGATCGGCTCGATTGACCGGCTGGGCTGCATCCTCGCAATAAACAAGTCCGACGTTGACCCGTCACTAAAAGAGCTGCTGGACTGCCAGCGACAACTTGCCGGCCAACATATCCCAAAGGTCGATGGCAGAAATCACGCCCGCTCCGTTATCGAACCGGAGCCGGTGAAGCGAACGAAACCGGTATCCGCAGACCAAGATTTGCCGGGTATGGCTTTTGTCCCGGGGGGAAAATTCAGAATGACAATACGACACAGGGCGCGCGAGTGCGGCTGTTACCCGGACCCGGGGACGCCCGAAGAAAAATGGGCTGAATCCTTGTTCGGCTGGCAGATGAAGGGCCTGCACGATTACGAAGTGGAGGTAAACCCGTTCTTCATCGATGCTGCGGAGGTGAGCAATGCTCAATTCAAACAGTTTCTTGAGAGCTCCGGATATCGACCTGAACATGCCGAGAATTTTCTCAAACACTGGCCCAATGGAAAGATGCCTTCGGAATTGGCTGAACATCCGGTGGTCTATGTCGATATCGATGATGCCCGCGCTTATGCCAAATGGGCCGGCAAACGGCTGCCGACCGAGCCGGAGTGGCATTTGGCAGCGCAGGGAACCGACGGACGCATTTGGCCCTGGGGAAATGAATTTGACCCCAACAAGTGCAACACCACCGGTGACAGGACGCTGCCGGTTCATTCCTGCCCGGAAGGCCGGAGTCCCTATGGCTGTTATCACATGGCCGGCAACGTCTGGGAATGGACAGAGAGCTGTCGAGATGACGGCCATACGAGATTTATTATAATTCGCGGCGGCAGCTATTTCAACGCCGAGGGAAGCGACTGGTACGTTCAGGGCGGCCCCAAGCCCTGTAATCACCACACAAAATTTATCCGGATGTGGCCGGGGCTGGACAGATGTTCTACAATAGGTTTCCGTTGTGTAGTCGATGTGGAGCCACAGTAATCCCGACGATTAAGGAGAGAGCCGATGAGTCAGTTTGTGTTGGGGTTGTTAGTCGTGATGGCGGCTTCGGTGTTTCAGGGATGTTTCATGGTGCCGATGTCGTATGTGAAGGGATGGAAGTGGGAGAACTCCTGGGCCGTCTTCTGCATTCTGGCGATGGTTCTGTTCAACTGGATTTTTGCAGTGTCAACCGTCCCTGCCTTGAGTGATATCTACTCCACAGCCTCGGCTAAGGAACTCTTTACACCTGCAACGTTCGGGCTCTTATGGGGAATCGGCGCCGTTTGCTTTGGACTTGGGATTGCAGCGGTGGGTTTTGCTCTTGGGTATTCGGTAATAATGGGACTGGTGCTCACACTGGGGGCGGTAATACCTATGGCGCTTGGACAGGGCGACCAATTCTTCAAGGCCAGGGGGTTGGTCGTGTTGGTCGGCCTTGGAGTGATGCTTGTGGGTATCGTTGTCTTCGGAATGGCAGGGGTCAGAAAAGAAACCGAGCAGGGCCAAAGGAGCGGCCAGATCACACAGTTTTCCAAAGCTTCGATGAAGCTCGGGCTCTTGATATGTATTGCAGCAGGCGTGTTCTCATGCTTCTCGAACGTAGGACTCGACAGAGGCAGACCGCTCATAGAAATCGCCAAGCAGTTACAGACGCCCGAGAGGTGGGCTTCAAATCCCGTGTTTGCTCTGGTGTTCACTGCCGGGGCTGTGGCAAATCTGATTTACTGCGGCTACCTGTTCGTGAAGAACCGCTCCTTCAGAGAATATGCCAATCCGGGATTTCTGAAAAACTTCATTCTCATGGCCCTGGTCTCGCTGATGTGGATTGGCAGCTTCATCATATACGGTGCAGGCGCAGAGAAAATGGGTGACTGGGGTACCATAATAGGGTGGTCGGTGTTTATTGCTTTATCGATAACAATAGCCAATGGGTGGGGCTTCGCGCAGGGTGAGTGGGCCAACACGTCGCCTAAGACTCGCAGACTTCTGGCGGCAGGTCTTGGAACGCTCGTTCTTGCAATTGCCATTATCGCGTGCAGTAATACCCGGTTGGTTAGTTAGCGGAGAACCATCGTGGACAATATCCTTGTTATAGGCAGTTATAACGTCGGCGATGCTTAGCTCCCGAATTCTCTCTTGCGGGTGTTGAGTTGTGCTTTGAGTCGTGCCATGATCGACGAGTGCATCTGTGAGACACGAGATTCGGACAAATCCAGTGTTGCCCCAATCTCCTTCATCGTCATCTCTTCATAGTAGTAAAGCACAACAATCAGTCGCTCAGCTCGCGTCAGCCCTTTTGTTAGTAGCTCTTTCAGATCTCTCTTTTGTGCTTCCGTAGGCGGAGACTCGCTTTTCCTGTCGCTGATTACATCTATTTCACGAATGTCCTTTTCGGTTTCGTCGTCGCTGTACTGAGTATCGAGCGAAACCAGCCCGATAGCATTTGCATCCTGCTGGAGCCGGTTAAACTCCTCCATATTCATATCCAGCTCTTCAGCCAGCTCCTCTTTGAGCGGCTTACGCCCGAGATGTGCCTCGAGGGATTGCTTCGCCTTTGTCAGTTGGTGGGCCCGGGCGCGAACCAGACGCGGCACCCAGTCCATACTCCGCAGCTCGTCAAGGATCGAACCTCTGATACGCGGCGAACAGTAGGTCTCAAATTTAACGCCCCTGGCAGGGTCATATGCGTCAATGGCGTCCATCAGCCCGAAGATCCCTGCGCTTATCAGGTCGTCCAGCTCGACCTTGTCCGGCAGTTTACTGTGTAATCGTTCGGCAGCGTATCGCACAAGGTATCTGTAATGCTCCATTAGCGAATTGCGGGAACAGTCGTCATGTGTCTTGTGGAATTGCCCCCATACTTGGTCGATGTCGAGTTGTTGTTTGGTCTTCACAGCTTTCCTCCATGAAATCAGCCCCTTGTTGCAGCAGGGCCTAGGTTCTGCGATTCCAACAAATTCAAGAAGGCCTCGCTGAAGGTCTTATAATCTTTAGCTTCTTGCCCTTTCCGCACACGGCAACACCATTGTTCAAATCTTCTTATCGGTCTTTTGGCCGACAACTTTAGAGAAAGAAATCAACTACTTTTCTGAAGAATCCCTTGCCATCCGACTCCGCCGGCAAGTCACTACTCAGCTTTCTCGCCAATGAGGCCAGTGATTTGCTGACATTGGCTTTTGGATACGCCAATACGACCGGTTTTCGCATTCGAACTGCATGATTGAGCTGCTCGTCTCTGAGTATCACGCCCGCATCGTATAGATGCCTGTCTAAAAATCTCTTTGCAACAGAGGCCATGTGCCGGTAAGTCTCTCTGCCTTGCGATATCGACTCTGCCATATTTACAACGACACTGATGTGGCCGGGGTAGTGGTTCTTCGACAACACCTTGGTTGTGGCATAGGCGTCGGTCATGGCTGTTGCCTGCGGCGTTGTGACGACCAGCGTATGGTCACTGGCAAGACAGAAGGCAATAACCGATTTCGAGATTCCTGCGGCAGTGTCGACTATGATTATCTCTGAGCTGCCCTGTAGTTTTGCAAGCTCCGCTAACAGCCGCTGTCGCTGAAACTCATTTAGATCGGCCAGTTGCTCAAGCCCGGACCCGCCGCAAACCACACTCAAGCCGCCAGGTCCCGTATGAATGATCTCGTCGATGCTCTTTTGGCCTCGCAGAACATGGCCAATGTTGTATCTGCTGTTCAGACCCATAACGACATCGAGATTGGCAAGCGACAAATCCGCATCGAACAGCACAACCTTCTGCCGCCACGCAGCCAGGCAGACTGCCAGGTTTGCTGCAATATTGGTCTTGCCGACGCCGCCCTTGCCGCTTGTTATCGCTACTATTATTGCCTGCTGCCGACATTTGCCGGTTACTTGCTCAAGCCGGGCCGTTCTGTTTACGCTCTGCACTTCCAACGATATCTCTCCTGTCTGGCCGAATCTTCGCCTTCTTGGCGTCAGTTCAGATTTAGTGGAAAGTTCAGCTCATCACCCAGTTTTTGTCTCAGAATCTCCACTGCAATCCGTTGGTTCAGGGAATTCTCCAGCAGCTTGTCTATTTGCAGTTTTAGGTACTCGTCGCGATTTTCTTCGAGGAGCTGCCTTGCATATTCGTCGGCTATGGGCATTACCTCAAAGCTGCCCATAGGCCCGAACTTGACATTTGAGCCGTCTCGCAGCAGAAGTCTTTGACTGCGCATGTGTTCCTCGATCGCCTCGTGCATAAGCTTTGAAAACTCGTCAACCGGCAAATCCTTCGGAACAAAACCGGCACTGTGCATGTTATTTACATTCCGCGTCAGAACCTTCTGGCGAGTCTGTGTGAATTCGATGATCTTTATCAACGCTTCGGTTACATTGTCTGTTACGACCGCAGTATGATTCATTTGCACCCCCCGTCAGGACGCAAGTCTGCCGCATTAGCAAACACGAATAATCGACAGAACTCACTAACTATGAGTATTGCGACCCGACTGTTCATCCCTGCGTATTCTACTCCTTCCCTGCATCCCCCAGTCACAGAACAACTAAAATGCACACTGCCCGGATATTAGAGTCTGCTGCATCTTTACTTGATACTTCCCGCAACTGACCGCTATTGTACGTCAGTACTGTCTTTTCTCCCTTTCGCTTGTGTCCTTTCCAAAAACCTGTCTTATCTGGTACAGACTCTTCGTCTTCCTGAGCTCGATAATCCTTGACAGTCTTTCAAACACCGACTCGTCGTACAGCCGGTGACCGCCTTCGGTCCACTCTACTTCGTGAATAAGTCCCATTATTGTGTAGTTGTGGATGGTCTGCCTTGAGAAGGGGCTATAGCGGACTAACTCGCCGATGCGATAAAGCTTGGCGGGTGCCTGCAAAGAAGAACCTTTAACTGTTGACCGCATCGCCAATGTCACTTCCTCCAGTTCCCAATCATCAAAAGCCGCCGGTCAAAATACCACATGTCAGCTTACACCCCGTCTTAATCTCGTGTCCCTTGGTCCGATTGAACTTCCCGTCGATACGCTTTCGGGAACCCAGCTTCTTTTCAATGGTTTCGCTGCCTTCACTAACAATGCCTCTGTCTTCAAAAGGGCGCCGCCGTCTCCGATGATCTCATGTCTCTCAAACTCTCGCCTCTCCCGGCAAATCTTACCTCTCAGAGTCTCTTGTCTGCCGGAACCATTCGCCTGCGAGAATCCCTTCATCTGCGACAATCCGTTTGTTTGTGAGAATCCTTTTGTCTGCGACAACCCTTTTGTCTGCGACAACCCTTTTGTCTGCGACAACCCTTTTGTCTGCGACAACCCTTTTGTTCTCGCGAACCCGTTCGTCCGCGACAACCCTTTTGTCTGCGACAACCCTTTTGTTCTCGCGAACCCGTTCGTCCGCGACAATTCTTTCGCTCGTGACAATCCGTTTGTCTGCGAGCACCTCTGTTCCTGCCAGACAGGCCAAATATCTTTTACATTTTGCAAAACGTAAAACACATTCACAACCCTGTCAACTTTTTTTTAAAGTTTTTTCAATATTTTCTGTGTTTTCGGCGGTGGCTGAAATGTTTTGCAGAACGCGGCCTGCGAAATCTCCGATACACAGACACGGACAAGATGAGATTATCACGATTGGCGAACAGTTGCCGATGGTTCGGCAGCACGTGAAAAGCCGGATTGCCTGGAAATATGGGACGTAGCCGCAAAAGTTCCGATAACACTGCCGACGGGGCCGTCGGCGGCATTTCGATGCTCCAGCAGATTACACCGCTGGCAAGGCAGATTAACTGCCTGGACATCGAGCGAATAGCCGGTATATGCGTAAACAAGATTCCCAAGCTGCTGCGTGCCAGGTTTGCCTCGTTGTACGTTCTTGACGAGGCCAACAACGTGCTGCATCTACAGAAGTGCAATCACCTCTTTCTTATCAATAAGATAGTCTCCCCGCATCAGAACCCGCCTTCGCTGATGGGTATAGCAGTAAGAAGCAAAAAGCTGATACAAGTGGATGATATCGACAGGTATAAGAACCCTGTGATAAAGAAATCGCAGCATCTTTTCGCCGACAATTATAGGACAAAGACCTGTATCATTGCTCCTCTGGTGTGTCAGGACAGGGTGGTGGGGGTTTTGAACCTGGCGGACAAGGTTGGCGCAGAGAAATTCACCTGTGAAGATGTCGCGCTTGTTGAGCTGGTCAGCCAGCTCGTAGGTGCGTCGATTGGCAATATCAAGCTATTCGAGAAGATACAGCGGCAGGCGAGGACCGACGGGCTTACCGCGTTGATAAACCACAAGACGTTCTACGAGGTTTTGGAAAATGAGCTCTGGCGGTCACGCCGTTATGGTGGGCAGATATCGTTGATTATGATTGATATCGATAATCTCAAGGCAATAAACGACCAGCATGGGCACAGGGCCGGCGACAGGGTAATTGCGGAAATCAGCGAGCGGATAAGACACTCGATAAGACAGATTGACGTGGCGGCCCGGTACGGGGGCGATGAGTTTGCTGTGATACTGCCGAATACTTCGCTCGCCGACGCTGCTGTTGTGGCAGAGCGTATTGTCAATGCCGTGGCAAGGACGCCGATAAGCTGGGAGAAGGACGACATCGCCGTATCCGTTAGCATCGGCCTCGGCCAGTATGACGCGGACAGCAGCCCGGAAGACATAACCAGCAGATCGGACCAGGCACTGTACACGGCAAAACAGGCGGGGAAAAACACGTTTAAGGTCTTCCAGCAGAGTAAGAAATAGCCCTATCACAGGGGTCAGTTGCGAAGAATTCCGGGATTATGGTGCGGTGGCGGTCTGCGTAGGGGGGTAGTATAAGTATAGCTTATAGTAGGGTTAAAAAGGGGTTAGAAGAGGGCAAAAAGGGGGGTGGGGGAATGGGTGGGAAGGGGGAATTCGGGGTCGAGAGGGGCAAACGGGGCGGGTTTTCGCGTGCGGCGAAACGTGCGAAAGTTTGAAAAAAATTGAAAAAATCTGCGAAAAATGGCAGTGAAAAGGCAAAAAAACGCGAAAAAAAGGGGGTTTTGAGAGAATTCTTTGGAAGATTTTGGGGCCTTACTATTAGAAAAACTAATAGTATAAAGTCGTCTCTCGTCTCTCGTCGCTGGTCTCTGGCTGGTTGAAGCATGCCTGGCATGCTGAGTTTTTTTAACGGCAGATTGGGTTCGTATTGCGTATTGCGTATCGCGTATTGCGGGGTCGAACTGGGCCCGGCACCACGATGGGTGCGGGGTCTGTGCGACCCTCGACGGGCTCGGGTCGCTTGAAAATTGGGTTTGTTTTGCATAAAAAGGTGTTGATTTTTGGACACTGATTAACACGGATTTTTTACCGCCGAGGACGCCGAGAGCACAGAGGGGTTCAGTCAGCAGGTGTACTCGTCGAAGGCCTTGCTCCAAACGTGGTTTGTCCGCAGGCCCTTCGCCTTCGTCCACGTGGGCGTTGCTCACTGTATTCGCTGACTGAACAAACATTCACAGGCCCCCTGAGCCAAGCTCAAAACCTCCGATTTTTTGATACTGTATTCACTTTCTATATGTTAGCTGGGTATTATACTTCATGGGAAGTTAGATGTCAAGTGAAATTTTGGTTCACCACCAAGTCCCGAAGGCACGAAGATTCTGAGAATTGGTTTAATCGCGGATTACACTGAGAGAGGTGATTGTTTTTTGTTTTTGGTTTGGGTGGACGAATGTTGGTTTGAGTCAGGGAAGTGATTGCGTAGTCGATGGGGATAGCGGTGGAGGATTACACGGGCTTGGGCCCAGGGGCGGGCCGGGACTATTTTTGACCGGCTGAACGGAGTCTGGGGCAGGCGAAGAGTGAGGTAAAGAGTTTTTAATCGCGGGTTTTCACCACTAAGACACGAAGTAACAAAAAAAAGGTTCAAACCACGGATTTTCACGGATTATCACGGATTAAGGATAGAGTGTAGCCACCGAGATCTCAG